>NZ_NEVP01000001.1:0-966856 GCF_002261315.1 Bordetella genomosp. 5
ACGTTCGATATCTTCTTCTGCCATCACTGCCTCGGGCAGATCGATTTAAGGACCGCGAAGTAACCTGGTCAACCTGTTACCCATGTCCCCGCACACCTGTCACCCATGTCCCCGGTCCATACACGCTCCCACCTTGGGGCGGCCCGGCGGTGGGAGGGCAGGCCCCCACGCCGCACTCGCTGCGCTCGCTTGCTGCCCCCCGAGGGGGCGCTCCCACCTTGGGGCGGCCCGGCGGTGGGAGGGCAGGCCCCCACGCAGCAGCTACGCGCGCTCGATCAGAACGAAAAAAGCCCCGCGACTCATCGTGAGCCGCGGGGCTTTCCGCCAATCGGAAATCAGGCCGATTTCTTCAGGGCTTGCACCTTGTCGGTGGCTTCCCAGGTGAACTCGGGTTCCGAGCGGCCGAAGTGGCCGTAGGCGGCGGTCTTGCTGTAGATCGGGCGCAGCAGATCCAGCATGTTCACGATGCCCTTCGGACGCAGGTCGAAGTGCTCGCGCACCAGCTTGGCGATCTGGTCGTCGGGGATGACGCCCGTGCCTTCGGTGTAGACCGTGATGTTGATCGGTTCGGCCACGCCGATGGCGTAGCTGACCTGCACCTGGCACTGGCGCGCCAGGCCGGCGGCCACGATGTTCTTGGCCACGTAACGGGCGGCGTAGGCGGCCGAGCGGTCGACCTTGGACGGATCCTTGCCCGAGAAGGCGCCGCCACCGTGGGGGCATGCGCCGCCGTAGGTGTCGACGATGATCTTGCGGCCGGTCAGGCCGCAATCGCCTTGCGGGCCGCCGATGACGAAGCGGCCGGTCGGGTTGACCAGGAACTTGGTCTGCGGCGTGATCAGGCCTTCGGGGAAGCAAGGCTTGATGATGTCTTCGATCACCGCTTCGCGGATGGCTTCCTGGGTGATTTCGGGCGCGTGCTGGGTCGAGAGCACGACCGTGTCGACTTCGACCGGGCGGCCGTCGACATAGCGGAACGTGACCTGCGACTTGGCGTCCGGGCGCAGCCACGGCAGACGGCCGTCCTTGCGCAGCTCGCTCTGGCGCTGCACCAGGCGGTGCGAATACCAGATCGGCGCGGGCATCAGGTCGGGGGTTTCGTCGCAGGCGTAGCCGAACATCAGGCCCTGGTCGCCAGCGCCCTGGTTCAGGTAGTCCTCGGAGGTGCGATCCACGCCCTGGGCGATGTCGGGCGATTGCTTGTCGTAGGCGACCAGCACCGCGCAACCCTTGTAGTCGATGCCATAGTCGGTGTTGTCGTAACCGATGCGGCGGATCGTGTCGCGGGCGACCTGGATGTAGTCGACGTTGGCGGTCGTGGTGATTTCACCGGCCAGGACGACGAGACCGGTGTTGCACAGCGTTTCGGCGGCGACACGCGCGTTGGGGTCCTGGGTGAAGATGGCGTCCAGAATCGCGTCGGAGATCTGGTCAGCGACCTTGTCGGGGTGACCTTCGGAGACGGATTCGGAAGTGAAGAGAAAATCGTTGTTGGCCACAGATGCGTCCTTCAGAGCCGGCCAAGCCGGTGCACAGGTTGAACGAGGCGCGTTGCGCCCCGGATCGGGTTCCCTGGCGGGAGGTCATCTGGGCGCGACGCTTTAGCGGATTTGGCATGGCACAAGCCATGTCGTCGCCCCGCAAGTTGTCGGTTAACTCGGCGACCTGCCGATTTTAGGCGAAAATGCAGGGTTTATGCTCAGAGGACAGCGGGAGTTCCGGCCCTGTTCTTCATTCTGGCGCCGCGACGTGGCGCCCGCGCGCGCGCCGTCCGTCCGTTATCGCCGTATTTTCCTCATGCTGATTGCCCTGTTCCGCCTGATCGCCGCCCTGCCGCTGCCCGTGCTGCACGCGGGAGGCCGCGTGCTGGGCCGTCTCGCCTACGCCTGGCCCGGCAAATACCGCCAGCGCCTGCGCGCCAACGCCGCGCAGGCCGGCTACGACTCGCCCGCCTTCGCGCGCCGCGCCGCCGGCGAGATCGGCGCCATGATCGTCGAAATGCCCAAGGTCTGGTTCCGCAACGAAGACAGCCTCGCCAAGGTTATTTCGGACGACAACGATGTGGTGAGCCAGGCGCGCGCCGAAGGCCGCGGCATTCTGTTTCTCACGCCGCACCTGGGCTGCTTCGAGATCACGGCGCGTTATCTGTCGCGCCAGATGCCCATGACGGTGATGTTCCGCCCGCCGCGCAAGCAGATCCTGGCGCCGCTCCTCGAAACCGCGCGCAACAGCTCGGCCGTCAACGCCGTCCCGGCCACCATGCAAGGGGTGCGCGAGTTCGTGCGCGCGCTGCGCCGCGGCGAGTCGGTCGGCATGCTGCCCGACCAGGCGCCGGGCGTGGGCGACGGCGTCTGGGCGCCGTTCTTCGGCCGCATGGCGTACACCATGACGCTGCCGGGCAAGCTCGCGAGCCAGACCGGCGTGGCCGTCATTCTCACGGCCGGCGAGCGCCTGCCGGGCGGGCGCGGCTGGCGCATCCACTACGTGCGCGTGCCCGAGCCGCTGCCCGCGGATCCGGCCGCCCAGGCCGCGCTGTTCAATCAGTCCATGGAAACGCTGATCCGCCGCTTCCCCCAGCAATATCTGTGGGGCTACAACCGCTACAAGACGCCGCGCGGCGCGCCGCCGGCCCCGGCCGACGCCCCGGCCACCGCCACGCAATGAGCACCTTCAAGACCCGCGCCCTCACCGGGCTGTTCACCTGGTTCGCGCGCCTGCGCCCGGCCAGCCGCCAGCGCGCCGGCGCGTTCGTGGGCTGGCTCGCGCTGCGGCTGGGCAAGTCGCGCGTTCGCATCGTGCGCAAGAATCTCGATCTCTGCTTTCCCGATGTCACCCCCGAGCAGCGCGAGCAATGGGTGCGCGAGCACTTCCGCGCGCTCGGCCAGTCCATCGTCGACCGCGGCGTGCTCTGGTACGGCAGCCCCGAGTCGATTCGGGAGATGGTCACGCAGACCGGCGCCGATCGCATCAACACGCTGGCGGCCTCGGGCCGCCCGGTGATCCTGCTGGCGCCCCACTTCATCGGGCTCGACGCCGCCGCCACGCGCCTGACCATGGAGGTGCCCAGCGGCGCCACCATGTACACGCCGCAAAGCGACCCCGACGTGGACGCGATCGTGCGCGCCGGCCGCGCCCGCTTCAACGAGGTGTTTCTGGTGTCCCGCAAGGACGGCATCCGCGACCTGATTCGCCATTTCCGCGAAGCGCGGCCGGTGTATTACCTGCCCGACATGGATTTCGGCCGCAACGGCTCGGTCTTCGTGCCCTTCTTCGGCGTCCAGGCCGCCACGCTGGTCGCCACCGCGCAGCTCGCGCGCAAATGGAACGCCGCGGTGCTGCCCATCCTGGACTTCTGGGATCCGGCCACCGGCAAGTATCACGTCGAGGTCCTGCCCGAGCTCGCCGATTTCCCCGGCGATGACTCGCTCGAAGACGCGACCGCGCGGCTGAACCGCGAGATCGAGGGCTGGGTGCGCCGCTGCCCCAGCCAATACTATTGGGTGCACCGCCGTTTCAAGACCCGGCCGCTGGGCGAGGCGAAGTTCTACTGAGCGCTGCTTTTGCCGGTCGGAATGGGCGATAATCGTCCGATGATCTGGAACTTCACCAAAATGCACGGCGCCGGCAACGACTTCGTCGTGCTCGACGGCGTGCGTCAAACCATCGACATGACGCCCGAACGCGCACGCGCGCTCGGCGATCGTCATTTCGGCGTGGGCGCCGACCAAATCCTGCTGGTCGAGCGCTCGACCCGCCCCGACGCCGACTTCCGCTACCGCATCTTCAATAACGACGGCAGCGAAGTCGAGCATTGCGGCAACGGCGCGCGCTGCTTCGTGCGCTTCGTGCACGAGCAGGGTCTGTCCGACAAAAATCCGCTGCGCGCCGAGATCATGGGCGGCGCCATCCTGGTGCTCGACGAGTCCAGCGATCAGCAGGTCACGGTCGACATGGGCACCACCCGCTTCGAGCCCGAAGCGCTGCCGTTCGACACCGCCGGTCTGGCGTCGCGCCAGCAGGCCCACGACACGCTCTACGAATTCCCGCTCGACGCGGCGCCGGGCTGGGCGCAGGCCGCCCTGCCGCGCAGTGTCGAGCTCTCGGCCATCGCGATTTCCAATCCGCATGTGGTCCAGATCGTCGAAGACACCGAGACGGCCCCGGTCGAGGTGATCGGCCCGATGCTCGAATCGCATCCGCGCTTTGCCCGCCGGGTCAACGTCGGCTTCATGCAGATCATCGACCCGCACAACATCCGGCTGCGCGTCTACGAGCGCGGCGCAGGCGAAACCCTGGCCTGTGGCACCGGCGCCTGCGCGGCGGTCGCCGCCGGCGTGCGCCGCGGCCTGCTGGATTCGCCCGTGCGCGTGCAGACGCACGGCGGCGTGCTGACCATCAACTTCGACGGCCAGCACCTGCGCCTCACCGGGCCGGCCACGTCGGTCTTCAACGGCCAGGTCGACATCGATGCGCTGGTCTTCTCCATGGCCCTGAGCCGCTGACGGCGCGCCGTCGCGTCCGCTAATCCCCGAGTCATGTCCACTACCGCTCCCGCCTACTCCGCCCAAGAGATCGCCGACTTCCTGCAACAGAACCCCGGCTTCTTCGAAGCGCACGCCGAGGTGTTCTCCACGCTGCAGATCCCGAGCCCGCACGGCAACCGCGCGATCTCGCTGGCCGAACGCCAGATCCTGACGCTGCGCGAACGCACGCGCACGCTCGAATGGCGCCTGAACGAACTCATCGGCAACGCCGGCGACAACGAATCCATCAGCGCGCGCATCACCTCGTGGTGCGCGCGGCTGCTCGCCGAAGACCAGGCCGCGCACGTGCCGGGCGAGATCGCCCTCGGCCTGGCCGAGCAGTTCGACCTCGACCACGCCGCCCTGCGTCTCTGGAACCTCACCGCGATCCCGGCCGACGGCTACGGCGCGCCGGTCTCCGAAGACGTGCGCGCCTTCGCCGACAGTCTCAAGACGCCGTATTGCGGCAACGACACCGAGTTCGAGGCGGCCTCGTGGCTCGACGGCAAACCGCGCTCGCTGGCCCTGGTGGCGCTGCGCGCCACGCCCGATGCCGACGCCTTCGGTCTGCTGGTGCTGGGCTCCGACGATCCGGCCCGGTTCACGCCGGAGATGGGCACGGCCTTTCTCGAAACCATCGGCCGGCTGGCTTCGGCGGCCGCCCAGCGGCTCGCGCGCACCCCGCGCGCCTGAGCCCCGTCACAGGCGCCCCCATGACCGCGCCCGCCGACGACACGATCGCGCTCACCGCGCCGATGCAGGCCTGGCTGACGCATCTGCAGACCCAGCGCCGTTATTCCGACCACACGCTGTCGGGTTACCGGCACGAGCTGCGCCGTCTGGTGCAGCTGCTCGCCGCGGCACGCGTGACGCCCGAAGGCGTGGCCAACGGCCACATCCGCCAGTTCGTCGCGCGCCTGCATGCCCAGGGCCTGGGGCCGCGCAGCCTGGCACGCACGCTGGCCGCCTGGCGCGGCTTCTATCAGTGGTGGGCACCAACGGCGGGTCTGGCCGGCAATCCGGTCTCGGGCGTGCGCGCGCCCAAGGCGCCCCGCGCCCTGCCCAAGGCCCTGTCCGTCGAACACGCCCAGGCGCTGCTCGACCACGCCCCCGCGCGCCTGGCCACCGATCCCGCCGGCAAGCGCGACCACGCGATATTCGAACTGTTTTATTCGAGCGGGCTGCGGCTGTGGGAGCTGGTGGGCCTGGATTTCGAATACCGCAAATCGGCGCAGCATGAGTCGCGCGGCTGGCTCGATCTGGCCGAAGGCGAAGTGATCGTGCTGGGCAAAGGCGGCAAACGCCGCAGCGTGCCCGTGGGCGCCTCGGCCCGCACCGCGCTCGCGCAATGGCTGGCCGTGCGCGATCAGCTCGCACGCGACCCCACCGAAGCGGATGCCGCCGCGCTATTCGTCGGCGCACGCGGCGCACGCATCTCGCCGCGCGTGGTGCAGGCGCAGCTGGCCGCGCAGGCGCTCGCCGCCGGCCTGCCCTCGCACGTGCATCCGCATGTGCTGCGCCACAGCTTCGCCAGCCACGTGCTGCAGTCCGCACAGGATCTGCGCGCGGTGCAGGAGATGCTGGGCCACGCCAACATCTCCACGACCCAGGTCTACACCCGGCTCGACTTCCAGCACCTGGCGCGCGCCTACGACCAGGCGCATCCGCGCGCCACGCGCAAACGCTGAAGCTTTCCCCGGCGGGTCGCCCGTCGACGTGCAGCCGGCCAGGCGCGGCTGGCGAGGCGCGGCCGGCCAGGCGCGGCCGGCTAGGCGCGGCCGGCTAGGCGCGGCCGGCTAGGCGCGGCCGGCTAGGCGCGGCCGGCCAGGCCTCGCCGCCTTCCTTCCATCAATACGTCAGACGCACCCCGAGCATCACCGTGCGGCCCGGCAGGGGCGCCACGCGCGAGATGAACGACGCGTGGTTGTACGCCAGCTTGTTGAGCAGGTTGTTGCCGCGCAGGTACACCTCGTAGCTGGTCGGGCCCATCGCACCGCGATAGCTCAGCGTGGCGTTCACCAGGTCGTAGCCCGGCGTCTCGCTCTCATAGGCCGCGATATCGTTCTGGCGGAACACGTGCGCGTACTCCACGCCCGCGCCCCAACGCTGCCAGCGCGCATCGGCCCGCACGCCCAGACGCGCGGCCGGGATGCGCGGCAGGTCGCCGTCGCCGCCCGTCAGCTTGCCGCGCACGTAATCGCCGAACACACCGGCCGAGTACACCGGCGTGAACTGATAGCGCAGTTCGCCTTCGATACCCGCGAACGTCGCATCGCGCTGGGTGTACTGGATCAGACGGAAATCTTCGAACTGATCCAGCGTGTTGGCGTAGATGTAGTTGCTGACGCGGTTGTGGAACACGCTGGCGCGCGCGGTCAGGTCGCCCGAATGCTTGCGCAACGTGAAGTCGATATTGCGCGAGGTTTCGCGGCCCAGGCCGGCATCACCGATTTCGTAGGTGTTGGTTGCCAGGTGCACGCCATCGGCATACAGCTCCTGCGCGTTGGGCAGACGCTGCGAACGCGAGAACGACAGCGTGGCCGAGTACTGCGGCGCGAAGTCCCACACGGCGGCGGCGGAATACGAGGTGCCGCTCTGGCTGTTGCGGGACGCGTCGCCGGTCGGGCGGATGCGCTGCCAATCCTGGCGCGCACCGAGTTCGAAGCGCCAGCTTTCTCCCAGGCGGTATTCCTCGAGCAGGAACAGACCCAGCGTATTGGTCTTGCTGCGCGGCAGAAAGGCTTCTTCGCCATCGGCGCGGAAATCGCTGTAGGCGTGTTGCGCGCCGAAGACCCCGCGCCAGCCGAACAGCGGCTTGTGCGTGAGCTCGAGCCGCATGTCGTGCGCCCGGTTCTTGAAGGTGGTGCCCACCTCGCCGCCTTCGATCTCGTCGTGGCGATAGTCGGTCAGGCCGCCACGCAGGCGGATCAGTTCGAATCCGGCGAACGGATCCCGATACTCGGCGCGCAGGTCGACGCGGTCGCTGCGCAGCTTCACGTACGGCACGGCGCCATGATCGTGGTCATGGTCGTGATCGTGTCCGTCTTCGTCGTGGTCGTGATCGTCGTGACCGCCGCAATGCAGATGCGTGCCGTGCGGATGGCAACCTTCGTATTCGTGGTTGTGCCCGGGCAGGCCGTACTCGCTCTCCAGGTGCGTGAACGAAACGCCCACGTAGCCGCGCGGCGTGATCCACGACATGCCCACCGAGCCCTGTGCCGATTCCGCATACGAGCCTTCGAGCTTGTTGCTGCTCCAGTTCGGCACGCGGTAGTCGTCGGAACGGCGCTTCAGGCCCTCGACGCGGACGGCGAATTCGCCCGCGCCGGCGGTGATGCCCACGGCACCCGCGCGTTCACGCGTGCCGGTCGAGCCGCGCAGTTCGAGCTCGGCCTCGACGCCGCGATCGGGCACGGCCGTGGGAATCTTGCGGTCGATCACGTTGACCACGCCGCCGATCGCGCCGCCGCCATACAAGAGCGCGGCCGGGCCACGCAGCACTTCGATGCGTTCGGCCAGGAGCGGCTCGGTGGTGACCGCGTGGTCGGGCGAAATGGTCGAGGCGTCCATCAGCTCGGAGCCATCGCTCAAGACCTTCACGCGCGGCGAGGTCTGGCCCCGGATCACGGGTCGCGACGCGCCGGCGCCGAACGTATCGGCATGCACGCCGGGCTCGTTGGCCAGCGTCTCGCCCAGCGTGGCGCCTCGGCGCAGCAGCAGATCGTCGCCCTGGAGCACGGTCACGGGACGGGTGGCGCGGTCGGCCTCGCCGCCGAGCGGATCGGCCGAGACCGTCACCGGCGCGAGCTCGCGCACAGGTGCCTGTGCCTGTGCCTGTGCCTGTGCCTGGGCCTGGGCCTGGGCCTGGGCCAGCGGCGCGGCCGCCCACAGCGCCATGGCCAGCATCGGCACGTGCGGCCGGCGCAGCGCGCCGCCCGCCAATGCCGTCGCACCCGGCACGCGCTTCACGCTGCGCGCCTGCCCCATTCCTCTCGATTTGCCCGGCTTGTGGCCTCGCATCGCCCTGCTCCCTGGATGTTATATAGTTTCAACAAGGCCGGAATGATATAACATTCTTTTTCCAACGCAAGCCATGCGCAGCAAAAAAGCGGCGCGGGATCGCTCCCGGCACCGCTTTTCAAGGCCTCGCGCGCGATCGCGCATGGCCGGCAAACACTCAGAACCGCGTGCGGGCGGCGCTCAATTCAGCGCAAGCTGTCCGCCCAGCAGCAGGATGCCGAGGGCCAGCACGAAGACGGCGGCCAGTGCGTCGATCAAATAACGCAGCCGTGCGGCGGCCGGCGACGAGAGCCGGGCACCCAACCGCACCGCGCCCGCGCGGGCCCAGGCCGCCAGCATCGTGAGCACGGCCACGGTCAGGCCGGTGCCAACGCCCATGGCCAGGGCGGCCGCCACACCGGCGATAAAAAAGCCTTGCGCCAGCGCGAACACCAGCACGATCAGCGCGCCGCTGCACGGGCGCAGGCCCACCGCCGCGATCGCCGCCGTCGCACGGCGCAGATCCAGCTTGCCGGAAACGGCGTCGGCGGGCGCCACATGCGCGTGACCGCAACCACAATCGTCGTGATGGGAGTGGGCGTGCTCGTGCGCATGTGCATGCGCGTGACCATGCGGCTGCACAGGCATCGGCTGGTCCGCGTGTCCGTGCCGGTGCCCATGCTCATGTGCGTGCGCATGCTCATGATCATGACCGGCGTGATGGACATCACCGCCATGAGCGCCATGCGCATGGCTCGCGGCGCGCGCCGGCAACAACGGGCGCACCGCCTTGCGCCACACCAGCCACAGTCCCAGCGCCACGATGAGGCCATACGAGACCATCTCGAGCCAGGCGGTGGCGCGGTTCATGCCGGCGGCGGTCACGCTCAGCACCCAGCCCAGCACCGCCACCATGACGATGGCGACCAGTGCCTGCAACAACGCCGACACCAGGGCGAGAATCGCGCCATTGCGTGCCGTTTGCCGGTTCGCCACCACATAGGCCGCGATCACGGCCTTGCCGTGCCCGGGCCCGAGCGCATGAAAGACCCCATAGGCGAAGGACAGGCCGAGCAGCAGCCAGGCTGCCGTGCCGTCGGCCTGCCAGGCGCGCACCGCGCCGGTCAGCTGCCGATAGAAGTGGGATTGCCACGCCGCGATCTGGCCGAATACACCGGACATCCAGCCCGGGCCGGCGCCGCCGGACTCGGGAACGCCGAAAGGATGGGACTGGGCCCACGCAGCCTGCGCCAGGCCCAGCGCCAGTACCGATCCGCACAGCCACAACACCGCGCGCCAGAGACGCGCGCGGGAATCCTGCCTTACGAGCATGTCACCTCGATACGATGGGTGAGGCCCTTGGTGATGGCGTAGAGCTCATCGGGCAAGGCCTCCGGGTCGGCGGGGATCGCCGCCAGTTGCTGCATGGTCTGCCAGTCGAGTTCGCGCGGCTTCTGGTAGCGCTGTTTGCAGCCGGCCGGCGCCTGCGCCATCGTGATGGCGCCGGGCGCGTCGAAGGCGTAGGCCACGAAGTAGGTCGGATCGTAGATGTCGATCTGCACCCCGTCGGGGCCGACCTTGGCCGGCGTCGCGAGCGGCAGCTCGAACGACAACGCCAGACGGCCCTTCTCCCACGTGACCCGCGCATCGCGCGGCGGGCCGTAGGTCTGCATGGCCTCGCGCACCGTCACGCGCGTGAAGTAGTGCGAGATTGGTTCGCCCAGTGCCTTCATCCAGTCGTCGGCCATGCCACGCAGGATCTCGGGCGAGAAGCTGCCATCGGCCTGCTTCTTGAGCCCCTGCGTGGCGTAGGTGCCGAACATTTCATCGAACTGCCAGTGTTCGCGCACGGCCGCCAGCCGGCCCTGCGCATCGAACACCACGGTGGCGCGGGCGTCGATCCACATGTGCGGATGCGCCTGCGCCGGCGCGGCGGTCATCATGAGGACGGCCGCCGCCCCGGCAGCGCTCAGCGCCGCAACGCCGCGGCGAGTTGATCCACGTTCCATTCAAACATCCCGAGATAGGTAGCGCCCGGCTGCCCCGGCTGGGACAACGCATCGGAATAGAGCGTACCACCCACCTTGGCGCCCGTTTCGCGCGCGATCTGCTCGACCAGGCGCGGGCTGGAGATGTTTTCGACAAACAGCGCGGGCACCTGTTCCTTGCGCACTTGGGCGATGATGCGCGCGACGTCGGCGGCCGAGGGTTCGGACTGCGTCGACAGGCCTTCGACCGGGATGAAGGTCACGCCATAAGCGTCGCCAAAATAGCCGAACGCGTCGTGCGAAGAAACAATCTTGCGGCGCGCCGGATCGATGGCGCCGAGTGTTGCGCGCGTCTTGGCGTCGAGGGCTTCGATACGGGCGACGTAGGCGTCGGCACGCTGACGGTAGGCCTGCGCATGGGCAGGATCCACGGCCGCCAGGCCGCGCTCGATGTTGCGCACGTAGATCACCGCATTGCGCAGATCCTGCCAGGCATGCGGGTCCAGCACGTGATGATGCGCGCCGTGCTTGTGCGCATCGTCATGCTTGTGCGCGTGCTTGTCCGCGCCGGCCTTGGCACCATGATCGTGGTCGTGCTTGTGATCTTGGTCGTGCTTGTGATCGTGGTCGTGATCGTGGTCGTGGTCGTGGTCGTGGTCGTGGTCGTGGTCGTGGTCGTGGTCGTCATGATCATGATCGCCGTCGTGCTCGTCGCCCCCCTGGAAGCGGCGCACCTTCACGCCCTCGGCGGCCACCACGGTCTGGCCCTTGAAGCCCGCCGCCTGCGTCAGGCGCGGCAGCCAGGTTTCGAAGTCGATGCCATTGACCACCAGCAGCCGGGCCCGCGCCAGTTCGCGCGCATTGCCCGGCGTCGGCTCATAGGTGTGCGCATCGCCATCGGGCCCGACGAGCGTGGTCACCGACACGTTGTCGCCGCCCACTTCGCGCACCATGTCGCCCAGGATCGAAAAACTGGCGACCACCGGCACGGTCTGGGCGGCGGCGCCCGCCCCCCACAACGCGGCGCCCGCGGCGAGCGCCAGCGCGGCACCGCGTCGTCCTGCCCATGCCCAGGCCGCGCCCGTTGCGCGGCGTGCGTTCTTGTTCATTGCATCTCTCCCGTGATTCGCGTGCCGCGGCGGCGATGACGCAGCCCCAGCCATATGCCACCCAGCGGCCCGATGGCCACCGAGCCCAGATAGATGACCCCGGCGGCCAGGATGATGGCGGGCGAGGCCGGTAGATCGAAGTGAAACGACAGCAACAGACCGACGACGCACGAGGCCATCGCCAGCGCCGTGGCCAGCGCGATCTGGCCGCCCACGCTGCGGGCCCAGAACCGCGCGCTCGCGGCGGGCAGCATCATCAGCCCCACCACCATCAGCGTGCCCAGCACCTGAAAGCCGCCGACGAGATTGAGCACCACCAAGGTCAGAAACACGCCGTGCGCCCAGGCGCCGGCACGGCCCTGCATGCGCAGGAAGCCGGGGTCGAAGCATTCGTAGACGAGCGGGCGATAGACCAGCGCCAGGGCCAGCAACGTGACCGACGCCACGCCGGCCGCCATATAGAGCGCGTCGTCGTTCATGCCCAGCACCGTGCCGAACAGCACGTGCATCAGGTCGGTACTGGACCCGCGCAGCGACACCAGGATCACGCCCAGTGCCAGCGAAATGAGATAGAAGGCGGCGAAGCTGGCGTCTTCACGCAGCGGCGTGAGCCGGGTGACCAGCCCCGAGAGCAGCGCCACCGCAAGACCGGTGAGGATGCCGCCCGCCATCATCGCGCTCACCGACAGGCCGGCGAGCAGATAGCCCGCCGCGACGCCCGGCAGGATCGCGTGCGACATCGCATCGCCCATCAGGCTCATGCGGCGCAGCACCAGAAACACGCCCACCGGCGCGGCGCCCGCCGCCAGGGCCAGCGCGCCGGCCAGGGCGCGGCGCATGAAGCCGAACTGCACGAAGGGATCGGCCAGCGCGTGCACGACGGATGCCCACAGCGTCATGGCGCCTCCGCGTCGAGGGCCACGACGGTCGGCGCCCAGGCCTGCACCCGCCCCACCCCGTCCTCGCGCCCGAGCAGCAGCGTCTGATCGAAATAGCGCCGGGCCACCGCACGGTCGTGCAGCACGGCGATCACCGTGCGCCCCTCGACATGCAGCTCGCGCAGCAGCCCGCAGAGCGAATGCACGGTCTCGCGGTCGACTGCGGCGAACGGCTCGTCGAGCAGCAGCAACTGTGCATCCTGCACCAGCAGGCGCGCGAACAGGGCGCGCTGCAGCTGCCCGCCCGACAGTGTATCGAGGCGGCGGCCCGCCAGGCTCTCGATGCCGGTGCGCTGCAACGCCTCGGCCACGCGCCGCCGCTCGGTCGCGTCCATGCCGCGCCAGGCGCCCGTGCGGCACCACGCGCCCATCGCGACCAGCTCATGAACGTCGATCGGAAAGCCGAGATCCAGTTCGGCGCGCTGCGGCAGCCAGGCCTGCGCCACGGCACGCGCCGCGGGCCGGTCGAGCGACCCCGAGAGCGGCGCGAGCGCGCCGGCCAGGCCCTTCATCAGCGTGGACTTGCCCACGCCGTTCGGGCCGAGCACGGCCGTCATCGAGCCGCGCGTGAAGCCGCCACTGACGCCGCGCACCACGGCCTCGCCGGCCCAGCCGAAATCGGCGCGGTCCAGCGTGAGCAACGCATCCGCCGTCGTCATGCCGCCCCCGGGCCCATCGCCCAGGCGATCAGCAGCCAGATCAGCGCCACCGCGACGGCGGCACCGAGCAGGCGCCGCCAGGCCGGTTGGCGCAGCAGGGAAAAGGCAGGACGGACGGGAGGGGGAGAAGACGACATGGCGGACCGGCGCAGCGGACAGATGGGCGCTGCCAGCAAGGGCCACGCGGGAACAAGGAAAAACGCGGCGCCGGGGCGCCGCGCAAAAAGTGCGCGCCGTGCCGGTGGACCGGCGCACCAAATATTATGTTATATCATAACAATACGACTTGCCAAACGGGTCTTTGGCGCGAAGCCCTGCGTTTTCTGCTACCTTCGCGTCATTCCGGTCCGCCCTTGCGCTCTCTTTTCAATCGCGGCCCGGTTCACCACAGAACGCCATGTCCGCCACTTCCCGTACCTCCCGCGCCGATCACGTCAGCGAGCAACTGCGCCTGGCCGACACGCTGTGCGCCGAGCGCGGACGGCGGCTCACCCCGATCCGCCGCAAAGTGCTGGAGTTGCTCCTGCGCGAAGGCCGCAGCCTGAAGGCCTATGAGCTGCTGGAGGCGATGCGCGCCGTGCATCCCGGCGCGGCGCCCCCCACCGTGTATCGCGCCCTGGACTTCCTGATGGAAGAAGGCCTGATCCACCGGCTCGACGCCGTCAATGCCTGGACCGCCTGTCATGACGCGGCCGGCGCGCCGCACGACCTGCTGGTGGTCTGCACGGGCTGTGGCGCCGTGGCCGAGGTCAGCGACCCCGCCATGAGCCGCCAGCTGGCCGAGCGCGTGGCCCAGACCGGCTTCGCGCTGGCCACGCACGAAACCGAGATCCGCGCGCTGTGCCCGCAGTGCCAGAAAGACCCGGCCAAGGCCGGCGCGGCACACGCCCATCACCACCACTGAGGCGCCCCGCGCGCGCCCAGGCACGAAACGTGCTGCCTCTGGCTCTTGAATTGGCCAGATTTGCCCCCATTTGACCGGATCAACCGATACCTGGCTGCTTACGGGGCATCATCTGCACCCATCCCGGCCCAGGGTTGCCACGGGTTTGCCCGTGACTGCCGACTGTGCTGTAATCCTGCGTCCGGTCGCGTATGCGACCCCTTGCAGCCCCAATATCGAGCCGCGCTGCCGCGTCCTGCGAAGGACACAGCAAAGTGACGGCAAGCCCGCCGGCCCGCAAGTCTCCGAGATCCGCTCTCAGACACCCGCGGCGCCCGCCGGCCCGCCCCACGATCTGGCCATGCGCGGCCCGAACCTAGCCTCTAGCACCGCCATGAACACCCCGCGCAGTTTGGACAAAATGGTTCCCGTCACCATCCTCACCGGCTTCCTCGGTGCAGGCAAGACCACCCTGCTCAAGCGCATCCTGACCGAATACCACGGCAAGCGCCTGGCCGTCATCGAAAACGAATTCGGGCCGGAAAGCATCGACAACGACCTGCTGGTGCAGGACAGCAACGAAGAAATCATCGAGCTGTCCAACGGCTGCATCTGCTGCACGGTGCGGGGCGACCTGATGCGCACGCTGGCCGATCTGCGCACCAAGCGCGAAGCCGGCGAGCTGACCTTCGAGCGCGTGATCATCGAGACCACCGGCATGGCCAACCCCGGCCCGGTGTGCCAGACGTTCTTCATGGATGACGAGATCGCCGAGTACTACCGTCTCGACGCCGTCATCACCGTGGTCGATGCCAAGCACGGCATGGCCACCCTCGACGCCCAGGAAGAGGCCCAGAAGCAGGTCGGTTTCGCCGACCGCATCCTGGTCTCCAAGAAAGACCTGGTCAACGATGTCGACTACGAAGCGCTGCGCGCCCGCCTGGTGCAGATCAACCCGCGCGCGCCGATCACCCCGGTGCACTTCGGCGAAGCCGACCTGAAGTCGATCATCGACATCAGCGGTTTCAACCTGAACTCCATCCTCGACATCGATCCGGAGTTCCTGGCCGACGAGCACCCCGACGCCAAACACGATCACGACCACGATCATGGCCATGGCCACGATCATGGTCACGACCATGACCACGACTGCGGCGCACACTGCGATCATGGCCATCATCACCATCATCACAAGCACAACGACGACATCGGCGCGTTCGTGTTCCGCTCGAACAAGCCGTTCGATCCGGCTCGCCTCGAAGAATTCCTGGGCGGCGTGGTGCAGGTGTATGGCCCCGACCTGATGCGCTACAAGGGCATCCTGTACATGAAGGGCATCAACCGCCGCATGTTGTTCCAGGGTGTGCACATGATGATGGGCGCCGAGCCCGGCAAGCCCTGGACCTCTTCGGAGAAGCCCTCGACGAAAATGGTCTTCATTGGCCGCAAACTGCCGCAGGAGATTTTCACCCGCGGTCTTGAGCAGTGCCTGGTGGGCTGAAACAAGCCCGCCGCACAATAAAGCAACCCAGTAGAACCGTACTGCGAGGATCCCTGGCGCACGTACATCAAGGTTATACGGCCAGCCGGAATGCGCCGGAAGGCGGGATCTGGATCGATTCATAGTGGAGTGTTTTCATGGCTACGAAGGCAGCAACCAAAAAAGCAAGCAAGTCGACGAACGAGGCGACGACTGATCTGCCCAGCGAACAGGATTTGCTGGCCATGTCCGAAGCCGACTACATGAACGACCGCCAGCTGGCGTTCTTCAAAGAGCGGCTCAAACAACTCGAACAGGACATCCTGGCCAACGCCGGCGAGACCACCGAGCACCTGCGCGAAACGCAGTTCGTACCCGATCCGGCCGACCGCGCCACGATCGAAGAAGAGCACGCGCTCGAGCTGCGCACCCGCGATCGCGAGCGCAAGCTGCTCAAGAAGGTGCAGCAGGCCATCGCCCGCATCGACAGCGGCGAATACGGCTGGTGCGAAGAAACCGGCGAGCCGATCGGCGTGCCGCGTCTGCTCGCGCGCCCCACGGCCACCCTGTCGCTCGAAGCCCAGGAACGCCGCGAGATGCGCCAGAAGCTGTACGGCGACTGATCCTCCGATCGTCACAGTTTTTTACGCCACACAGGGCTATGCTGGTTCTCCAGCATGGCCCTTTGTCTTTTGGGAAGCGCCCGCGCAGGCCGCGGATCGCCGCGGGCCTCGCCAGGGCGATGGCACCCGACAAGTTGTCTTG
This sequence comes from Bordetella genomosp. 5, assembly GCF_002261315.1. Taxonomy (NCBI): domain Bacteria; kingdom Pseudomonadati; phylum Pseudomonadota; class Betaproteobacteria; order Burkholderiales; family Alcaligenaceae; genus Bordetella; species Bordetella genomosp. 5. The sequence goes on from NZ_NEVP01000001.1 coordinate 16,345, forward strand.
AAATCGCGCCGACCATCCCCAGCTAAGACCTTCAAAGGAAGGAACGCATGGAACAATTTCACGCCACTACCATCGTCTGCGTCCGCCGGGGCAATCACGTCGCGCTGGGCGGCGATGGTCAGGTCACGCTGGGCAACATCGTCATCAAGGGCACCGCGCGCAAGATCCGCCGCCTGTACCACGACAAAGTGCTGGCCGGTTTTGCCGGTGCCACCGCCGATGCCTTCACGCTCCAGGAGCGCTTCGAGGCCAAGCTCGAAAAACACCAGGGCCACCTGATGCGTGCCGCCGTCGAGCTCACGCGCGACTGGCGCACCGACCGCGTGCTGCGCCGTCTCGAAGCCATGCTCATCGTGGCCGACGTCGAGCACACGCTGGTGCTCACCGGCAACGGCGACGTACTCGAGCCCGAACACGGTCTGGCCGCCATCGGATCCGGCGGCGCCTATGCGCAATCGGCCGCGCTCGCGCTGCTGCGCAACACCGAACTCGCGCCGGAAGTCATCGTCAAACAGTCGCTGGAGATTGCCGGCGACCTGTGCATCTATACCAACCAGAATCACGTGATCGAGACGCTGGGCGGCTGACGCCCCCGCGCCCGGAAGGACCCGACCGCCATGTCCGCATCGAACATGACCCCCGGAGAGATCGTCTCCGAACTCGACAAATACATCATCGGCCAGAACCGCGCCAAGCGTGCGGTTGCCGTGGCGCTGCGCAACCGCTGGCGCCGCCAGCAGGTCGCCGAGCCGCTGCGCCACGAGATCCATCCCAAAAACATCCTGATGATCGGCCCCACCGGCGTGGGCAAGACCGAGATCGCGCGCCGTCTGGCCAAGCTGGCCAACGCGCCCTTCATCAAAATCGAAGCCACCAAGTTCACCGAGGTGGGTTATGTGGGCCGCGACGTCGACACCATCATCCGCGACCTGACCGAATACTCGATCAAGCAGACGCGTGAGATCGAGATGCGCCGCGTGCGCTCGCATGCCGAAGACGCCGCCGAAGACCGCATTCTCGATGTGCTCGTGCCGCCGCCCCGCAACGCCATGGGCACGCCCGAGCGCGGCGAAGACAGCACCACGCGCCAGACCTTCCGCAAGCGCCTGCGCGAGGGCCTGCTCGACGACACCGAGATCGAGATCGAGATCGCCCAGGCCGCGCCGCAGCTCGACGTGATGACCCCGCCGGGCATGGAAGAGATGGCGGAGCAGCTGCGCGGCATGTTCGCCGGCATGGCCCGCGACAAGACCAAGCCCAAGAAGATCAAGATCAAGGAAGCCCTCAAGCTCATCACCGAGGAAGAAGCGGCCAAGCGCGTCAACGAAGACGACATCAAGACGGCCGCGATCGCCAACGTCGAGCAGAATGGCATCGTGTTCCTCGACGAGATCGACAAGATCGCCGCGCGCCAGGAATCCGGCGGCGCCGAAGTCTCGCGCCAGGGCGTGCAGCGCGACCTGCTGCCGCTGGTCGAGGGCACCACGGTGAACACGCGCTACGGCATGGTGCGGACCGATCACATCCTGTTCATCGCGTCGGGCGCGTTCCACCTGGCGCGTCCGTCGGATCTGATCCCCGAACTGCAGGGCCGCTTCCCGATCCGCGTCGAGCTCGACTCGTTGTCGGCCGACGATTTCGTGCGCATCCTGTCCGAGACCGACGCGTCGCTGGTCAAGCAGTACACCGCCCTGCTCGAGACCGAAGGCGTGACGCTCGACTTCACCGACGAAGGCATCAAGCGGCTCGCGGAGCTGGCCTTCTCGGTCAACGAGCGCACCGAGAACATCGGCGCGCGCCGTCTGTACACGGTGATGGAGAAGCTGCTCGACGAGCTGTCCTTCGACGCCACCGCCAGCAGCGGTCAGGCCGTGAAGATCGACGGCGCCTACGTGGATGCCCAGCTGGCCGAAACCGCCAGCAGCCAGGATCTCGCGCGCTACGTGCTGTAACGCAACGCCGCGATATCAGCGGGCCCCGCGCGGGCCCGCGGCACCAACGACAAGGCCCGGCATTGCCGGGCCTTGTGCATGATGGGTCGCGCGTCAGGCGCCGCAGGCCGACGTGTCGTGCGTCACGCCGCGTGCGTCAAACGCCGTGCGCCAGGATTATTTGGAAATCGCCGTGACGATGTACCGCCCATCCTTGCGGGTGGCGGTAAACGACACTTTGTCGCCGGCCTTGATATCGGCGAGCAGCTTGGGCTCGGCCTGATACACCAGGGTCATGGCGGGCAGGTCGAGCGCGGCGATCGCATCATGCTTGATCGTCACCGTGCCGGCAGCCGGGTCGATGCGCCGGACTTCGCCGCTGGCGCTGGCCTGCTGGGCGAACGCCATGGGCGTGGCCAGGCTCACCACGGCCATGGCCGTGGTCATGGCGAACGTCGAACCGAGTTTGCGGGAAAAGCCCATCTGTACCTCCAAAACAGCGGTGCGCCGTGGCGCACCCACCTACACAGCATAGCGTTTATGCAGCGGCTCCGACCCTGTGCAAACGCAACAAGTCTGACCATATTTATACCGTACCGCACCGCGTCTCCCGCCGCCCGGCGCCCGGCGCCCGGTGCCCGGCGCCCGGGTGCCCGGCGCACTAAAATAGCGGCCCGGATTTCATTCTGCAAGGATTCGTCATGGCCAACCGCTTGTCCGTCATTGCCACCCGTACCGGAGACGATGGCACCACCGGCCTGGGCGACGGCACGCGCACGCCGAAAGACGATGCGCGGGTCATCGCCATGGGCGATGTCGACGAGTTCAACAGCACGCTCGGGCTGCTGCTCTGCGAAGAACTGCCCGCCGATGTCGCGACCGACCTGCTGACGATGCAGCACGATCTCTTCGACATGGGCGCCGAGCTATGCATTCCGGGCCATGTCGCGGTGGCTCCTGAGCAGGTGGCGTTCCTGGATGCGCGGCTGGCGCACTACAACGCCAATCTGCCGCCCTTGCGCGAATTCATTCTGCCCGGCGGCAGCCGCGCCGCCGCCCTCGCCCACCTGGCGCGCACCAGCGCGCGCCGCGCCGAGCGTGCCGTCATTGCGCTGGCCCGCCAGGCTTCGGTCAACGCGCCGCTGCGCCAGTACCTTAATCGCGCCTCCGACCTGATGTTCGTGCTGGCGCGGTACGTCAATCAGGAAAAGGGCCTGCCCGACGTGTGCTGGACCAGCCGCAATTCGCGCGTGCAGCCCTGACATCCACGCGGCGGGCCCGGCCAGGGCCTGCCCCGCGTCGTCGCCATTTGTTTTTGTGAGAGTGTTGCCCCTCACCGTGTGCATCACTACGGCTTCCGTCCGCGCGATCCGCGCTTTCCTGAAGCCAGCACACGATGTCTCCTATCCAGGCTCTTTCCCGCGCCGGCGCTCGCCGGGCGAGTGCGTTTCTCATCGTTCTGATCCTGTCGGCCTGCGGTGGTGGAGGCGGAGGAGGCGGCGGCGGGGGTGGTAGCGGCGGTGGTGGCGCAGGCGGCGGAGGCACGACCGGTGGCGCGACCGGAGGCGCGACGGGAGGCACGGCAGGCGCAACCGGAAGCACCGGAGGAAGAGGCACCGGAGGAGGAAGCACCGGAGGAGGAGGCACCGGCAGCGCAGGAGGCACCGACAGCGCCGCCAGCACGAACACCGCGCCCACCCCCAGCGTTCCGACCTCCAGCGCGCCGGCCGAGGAGGCGCCGAACAACGCGGGGGATCCCCTCGCGGCGCCCGCCCCGACCGCGGCCAACTTCAATGCCCAAGGCGTGCGCATCGGCGTCCTCGACGGCGGCTTCAACGGCGACGGTATCCTCGACCACCCCGCCGCCGTGGCCGCCGCCTTGCAGGAGATCATCGCGCCCGAAGACGCCGAGCTCGGCTCGCACGGCGCGATCGTCAGCCGGGTGATCGGCGGTCGGGACATCGGCGACGGCTTTCCACAGGGGCTCGCCTACGGCTTCAGCCTGTACCAGGCCAACGCGGGCGCCATCGTGACCGAGGCCATGCTGAGCAACCGGCTGGGCGCGTTCGCCGCGCGCAACGTGAGGATCGTGAACAACTCCTGGTCACTGCCGTCCGACCCTGCCTTCCTGCTGCCCGATGGCGATCAAACGCGGCCCGACTCGCTCATGGTGACCACGCTGTTTCCGCCGCTGCGCACGGCCGTCCTCACCAACGGCATGCTGCTGATCTGGGCCGCCGGCAACGAAACGCAGGACAATCCTTATCTGATGGCCGGCGCGCCCGCCGTCGACCCTACGCTCGAGCGCGGCTGGCTCGCCGTCGTGCAGCTGCAGGCCGACAACACGCTCTCGCCCTGGTCCAATGCCTGCGGCGTCGCGGCCAACTGGTGCCTCGGCGCGCAGGCCCCCAACAACCTGCGCGGCACCTCGTTCGCGGCCCCGGTCGTCACGGCCGTGGCCGGCCTGGTCTCGCAGGCCTACCCCTGGATGGACAACAGCGCGCTGCGCCAGACCATCCTGTCCACCGCTGACGACCTCGGCAATCGCGCGCTGTACGGCTGGGGACGCGTGAATCCCGAGCGCGCGGTGCGCGGGCCGGCCCTGTTCGACACCGGGCTCACGCTCGGCGGCAACTTCGTGGCCAACTTCGATGCCGTGCAGTCCACCTTCTACAACGACATCGCGGGCAATGCCGGCCTCGACAAGCTCGGCACCGGCACCCTGATCCTCACGGGCAGCAACACGTACGCGGGCGCCACGAACGTGCTGGGCGGCACGCTCGGGCTCTCCGGCAGTCTTGCCAGCGACGTGAACGTCGGCGCCGCCGGCACGCTGCTCGCCAAGGGCGGCGTGGTGAATGCCTCGGTCAACAACGGCGGGCGCACCGAGGCCCGCGGCACCGGCCTGCACATCACGGGCGACTACACGGCCCAGGACACGTCGACCACCGCCGTGCAGCTCGGCAGCATCATCACGGTCGGCAGAACGGCCACGCTGGCCGGTTCCACGTTGCAGGTCCTCAAGCCCGAGGGCAGATACGTGGTCAGGTCGCGCGAAACCGTCCTTCGGGCTGGCAGGCTCGAGGGCACGTTCAGCAGGGTCACGGCCGAGAACGGCCTGCTGTACGTCGTCAGCGCCCGCTACTCGGCCACCCAGGTGGAACTCGACACCCAGCGGCGCAACGTCGCGCACGCGGCACAGGATTTCTTCGGCGCCGACGCGACCCGCCAGTCCGCCGGACACGCCGTCGAGACGGCCTTCCGGGCGGCCGACGCGAAGGTCCAGGGCGCGGCGAGCAGCGCGTCGGACGCCTTCGTCGCCGCCGCGGCCAAGCTGCAATCCGTGGCTTCGCGCACCGCACTGGGCAACACGCTCGACAGCGTGAGCGGACAGATCTTCGCCTCGTCCCAGGCCCTCGCCTTTCAGCAGTCGCAAACCGTCGACCGCGCGCTGACGCACCGTCTGGACAGTCTGGCGTCGGCCATGGCCGCGCCGGGTGCCTGGCTGAACCTCACCGGCGCCGCCGGCACGCTGGCCCAATCGGGGTTCGCCCGCGCGGACACGCGCCTGTTCGCCGCACAGGCGGGCGCAGATCAGCGCGTCGGCCCGAGCACCGTGCTCGGCGGCGCCTTCACCTGGTCCGACGCCAACGCACGCTTCGATCGTCATGGCGGCGGCGCCACCAGCCGTGGTCAGGGCGTGTCGCTATACGGCCGCCAGGGCGACGACACCGGCCCGTACCTCGCGGGCCGCGTGGGTTACGACTGGCTGCGCGCCGACGTCAGGCGCGAGATTCTGGCCGGCGACGCGCGCCGCGTGGCCAGCGCGCGCCAGGATCGGATGGCGAGCGCCTACGCCGAGCTCGGCTACACCTTCGCAGATGACGACGACCGCCTGACGCCCTTCGTCGGCGTCTCCTACGATCGCCTGCAACGCGGGCGCCTCGACGAAAGCGCCCATGCGTTCGGACTGAAGGCCGCCGCCGCGACGCACGCGCAGGCGGGGGCCGCGAGCGGCATGCGTTTCAGATGGAAGCCCGGCAGCTGGGCCGGACGCGATACGGTGTTTTCGGCTTATGCGGCCTATCGCTATGCAAACGCCGAACGCCTCGATTTCACGGCCGCCTTCACGGGCGCGCCGGACGCCACGTTCCGGGTCCAGGGCATCGGACTACGACGCCACAGCGGCTGGGCCGGCGTGGGCGCGGCCAGCGGGCTCGATGAACGGCTGTCGTGGTTCGTGCATTACGACGTGCAGGCCAGCGCGGGCGGCGTCGCCAATCACGTGCTCTCGGCCCGCATGCGCTACCGCTACGACTGAGCCCGGCGCTACCGCGATCGATCGCGGCACGCCGAGGCAGCGGCCCGCAGGGCGGGCCGTCCGGCTCAGTTCACGCCGGCGGCGTGGGCCTGTTCGTCGGCGTGGTACGAAGACCGCACCATGGCGCCCACGGCGGCATGCGAGAAGCCCATCGCGTAGGCCTCGCGTTCGAACATCGCGAAGGTGTCGGGATGCACGTAGCGCAGCACCGGCAGGTGATGCTCGGACGGCTGCAGGTACTGGCCGATGGTGATCATGTCGACGTTGTGCTCGCGCATGTCACGCATGACCTGCAGGATCTCTTCGTCGGTTTCGCCCAGGCCCAGCATCAGGCCCGACTTGGTCGGCACCTCGGGATGCAGCTTCTTGAACTCGGCCAGCAGCTTGAGCGAGTGCATGTAGTCCGAACCCGGACGGGCCTGCTTGTACAGGCGCGGCACGGTTTCGAGGTTGTGGTTCATCACGTCGGGCGGGCCGGCGTTGAGAATGGCCAGCGCGCGATCCAGACGGCCGCGGAAATCGGGCACCAGCACTTCGATGCGGGTGTTGGGCGAGAGCTCGCGGATCTGCGTGATGCAATCGACGAAGTGAGCGGCGCCGCCATCGCGCAGATCGTCGCGGTCGACCGAGGTGATCACCACGTACGAGAGCTTGAGCGCGCCGATCGTGCGCGCCAGGTTGCGCGGCTCTTCGGTGTCGAGCGGGTCGGGGCGGCCATGGCCCACATCACAGAACGGGCAGCGGCGCGTGCACTTGTCGCCCATGATCATGAACGTGGCCGTGCCCTTGCCGAAGCATTCGCCGATGTTGGGGCACGAGGCCTCTTCACAGACCGTGTGCAGATTGTGCTCGCGCAGGATGCGCTTGATGTCGTAGAAGCGCGAGCCCGGGGCGGCGGCGCGCACGCGGATCCACTCGGGCTTTTTCAGGCGTTCGGCCGGAACGATCTTGATCGGAATGCGCGCGGTCTTGGCTTGCGACTTCTGCTTCTGCGTGGGGTCGTAGGCCGGGGCGGCGGCCTGCGCTTCCTTCGAGGGATCGGGAGACTCGACGATCTGGGACATGAGGCACCTTCAGGCCCGGGCGGCGAACGGCCAGGCGGTCTGGGGAAAAAAAGGCATTTTACTCCCCCGCCGTCGCGAGGCCGGATCCGGCCCGCGCCGACGGGGCGCGACAGGTGGCGGGCGGCAGGCCCGCCGGGGGCTGGGCAGCGCGGCTCTGCGCGGCATCGATCGCGCGGGCCAGTGCCGCCGCGAGCTCGCGGGCCAGCACCTCGCCCACGTCACGCGGACCGGCCACGACACCGCACGCCGCCATATCGACGGTGCGCAGGCCTTCGTAGCCACAGGGATTGATGCCGTCGAAGGGCGTCAGGTCCATGGCGACGTTGAGCGCCACGCCGTGATAGGCGCAGCCGTTGCGGATCTTGATGCCCAGCGCGGCGATCTTGGCCAGCTCGTCGCCGCCCTGCGCGACGTACACGCCCGGCGCGCCGGGCTTGCGACAGGACTCGATGCCGTGCCGCGCGAGCGTGGCGATGGTGGCGTCTTCGAGTAGCGCGACGTACTCGCGCACGAACAGGCCGGCGCGGCGCAGGTCGAACAGCGTGTAGGCCACGACCTGGCCCGGCCCGTGATACGTGACCTGACCGCCGCGATCGCAATGCACGACCGGCACGCAGCCCGGATTGAGCAGGTGGGCGGGGCTGCCCGCCTGGCCCAGCGTGTACACCGGCGCGTGCTCACAGAGCCAGATCTCGTCGGGCGTGGCGGGCTGGCGCGCCGCCGTGAAGGCGCGCATGTCGTGCCACACCGACGCGTAGTCGGCGGGCGCATCGAGCCACGTGATCATCCGTGCGATTCCGGCCGCCAGCGCTTACAGGACGATGGACACCATGGGGTGGCCATGCAGCGCGCGGTACAGCGCGTCGAGCTGCTCGCGCGAGGTGGCGCGCACGGTGAACGTGAGGCCGAGGTAGTTGCCGCCCTTGCTGGGCCGCATCTCGACCGACGCGGGATCGAAGGCGGGATCGTGCTCGAGCACGATGGCGGTGAGTGTCTGGGCGAATTCCGGATGCTGCTTGCCCATCACCTTGATGGGGAAGTCGGACGGATATTCGATGAGGGATTCTTCGGGGGGGATATTCATGGTGTGGACCAGCCTCTGCGAGAGCCTGCCCGCGTGGCACGGCCACCGCCGGGCGGCGCATGCCGCCCGGGCGACGTGAAACGGCTACAGGGCAGCGATGCGGGCATCATAACCCGCGCGCAGTCGTGCAAAAACAGGGCCGGGCTTGCCGGTGCCCACGGGCTTGCCGTCGAGCTGGGTGACGGCGAGCACTTCCTTGGTGGCCGAGGTGATGAGGATCTCGTCGGCGGACTCGACCTCGGCGCGCGGCAGGGCGCGCATCTCGAACGGGATGCCGGCCTCCTGTGCGAGCTCCGCCATCAGGCCGTACCGGATCCCTTCGAGGATCAGGTTGTTCTTGGGCGGCGCCAGCAGCGTGCCGTTGCGCACGACCCAGATATTGGCCGACGCGCCTTCGCTCAGGAAGCCATCGCGGAACTGCAGCACTTCTTCGACGCCCGCGTCGACGGCGGCCTGCTTGGCCAGCACGTTGCCCAGCAGGGACACCGATTTGATTTCGCAGTGCAGCCAGCGCTCGTCGGGGATCGAGATCGTGCTGACGCCGCGCTCGCGCTGCGCCTGGCCGGGCGGCACATAGGGCGTCGCCATGCCGAACAGGGTGGGTGTGACGGGCTCGGTGGGAAAGCCGTGGTCGCGCTTGGCGACGCCGCGCGTGACCTGCAGGTAGATGAGACAGGTGGGCGCTTCCGAGCGGATCACGAGCTGATCCACCAGGGCGACCCAGCCCGCGTGCTCGAGCGGGGCGGGGATGCGGATGGCCTTGAGGCTGCGCGCCAGCCGCGCGAGGTGCTCGTCCATGCGGAACACCTTGCGGTTGTACACCGGCACCACTTCGTAGATGCCATCGCCAAAAATGAAGCCGCGGTCGAGAACCGAAATCTTGGCTTCGTCGAGCCGTGTGAACTCGCCGTTGAGATACACCTGGCTGTCGCCCGGCATGCCCGGAATCATGGAATGCTCCTGAGGGATGTGGCGGCGAGCCGGCCCCGGCTCGCCTCGCCGCAGGACCGGATGCCGGGGCGGCCGGCACGGCGGGCGACCTGGCGGCAGCCACGCGGGCGGCACGCGCCGTGGCGCGGCCCTGCATCGCGCAGCTTACACCCGGCGGACGCCGTTGCCCACGGCGCCCGGCTCAGGCATTACTGGAACCAGCGCTTGACCGTGTCGACCATGCGGCCGAAGAAGCCGGCGCGTTCGACATCTTCCTGCACCACCAGCGGCTCGACACGCAGCACCTTGTTGTCGAGCGTGAGTTGCAGCGTGCCGACCTGCTGGCCCTTGGCGAGCGGGGCGACGAGCGGATCCGTGCGCTGCGCCACCGGCTTGATCTCGCCGGCCTTGCCGCGCGGCACCGAGAGCACGACCGGATTCGGCGGGCCCAGCTTGACCGTCTCGACCTTGCCTTCCCAGACGCGCGCATCCAGGCCCGGCTGCGCCTTGTCGTAGAGCTTGACCGTGTCGAAGTTCTGGAAGCTCCAGTTGAGCAGCTTCAGGCTTTCTTCGGCACGCGTGGACTCGCTGTCGGCGCCCAGCAGCACCGTGAGCACACGGCGATCACCGCGCAGCGCCGTCGACACCAGGCAATAGCCGGCGGAGTCGGTGTGGCCCGTCTTCATGCCATCGACCGACGGATCGGCCCACAGCAGGCGGTTGCGGTTGGGCTGCGTGATCTTGTTGTACGTGTAGCTGCGCTGCTTGTAGTAGTGGTAGTACTCGGGGTGATCGGCCACCAGGTGCGCGGCCAGCGTGGCGAGGTCGCGCGCGCTGGTGATGTGCTGCGGATCGGGCAGGCCGGTGGCGTTCATGAAGTGGGTGTCCTTCATGCCCAGCCGCTGCGCCTGCTCGTTCATCAGCGCGGCGAACGAGGCTTCGCTGCCGCCCACGGCCTCGGCCAGCGCGACCGAGGCGTCGTTGCCCGACTGCACGATCATGCCCTGGATCAGTTCGTCGACCGTGACGGGTTTGCGCGGCTCGATGAACATGCGCGAGCCGCCCGTGCGCCAGGCGTGCTCGGAGACCGGCACCTGCTGATCGAGCGTGAGGCGCTTTTCGTCGAGCGCATTGAAGACCACATACGCCGTCATGATCTTGGTGAGCGATGCGGGCTCGACCTTCATGTCGGGATTGGAGCTGGCCAGCATCTGGCCGCTGCCGACGTCGATGGTGACCCAGGCCTTGGCCGCGATCGTCGGCGCGGGCACCGCCGAGAGCTCGCCCACGGCCACCGTCGGGGCTGGCGCGGCGGTCGTGGTGGCCGGCGCGGGCGCGGCCGTCTGCTGTGCCTGCACGGGAACGCTGGCGGCCAGCATGGCGGCCAGAACAGCACCCGTGAGCACGCGGCGCGCGAAAACGGTAGGAGCGGTGGCGGAGGAATCTGCGGAGAGGGGCAAGGTCTTCATCGGCTACGAATGGGGGGGAAAGAGGCGCCGGCTCTGGTGGCCGGCTCGAGGCACACAATTATAGGCAGCGTATCCGACAGCCCCCGGCGGGGAATGTTCCGCAACATGCAACCCGATGCTACGCGTTCAATCCAGCGCGACTTTGAGGCGGGCCTGCACGAGCTGGCGCAGCGAGAGCAGCTTGCCGTGGAAGAAATGCGATGCGCCCGGAATCACGACCAGCGGCAGGTTGCGCGGCCGCGCCCAATCCATCGCTTCGGCCAGCGGCACGACTTCGTCGGTCTCGCCGTGCACCAGCAGCGCATCCTCGGGCAGCTGCACCTCGCGGAACTGGAAACGGCCGACGGCCGGTCCCATCAGCATGACGGCGGCCGGCGCGCGTGCCGCGTCCTGCTCGGCCAGCGTGGCATACACCTGCGCGGCCACGGCGGTGCCGAAGGAAAAGCCGCCCAGCACCCACGGCAGATCCGCGAGTTCGGGATGCTGTTCCCGCACCTGTTCGACCAGGCCCAACATGTCTTCGGTTTCGCCGACCGCCTTGTCGAAGGTGCCTTCGGAGCCGCCCACGCCGCGGAAATTGGGGCGCACCGCGAGCAGACCGTGCTGCACGCAGGCCCGCGCGATCGTGGTCACGACCTTGTTGTCGCGTGCGCCGCCCTGCAGGGGATGCGGGTGCAGGACCAGTGCCCAGCCACGCGGCGCGTCGTCGGGCCAATCCAGGGCACATTCGATGCGGCCGGCGGCGCCGGTGAACGAGGCGATATCAGTACGGGCAGGCATGGCAGGGCGAACTCGGTAAGCAGTGAACGAAGAGGAATGGTAACCGGCGCGCCCGCTAAGGCGCCGCCCGCGTGGGCGCGGCCGCTGGCGGCAGCGTGCGCGCCAGCCAGGCGGCGATCTCGTCGGCGGCCGCGTCGGTGGCGCGGCGCAGTGCCTGCACGCCGCCCGGCGCATCCTGCGTGGCGGCCGGCACCGCGTGGGCCACGCGCACCTGACCCAGCACCTTGCGGTTCTGCACGGCGATGGCCTGCAGCACGATGCGGCCTTCGCTCTGCTGGCCATCGGTGGCGAAGACCTGCTCGAAGCGCATCAGCGTGACCTGCACCTGGATCGCGGCCGGGATCGCGCTGTCGGCCATCACCGGGCCTTCGCGCGACAGCCGGTCGATCAGGCGCTCGCGCACCAGCGTGGCGGGCGGCTGGCTCCAGCGATAGGTCGCGTACGAGCGCGGGCTCGCGCTCTCGCCCACGCGCCACACCACGCCGCTGTCGTTGAGCGCGGGCGCGGCCGTGTAGGCGAGCTGGATCGGCACGCGGGCCGGCAGCGGCGCGCCCGTCGTGGGCGCGCTGTCCGGACCGAGGTCGAACAGCGTGGGGGAATCGGCCACGCGGCCCACGCTGCAGCCGGCCAGCAGCAGCGCCGCCAGCAGGACCGGCGCGGCCAGGAATGCGCGCGGGCGCATCGAAGAATGCATGCTCATCGGCTTCATCTCCCAAATCCGGCGAAGCCGGCCTCGCCCGGGCCGGGCGCCGCGGGCGCCGGTCCGAACAGAATCGATTGCGGGGTGTCGCCCACGTTGCGCAGCGTGCGGTTGGCGCTGCGCGCGGCCGAGTCGACGCTGCGCGCCATGTTGGTCATGGCGGGCAAGGTTTCCTGATCCAGCCGTGACGCCGCATAGGCGATGTCCTGCAGGCTCGAGGTGGCGAGCGACAGCGGCCCGTTGGGCGCGTTCAGACGCGCCACCGCCTCGCGCGCCGACTGCGCCAGCAGGCCGATCTCGCGCGAGCTCTTGTCGATCGAATCGACCAGCGGCCCCGCCTTGGCGAGGGCCGGCCCGAGTTCGCGGCTGGCATCCTTGAGCTGCGCCGTGATGGCGGTGACGTTGTTCAGCGCCTCGGTCAGTGCCTGCACGTTCTGCGGGCTCACGATGTTGCGCAGCTGCTCGGCGGTCTGCTCGAAGTTGTTCAGCAGCGCCCCGCCGCGCTGTTCGACGCGCTCGAGAAACCCGGGGCGCAGCGGAATCGTGGCCGGACGCTCCTCGGTGGACGCCAGCCGGCGGCCGGAGCTGCCGTCGTCGCGCAGATCCACGTTGGCCAGACCGGTCACGCCCTGCACGCCGATCTCGGCCCAGGTGGACGCGGTGATGGGCGTGGTGGGCGCGACACCGATGCGGATGCGCACCTGGCCCGGCCGCTCGGGATTGAGGCCGAGCGACTGCACCTTGCCCACCGGCACGCCCTGATAGCGCACGGCCGATTGCGCCGACAGGCCGCTCACCGGCGTGGTCGACACGATCTCGTACACCGTGACGGCGGCGCGGTCGCGGCCGACCCAGATGGCGATCAGCGCGGCGGCCACCAGCAGTACCAGTGTGAACGCGCCCGCCAGCAAGGCGTGACTACGATTTTCCATTGCCCGGCTCCTTGGGTGCCAGATCTCCCAGCGCGCGGCGGCCGCGCTCGCCCAGGAAAAAGCTGTGTATGAAGGGGTGATCGACTTTCAGCACCTCGGGCACCGTGTCGCAGACGATCACGCGTTCCTCGGCCAGCACGGCAACGCGCGTGGCCAGCGCCAGCAGCGTGTCGAGATCGTGCGTGACCATCACGACGGTGAACCCGAGCTGCCGATGCAGCGCACGGATCAGGTCGACGAATTCATCGGAGCGCACGGGATCCAGCCCGGCCGTGGGCTCGTCGAGAAAGAGCAATTCGGGGTCGAGCGCCAGCGCGCGCGCGAGCGCCACGCGCTTGACCATGCCGCCGGACAGATCGGAGGGGTTCTTGCCCGCGTCCTGCGCGGTCAGGCCCACCATCGCGAGGCGGCTCATCACCACGTCGCGCACCAGGTCCTCGGGAATGGTGCGCAGCTCGCGCAACGGCAGGGCCACGTTGTCGAACACGGTCAGCGCCGAAAACAGCGCGCCCGCCTGAAACAGCATGCCCCAGCGCGTGGAGAGCCCCATGCGCTCGCGCGGCGTCAGCCCCGCGAGCGGATGTCCCAGCACTTCGACCGTGCCGGCCGCGGGCGGGTTCAATCCCAGCAGCGTGCGCAGCAACACCGTCTTGCCCGAGCCCGAGCCACCCACCAGCGTCATGATCTCGCCCGGATAGACGGTGAGGTTGAGCCTGTCGTGCACCACGTGGTCGCCGAAGGCCGTGCGCAGGCCCTGCACCGCAATCACGGGGCGCACGGTGAGCTCGGACTCGGCGAACAGGCGGGCTTGGACGGCGGTGTTCATCAGATCCTCAACAGGCTCAGCACGATCGCGAACAGCGCGTCGACCAGGATCACGCCGGTGATGGCCGTCACCACCGATGCGGTGGTGCCGCGTCCCAGGCTTTCGGTGTTGGGCTGGATGCGCAGGCCGAAGTGGCAGGCGATCAGGGCGATGAGGACGCCGAACGTCACGCCCTTGGCGACGCCGATCCAGTAGTTGGTGAGCGTGATGGCATCGGGCAGCGACTTGAGGAACCACTCGGCCGACACGCCCAGCTGCGCCTGCGCGGCCAGCATGCCACCGAGCAGCGCCATCGCATCGGTCCAGATCACGAGCAGCGGCATCGTCACGGCGAGCGCGACCACGCGCGGCAGGATCAGGCGCTGGCTCTGCGAGATGCCCATGACCCGCATCGCATCGAGCTCTTCGGTGACGCGCATCACGCCGATCTGGGCCGTGATGGCCGAGCCGGAGCGGCCGGCCACCAGAATGGCCGCGAGCACCGGGCCCAGTTCGCGCACGATGGAGACCCCGAGCAGACGCACGATGAAGCGGTCCGCGCCGAAGAGCTGCAGCTGCTGCGCCGACAAGTAGGAGAGCACCACGCCGATCAGGAAGCCGACCAGCGCGGTGATGCCGAGCGCCTGCGCGCCTGTGCGATAGATCTGTGCCGAGATTTCGCGCCACGGCGCCCGCGCGGGCCGCGCCAGCATGGCGCCGAAGTCGAGCACGAGCTGGCCCAGCATGATGAGCAGGACGTAGCCATGATGCGCGGCGTCGAAGATCGCCTGACCGATCGCGCGGATCCAGCCCAGGCGATCCGTCGGGGGCTCGGGCGGGCACGGCTCGCCGCGATGGCGCGCCAGGGTATCGAAGACGTCGCGCTGACCGTCGGTCAGGCGGACGCGCTCGGGCAGCCGCTCGCCCCAGGCCCGCCACAGCACGGTGGCGCCGATGGTGTCGAGCCGGCCAATATCGCGCAGATCCCAGCGGGCATCCTTGCCGGCGCGGGCGAGCAGGGCCCGGCGCGTCTGGACCTCGCCGGGTGCCGACAGGGCCTCGATGCTCCAGTCGCCGGCCACCACGCAAACGCCGCTGTCCAGCCGCAATGGCTGGGCGGGACGCGCGGCGGTATGGGGGTTTTGATGCATGTATCGTCGAACACTGAACCGTAAGTCGCACCGTAACAGAATCATATACGGCCCGCCCGGGTCGAGTGACCTACAATCCCGCCCATGTCAGTACCCGCCAGCCCCCTCGCCTTGCCCGCGCCCGACGAATTGGCGCGCGCGCTCGCTGCCCGCCTGCCCGGATTCCAGGACATCGCCTGGGTTGCCGAAACCGGCTCCACCAACGCCGATCTGATGGAACGCGCCCGCGCCGACGCCGGACCGCGGCCGTGGCTGCTGGGTGCGCACGCGCAGCAGAGCGGCCGCGGCCGCGCGGGCCGCGCCTGGGCCAATGCCGTGGGCGACACGCTGATGGTGTCCTGTGCCTACGAGATCCGGGTCCCGCCCGCCCGGCTGCCGGCGATTTCGCCGCTCGCGGGCCTGGCCGCCTGCGAGGCCCTGCGCGGGCTCTCCGGCTCGGCCGGCCTGTGCGTGAAGTGGCCGAACGACGTGCAATGGCACGACGCCAAGCTGGCCGGCATTCTGGTCGAGTCGGTCCGCACGCCCGGCACCGACTCGCACACCGTCGTGATCGGCATGGGCGTGAATCTGCGTGCCGCTGCCGCGCTGAGCGCGTCGCTGGGCCGCGAGGTGGCCGACTGGAGCCAGGTCACGGCGCACAGCCCGAGCGCGCCGGCCCACATCGCCGACATCGTGGCCGCGCTGGCCCTCGCCTGGCAGGACGCCATCACCGAGCTCGAGCGCGACGGTTTCGAAGCCTTCCAGGCCCGCTATGCCGGCCTCGACGCGCTGATCGGCCGTCCGGTCACCGTGCAGGATCAGGGCCGCGTGCTGCATGAAGGCGTAGCCTGCGGGCTCGACGGATTGGGCCGGCTGCAGGTCCGCACCGAGCACGACACGATCACCGTGTCGGTCGGCGAGATTTCCGTGCGGGCCCGCGCATGAGCCCCGTCGCCCTGCCCTCGCTCACCCTGCTGATCGACTCGGGCAACAGCCGGCTGAAGATCGGCTGGCTGCGCGCCGACGGCGCACGCGAACCCGAGCCGCTCGCGTTCGACAACCTCGATTTCGAAGCCTTGGGCCGCTGGCTCGACACGCTGCCCGAACGCCCGGCCCAGGCCGTGGGCGTGAACGTGGCGGGCGCGGCGCGCGGCCAGGCGATCGCCGACACCCTGGCCCGCTGCGGCTGCGCCGTGCAGTGGCAGCACTCGCGCCGCGACGCGCTCGGACTGCGCAACGACTACGCCAAGCCCGAACAGCTCGGCGCCGACCGCTGGGCGGCCCTGCTGGGCCTGCTCTCGCGGCTGCCCGCCGGGCATCCGCCCGCGATGCTGGCCTGCTTCGGCACGGCCACCACCCTCGACACGATCACGCCCGACAATGTCTTTCCGGGCGGCCTGATCCTGCCCGGCCCGGCCATGATGCGCGCGTCGCTCAAGCACGGCACAGCCAACCTGCCGTTGGCCGAAGGCCCGGTCGCCGACTTCCCGATCAACACCTTCGAGGCCATCACGAGCGGCATCGCGGCGGCGCAGGCCGGCGCGGTGGTGCGTCAATGGCTGGCCGCGAGCCAGCGGCACGGCGCCCCCGCCGAGATCTATGTGGCGGGCGGCGGCTGGCCCGAGGTGCGCGATGAAACCGAACGCCTGCTGGCCGAGGTCGGCGCGGTGACCATGCCGCGCGTGCTGCAGGGGCCGGTGCTCGACGGGCTGGCCGCCCTGGTCACCCACGGCGCGGTGCAGGCATGAGCCGTGCTGCAACCCCCCATTCCGATTACCAGGGACGCTGATCCATGCGCATTCTGTTCTTCCTGATCGTGCTGGCCAACGTGTGGGCCTATGGCCTGGGTCAGGGATGGCTGGGCATCCGGCCCGACGACGAAGGCCGCGACTACCGTCGCGCCGCGCAGGAACTCAACGCCGATCGCGTGGCCGTGCTGCCGCTCGCGGCGGGCAGCCAGGGCCGCGCGCCCTGAGCGTTCATTCTTCGCGCCGCGCGGGCCTGAGCCAATCCGAAATCGCCGCCACGGTGCGCGCCACCGCGCCGGCATGCGCGCTGGTCCAGCGGCGCGCGGCGTCGGCCCTGGCCGACAGGGCCGGCGCATCGCGCAGCCAGGCCTGAGCCAGCGCCACCGCGCCGGCGGCATCCGCGGCGCGTTCGGCCGCACCGGCCTCGATGGCATCGGCCACCGCCTGCTCGAAATTGTGCGTATGCGGCCCCACGATGACGGGCGTGCCGGCCGCGCAGGCTTCGATGAGGTTGTGCCCGCCCAGTGGCGCGAAGCTGCCCGCCACGATGGCCACGTCGGCGCAGGCGTAATAGAACGGCATCTCGCCGAGCGAGTCCCCCACCACCACGTCCACCGCCGCGTCCGGCACGCCGGGATGCTCCGAGCGGCGCGCGACGCGCAGTCCGGCGTCGCTCAAATGACGCGCCGCCTCGTCGAACCGGTGCGGGTGCCGCGGAATCAGCAAAAACAGCACGCGCGGCGCCTGCGCCCGGGCCGCCGCGATGGCCGCCGCGAACGGCGCGTCTTCGCCCTCGCGCGTGCTGGCGATCGCGATGACGGGACGATCGCACGCCGCCCGCCACTGCCGGCCCGCCTCGAGCTGTGCCGCGGGCAGGCTCACATCGAACTTAAGATTGCCAATGACCTGGATGCGCGTCGCGCCGGCCTCGGCCAGGCGCACGCCGTCGTCCGCGGTCTGCACCAGCACGCGGTCGAGTCCGGCCAGCGCCTCGCGCATGACCTCGCCCTGGCGCCTGGCGCGGCGCAGCGAGCCGGGCGAGAAACGGCCATTGACCAGCGCCATCGGCACGGCCGCCGCGCGCGCGGCGGCCAGCACGTTGGGCCAGATCTCGCGCTCGACGATCAGGCCGCAACGGGGCCGCGTGGCCGCCAGAAAGCGCGCTGCCGCCGCCGGAAAATCGTAGGGAAGCCAGGTCTGGCGCAACTGCCCGCGCGCGATCGCGGCCTCGAACAGCCGTGCGCCTTCGGCGCGGCCGGTGGCGGTCATGTGCGTGAGCAGCAGCGGCAGGCCGGCGTCGAGCAGGGCCTGGATCAGGGGTTGCGCGGCGCGGGTCTCGCCCAGGCTGACCGCGTGCACCCAGACCGGCACATCGTCGCGGGCAGCCTCGGCGGGCACGTGACCGAAACGCTCGCGGCCGAGGATGTCCCATTGACCCGGCGTGCGGCGCGCGCGGCGCCACATGAAGAGCCAGAGCAGCGGCGCCAGCGCGCGCAGGGCCAGGGTATAGCCGCCGCGCCGCATCTCAGGATGCCGCCAGGGCCTGTTCCACCGAGGCCATCACGGCCTCGCGCGAGGGCGAGGCGCCGCGATCGCCCAGGCTGGCCGTGAAATTGGAGCCGACCAGCGGCGTGCGCACCGGCGTGGAGGCCCGGTAGATGCCGATGGTGGGACGGCCTAGCGCGGCCGACAGATGGGTCAGACCGCTGTCCAGGCCCACCATCAGGCGCGCGCCGGCCAGCATGCGGGCCACGGACGTGAGATCCATGCGGGGCAGGATCTCCACGCCTTCCATGCCCGACACCAGCGCGGCCGCGCGCTGCGTTTCCTGTTCGTTGCCCGCCAGCAGGCGCAGCGTGCAGCCGGCGCCCTGCAGGCGGCGGAACACCGCGCGCCAATCGTCTTCGGGCCAGAGTTTGTCGTCGCGGCTCGCCGACGGCATGATGATCGCGTAGCCGCGATCGCTGTTCACATGATGCAGCCGGCGGCCGTCGTCGCCGCCGATCGTGAGCTCCGGCAAGGGATCGGTCATGGGGCGCGCGAACCCCTGCAGGCCGAAATCGGGCGAGCCGGCGTAGGTATAGCCGAAGGTCTGCGCGGCCAGCTTGCGCTGACGGATGACGGCGGGTTGCCAGAACTCGACGCGATGGCGCACGTTATAGAAGAGCGAGGCCAGCGGCTCGCGCGCCGAACGCCAGTCCAGCCCGTGACGCACGCCGTGCGTCTGGCGCACCAGCCAGGCGGATTTGAGCAGCGCCTGCATGTCGAGCACGATGTCGTAGGGTTCGGAGCGCAGGCGTTCGCGCAGTTCGGCGCGCTCGCGGCGCACCTGCTCGGACCACCAGGCTTTGCGCCAGCGGCGATGCGCGACTTTGATGACGTTGGTCACGGCGGGATGCCATGCCGGGATCTCGGCGAACGCTTCTTCCGCGATCCAGTCGATCTTGGCGTCGGGGACATGCCGGGCGATGTCGGAAATCGCGGGCAGCATGTGCACCAGGTCGCCGAGCGAGGAGGTGCGGACGATCAATATGCGTGTAGCCATCAATAAAGGACGCGCCGCGGTGACGGCTTAGGGTTCGAGAGTGCTCGAAATGTACAACAATTAGCTACGGGGCTGAAAGCGCGGGAGGTGCCGCTCGGGCGTGCACTTTTTCGGTGCGCGCGCCCTGACGCCCCGTGAGCGGCGGAATCAGGGACATGGCGACCAGAACCCGGGGGCCGAGACAATCGGGCACCAGGCTGGCTTGGTCGCCCCTCACGCCTTCCTTATAATCGCGTTCTTAGTCCGGCACGCGCCGGGCGTCCGGATCCGCCACGAGCGCAGACCGGCACACCAGTGGGCCATGCCCGAATCACGGCGAACGCGCCCGAACACCGAATGTTGAAACGCACGCCCATCTGGCTATTTGTTAGCGCGCTCGCGCTCATGCCAACCCTCATGCTCTCGACTTCGACGGGAGGAAGCAAGGCTTATTACATTCTCCTGCTGGGATCGCTGGTACTCATCCTCATGATGCCGGGCTCGCAGCGTGCGATTCAGCGCCAGGACCGCCTGCTCTGTGCGGCCTTCGCCCTGCCCTTGCTGGCCGCGATCGTGAGCGCCGCCGCGAATCACGTCTGGAGCGACGTGAACTTCGAACGCGGCTTCAGGCTGGCCCTCGGCGCGCCGCTGATGCTGCTGGCGATGCAATACATCGGGCAGGAGCGCCTGCGCCATGCCCTGTGGGGAGTGATCCTGGCCGGCGTGGTCTCGACCGCCTGTGTGGTCGCGCTGATCTTTCCCGACTTCACCGAACGCCCCCTGACGCCCGCGTTCAATGCGGTGACATACGGCAATCTGATGCTGCTGATGGCGGTCATCGCCCTCTTTTCGATCCCGATTCCGCTGCTGCCCAACGCGCGCCTCGACAAGGCCGTCAAGCTGCTGACCACGACGGCCACGTTCATCGGCTTCATTCTGACCCAGACGCGCAGCGGCTGGATCGCCCTGCCCATCTTCATCGTGCTGGCGCTGGTGTTGTTCACGCGCATGCGCCATCCGCTGCGGCTGGGCGCCGCGCTGCTGTGCCTGCTGCTGGGCGTGCTCGCGCTCGGCTCGCTGAACCCGACACTGCGCGACCGGGCCGAGCTGATCCTGAGCGAGACGTCGGAATGCATGACGGACAACGCCACGGCGGATACCTCGATCTGCGTGCGCCTGCAGCTCTGGCGCAGCTCGCTCGAGATGGCGGCCCGCCACCCGCTCACCGGCGTGGGCAGCGGCGCCGCGTTCCAGCAGTCCCTGCGCGAGGCGCAGCAACGCGGCGAGGTATCCGAGTACGTCGCGTCCAATTACGGCGAACCGCACAACGACCTGATCGAGGCCGTCGCGGTCAATGGCGCGCTGGGCGCGATCGCGCTGCTGCTGCTGTATTTCGTGCCGGCCGGCGTGTTCCTGCGCCGGCTCGTGACCCTGCAGGCCATGCCGCTGCGGGCGGCGGCCGCGATGGGCGCCGCCACCTGTCTGGGCTTCGCCATCTTCGGCCAGACCGAATTGATGTTCCGCGGCATGCGCACGGTGGGGTTCTACGTGGTGCTGGTCATGCTGTTCGCCGCGCTCTCCAGCGCCAGACCGGCTCGTCCACATACCGGAGCGCAAGACCCCGGCGCGGCCTGAGCGTGCCCGTGACACTCCTGATATTTGAGCGTACAGTGGTTCAAAACATATCAGGAGACAGCCATGCGCATTGCCGATGCCCAATGGATTCCCTCCACGCAGCACCAGACCTGGGACGCCTTGCTCGACCCGGCGGTGCTGCAGAAATGTCTGCCGGGCTGCGTTCAGATCACGCAACGCACCCCGAGTGAATATCACGTGGCGATCCACGCCAAGTTTCCCGGTATCGACGCCCAATACGAGGGCGAGGTACTGCTCTCCGAGCTAAAACCGCCCCATTCGCTGTCGCTTGCCTTCGAAGGCAAGGGCCCGGCCGCCGGCATGGCCATCGGCACCGCCCAGGTCACGCTCTCCGACAAAGACCGCGGCACGCGCGTGGCCTACACGGTGGCGGCCATGGCGGGCGGCAAGCTGGCCGAATGCGGCGAGCCGCTGATCCTCAAGGCCGGCGGCAAGATGGTCGAGCGCTTCTTCGCCAATTTCATCGACCACATGGCCGCGCAGCCCCGGCTCGAGCCGCCCCCGCCGCCGCCCGAACCCGAGCCTCGCGGCCTGGCCAACTCGCGCTGGTCCTGGGTCGCGGCCCTGGTGGTGGTCGTCGTGCTGGTGGGATATCACAGCTTGTTCAAATGAGCGCAAGGCAGCGGTGATATCCTTTTCGCATGAGCGCCCCATCACCCACCCCTGCCGAATCCGTTCCCCCTACGCCCCCCGCTCACTCGCGCCATGACCTCCTGATGGCCATGGCCGGGGTGGCCGCCACCGTGGTTCTGGTGGCCTTCGATTCCACCATCGTCAGCACCTCGATGCCCCGGGTGGCCGCCGCGCTCAACGGCATGGCGCTCTATGCCTGGGTGGGCACGGGCTACCTGCTCGCTACCGCCGTCTCGATCATGATCTTCGGCCGGCTGGGCGACATGTTCGGGCGCAAGCCCCTGATGCTCGTGTCGGTGGCCGTGGTGGCGCTGGGCTCGATCGCCTGTGGCCTGTCGCAGTCGATGGAGCAGCTGATCGCCTTCCGCACCCTGCAGGGGGTCGGCGGCGGCATGATGATCGCGACCGCCTTCGCCGCGCCAGCGGATCTGTTCCCCGACGCGCGCGAGCGGGTCCGATGGATGGCGATGGTGTCGGCGGCCTTCGCTATGGCCAGCGGCATCGGGCCGGTGCTGGGTGGCGCCGCCACGCAGGCGCTGGGCTGGCGCGCCGCGTTCTTCATCGCGCCGATCGCCGCCGCGGCCGCCTTCTTTCTGCTGTGGCGCTATTTCCCCCGGATCCCGCCCGCGCACTCGGGCAGCGCCCGCATCGACTGGGTGGGCGCCATACTGCTGGTGATCGGCGTGGGCGCCCCGCTCGCCGCGCTGGAGCTGGGCTTCGCGCCGGGCGACCGCGCCCATCCGATGCTGGCGGCCGCGCTCGCGGTGGCCGGCGTGGCCGCGCTCGGCATTCTGCTGCCCTACGAACGCCGCACCACCAACCCGATCTTCCCGTTGCGCGTGCTGGCCGGTGCCGAACCGCGCCTGCTCAATCTCGCGGCGGTCGCGGTGGGCGCGGTGATGTTCATCCTGATTTTCTACAGCCCGCTGCTGCTGCAGAACGAGCTGCACTACTCGCCCAGCCAGGCGGGCCTGGTGCTCACGCCGCTGGTGGCCGCCATCCCGCTGGGCAGCATCGTCAACGGCCGCCTGTTTCCGAAGCAGACCGAACCGCAACGCCTGATGGTGTTCGGCGCGCTGCTGCTGGCCGTGGGCTCGGCCATGGTGCTGGCGATCGGCACCGACACGTCGGTGTACTGGATCATCGCCGCCTTCACGGTCAATGGCACGGCGCTGGGTTTCCTGCTGCCCAACCTCACGCTGTTCATGCAGATGCTCAGCGAACGGCGCGACGTGGGCGTGGCCTCGGCCCTGGTGCAGACCACGCGGGCGGTGGGCAGCGCGGCCGGCACCGCGCTGGTCGGGATCGCCATCACGCATTCCTCGGTCCTGTCCGGCGTGCGCGCCGGCCTGATACTCTGCGTCCTGCTCTCGCTCGGCGCCGCCGTGGTGGCGCATCGCGTCAAGATGAAAAACCTGATGATGCGACGCGCGAGCTGATCGCCCCGGCCGCGCGGCCGCCCTCTCCTCTTCTGTCGTCATCATCATGCAGCGTCGTGATCTCCTCGAGTTGCTGGCCCTGGCCGCCGTCTGGGGCGGCTCGTTCCTGTTCATCCGCGTCGCCGTTCCCGAATTCGGTCCGGCGGCCCTGATCGAGCTGCGCGTGGGCCTGGCCGCGCTGTTCCTGCTGCCGCTGGCCATCGCGCGCCGCCGCCTGCCCGTCATTGCGCGCCACTGGAAGGCCATCCTGGTGGTGGGCGCGCTCAACGCCGCCCTGCCGTTCCTGCTCTATGCCTACGCGGCCCAGTCGCTGGGCGCGGGCTTCCTGTCGGTGGCGAACGCCGTCACGCCCGTGTGGGGCGCGGTGATCGGCTGGATCTGGCTGCGCGACCGCCTGCCCGCCGCCCGCGTCGCGGGGCTGATGCTGGGCTTCTGCGGCATCGTGGTGCTGGTCTGGGACAAGCTCGATTTCAGCGCCGGCGGCACCGGCTTCGCCGTGCTGGCCGCGATCTCGGCGCCGATCTTCTACGGTGTCGCCGCCAACTGGACCAAGCGTTACCTCACCGGCGTGGATTCGCTGTCCAGCGCCACGGGCAGCATGCTGGGCGCGGCGCTCGTGCTCGCGCCGCTCGCGAACATGTACTGGCCCGAACAGCCCGTCTCGTTCGAGGCGTGGCGCGCCACGGTGCTGCTGGCCGTGGTCTGCACCGGCATGGCCTACATCGTGTTTTTCCGCCTCATCGCCGTGCTGGGGCCCACCGCGGCGGTCAGCGTGACCTTCCTGGTGCCGGTATTTGGGGTGTTCTGGGGCGTGTGGCTGCTCGACGAGGCCCTGACCCCGCAGATCCTGGCCGGGGCCGGCGTGATCCTGGCGGGCACCGCGCTGGCGCTCGGGCTGGTGCGGCTGCCGGGCCGCCGCCCGGCCTGAACGGCGGGCCGCGGCCTCCGGACCTCAGTACTGGCCGGTGCGGCCGGTGAGCGCCACGCCGATGCGCAGCACCGTATAGGCCACCGTATCGATGGCGCGCCACCACCAGGCGCGGCGGCGGTACTCGATCGGGCGCACGAAACGCCCGCCTTCCTCGATCGCGGTTTCGAGCCGCGTCTGCAGATCCCAGGCGAAGGGCTGATCGTCGACCACCACATTGGCCTCGCGCGCCAGCAACAGGCTGAACGGGTCGAGGTTGGATGAGCCCACCGTCGCCATGTTGTCGATGACGGCGACCTTGGCGTGCAGATAGCCCGGCATGTATTCGTAGATCTCGATGCCGTCGCGCAGCAGCTGGTCGTAGAGCGCGCGCGTGGCGTAATACTGCATGTAGTACTCGGGCTTGCCCTGCAGCAACAGCCGCACCCGCACGCCGCGCGAGGCGGCCTGGGCCAGCGCCTTGCGGAACTGATGGCCCGGAAAGAAATAGGCGTTGGCGATGAGAATGTCGCGCCGCGCATGCTCGATGCCGTACAGATAGGCGCGTTCGAAGGTCTGACGATGGCGCAGGTTGTCGCGCAGGATCAGCGCGCCCCGCAGGTTGCCGCAAGGCGCCGCGTGCAGGTGGCGCGGCTTGCGCAGCCGCAGCCGGCGCCAGTCGCTTGGATGACGCCGCACGCGAGCCCAGTTCAGCCGCACCCAGAGCAGATCCTGGGCGTAGATGATCTCGGGCACGAGCGGGCCGCACACGCGCACCGCGAAATCGAACCGCGGCGCCGGGATGTGATCGTGTTCGTCGAGATCGTCGAAGTCGTCGACCACGTTGATGCCACCCACGAAGGCCGTGTGGGCGTCGATCACCGTGACTTTGCGATGCAGGCGGCGCAGGCGGCTGCGCGAAAACCGGAGCCGGCCCCACCAGCGCGGCTCGGGGCGGAAGATGCGGCATTGCCCGCCGGCGGCCACGATGCGCTCGCGCACCGCCTCGGCCGTGCCCGCGCTGCCAAAACCATCGATGACCACGCGCACCTTGACGCCGCGCTGGGCGGCGCGCTCGAGGCTGTCGAGCACGCGGCGGCCGGTGCGGTCGAACACGAAAATGTAGGTCTCGAGGTGCACGCTGGTGTGCGCGGCATCGATCGCCGCGCACAGGGCGGGGAAGAAATCCGCGCCATTCTGCAGCAGGTCGATCTGGTTGCCCTCGGTCCAGTGAATCCGGACGATGCTGGGTTTCACGGCAGCTCGAGCTCCGTCAGGAGCGGCGCATGATCCGAGAGCTTGGCCCACTCGCGCCCGCGCAGCACCCGTGCGCTGCGCACGGCGAAGCCGCGCTGATAGATGCGATCGAGGCGGAACCACGGAAACACCGCCGGGAACGTGCGGGGCGGTGGCAGCGGGCAGTAGGCGCCGCCCATGCCGAGCTGGTTCTGGCGCTCGAGCATGGTGGTGCTGCCGGGCACGCCGCGCAGCACATTGGTGAGGCGGCGCATCGAATCGCGCAGGCGCGGCAGATCGCCGCCGGCCGTGCGCGGCGCATGCGAAAACACTTCGTACAGGCCCAGCTGCTGCACGAACATGGGCGCGAGCCGGTCGCCCCAGTCGTTGAAGTCACCGGCGATCAGCAGCGGCGCGCCGTCGGGCACCTCGCGCTTGATGCGTTCGGTGAGCAGCTGGATCTGCCGCGCGCGGCTGCCGGCAAACAGCCCCAGATGCACGACGAAGCAGTGCACCTCGGTGCCGCCCACGTCGATGCGCGCATGCAGCATGCCGCGCTGCTCGAGGCGGTGATCGGAGATGTCTTCGTTTTCGTGGCCCAGAATCTCGAAACGCGACAGCAGGGCGTTGCCATGGTCGGTGGAGGGGCGCACGGCGTTGCGGCCGTAGGCGGCCTGCATGCGCAGGGCGGCCGCGAGGGATTCGTGCTGCTGATCGAGCACCGACGATTGCTGGTTGCGCCCCTGCACTTCCTGCAGGAACACCAGGTCGGGCCGAAGACCGTACAGGCCCAGGCGCAGGTCGTTGAGCGACTCGCGCGTGCCGAGCGAGGACCGGCCTTTGTGAATGTTGTAGCTGACTACGCGAATAAGCGACATAGAGTCGTATGGCGCCTCATCAGAACAGAAGCTTGGGACGGAACGGCCCGGGTGCTCCTGCCTGCCCGGGCCGCCGCGGCGCCGTCTCGCACGGCGCCGCGTTTCCAGCTTACCTTACTTCACTTCGGTGTTGCGCAGACGGATGTGCAGCTCGCGCAGCTGCTTCTCGTCGACTTCGGACGGCGCCTGGGTCAGCAGGCACTGTGCGCGTTGCGTCTTCGGGAAGGCGATCACGTCGCGGATCGACTCGGCGCCGGTCATCATCGTGACGATGCGGTCCAGGCCGAAGGCGATGCCACCGTGCGGCGGCGCGCCGTATTGCAGCGCGTCGAGCAGGAAGCCGAACTTCTCACGGGCTTCTTCAGCGTCGATCTTGAGCGCGCGGAACACCTTGCTCTGCACTTCTTCGCGGTGGATACGGACCGAGCCACCGCCGATTTCCCAGCCGTTGAGCACCATGTCGTAGGCCTTGGCGAATGCCTGGCCCGGATCGGTCTGGAGGAAGTCCTCGTGACCGTCCTTGGGGCTGGTGAACGGGTGGTGGGCGGCGGTGTAGCGGCCTTCTTCTTCGTCGTATTCGAACATCGGGAAGTCGATGACCCACAGCGGCTTCCAGCCCGCGGCCGACAGGCCGGTCTTTTTGCCGAATTCGCTGTGACCGATCTTCACGCGCAGCGCGCCGATCGCATCGTTGACGACCTTGGCGCGGTCGGCGCCAAAGAAGATGATGTCGCCGTCCTGCGCGCCGGTGCGGGCGAGCAGCTCGGTGATCGCGGCATCGTGCAGGTTTTTCACGATGGGCGACTGCAGGCCCTCGCGGCCCTTGGCCACTTCGTTGACCTTGATGTAGGCCAGGCCCTTGGCGCCGTAGATGCCGACGAACTGGGTGTAGGCGTCGATCTCGCTGCGCGAGAGCTCGGCACCGCCCGGCACGCGCAGCGCCACGACGCGGCTGCCCGCGGTGGTGGCGGCGGCCGCGAAGACCTTGAAGTCGACGTCCTTCATGATGTCGGCCACGTCGGTGAACTCGAGGTTCACGCGCAGGTCCGGCTTGTCGGAGCCAAAGCGCTGCATGGCTTCGGTCCAGGTCATGGTGGGGAACTGCTCGGGCAGCTCGACGCCCTGCACCACCTTGAACACGTGGCGGATCATGCTTTCGAAGATCGCGCGGATCTCGAACTCGTTGAGGAACGAGGTTTCGCAATCGATCTGCGTGAATTCAGGCTGGCGGTCGGCGCGCAGGTCTTCGTCGCGGAAGCACTTGGTGATCTGGTAGTAGCGGTCGAAACCCGACACCATCAGCATCTGCTTGAACAGCTGCGGCGACTGCGGCAGCGCGAAGAAGTGGCCGGCGTTCACACGCGAGGGCACGAGGTAGTCGCGCGCGCCTTCGGGCGTGCTCTTGGTCAGCATCGGCGTTTCGATGTCGATGAAGCCGAGCTCGTCCAGGAACTTGCGCACTTCGATCGACACGCGGTAGCGCAGCATCAGGTTGCGCTGCATCTGCGGACGGCGCAGATCGAGCACGCGGTGCGTGAGGCGGGTGGTCTCGGACAGGTTGTCGTCGTCGAGCTGGAACGGCGGCGTGACCGACGGATTCAGGATCTCGAGTTGCTGGCACAGCACTTCGACCTCGCCCGACGCCAGATCGGCGTTGGTCGTGCCTTCGGGACGCAGGCGCACCAGACCGGTGATGCTGACGCAGAATTCGTTGCGCAGGCGCTCGGCGCTGCCGAAGGCTTCGGCGTTGTCCGGATCGAACACGATCTGGGCCAGACCGGTACGGTCACGCAAGTCGATGAAGATGACCCCGCCGTGGTCGCGGCGGCGGTTCACCCAGCCGTACAGGGTGACAGTCTGGCCGAGATGGTCACGGCAAACCTGGCCGGTGTAGCAGGTACGCATGCGGGATAACTCCGTGTATAGGCTGTGAGCGTAAGGGTTACGGTTCGGCGCGCGGGGCCGGAGGCTCGCCGTGCGTCGGGGATAGGGCTTCGGGAGGATGGCCTGCCTGGACTGGCGGGGCCACCACCCCCATCGAAACGATGTACTTCAGGGCTGCGTCGACCGTCATTTGCAACTCGATGATCTGGTCGCGCGGCAGGATCAGAAAGAATCCGGAGGTCGGGTTCGGCGTCGTGGGCACGTACACGCTCAGATGCTCGCCCGGCAGATAGGATGCCACTTCACCGTTGGGCGTGCCGGTCAGAAAAGCGATGGTCCATGACCCTTGACGCGGGTACTGGATCAGCACGGCCTGACGGAAAGCCCGGCCGTTCGGCGCCAGCACGGTGTCGCTGACCTGTTTGACCGAATTGTAGATGGAACGCACCAGCGGGATACGCCCGAGGATACGTTCCCATTGGTCGAACAGGCTGCGGCCCAGCAGATTGGCGCCCAGCACGCCGGTCACGAGCACGACCGCGATCACCAGCACGAATCGAAAGCCTGGGATCCCGACGCCGAACAGCGATTCGGACGACAGGAACCGCGGCACGAAACCTTCGAGCGTATCGACCAGCAGACCGAGCACCCAGACCGTGATGGCCAGGGGCATCCAGATCAGCAGGCCGGTGATGAAGTACTTCTTGAACACGGCGTGCCCGCGGGGTGGCTCAGCTGGCCGTGCCGGACGTGCCGCCGCTCGCGGCCGGGGCCGCGGGGGCCGCTGCCGGGGCGGCCGGAGCCGACGCGGCGCTGTCGCCTGCCGGCTTGCCGCCCTGCGAGCCACCACGGAAATCGGTGACGTACCAGCCCGAGCCCTTGAGCTGGAAGCCGGCGGCGGTCACTTGCTTGGTGAACGTTTCCTGGCCGCACTCGGGGCAAACCGAAAGCGGCGCGTCGGAGATCTTTTGCAGGACGTCGTTGGCAAAGCCGCACGCACTGCACTTGTAAGCGTAGATAGGCATGAAGTCAGGTTCCAGGCCAGGCGCCACACGATGTGGCGGGACATGGCGGCGGGCGCACGCGGCGCCCGCGGGCTGCCGAAGGCGACGAGCCGGTCCGGCAAAAACTACGGGAAAGACTTGAATTTTAGCGTTTTTCCGCGGCCGTACCGGGATCGGTGCTCAGACGGGCAGCAGGAACATGCAGGCCGCCACGCCGGTGGGCACCAGCGCGGCCAGAAACAGCTTGCCCGACGAGATGCTGCCATCCGGAAATTGGTTCTTCAGGATGGCGAACCCGGCGGGGTTGGGCGCGTTGGCGATGACGGTCAGACCCCCGCCGGTCACGGCGCCGGCCACCAGCATGTAGCGCCAGGCATCGCTCGTGCCTTCGACCAGCGAACCCAGATACGTGAGCGCCGCGTTGTCGGTGATCGCCGTGAGCGCGGTGGCGCCCCAGTAGAGCACCGTGGGCGAGAGGCCGCCGAGCAGATCCTGCAGCCACCACTTCTGCAACCCGCCCAGCACCACCAGCCCGGCGAGGAAGAAGCCGACCATCAGGCCCTCCTTGATGAGCAGGCGATTCTGATGGCGCTTGTAGGCTTCGGCAAAGCCGATGAACATCATGAGCAGGCCGAGGAAGACGGCCGGGTGGTGTGCGGTGAGCACCACGGCGACCAGGAACACGAGGTGCACCAGAATGACCCACGCGGGCACCGCGGTGCGCGTGTCCTCGCCCTCGCCCGCCGCCACGCCCTTGCCCAGCCCGCCGTCGACCAGCGCCTCGCGGCAGAGGAAGGTGAGCAGCGCCGCGTTGATGATCACGGCCACCGCCGCGCGCCAGCCGAAGTGCGTGGCCATGAAGGTCGTGTCCCAGCCGAACGTGGACGCCACCATCAGCACCGGCGGCGCGGCATACGACGTGAGCACGCCGCCGATCGACACGTTGACGAAGAGCACGCCCAGGGTCAGATACTTGAAGCCGGCGCGCCCATGCACGCGGAAATAGCCGTCACGCAGCAGAATGGCCGCGAGCGTCATGGCGGCCGGCTCGGTGATGAACGAGCCGCCCAGCGGCACCAGCGCCATCACCACGAAAAAGGTCGCGAGCTCGCGCCGCAGCGGCAGGCCGCGCGCCACGATCTTGACCATGCCACCGACCAGCTCGAGGATGGGACGGCTGGCGGCCACCACCATGATCACGAACACGAACAGCGGCTCGGTGAAGTTGCGCGTGTCCATGTACTCGATCGCGCTGCCCGTGCCGGACAGCAGGGCCATCGCCACGATGAGCACGAAGGCCCACACGCCGAACACGGCCTCCACCTCGGAGAGCAGGTGCCACACCCCCGCGTGCGGGCCGTTGCGGTGCGCCATGCGGGCAAAGAAAGGCACCGAGAAGGTATGGATGACGGCCACCGCGAACAGCAGGGTGGCGATGAGCTCTAAGGTGGACGGCATGAATGAATCCGTGGGCGACCGGGCGCCGGCGAAGGCGGGCGCGGACCCGTACAGGGTGGGAAGTGGCGCAATATACCGCAGCGGCCCGCCGGGGTCTTTCAGGCAAAGCCCGTATGTCCTGTGTACGGCCAGACGCGGCGCGCCCGGCAGCGGCGGGACGGCGGACCGCGGCGGCGCGGCCCGGGCGGCCCGACGCGCGGCTCAGGCCGCCCGGGCCTGCGCGCGCGCTTCGCGAATAAGCCGCGCGCCCTTCTCGGCGATCATGATCGTGGGCGAGTTGGTATTGCCCGACGTGATGGTCGGCATGATGGACGCGTCGACCACGCGCAGCCCGGTCACGCCATGCACGCGCAGCTCGGCGTCGACGACCGCATGCGGATCGCGCCCCATCTTGCACGTGCCCACGGGATGAAAGATCGTGGTGCCGATCGCGCCGGCCGCGGCGGCCAGGTCTTCGGCGGATTGCGCGGCCTCGCCGGGCCGATACTCTTCGGGCCGGTAGCGCGCCAGCGCGGGCTGCGCCACGATCCGGCGAGTCAGCCGGATGCTGTCGGCCGCGACCTGGCGATCCTCGGGCGTGCTCAGGTAATTGCACAGGATTTCGGGCGCCTCGAGCGGATCGGGCGACACGATGCGTACGTAGCCGCGGCTGGTCGGACGCAGATTGCAGACCGATGCCGTGAACGCAGGAAAGGCGTGCAAGGGATCACCGAACTTGTCCAGCGACAGCGGCTGCACGTGGTATTCGACATTGGCGCGCGGCTGGTCCGGGCTGGAGCGCGCAAAGGCGCCCAGCTGCGAGGGCGCCATGCTGAGCGGGCCGCGCCGGCCCCACGCGTATTGCGCGCCCATCATGAACTTGCCCCACATCGTGGCCGCCACGGCGTTGAGCGTACGCGCGCCATGCACCCGATAGACCAGCCGCAGTTGCAGATGGTCCTGCAGATTGCCCCCGACACCGGGCAGGTCGTGCACCATCTGCACGTTTTGGTACTCGAGCCAGTGCCGTGGCCCCACGCCCGACACCTGCAGCAGTTGCGGCGAGCCCACCGCGCCCGCGGCCAGGATGACCTCGCCGCGCGCGTAGGCGGTGCGCACGCCCGCCGCGTCGGTATGGAACGCCACGCCTTGCGCACGGCGCTGCTCGAACACGATGCGGCGCGCCCGCGCGCCGGTGATCACATGAAGGTTCGGACGCTTCATCGCGGGCCGCAGGAAGGCCTTGGCCGTATTCCAGCGAATGCCGCCGCGCTGATTGACCTCGAAGTAATCGCAGCCTTCGTTATCGCCCTGGTTGAAGTCATCGATCTTCGGAATGCCGGCCTGCGCGGCCGCGTCGCGAAACGCATCGAGCAATTCCCAGGACAGGCGCTGGCGCTCGACCCGCCACTCGCCACCCGCGCCATGAAACGCGTTGGCGCCGGCATGATGATCTTCGCAGGCCTTGAAGAGCGGCAACACGTCGTCCCAGCCCCAGCCGGGGTTGCCGAGCGCGGCCCAGCCGTCGTAGTCGGCGCGCTGGCCGCGCATATAGATCATGCCGTTGATGGACGAACAGCCGCCCAGCACGCGCCCCCGCGGATAACCGAGCTCGCGGCCATTGAGCCCGGGCTCGGGTTGGGTGCGATAACACCAATCGGTGCGCGGGTTGCCGATGCAGTACAAGTAACCCACGGGGATGTGAATCCAGTGCCAGTTGTCGGCCCCCCCGGCCTCGAGCAGCAGCACGCGGACAGCCGGATCGGCCGACAGCCGGTTGGCCAGCAGGCAACCCGCCGAACCCGCCCCCACGATGATGTAGTCGTATGTCAGATCGGTCGCGCCGCCAGCCTTGCCCATGGGGTGATGTCTCCGGAACGTTGCACGTGCGTCCGCGCAATTCGTCAGACCGGAGTTGTAGTCCAGGGCCAGCCTCCTGCCTACTCGGGTCGTCCCCAGGAAAAATCAGGACGGAACCTAAATGCGCTAAGGTGGTCAGGTTTATTCAGGAATCTGTCAGGCACGCGCGATGCGTTCCGACAGTTCGCGATGACCGCCCACCGCCCGCCCCGACCGGGGACGCGCCGCAACCGGAGAACCCAAATGCAAGTGCTCACTCACACTAAGAACCGCATGTTTCCAGGATTGAAGCTTGCGTTGTTGGGCACCGCCGCCGCATTGATCGCGCTTCCGGTGGCGGCCCAGGCCGAGAATCCCCCGCGCTGGGTCGAGCTGGACGTGCCTTATGTGCCCACCCCCGACGGCGCGGTCGCCAAGATGCTCGAGATGGGCGAGGTCGGTCCGCGCGACACCGTCATCGACCTGGGCTCCGGGGACGGCCGGATCGCGATCGCCGCCGTGCGCGACCGTGGCGCACAGACCGCCATGGGCGTGGACATCGACCCCGCGCGCGTCAAGGAAGCCAACGCCAACGCGCGCAAGGCCAAGGTCGAAGGCCGCGTGACGTTCAAGAAGCAGGACCTGTTCAAGACCGACATCTCGAAGGCGTCGGTCCTGACCATGTATCTGCTGCCCGACGTGAACCTCAAGATGCGCCCTGTGATCCTCGACAAGCTCGCGCCGGGCTCGCGCGTGGTGTCGCACGCCTTCACCATGGGCGAATGGGAAAGCGACCGCCGCGAAATGGTCGACGGCCGTTCGCTCTATCTGTGGATCGTGCCCGCCAAAGCCGCCGGCACCTGGCAGGTGCAAAGCCCCGAGGGCGCGTTCTCGCTCACGCTGCAGCAGCAGTTCCAGAAGGTGCAGGCCAGCGCCGAACGTGACGGCAAGGCGCTACCGGTGAGCGCGGCCACGCTGCGCGGCCCCGAACTGCGCTTCACGCTGGACGACGGCGGCAAGCCGCGCCAGTTCGTGGGCATGATCGAAGGCGACCGCATGCTTGCCCGCTCCGGCGACGGCCTGCAGGCCGATTGGCAAGCCACGCGGCAGGCCCGATGAGCGGCCCCCAGGATGGCCTGACCCTCTCCGCGCCCGCCGAGTCCACGCAACCGCCCCGCCTGTCGGTGCTCGACGCCGTCGCCGTGCTGGTCGGCGTGGTGGTCGGCATCGGCATCTTCGGCTTTCCGCCGCTGGTGGCGCAGCATGCGTCATCCGAGTTCGTGTACCTGGCATTGTGGGCCGCGGGCGGATTCGTGATGCTGATCGGCGCGCTCTGCTACGCCGAACTGGGCGCGTCCTATCCGGGCGCCGGAGGCGAGTATCTGTACCTCACGCGCGCCTGGGGCGCGCGCGCCGGGCTGCTGTTCGCCTGGGCGCGCTGCACCGTGATCCAGACCGGCGCGATCGCCGTGGTGGCCTTCATCTACGGCGAATATGCGCAGCAACTGCTGCCGCTCGGCCCCTACGGGGTGGCGCTGCATGCGGCCCTATCGGTGGTGGCGCTGACCGCGCTCAACATCGCGGGCACGCAGCCATCCAAGCGTCTGCAGTGGGTGTTCACGATCCTCACGCTCGCCGCGCTGGCGGCCGTGCTGCTGGCCGGCCTGACCGCCGCGCCGCAGACCGACGCCACCGCGATCGACATCGCGCCGCTGGCCGGCAACACCGCCGGTCTGCTCGGCATGGGCATGGTGTTCGTGCTGCTCACCTATGGCGGCTGGAACGAGGCCGCGTACCTGAGCGGCGAGCTGCGCGATCCGGGGCGCAACATGAGCCGCGTGCTGCTCGCAGGCACGGTCGTGGTGACGGTCGCGTACCTGCTGATCAATCTGGCGCTGTTGCAGATCTTCGGCCTGCAGGGGCTGCGCGACACCAACGCCGTGGGCGCCGCGGTCATGCAGCTCGCGGCCGGCCCCTACGCCGCGGCCTCGCTCAGCATGCTGATCTGCGCGACGGCGTTGAGCACCATCAACGGCACGATCCTCACCGGCGCGCGCCTGTACTACGCGCTCGGCCGCGACGTGCCGCGCCTGCGCGGTCTGGCGGGCTGGAGCGCGCGCGGGCACGCCCCCGTGAACGCGCTGCTGGCCCAGGGCGGCATCACGCTGGTGCTGGTGCTGATCGGCGCCTTCAGCGCCAACAGCGTGCAGACCCTCGTGGCCTACACGGCGCCGGTGTTCTGGCTGTTCATGATGCTGGTGGCCGCATCGGTATGGCGTCTGCGCCAGCTCGACCCCGACCGGCCGCGGCCTTTCCGCGTGCCGGCCTACCCGCTCACGCCCGCCCTGCTGGCCTTGGCGTGCGCGGGCCTGGTCTATTCGAGCTCGGTGTATGCGGGCCTGGGCGCGCTGCTCGGGATCGCGGTGCTGATCGCGGGCATACCGCTGTTGCGCATGCTGCGGCCGGCTCAGGCGCAGGGGTAGCGACGGTCGAGCTCGGCCACGGCCGCGTCGAGCTGGTCCACCAGCGCGGCGCCGGCCGCGGCCATCGGCGCCCGCACCTGCGCGCGGATCATGCCCTGGCGCGCGAGCAGGCCCTTCACCGGGCCCGGATTGGGCTCGGCGAACAACAGCTTCATGATGGGCGCCAGCGCGTGGAACAGCTGACGCGCCAGCGCCACCTGCTGCGCCTGCATGGCCTGGTACAGCGCCACGAACAAATCCGGCCGCACGTGCGCCGAGGCGGCGATCAGGCCGCTGCCGCCCAGGGCCAGCGTGCCCAACACATTCAGGTCTTCGCCGGCCAGCACCTGCAGGCCGCCGTGCGCGATCAGCGCCTGGGTCTTCTCCACCGAGCCGCCGCAATCCTTGATCGCGCGGATGTTGGGATGATCGGCCAGCCGCAGCAGCGTGGCCGTATCGATCTGCGCGCCGGTGCGATACGGAATGTCGTAGAGCAGCAGCGCGGCGGGCGAGGCCTCGGCCAGGGCCTCGAAATAACTCAGCAGACCGGCCTGGCTCGGGCGCACGTAATACGGCGCCGGCGCGAGCAGGCCGGCCAGCGGCCGCGTCGCGAACACGGCCAGGCGGCGCAGCACGTCGCGCTGATGATTGCCGGCCAGCCCCATCACCACGGGCATCGCGCCCGCCTCGTCCAGCACGGTGTCCAGCGTGGTGAGCTGCTCGTACTCGTCCATGGCCGCGGCTTCGCCGGTGCTGCCGCACACGACCAGGCCGTCGACGCCGGCGCGCCGATAGTGGCGCACCAGACGGCGCAGCGCGGCGAGGTCCGGTCCTTCGTCATTGAACGGGGTGACCAGCGGCACCCACACGCCGTGGAACGACGCGGGCGCGCTGGCCGGAAGCGCGGCGCGCGCGGCGGCCGTCGCGGCCTCGTCGAGAATGGATTGGGCCGTGGCGCCGGCGGCGGCGGAAAGCGTTGCGATCGACATGAGCACTCCTTCGGTGCGGACCGTAATGGTGACCGTGCAGATACGCGAAGGGGTGTAGAGAAAGGGAATGCGCGTGTGAGCGCAGCCGGTTTCGCCGCTGTTCCGTCGCCCATCTGACGGAACAGCAAGCTCCGGTCAGATGAGCTGCTGTTTTTTGGATTTCAGGCCGGCACGCGACGACACCGCACCGAAGGCGCGGGAGAGGTCTGCGTGGGAAAAGGCCTGGTTCATGAAAACAGTATCGGGATAAAAGAGGATCGCCGAGCCGGCATTCTGCCGCGCCCCGCGCGCGCCTGTCAACGCGGCGGCGCGTTGAGGCTCTCCGTGAAGATCTGGCAGAGCGCTTCCATGCCGGCGCGGTCTTCGTCGTCGAAACGGCCGGGGGTCGGGCTGTCGACATCCCACACGCCGAGCAGCGCGCCGTTGCGTTCGAGCGGCACCACGATCTCGGAGCGCGAGGCCGCGTCGCACGCGATGTGGCCCGGGAACGCGTGCACGTCGGGCACCACCTGCGTCTCGCGCGAGCTGGCCGCCGCGCCGCACACGCCGCGCTCGAGCGCGATGCGCACGCACGCCGGTTTGCCCTGGAAGGGGCCGAGCACCAGCTCGCGGCCGTCGAACAGATAGAACCCGGCCCAGTTGATATCGGGCACCGCCTGCCACACCAGGGCGCTGAAATTCGCGGCGTTGGCGATCAGGTCGTATTCGTCGGTGAGCAGGGCTTTCATCTGCGCGGCCAACTGGCGGTAGAGCTCGGGCTTGGATTCGGCGGAGAACGTGGCGGCTTCGAACATCGTCTGGTTTCTACTTGTAACTGTACCGGCAAAAATCGGTGGGATTGATTTTAGGGGCGTTTCACGGGGCCACGGCCGGGCGCGGGCCTTATGCAACAATTAGTTTTTACCGCAAGTGTCTATACCTCTCTTCGATACCCCTGCCATGGACAAGCCCTTCGAACCCGCGTGTTCGTTTTCCGAACGCGCCCAGCAACTCACCAGCTCCGCCATCCGCGAGATCCTGAAGGTCACCGAGCGGCCCGAGGTCATCTCGTTCGCCGGCGGCCTGCCCGCCCCCGGCGGCTTCCCGGTGGAAGTGGTACGCGCCGCGTTCGACAAGGTCCTGTCCACCAATGGCCGCGCCGCGCTGCAGTACGGCCCCACCGAAGGCTATGCACCGCTGCGCCAATGGGTGGCCGACGACCTGAACAAGGCCGGCGCCGACGTCACGGCCGACCAGATCCTGATCGTGTCGGGCTCGCAGCAGGCGCTGGATCTGCTCGGCAAGGTGCTGATCGACAAAGACAGCAAGGTGCTTGTCGAAGACCCCAGCTATCTGGGCGCGCTGCAATCGTTTTCGCTGTATCAGCCGCGCTTCGTGCCGGTGCCCACCGACGAGGGCGGTCTGATTCCCGAGGCGATCACGGCCGAGCTCGCCGCCGACGCGCGCTTCCTGTACGCGCTGCCCAATTTCCAGAACCCCACCGGCCGCACGCTGAACCTCGCACGCCGCGAAGCACTGGTGGCGCGCGCCGCCGAATTCGGCCTGCCCATCATCGAAGACGACCCCTACGGCGAGCTGCGCTACGCCGGCGAGCCGCAGCCCGGCCTGCTGGCGCTGGGCAACCGGGTCGGCGCCACGGTGATCCGCCTCGGCACGTTCTCGAAGGTGCTGGCACCGGGCCTGCGCCTGGGCTACATCGCCGCGCCGCGCAACATCATCCACAAGCTGGTCCAGGCCAAGCAGGCCACCGATCTGCACACGCCCACCCTCACGCAGATGGCCGTCTACGAGATCGTGAAAGACGGCTTCCTCGACGAGCACCTGCCCAACGTGCGCGAGATCTATCGCAAGCAGGGTCGCGCCATGCTCGACGCCATCGAGCAGGAGTTCCCCGCCACGGTGAGCTGGACCAAGCCCGAGGGCGGCATGTTCCTGTGGGTCACCCTGCCCGAGCACATCGACAGCGCCAAGCTGCTGGCCGCCGCGGTCGAACAAAACGTCGCCTTCGTGCCCGGCGGCCCGTTCTACGCCGGCTCGCCGCGTCACAACACGCTGCGTCTGTCGTTCGCCACCGTGCCCGAAGACAAGATCCGCGCGGGCATCGCGATCCTGGGCAAGCTGCTCAAGTCGTACGTCTGACCGGCGCGTGAACGGACGCCGGGCTCATCCCGCGTCCGTTCGTGTCTGCGATCGTGTCTGCGATTGTGTCTGCGATCGTGTCTGCGATCGCGTCTGCGTTCGTGTTCGTGTCTGCGTTCGCCCGTGCGCTCTCGCGTAGCGTGCCCGCCGCGCTCTCTCGTAGCGCGCCTGCTAGTATTGAGCCTCTGGCCACGCCGGTCGCAGCCACGCGGACACTTCCGCGCCGGGGCGTCCCGCGTCGGCGAGGTTTCCCGCCCTGCACCGGGCGCCCGAATCCCGCCGCGCCATCTCATCGCGTCCGCCTAGCCACAGGCTGCGGCCGCGCGCCTCGTTCCAACCGCCAACGCCTGCCTGCCGTGAGCACGCCTCAATCCACCGCCCCCGATCTGAACGACATTGTTTTCGACGACTGGGTCGAACGTTGGCTGCCGCGCGCGTGGCGCCCCTACGCGCGGCTGTGCCGCCTCGATCGTCCGATCGGCACCTGGCTCACGCTGCTGCCCTGCATCGCAGCGCTGGTGCAGGCCTCCGGCGGCATGCCGGACCTGCGCCGCCTGATCGTGTTTTCGCTCGGCGCCCTGCTGATGCGCGGCATTGGTTGCACGGTCAACGATATGTGGGACCGCGATATCGATCGCCACGTCGAGCGCACGCGCTTCCGGCCGCTCACCAGCGGCCAGATCACCATGCGTCAGGCCGTCGTGTTCCTGATCGCGCAACTGCTGGTCTGTGCGTCGTTGCTGTTCTTCATCAACGAACTGAGCCGCTGGTGGGCGCTCGCCGTGCTGCCGTTCGTGTTCATCTATCCCTTCTGCAAGCGCGTCACGTACTGGCCGCAGGTCGTGCTGGGCATCTGCTTCAACTGGGGCATGCTGATGGCCTGGTCCGACACGCACAATGCCGTGCCGCTGGCGGCCATCGCGATGTGGTTCGGTGCCGTGCTGTGGCAGGTGGGCTACGACAGCATCTACGCCTACATCGACGTGCGCGACGACCGCAGCCTCGGCCTGCATTCCACCGCGATGCGATTCGGTGACCGGGGCAAGACCTGGATCGGCGGGTTTTACGTGGCCGCCGTGGCGCTGTGGGCCTGGGCCGGCTACGCCATGGGCCTGAGCTGGCCCTATCAGGTGGGCATGGCCGCCGTGGCCCTGCACCTGGCGTGGCAGCTCAAGGAGTTCGACATCCGCCGGCCGGAGCGCGGCCTCGCGCTGTTCCGCGCCAACCTCTGGACCGGCGTGCTGCTCATCGTCTCGGCCTTCGCCGGCACGCTGTGAGCGCCACGATGCCCGCCACGCCGCTGACACCGATCGGCTGACCGCCCGCGAGGCCAACACCGATCGGCTGACCCGCCGCGCGACACTCCCGCCGGGGAGCCCGACGAGAAAACCGCCTTCGAGGCGGTTTTTTCATTCCTGGGTATACCGGCTCTTGCCCCCATGGATGGGAGCAATATCCCCACCGGTGGGATAGTTAACCGATGTAACCAGCCATTCTTCACACGGATGGAATAATGTTTTCTGGAAATACGGGTTTATCCGGGGGGTCGGAAAGTCCAGAATGTCTTCAACGGGAAACAAACACGAACACGACGGATAGGCCGCCGAGTCCGAACCCTTGTGTAGGACCCCTGGAGAATAATCATGAAGACCCTTGCTACCGCAGTTGTACTGTCGATGTCCCTGATGGCTGGCGCCCAAGCCGCCGACCTCAGCCAAGAACCCACCCGCGCCCAGGTTCAAGCCGAACTGGCTCAAGCCAAGGCGCAAGGCCAATACACCTTTGGCGAAGAAGCCTACCCCGCCGCGCTGCCCCAGACCCAGGCGCTGAGCTCGCAAGACGTGGCGCAGCAACTGGCGCAAGCCAAGGCAGAAGGCGAAGTGACCTTCGGCAATCTGGACTACCCGCCCCAAGCAGCCGTGAGCGGTCCGAGCGAAACGCGCGCTCAGGTGAAGGCCGATCTGGCCCAGGCCAAGGCTGACGGCACCGTCACCTTCGGCAACCTGGACTACCCGCCCCAAGCAAGCTGATCCGGTTCACACCGGCACCGGGTATCGGCCCCCGTTCCGATCCCGCAACGAAGCCCGCCTCGCACGGCCCCTCACGGCCCGCGGCGGGCCTCGACCTTTGGCGGCGCGGATCGGCAGCTCGCCAATAGTGAATCTCCGTCGGCCAACCGCAGAGGGCCAAAACGTACATTTCGGTGGAATAGGTAGTCATATCGTCGGCCATTCGGCGACTTATCGTCGTTTTACCAGCTACGTTTCGACAGCCCTCGCCGCTAGCATGGTGCAGCCCCTCAACCCCACTCTGTTGGAGCCGTGCCATGTCCTCTACCCCGATCACCATCCTCGGCGCCGGCAAGATCGGCTTTGCCATTGCACTGCTTCTGCACCGCACCGGTGACTTTCACGTGCGGGTCGCCGATCAGGATCCCGCTCGCCTGGACGCGGTGGCCGCGCTCGGCTGCGACACCGTGCAGGTGCGCGGCGATGCCGGCATGCGCGAGGCCATTGCCGGCCAGTACGCGGTGCTCAATGCCCTGCCCTTTCATTGCGCCGTGAGCGTGGCCGGCCTCGCCGCGGAGGCGGGCGTGCATTACTTCGATCTCACCGAGGACGTGGCCAGCACGCGCGCCGTGGCCGCGCTGGCGTCCGAGGCCCGCACCGTGCTGATGCCGCAATGCGGGCTCGCGCCGGGATTCATCGGCGTGGTCGGCCACGACCTCGCCCGCCGCTTCGAACAGGTGCTCGATCTGCGCATGCGCGTGGGCGCCTTGCCGCGCTATCCCTCCAATGCGCTGCGCTACAACCTCACCTGGAGCACCGAGGGCCTCATCAACGAGTACTGCAATCCCTGCGAGGCGCTCGTCGACGGCGAGCTGCAACGCGTGGCGCCGCTCGAAGGCTACGAGACCTTCACGCTGGACGGCGTCGAGTACGAGGCCTTCAACACCTCGGGCGGCCTGGGCACCCTGCCGCACACGCTGGCCGGCCGCGCCCGCAACGTCGACTACAAATCGGTGCGATACCCCGGCCATTGCGACATCATCAAGCTGCTGCTCAACGATCTGCGCCTGCGTGAACGCCGCGATCTGCTGCAGGAGATCCTGGAATCGGCGATCCCGTCGACCGAGCAGGACGTGATCGTGATCCTCGCCAGCGCCAGCGGCTACCGGGCGCGCCGCCTGGTGCAGGAGTCGTTCGTGGCGCACATCCACGGCGCCGAGGTCGACGGCCATTTCCTGAGCGCGATCCAGCTGACCACGGCAGCGGGCATCTGCGCCGCGCTCGATCTCGTGCATGGTGGCCGGCTGCCGCAGCAGGGCTTCGTCGGCCAGGAGCGCATCGCGCTCGCCGACCTGCTCGCCAACCGCCACGGCCGCGTCTATGCCGGCCGCGCGGTGGCCGACATGGCGACGCTCTAGTCCGCGATCAGGCCCAGCCTTCGAGCCGAAGCGTCGCCCGCACCAGACGCTGCTCTTCCTGCTCGATCTCGCTCAGGCTGCGCCGCACGCTGTCGACATGGTCGGTGGCGGCGCGGTGCGCCTCGTCGGGCTGGCGTTCGGTCACCGCGCGAAAGAGCCGCGCATGCTGCAGATCGATCTGCTGCTTGTGCGGCTCGCGGTGATAGAGATTGTTGACGCACGCATAGACAGAGCCCAGCAGCAGATCCGTGAGCGACTGCAGCGTGTGCACCAGCACCGCATTGTGCGAGGCCTCGCAGATCGCCAGATGAAACGCGTGATCGTGATTCGCATGCGTGGCCACGTCGGCCCCGGTCTCGTGCGCCGCCATCATCGCCTCGTAGCGGCGGCGGATCATGATGAAGTCGGCCTCCGTGCCGCGGATCGCGGCCAAGCGCGCCGACTCGCCTTCGAGCAGCGAGCGCACTTCGAGCAGGTCGTAGAGGGTGCGGGGCTGCGAGTGGAACAGATGCACCAGCGGGCCCGCATCGATCTGCGACATGCGCGCCACGAACGAACCGCGACCCTGCTCGGTATGGATGATCTGGCGCGCGCGCAGCAACTGCAGCCCCTCGCGCAGGGCACTGCGCGACACCTTGAGCTTCTCGGTGAGCCGCCGTTCCGAGGGCAGCGGCTGGCCCGCCTTGAGCACGCCATCGAGGATCAGGCGCTCGATGCGCTCGGCCACGGCCTGGGCCACTTGCGGGCGCTGGCCCGCGTCTGGGGTATCCATAGTTCTCCGCACCAACTGGTATGACCAGCGCGCGCCGCGTGGGCGCCGCTGCCGGGATGAATTCTCAAGCTGTTGAAATCACATCATAAAACGGCATTTCACGGCAGGCATCCGAGCACACAAACTGGTCTGACCAGTGCCATGGAGGCTGGACAGCCCGGCCGCCGAAACGCGATGATGCGACATGGCCGTGCACCGCAGCATCCGGGTACCCGGCGCCTCTTCATCCCCACCTCATCTTTCTCTTCATCGAGACCGCCATGACCGAGCGCATCCCGCACCACGGCCTGCAAGTGGCCACCGTCCTGCACCACTTCATCGAAGACGAGCTGCTGCCCGGCACCGGCGTCGACAGCGACGCCTTCTGGAGCGGATTCGCCGCATTGGTGAACGACCTGGCGCCGCAAAATCGCGCCTTGCTGGCCGAGCGCGACCGCCTGCAGGTCGAGCTCGACACCTGGCACCGCGACCATCCCGGCCCGATTCGCGACCATGCCTCGTACCGCGCGTTTCTGGAGCGCATCGGGTATCTGCAGCCGGCGCCGGCGCACGTGCGCGCCACGACCGCGCAGGTCGACAGCGAGATCGCGATCCAGGCCGGGCCCCAACTGGTGGTGCCGGTGTCCAACGCACGCTACGCGCTCAATGCCGCCAACGCCCGCTGGGGCAGCCTGTACGACGCGCTGTATGGCACCGACGCGATTCCGGCCAGCGCCGGCGCCGCGGGCCCCGAATACAACCCGCAGCGCGGTCAGGCGGTGATCGCGCGGGCCCGCGCCTTCCTGGACCAGGCGGCGCCGCTGGCGCAGGGCTCGCACGCCGACACCACCGCCTACGCCATCGCCGACGGCAAACTCGTGGCCACCGTCGCGGGCAAACTGGTCGGTCTGGCCGATCCGGCGCAACTGCTCGGCTTCCAGGGCGAAGCCGGTTTCCCCACCGCCATCGTGCTGCGTCATCACGGCCTGCACTTCGAGATCCAGATCGACCGCCAGCATCAGATCGGCGCCACCGACGCCGCCGGCGTGAAAGACGTGCTGGTCGAGGCCGCGCTCACCACCATCATGGATTGCGAAGACTCGGTGGCCGCGGTCGATGCGGAAGACAAGGTCCATATCTATCGCAACTGGCTCGGCCTGATGCGGGGCGACCTGTCCGAAAAGGTCAGCAAGGGCGGCAATACGTTCACGCGCCGCATGGCGCCCGATCGCGAATACCAGGGGCTGGACGGCAACACGTTCACGCTGCCCGGGCGCTCGCTGATGTTCGTGCGCAACGTGGGCCATCTGATGACCAACCCCGCCGTGCTGGACGCCGACGGGGCCGAGGTGCCCGAGGGCATTCTCGATGCCGTGATTACGGTGCTGGCCGCGACCGCCGACCTGGCGCTCAAGCGCAACTCGCGCACCGGCTCGATCTACATCGTCAAACCCAAGATGCATGGCCCGGCCGAAGTGGCGTTTGCCAACACGCTGTTCGACCGCGTCGAAGACCTCTATCGCCTGCCGCGCAACACGGTGAAGATGGGCATCATGGACGAGGAGCGCCGCACCAGCGTCAACCTCGCGGCCTGCATCGCCGCCGCCTCGCAGCGCGTGGCGTTCATCAATACCGGCTTTCTGGATCGCACGGGCGACGAGATGCATACCGCAATGGAAGCCGGCCCGATGCTGCGCAAGGGCGACATGAAGTCCAGCGCCTGGATCACCGCCTACGAGCGCAACAACGTGCTGACCGGCCTGGACTGCGGCCTGCGCGGCCGTGCGCAGATCGGCAAGGGCATGTGGGCCATGCCCGACCTGATGGCCGCCATGCTGGAGCAGAAGATCGCGCACCCCAAGGCCGGCGCCAACACCGCCTGGGTGCCCTCGCCCACCGCGGCCACGCTGCACGCGATGCACTACCATCAGATCGACGTGCAAGCCGTGCAGCAGGAGCTCGAGCGCACCCAGTATGCGCAGGTGCGCGACAGCCTGCTCGAAGGCCTGCTCACCGTGCCGGTGGGCGATCCCGCCGCCTGGACGCCGGACGCCATCCAGCAGGAGCTCGACAACAACGTGCAGGGCATCCTGGGCTATGTGGTGCGCTGGATCGATCAGGGCGTGGGCTGCTCCAAGGTGCCCGATATCCACGACGTGGGCCTGATGGAAGACCGCGCCACGCTGCGCATCTCGAGCCAGCACATCGCCAACTGGCTGCGCCACGGCATCGTCGACGAGGCCCAGGTGCGCGCGACCTTCGAGCGCATGGCGGCCGTGGTCGATGGCCAGAATGCCAACGACCCCTACTACCAGCCGATGGCCGGCCGCTTCAGCGGCTCCTATGCCTACCGGGCCGCGTGCGCGCTGGTGTTCGAAGGCCTGACGCAACCCAACGGCTATACCGAGCCGCTGTTGCATCAGTACCGCCTCGCCTACAAGGCCGTGCACGACTGAACGCCGCGCAGCACAGCCCTGCAAACCGCCGCCCGGCTGCCCGCCGTGGCGGCGGTTTGCGTTTTCGCACGACCGTGCTAAATTGCGGGCATGGACACACACGCTTCCAAGAGCGAGCTC
Organism: Bordetella genomosp. 5; assembly: GCF_002261315.1. NCBI lineage: Bacteria > Pseudomonadati > Pseudomonadota > Betaproteobacteria > Burkholderiales > Alcaligenaceae > Bordetella > Bordetella genomosp. 5. The sequence goes on from NZ_NEVP01000001.1 coordinate 61,020, forward strand.
ACGCTCGCGGCCATCGTGGACGCCGCCCTCGACATGGCGGCGAGCCAGGGCATGGAATCGCTCTCGCTCGGCGAGGTCGCGCGCCGTCTGGGCATCAGCAAGAGTGGTGTCTTCTCGCGCGTCGGCTCGCGCGAGGCCTTGCAGCGTGCCGTGCTGGATGAATACGATCGCCGCTTCGTCGAGGCGGTGTTCACGCCGGCGATGCAGGCGCCGCGCGGCCTGCCGCGCCTCGACGCCCTGGTCGGCAACTGGATTACGCGCGCCGCAAATGTGGACACCCACACCGGCTGCATCTATGTGGCCGGTGCGTTCGAATACGACGACTTCGACACGCCGCTGCGCGAGCGGCTGCAGGAAAACGTGCAGCGCTGGCGCGCCGCGCTCGAACGCACCGCCGTGCAGGCGCTCGAGGCCGGGCACCTGCGTCCGGACACCGATGCACGTCAACTGGTCTTCGAGGTTTACAGCCTCATGGTGGGGCTGATGCACGATGCCCGCTTCCTGCGCGATCCCGAGGCGCCCGAGCGCGTGCGCCTCGCCTACCGCAGGCTGATTTCCACGTATCGCAGTTTCTCCGCCGCCTGAGCCCCGAGCCAGGCGCGCTACCCGGCCCGCGTCCGCGGGCCTTTTGCAGGCTTATTTTCGCACGGTCGTGCGAAAGGAGTGCGTCATGAACGCTTGGGTTCTGGTCGGTCTGATGGCCATGGCGGGTGGCGTGCGCGCCTGGCTGGGCTGGCGCGCGCTGCTGCGCCAGCTGCCCGATAAAAACGAGGACATCAGTCTGTTCTGATGTCCTCGCGCGATCTTGGTGGGCGGGTCTTAGCGGGCCGATCTCGGTGGCCCGATCGTAGTGCCCAATTTTCTCGGCCCGATCATCTTGCCGATCTTATTGGCCCGGGAAGATCCAGACGTGCTCCGCGGGCAGCGCGATCCGGCAGGGCCCGGGCTCGCGGCCTTGCGGGCCATACGCTCGCAGCGACAGGCCGCTGGCCGGCGTCTCGGCCGCGCCGCGGAACAGATACTCCCAGCGATCGCCTAGGTACATGCTCGTGAGCAGCGGCAGATCGAGGTGATTGCCGTCGGCATCGTCGGCAAGCCGCACGCGCTCGACGCGGATCACGCCCGTGGCGGGCTGACCCGCGGCCACGCCCTCGCCGGCATGCCCCCACAGCGCCCAGCCCGGGCCCTCGATGCGCGCACGGCCATCGCGCACTTCGCTGACACGGCCGCTCAGGCGATTGTTGCTGCCCATGAACTCGGCGGTGAACAGCGTGGCGGGCGAGCCGTACATATCCTGCGGCGTGCCTTGCTGCTCGATGCGGCCGTTGTTGAGCAGCAGGATGCGATCGGAGATCGCCATGGCTTCGCTCTGATCGTGCGTGACCATCAGCGCCGACAGGCCCAGGCGCACGATCAGCTCACGCAGAAACGCGCGCGCTTCTTCGCGCAGCTTGGCGTCGAGGTTGGACAGCGGCTCGTCGAGCAGGATCACCGGCGGGCTGTAGACCAGCGCGCGGCCGATGGCCACGCGCTGCTGCTGGCCGCCCGACAGCTGATGCGGATGCCGCTGACCCAGCTTGCCCAGGCCGAGCTGGTCGAGCACGTCCTGCACGCGCGCACGCACCTCGGCGGCGGGCACGCCGCGCAGCTTCAAGGGATACGCCACGTTGTCGAACACGGTTTTGTGCGGCCACAGCGCATACGACTGGAACACCAGCCCGAGGTTGCGCTCTTCGGCGGGAATCTCGGCGCGGCGCGCGCCGTCATAGACGACCCGGTCACCGATCAGAATGCGGCCGGCCTTCGGGCCTTCCAGCCCGGCCACCGCGCGCAGCAGCGTGGTCTTGCCGCTGCCCGAGGGCCCGAGAAGCGACACCACCTCGCCCTGCCGCAGATCCATCGACACCCCTTTGAGCACGGGGTTGTCGCCGTAGTCCAGATGCAGATCTTCGACGGAAAGCTCAATCATGAAGTTTGACTCCGAAACGCAGGGCGATACCCAGGCCGATCACGACCAGGACGATATTGATGAAGGAGAGCGCGGCCACGATGTCGATCGCGCCCGAGGCCCACAACGAGACCAGCATGGAGCCGATGGTCTCGGTGCCGGGCGAGAGCAGATACACGCCGGTGGAGTACTCGCGCTCGAAGATGAGGAACATCAGCAGCCAGGCGCCGATCAGGCCATAGCGCGCGAGCGGCACCGTGACATGGCGCGTGACCTGTCCGCGACGGGCACCCGCGCTGCGCGCGGCTTCTTCGAGTTCGGGCGCCACTTGCAGCAGCGTGGATGAGATGAGGCGCAGGCCATAGGCCATCCAGACCACCGTGTAGGCCAGCCACACGCTGAAGATCGTGCTGCGCAGCGAGCGCAGCCATTCGATCGGCGATTCGCGCACCCACTCGGCAAACGGGAACGACGAGAGGATGCCCCCTTCGTCGAAGGCGTTGTCCAGCCACATCGGCACGAACAGAAACAGCCACAGGAACGCCAGACCCGCGAGCAGACCCGGCACCGCGCGCGGCACCAGCACGCTGTAGTCCAGGAAGCGCGTGGTGTTGTCCGGCTTGCGATGCATGGCCAGGCCGACGAACAGATAGCAGAACACCGCCAGCGCCCCGCCGAACACACCGATCGCCACCGAGTTGACGATGGCGCGGATCAGGTTGGGCTGCGCGAACACGGTGCGAAAGGCCTCGACCGACAACACGTCGAAGAGCGACACGCCCATGCCCCAGTTGGAAACGAAGGCGCGCAGCAGCACACCCACGAGCGGCACCACGATGGTGACGAACAGCCAGAACGCGACCACGGCGCCCGCCACCCAGCGCCACTTGCCGAGCGGCAGCGCGCGTGCACGCGAGGCCTTGCCCTTCATCGTGACGAACCGGTTCGCCGAACGCATCAGCCGGCGCTGCAACATCACGAGCGGGATCGTCATGCAGATCAGCACCACGGCGACCGAGGCCATCAGGTGATAGGACGGGATGCCCAGCTTATTAGTGAGTTTGTAGAGATAGGTGGCCAGCACCAGGTTGCCTTCGGGATCGCCCAGCACCAGCACGAGACCGAACACCTCCAGACCCAGGAAGAACAGCAGCACCGTCGCGTACAGAATGGCGGGCCGCACCATGGGCAGGCTCACCGAGACCATCACGCGCAGCGGCGATGCTCCGGCCACGCGCGCCGCCTCTTCCACGTCGGAGCCCATGCTGCGCAGGGCCGACGAGATGTAGAGATAGGCGTGCGGCACGTGCGTGAGGCCCGCGATGATGACGATGCTGGTCAGCGAATAAATGTTCCAGGGCACGAAGCCCAGCAGCTGCTGCGCCCAGGCCGAGAAGAACCCGACCGGGCCGGCCGCGACCACATAGCCGAAGCCCAGCACCATCGGCGACACGAACACCGGTACGAGGATCAGGGGCTCGATCCAGCGCCGGCCCGGCAGGTCGGTGCGAATCATCAGGAAGGCCAGCATGCCGCCCAGAGGAATCGAGATCGCCGCCAGGCCGAAGGCCAGGATGAAGCCGCTGCGCAGCGCTTTGTAGAAGTCCGGATCGTCGAAGATGAACCGGTAGGCGTCCAGGCTGAATACCTTGGACGGCGAAAAGAACGGCGCCGAGAGAAAGCTCTGGATGATGATGAACGACAGCGGCGCGTAGATCGCCAGAGCCGTCAGCAGCACGACGACGCCGCGCGGCAGCGACTGCCATTTCCTGCGCAATGCCAGCATGGAGAATCCTGTATCGATGAACGGAGTCCGGCGCCGCCGCGCCCCGGCCGCGACGGGCCGGTGACGGGCGGGCCGAGACGTGACGCCGCGCCTTACTTGCCGGCGGCGGCGCGCCAGTCCTTGATGAACTGCAGACGCTTATTCTGCTCGAGGTAGTCGAGCAGGGTCTGGTCGACGGGGATCGGCTTGAGCGCCTTGCCCAGCTTCTTGGTCATGCCATCGACGTCGTTGTCGCCCTCGATGTCGTCGCGGATGGAAGCCATGTCGGCCTTGTTCGCGACGATCTCCTGGCCCTTCTGCGACAGCAGGTAGTCCATCCACAGCTTGGCTGCATTGCGGTTCTTGGCCTTCTTGCTGACGAAGGCCACGCGCGAGAGCACCAGCGTGTAGTCGGTGGGGTACGACACGCCCAGCGACGGATCCGACTTGGCGCGCGTCTCGGCGTAGGAGCCCAGGATGTTGTAGCCGATCAGGTTCTCGCCCGAGGACACGCGCTCCATCATCGTGCCGGTGGACGACTGCACGATCAGGCCGCCCTTCGCCATCTGCGCGAGGTTCTCGAAGTACTTGGGATCGTTGGCCTTGTCCTGCACGGCCAGCATGAAGCCCACGGCCGACTTTTCGATGTCGTAGGTGGTGACCTTGTTCTTGAACTTGTCGGGCTGGCTGGCGATCAGCTTGGCCAGCGCGGTGTGCGTGGTCGGCACTTCCGCGGCCGGGATCAGGCGCTTGTTGTAGATGAAGACCGCGGGCTCGTAGGTCGTGCCGTAGGCGGCGTCTTTCCACACGGCCCACGACGGCAGCTTGCCGGCTTCGGGCGAGCGATAGGTGAGCGCGTAGTCGGTGGCGAGCTTGAGCGCCGAGTCCATCGACGAGCTCCACACCACGTCGCCGCTGCCGCCACCGGCCGCCTGCTCGCTGATGTAGCGGTTGTACAGCTCGGTGCTGTTCATGTCGTTGTATTCGACCTTGACCCCCGGATACGCCGCTTCGAAGCCCGCGATGATGGGGCCGGCAGCCTTGGTGTCGGTGGTCGAATAGATGATGACCTTGCCCTCTTTCTTGGCGCCGTCGATGATCTTCTGGTAATCGGCCGGATAGCCGGCGGGAATCTGCTGCGCGTGCGCAGCCGTGATACCGAACGCAGCGACGCAGGCGGCCGCCAGGCAGGACTTGGCAAACATATTGTCTACTCCATCTTCGATGAGGGGATCTGGCTCTTCGGCCAGCCTGCCGGCATCTTAGGAGTGGGCGTCTGTCGGCGTCCTGTCATGGCGCGTCCGCGCGCGCTGGGGAAATCCCTGATCAGCGCGCGGGCGCGGCGCCCTTTGTCACAGGGGTTTCCGGCGTATCGGTGACCAGCCGCATCCAGCTCTGCACGAAGCGCGAATGACGGCGCTGATCGAGCCCGACCAGCAAGGCCGGGCTCAGCACCACCGGCTGCACGATGCCCGGCGCACGCGCCTGCAGCGCGTCGGCGGTCCAGGGGCCGGGGGTGCCCTGCACCAGCGCGCCCAGGCCCGCGTGCGTGGCCGCCACTTGCTGGCCCGCGGGCGACAGCAGCCAGTCGACCAGCGCGCGCGCGAGCTCGGGGTGCGGGGCGCGCCGCGCGATCAGCACCGAGCGCGCGAGCACCACCATGTAGTCTTGCGGCAGCACCACACCGATCTTCGCGCCCGCGGCCTCGCGCGCCAGCGCGTACGAGCCCAGCATGTTGTAGCCGAGGTCGATCTCGCCCGCCTCGATCTGATCCAGGATCTCCGCGCTGGTGGCCGACAGCCGCACACCGACCTGACCCAGCGCGTTCGCGACGGCCCAGAAGCTGGACGACACGAGCTCGTCCTGCTCGGCCAGCAGATAGCCGAGGCTGCTCGCCGCGATGTCATAGGTCCCGACCCGGCCTCGCAACGCGTCGCGATCCGTCTCGAGCAGGCGCAGCAGGGCCTGCCGCGAGCGCGGCACCGTGTCAGGCGTGAACCGGTCGGGGTTGTAGACGATGACCGCCGGCTCGAACGTGAAGCCGTACACCTCATTGCGCCACATGGCCCACGCGGGCAGGCGCTGCGCGTAGGGCGAGGCATAGCTTGCCGCGTAGCCATCGTTGGCCAGGCGGATCTGCAGGTCCACCGCGGATGAGATCAGCACATCCACGTCGTCGAGCTTGCCGGCGATGGCGGCTTCGTAAAGCTCCCGGCTACCCATCTCGCGGTACTGCACCGAGACGTCCGGCCGCTCCGACTGAAAGCCCGCGATCAGCGGCGCGATCACCGGCGTGTCGGTAGGCCCCGCCACGACCAGCGTGCGGCCGGTTTTTTGCGGCGCCGGATACTCGCTCACCACCGCAACCGGTTGCGCGTACAACTTTCCGCCCGGCATGCCGCCCAGCGCCGCCAGCAGCGCCACGGCCACGGCCGTGACGAGCCGGCGCCGGCCCGTCGGCGCGGCGCTCGGGCGGGCCGCCAGCGCCAGCACGACCCGCACGCTGAGCCCGCCGCCCGCGCGATCCTGCAGCATCAATGCCCCGCCATGCGCCTGCACCACCGAGCGCACGATCGCCAGGCCCAGGCCCGACCCGCTCGCCTGCGCGCCATGGCGTCCGCGCTGAAAGCGCTGCTGCACCACTTCTTTTTCATCGTCGGCGATGCCGGGACCGCGGTCGGCGACGGTGATCGCCAGCCGGTATCCCGCCACCGGTGTCACGCTGATATCCACCACGCCCTCCGGTGCATAGCGCAAGGCGTTGTCGACCAGGTTACGCAGCATCTCGCGCAGCGCGACGCGATCGCCCATCACCCGCGCGCGCCGCAGCTCGGGCGCCACGGCGATGCGCAGACGCGCGGCCTCCAGCGGCCCGATGCGATGCCGGGTCTCGTTCAGAATCTGCGCCACGCCGACCCGCTCGCGCTCGCCGGTGCCGAGCCGGTGCGTGATCGTGGCGTCCATCAGCAATTGATTGATGAGCTGGCTGGCGTGCGTGGCGTTCTGGTGAATGCGCCGCACGCGCTCGCGCAGCCGGTCCACGTCGGGCTCTTCCAGCGCGACCTCGGCCTGCGCGCGCAACGACGCGAGCGGCGTGCGCACCTGGTGCGCGGCGTCGGCCACCAGCGTATTGAGCGAGGCCATCATGCCGGCCAGGCGCTGCATGAAGGCGTCGAGCGCCTGCGCCAGGCGGCGCACTTCGCTGGGCACCGGCGCGCGCAGCGGCGCCAGATCGTCGGGCGCGCGATGACGCAGCTCGCGCTCCACCACCGCGAGCGGCGCGAAGGCGCGCTCGATACCGAACCACAGCAGGGCCAGCGCCACCAGCGCCAGCACCACCAGCGGCCACACGCTGCGATTGAGAATCTCGGCCGCCAGCGCCTCGCGCGCGCCGAGCGTCTCGGCGACACGGATCGTGACCCACCCGGCATGCTGCCCCGCCGACACCAGCCGGCCCACGGTCGCGACCCGCACGGGCTCGTCGTGATAGCGCAGGGTGGTGAAAACGGGCGTGGCGCTGGTGGCCACCGGCAGGCCGGGCGCCAGATCGGCATAGCCCGTCACGGTGCGGCCGTTGGCCGCCAGAATCTGATAGAACACCCGCTCGCTGCCCGACAGCATGGCCAGCGACGAAAACGGCGGCTCGGCCGTCACGCTGTCGTCCTCGATCTGGACCGAGCCCGCGATGGTCAGCGCCGAGGCCGCCAGCAGGCGGTCGAACGCCTGCTCGGCGGCGCGATGCGCATACCCTTGCAGAAAGAAGAACAAGCCGACCGAGGCGCACGCGAGCAGCGTGAGCGCCAGCAGAAAAACCCGGCGCCGGATCGAGGCGCCTTCAGCCGGCTTCATCGACACGCGCCTGGTAGCCGACGCCCCGCACGGTCACGATATCCACCGTGCTGCCCGCGAGCTTCTTGCGCAAGCGCGAAATCAGCAGCTCCAGGGCGTTGAGGGAAACATCGTCGACGTCGAAGAGTTGCGCCATCAGACGCTCCTTCACGACGGTCTGCCCCATGCGCGCCAGCATGATCTCGAGCAGCCGGAACTCGCGCCGGCCGAGCTCCAGCGGCGTGCCGCGCACGCTGGCGGTGCGGCTCGCGACGTCGACCGCGAGGTCACCGTACTGCGTGAGGCTGGTGGTTTGTCCGGCAGGCCGGCGCATCAGGGCGCGCAGCCGCGCTTCCAGCTCGCGCAGGTCGAACGGCTTGACCAGATAATCGTCGGCGCCGTGATCGAGCATGTCGATCTTGTCTTCGATTTCGGCGCGCGCCGTCATCACGATGACGGGCGTCTCGAAGCCCGCCGCCCGCAATTCGCGGATCACGGCGAAGCCATCTTTCAGGGGAAGGGTGATGTCGAGCACCAGCGCGTCCCAGCGCTCGGCCAGGCCCCAGCGCACCGCCTGCTCGCCGTCGCGGACCCATTGCACGCTGTGCCCGGCGATGCGCAGCTTGCTCTCCACCGCATCACCGAGGTCGGGGTTGTCCTCGACCAGCAGAATGCGCATGCTGTCTCTCCGTATCGGTATCGTTATGCGAGAGCAGTGTAGCGCCGGCGTGCGCCGCAAGATAGGCGCACGCCGCGTGTGGAAACACCTGTCAGCAAGCTGTCATGCGGCCAGCCGTTTGCCGAGCGGCGTGTGGCTGATGACCCACTTTTCGAACTCGGCCACGCAGAACACCAGCAGTCCCGCGCCGAGCACCTCGGCCCAGTTCAGCAGCGACAGCGGCGCCGACTGGAACACCGTGTGCATGATGGGCAGATAGGTGTAGCCCAGTTGCAGCAGCAGGCAGACGCCGATCGAGATCAGCACGTAGCGGTTACCCAGCAGCCCCTCGCGGTTGAGGATCGAGCCGAACACCGAGCGGCTGTTGAGCAGGTAGAACATCTCGGCCATCACGATGGCGTTGACGGCCATGGTGCGCGCGGTCTCGATCGAGGTGCCGTTGTGCAGCTCCCAGAGGAACATGCCGAGGCCACCCGCCATCATCAGCACCGACACCATCAGCACGCGCCACACGAAGAAGCCCGAGAGCAGCGGCTGCCCGGGCGGACGCGGCGGACGATTCATGATGCCGGGTTCGACCGGCTCGAAGGCCAGCGCGAGGCCCAGGCAGCTCGAGGTGACGAGGTTGATCCACAACACCTGCGCCGGCGTGATCGGCAACGCGAGGTTGAACAGGATCGCCACGATCACGATCAGCGCCTCGCCGCCGTTGGTGGGCAGCATGAAGAGCACGAACTTGCGCAGGTTGTCGTAGACGCCGCGCCCTTCCTGCACCGCGGCCGCGATGGTGGCGAAGTTGTCGTCCGCCAGCACCATGTCGGCCGCCTCCTTGGCCGCCTCGGTGCCCTTCAGGCCCATCGCCACGCCGACGTCCGCGCGCTTGAGCGCGGGCGCGTCGTTGACGCCGTCGCCGGTCATGGACACCACCTGCCCGCTCGCCTGCAGCGCCTGCACCAGGCGCAGCTTGTGCTCCGGGCTGGCGCGCGCAAACACGTCCACGCTCATCACGGTGTCACGCAGGGTCGCGTCGTCCATCAACGCCACCTCCGCGCCCGTCACGGCGGGCTTGCCCACGCCGATGTCGAGCTGCGCGCCGATCGCGCGCGCGGTTTCGGCGTGATCGCCGGTGATCATCTTCACGACGATGCCGGCATCGTGGCAGCGCGCGACGGCCGCGATGGCCTCGCTGCGCGGCGGATCCATCATGCCGACGAGTGCCAGCAGGGTGTATCCGCCCTCCATGTCGGCGGCGCTCAGACCGGCCTGCGCCGGGTCCGCGCGCTTGACGGCCAGCGCCAGCAGGCGCAGCCCCTTGGCGGCCGTATCCGTCGCCATGCGGCGCCAGTGATCCACGTCCAGCGCGGCGGGCGCGCCGTCGCGGCCCATCTGGTCGACGCACATGTCGAGGATGCGTTCGGGCGCGCCCTTGGCGTAGGTCAGGGCCTCGCCCGTGGCGTCGCGGTGCAGCGTGGCCATGTAGCGATTCTCGGATTCGAACGGAATCGAATCGATCCGCGGCCAGGCCGTGCCGGCCTCGTCCTGCGTGCAGCCGGCCTTCTCGCCGAGCACCAGCAGCGCGCCCTCGGTCGGGTCGCCCTCGACCCGCCAATGCGAGCCATCGGGGCGCAGCGCCGCGTCATTGCAGAGCACGGCGGCGCGCACGGCCTGTCCCAGCGCCGGATAGTTCGCGATCTCGATCGCGCGGCCGTCGAGCGTGCACGCGCCGCCGGGCTCGTAGCCCACGCCGCTCACGTCGAATGCCTGGCCCGCGCACACGACGCGCTGCACCGTCATCTCGTTGCGCGTGAGCGTGCCGGTCTTGTCGGAGCAGATCACCGTGACCGATCCCAGCGCCTCGACGGCGGGCAGGCGCCGCACGATGGCGCGACGCTTCGCCATGCGCTGCACGCCCAGCGCCAGCGTGACCGTCATCAGCGCCGGCAGGCCTTCGGGGATGGCCGAGGCGGCCAGCGCCACCACCATCATGAACATGTCGGCCGGCGTGTGGCCGCGCCACAACGTGCCCACCAGGAACAACAGCGCGCAGACGGCCAGGATCACGATGGCGAGCGCGCGGCCGAAACGATCGACCTGGCGCAGCAGCGGCGTGCTCATCGCCTCGATGCCGCTGAGCATCTGGTTGATGCGGCCCAGTTCCGTGTGGCTGCCGGTCGCCACCACCACGCCGCGGGCCTGGCCATAGACCACCACGGTGCCGGAATATGCCATGCCGTAGCGGTCGCCCAGCGGCGCCTGCGCATCGACCGCGTCCACGCCCTTCTCGACGGGCAATGATTCGCCCGTGAGCGCCGCCTCTTCGATACGCAGTTCCTTGACCGCGATGAGCCGCAGGTCGGCCGGCACGCGGTCTCCGGAGATCAGATGCACCACGTCGCCCGGCACCAGCTCGGCCGCATCGATCTCGCGGCGCTCGCCGTTGCGGCTCACGAGCGCATGGGGCGACAGCATGGCGCGGATCGCATCGAGCGCGGACTCGGCCTTGCCCTCCTGGATGAAGCCGATGACGGCATTGATCAGCACCGCGGCCAGCAGCACGCCGGTGTCGATCCAGTGACCGAGAATCGCGGTGATCACGGCCGACACCATCATCACGTAGAGCAGCACGTTATGGAACTGCATCAGGAACCGCATCAGCGGGCCGCGGCGGCGCTGCTCGGGCAACCGATTGGGGCCGTGTTCGGCCAGCCGGCGCGCGGCCTCATCGTCGGCAAGACCCGTCTCGCGGGTGTTCAGCAGGGCTTCGGCGTCGGCGGCGGTCAGCGTGTGCCAGGCGGGGCTGGCGTCGCGGGCGGTCGGGGGAGGACGGGAGGCAGTCGGGGCGCGGTCAGTCATGGTCCGTATCCTTGGGGGTGGCAGGGAAAACGGCGCGCGGTGCACTTACACATCGGCACGCTACGATGGCCAGACAGGCGCGCAAGCGGGCCCGGTGGCCAAGTTCATCGTAGCCAGGGGCCCATTTCTGCGCCTTGATCCCGGACAATACTCGCCAATCCTGATCCGCCGTTCTGATCCCGCGTGGCGCGGGCATGGCGGTTGCTGCGCTGGTGTTCCCCTTCCCTGCCCCTGCGGAGGCCGCCCCCATGACTGTTCATCGAGCCTTCTCGCGCGCCACGTCGCGCCTGGCCGCGCTGCTGGCGGCCGCACCGCTGGCCGCCTTCGCACAGCCCGCCGCCGACCGCATGGGCAGCGCGCCGACGCCGGCCCGCCCGGCGGCGCCGCAATACCAGCCGGCACCGGCCCGGCCCGCCGTGCCGCAGTACCAGCCGACGCAGCCTCCGACCGTGCCGGCGCCCACGATGCCGGGCATCAACCGCCCCGGCGCCATGGCGCCGAACGCGGCGCAGCCCCGCCCGCAGGATCGCGCCCGCCAGAGCGACCGTCCCGCCGCCGGATCGATCGACAACACGACGCAACGGCCGCGCAGCACGCTCACGCCCCGGCCGGCTCCGCGGCCCGACCGCTACTAAGCCGTCAAAGGCGCGCCGCGACGCGCTCAGGCCGTCACCACCGCCAGCGCGAACCCATCCCAGCCTTTCTCGCCCACCGTCTGCAGCGCGGTGATGTCCAGCCGCAGATCGCGCGCGGCCTCGGTGAAGAACGCATGCGCGCCGCGCACGTCGGCATCGTCGGCCGCGGCCGCATCGGCCAGGCGGCCCGCGCGCGCGATGTTGTCCGCCACGATGACGCTGCCCCGCCGCAGCAAAGGCATGACGAGCCGCAAGTAGACGAGGTTGTCGGCCTTGTCGGCATCGATGAAGACCATGTCGAACGGCGCGGTGCCGACACGCGCGAGCGCCGCCAGCGTCTCGCGCGCATCGCCTTCGATCAGGGTGATGCAGCCGCTCATGCCGGTGGCACGAAAGGTCTCGCGCGCCACGCTCGCCCGCAGCGCATCCGCCTCCAGCGTGATCAGCTCGCCCCCCGGCGGCAGCGCGCGCGCCATGCAGAGCGCGCTGTAGCCCCCGAGCGTGCCGATCTCGAGGATGCGGCGCGCGCCGCACATGCGTGCAAAAAGCTGAAGCAGCTTGGCCTGGTTCGGCGCGACCTCGTGGGCCGGCAGACCGGCATCGCGGGCCCGCGCGAGCGCGTCATCCAGCTGGGCATCGCTCAGATGCAGGGTCTGCGCGAAGTAGGTATCGAGCGCTTGCCAGCGCAGGGAGTCGGTCGGCGGGTTCATAACGGCCTCGGATCGCGGGGTTCTGAATGACGCCCATCTTAGGAAAGCCGGCACGCCCGCGACAGCCAGTAATTCGGCGGCTCTGCGTGAGTTTTCCTGACATACTGGTGTCGTGCCGTCCTGGCAGGATGCTTCCTCATGCGCAAACTTCCTCCCCTCTCGGCGCTGCGCGCCTTCGACGCCGTGGCCCGCAGCGGCTCGGTCACCGCCGCCGCGGCCGAACTGCATCGCACCCACGGTGCCGTGAGCCGGCAGCTACGCGCGCTGCAGGAGCACCTCGGCGTGCCGCTCTACGCCCGCCAGGGCACGGGCATCGTGCTCAACGACGCCGGGCAGGCGCTGCAAACACTCATCGGGCCGCTGTTCGACCAGCTCGAAGATGGTTATGCCCGGCTGCAGCAGCGGGCGCGCCAGCCCGGCCTGCACGTGGCCTGCAGTGCCACCTTCGCGATGCGCTGGCTGGTGCCGCACCTGGCCGAGTTCTATCGGGCCGAGCCCGAGATCCGCATCCGCCTGTCCATGACCTCGGCCCGCGAGATCCGCGCCGAAGGCGCCGACCTGCTGATCGCCTGGGACCTGAGTCACTACCCCGAGACCGAGCGCGAACGCGCCATCGCGCTGGCGCCGATTGCCTTCGGGCCAGTGTGCCGGCCCGACTACGACTGGCGCGCGCGCGGGGCCGTGCGCATCACGCACGAACACACCACCAGCGCCTGGACGCTCTGGCGGGCCCGGTGGCGCGCGCACCGCCCGGCGGCGGCGGGCGCCGCCCTGCCCCGCGCCAGCGAACTGCCCCGCCGCGAGATCGCGTTTCCACACACCCACCTGTGCATCGAAGCCGCCGCGGGCGGCCTGGGCATGGCGTTGGTCGAATCGCGCCTGGTGCAGCGCGAGCTGGCGGACGGCAGCCTGATCGCGCCCTGCGGATTCGTGCCGGTCGACGGCGCGATGATGGTGCTGCCCGCGGGCGAGCTCGACGCACAGGCGGCGCGCTTCGTCGACTGGCTGCGCGCGGCGCTGCTGCGCTGACCCGCCACGCACACAACGATCGGCTCGCGCCCGTCGGTCAGCGCACGTCGCTTAACGCGTGTCGCACAACGCACGTCGCTCAACGCGCGTCGGCGAAGACGTCGCGCAGCCACTGCACGAAGGTGCGCACCCGCACCGAAAGCTGGCGGTTCTGCGGATAGAGCGCCGACACCGGTAAGGGCGGCGGCGGATACGCCGGCAGCACGACGCACAGGCGGCCATCCGCGAGCTCGGCGGCCAGCCGGTAGCGCGGCACCTGCACCAGCCCCAGGCCCGCCAGCGCGCAGGCGGTGTAAAGCTCGGCGCCGGTCACGCTGACGGCGCCGGCCAGCGCCACCTCGCGCGTGCGGCCCGCCACGTCGAACTCCAGCGGCAAGGCGCGGCCCGACCGGCTGGAGACGAAGTTCACCGCGCGATGCTGTGCCAGGGATTCCAGGTCCTGCGGCGTGCCATGGCGCTCGAGATAGGCGGGGCTGGCCACAGTCACCTGCTCGAGCATCGCCACGCGCACGCCGACCATGCTCGAATCTTGCAGGGTGCCCGCGCGCAGCACGCAGTCCACGCCTTCACGCACCAGATCCACCAGCCGGTCGTCCTCGCCCAGATGCAGCTCGAGGCCGGGGTTGCGCGCCAGAAAATCCGGCAGGGCCGGCACCACGAAACGGCGCGCCAGCGTGCCCTGCATGTTCACCCGCAGCAGCCCTTTGGGCGCCGCGTCGCGGAACGCGCCCTCGGCCTCGTCCAGATCGGCGAGCAGCCGCACGCAGCGCTGGTAGAACGCCTCGCCATCGGGCGTGAGCCGCACCGCGCGCGTCGTGCGCTCCAGCAGACGCGTGCCGAGGCGGGCCTCCATCCGCTTGATCAGGTTGGTGAGCGTGGCGCGCGGGATGCGCAGATCCTCACCGGCCCGCGTAAAGCTCCCGCGTTCGGCGATCCGCACAAAGGCCTGCATTTCCTGGAAACGGTCCATGGCTCGGCATCATTGTTTATGCAAACGAAATAATCTTACCCCGCCAAATCCGATTATCTTTCCATGAGAATGATCGAAGATAGCGTCATCCAGGCCGATCCACGGCCTCCCTCACCCCGGAGCCCCTCATGTCCCAAGCCCAACCCTCCCAGCGAGTCGCACTCGTGACCGGTGCCTCGCGCGGCATCGGCGCGCGCATCGCCACCCGCCTCGCGCAAGACGGCCACGCCGTGATCGTGAACTACGCCTCGCGCTCGGAAGAAGCCGAGGCGGTGGTCCAGACCATCCAGGCCGCCGGCGGCCGCGCCCTCGCGGTCCGAGGCGATGTCTCCCAGCCCGGCGACGTGGGCGCCCTCTTCGACGCGGCCCAAGCGGAGTTCGGCCAGCTCGACGTGCTCGTGAACAACGCGGGCGTGATCTCGACGCAACCGCTCGCGCAATACAGCGATGAGGAGTACGCGCGGCTGTTCGACATCAACACGCGCGGCACCTTCAATACCCTGCGCGCCGCCGCCACGCGCCTGGCCGACGGCGGACGCGTCATCAACTTCTCGACCACCGCGCTGGCCCTCGCGCTGCCGGGCTATGCGATCTACAACGCCAGCAAGGCCGCGGTCGAAGCCTTCACGCATGTCTATGCGAAGGAGCTGCGCGGACGCGCCATCACGGTGAACGCCGTCGCGCCCGGCCCGGTCGCCACCGAGCTGTTCAAGAAAGGCAAGACGCCCGAACAGATCGAGCATTTCACGAAACTGCCGCCGCTCGAGCGTCTGGGTCAGCCCGACGACATCGCCGAGGTGGTGGCCTTTCTGGCAAGCCCGGCCTCGGGCTGGATCAATGGGCAGATCATCCGCGCCAACGGCGGCGTGGCCTGACACAACGCGTGCGCGCGGCCGGGCGCGCGGCCTCGCCGGCGCTCAGGCCAGCGCCTCGAGCGCCGTGTCGCAGATGCCGAGTTGCTGCGCCATCAACACCAGATCGGCGAAGGAGCGCGCCTGCATCTTGCGCATGGCCTGGCCGCGGTGGATCTTCACCGTGACCTCGCTGATGCCGATCCGGCCCGCGATCTGCTTGTTGAGCAGGCCCCGCACGGCAAGGCCCATGACCTCGGCCTCGCGCGGCGTGAGCGACTCATAGAGCGCGCGGATCGCGGCAGCGCGCCGCGAGCCGCGCCGCCGCTCCCGGTCCTTGTCGAGCGCGGCCGTCACGGCGTCGAGCAGGTCCTGATCCCGGAAGGGCTTGGTGAGGAAGTCTTCAGCGCCGCCTTTCATCGCGGCAACCGTCATGGCGATGTCGCCATGGCCCGTCATGAAGATGATGGGAACGCGTTCGGCCTGCTGGCGCAGCCGGGTCTGCAATTCGAGCCCGCTCGGCCCGCGCAGACGCACGTCGAGCAGCAGGCAGCTCGGCACATCCGGCAACGGCGCATCGAGCAGCGCATGGGCCGAGTCATGAAGCGCGACCCGCAGGCCCACCGACCGCAGCAGGCTGCTCAGCGCCTCGCGCAAAGGCGCATCGTCGTCGACGACGATCACCAGCGCATCGCCGTCGTCGGGGTGCTTGTCTTCCAGACTCGAGTGATTCATCTTTCTCCCGCCAGCAGATAGCGGGGTCGCGGCGGGCCGCCCCCGTAAACGCGGCGGATTATATCGGCGCCATCCACGCGGAGTTCGTACGCCTACATTCAGTTTCGTTACGGCGTCCCACGCTTCGGGACGCCGTGCACGACGACGGTGAAACGCCGTTTCGGATCGCACGCCGAGACGCGCATCTCACTCATAAAATCCGGGCCTAATACCAACAGACAATGGCTTGCACGCCGGCGACACATTAGCCTTGGGTCCGGCGCACGGCAGATTGCACCGCTCACGGCATGCCTGGAGAATTTCCGATGACACAAACCCCCTCTTCCCCCGACCTGATCCTGATCAACGGCAAGTTCGCCACGCTCGACCGGCAGAACCCGCAGGCCGACGCCGTGGCCATCAGCGGCGGCCGCTTCAGCGCCGTGGGCGAGCGCGACGAGATCATGCGCACCGCCACGAGCGCCACGCGCGTCATCGACCTGCAGGGGCGGCGCGTCATCCCCGGGCTGATCGACAGCCACATGCACATCATCCGGGGCGGCCTGAACTACAACCTCGAACTGCGCTGGGACGGCGTGCGTTCGCTGGCCGACGCGATGCGCATGCTCAAGGAGCAGGCCGACCGCACGCCGGCGCCGCAGTGGGTGCGCGTGGTCGGCGGCTTCACCGAATACCAGTTCGCCGAGAAGCGCCTGCCGACGCTCGAAGAGCTCAACGCCGCCGCGCCCGACACGCCCGTGTTCATCCTGCACATGTATGACCGTGCCCTGCTCAACGGCGCCGCGCTGCGCGCCGTGGGCTATACCAAGGACACGCCGAATCCGCCGGGCGGGGAGATCATCCGCGACGCCTCGGGCAACCCCACCGGCCTGCTGCTGGCCAAGCCCAACGCCACCATCCTGTATTCCACGCTGGCCAAGGGCCCCAAGCTGCCCGCCGAGTATCAAAAGAACTCCACGCGCCACTTCATGCGCGAGGTCAACCGGCTGGGCGTGACGGGCGTGATCGACGCCGGTGGCGGCTACCAGAACTACCCCGACGACTATCAGGTCATCGAAGAGCTGCACCGCGAAGGTCAGCTCACGATCCGCCTCGCCTACAACCTCTTCACGCAAAAGCCCAAGGAAGAGCTCGAGGATTTCAAGAACTGGGCCGACACCGTGCATCCCGGCCAGGGCGATGACCTGTACCGCCACAACGGCGCCGGCGAAATGCTGGTCTATACCGCTGCGGACTTCGAAGACTTCCGCGTCGAGCGGCCCGACATGGCGCCGTCGATGGAAGCGGACCTCGAACCGGTGGTGCGGCTGCTCGCCGAGAAGCGCTGGCCGTGGCGCATGCACGCCACCTACGACGAGACCATCTCGCGCGCGCTCGACGTGTACGAAAAGGTGGCGCGCGACGTGCCCTTCGAAGGCCTGAACTGGTTCTTCGACCACGCCGAGACCATCACCGACCGCAACATCGACCGCATTGCGGCCCTGGGTGGCGGCATCGCCGTGCAGCACCGCATGGCGTATCAGGGCGAGTATTTCGTGGAGCGCTACGGCGCCCGCGCCGCGGAGGCCACCCCGCCGATCAAGCGCATGCTGGAGCGTGGCGTGAAGGTCGGTGCCGGCACCGACGCCACCCGCGTCGCTTCCTACAACCCGTGGGTATCGCTGTACTGGCTCACCACCGGCAAGACGGTGGGCGGCATGTCGCTCTATCCGCAGGCCAACGTGCTCGACCGCGAAACCGCATTGCGGCTCTGGACCGAAGCCAATACCTGGTTCTCCACCGAGGTGGGCAAGAAAGGCCAGATCCAGGTCGGCCAGCTCGCCGATCTGGCGGTGCTGTCGGCCGACTACTTCAGCGTGCCCGGCGACGACATCCAGGACATCACCTCCGTGCTGACCCTGCTGGGCGGCAACGTCGTGCACGGCAGCGACGAGTTCCGGCCGCTGGCGCCGGAGCTGCCGCCGGCCATGCCGGACTGGTCGCCCGCCCGCCACCACGGCGGCTACGTGCCGCGCCCGCAGCTCGCCACCCGCGGCGCGGCGATGCGCTCGCTGTGCGCATGCAGCACGAGCTGCGGCGTGCACGGCCACGCGCACGCCTGGGACACCGCCGTGCCCACGTCCGAGCGCAACCGCTTCTGGGGCGCGCTCGGCTGCTCCTGCTGGGCCTTCTGACGCCGAGGCTGCCCATGAAGCTCTATCTCGTTTCCCTCGGCGCCGGCGTGCTGGTCGGCGTCATCTACGCGCTGCTGCAGGTGCGCTCGCCGGCGCCGCCGGTGGTCGCGCTGCTCGGGCTGTTGGGCATGCTGATCGGCGAGCAGGTGGTCCCGCCGGTCAAGCGCTGGCTCGCGGGCGAACCCGTCACGATCTCCTGGTTTCATTCCGAATGCGTGCCGAAGATCACCGGTATGCCGGGGCCGGCGGCCGGCGCTCCGGTGGCCGGCACTCCGGCGGCCGGCGCTCCGGTGGCCGGCACTCCGGTGGCTGGCGGCCCGGTGGCTGGCGGCCCGGTGGCCGGCGGCCCGGTGGCCGGCACTCCGGCAGCCGGCGCTGCGGTGGCCGGCACCCCGGTGGCCGTGGCGACCGCCCCCGTCACCCCGACCGCCACCACGCCGCCCGAAAATAAATCGAGCTGACAGCCCATAAGCGCCAAACTATAAAAAGACGCATTTGTTTTTAGAGCATTTGCGATCTCGCGCCATAGGGGGAGGGGAAACCGCTTGTTTCCCAGCGGCTTAGGCAATTACGGCATAATAGTTGCCGACCTTTCCCCTCTGTGCGGCGACCTCGCGTGTCGCCGCGGCTCCTAAATAATGACAATTATCGTTACCGGCGGCGCCGGCTTCATCGGATCGAATTTCGTGCTGGATTGGCTGGCGCAGCATGACGAGCCCGTCATTACGCTCGACAAGCTCACTTATGCCGGCAATCCGCGCAACCTGGATTCGCTGCGCGGCGATAGCCGCCACCAGCTGATTCACGGTGATATCGGTGACACCGCCCTGGTAACGAAGCTGCTGCAAGAGCACCAGCCGCGCGCCGTGCTCAATTTCGCGGCCGAATCTCACGTCGACCGCTCCATTCACGGGCCCGGCGAGTTCATTCAAACCAATATCGTCAGCACGTTCCAGTTGCTCGAATGCGTGCGCGCTTATTTCAACGCGCTGCCCGAGTCCGAACGCAACGCCTTCCGCTTTTTGCACGTGTCCACCGACGAGGTGTACGGCACGCTCGAAGCGGGCGACGCCGCGTTCACCGAACAGCATCAATATCAGCCCAACAGCCCGTATTCGGCGAGCAAGGCCGCGAGCGATCACCTCGTGCGCGCCTATCACCACACCTACGGCATCCCGGTGCTCACCACCAACTGCTCCAACAACTACGGGCCTTATCATTTCCCCGAAAAGTTGATCCCGCTGGTGATTCACAACGCACTGGGTGGCAAGCCGCTGCCGATTTATGGCGATGGCCAGCAGATCCGTGACTGGCTCTACGTCAAGGATCACTGCAGCGCGATCCGCCGCGTGCTCGAGGCCGGCAAGCCGGGCGAGACCTACAACGTCGGCGGCCACAACGAAAAAGCCAACCTCGACGTCGTGCACACGATCTGTGCGCTGCTCGACGAACTCAGCCCGCGCGCCGACGGCAAGTCGTATCGCGATCAGATCGAGTTCGTGAAAGACCGCCCGGGCCACGACCGCCGCTACGCGGTCGACGCGGGCCGGATCGGCGCCGAGCTGGGCTGGAAGCCCGCCGAGACCTTCGACTCGGGCATCCGCAAGACCGTCCAGTGGTACCTGGACAACCAGCAATGGGTTCAGGACGTGACATCCGGCGCCTATCGCGACTGGGTATCGAAGCAGTACACCTGACAGCATGGCTGACCAAGTCGCTATCCTGCTCTGCACCTACCAAGGGCAGGCGTTCTTGGCCGACCAACTGGCATCGCTCGGCGCACAAACGCACCAGAACTGGACGCTCTTCATCTCGGATGACGGATCGCGCGACGGTACGCTCGCGCTGATCGACGACTTCCGCCAGAAGTGGGGCGAATCGAGAGTCCATCTGCTGGCGGGCCCGCGCCAGGGGTTCGTCGCGAACTTCCTGAGCCTGACCTGTCATCCCGAGGTGCGGGCCGATTACTACGCCTACGCCGACCAGGACGACATCTGGGACGCGGACAAGCTCGAGCGGGCCCTGGCGTGGCTGCGTACGGTCGACCCGACCCGTCCGGCGCTGTACTGCTCGCGGACCCGCCTGATCGATGGCGTCGGCCAGCCGATCGGCGAGTCGCCGCAGTTCAACCGCAGCCCGGCCTTCGCCAATGCGCTCGTGCAGAACATCGCCGGCGGCAACACGATGGTGTTCAACAATCCCGCCATGGCGCTCATGCGCACCGTCGGTCCGCAAGCCGACGTGGCCGCGCACGACTGGCTGACCTATCAGGTGATCAGCGGCTGTGGCGGCGAGGTGCACTACGATCATCGCCCGTCGCTGCAATACCGCCAGCACGACGGCAATCTGATCGGCGCCAATCGCAGTTTCAGCGCGCGCCTGTCGCGCGTGCGGCAACTGGCGCAGGGCCGGCTGCGCGACTGGAACACCCGCAATCTGCGGGCGCTCGAGCCGCTGCACGACCACCTGAGCGAGGACAGCCGCCGCCGGCTGAACCGCTTCTCGCAAGCCCGGCAGGCAAGTCTGCCGGGCCGAATCTCGGGGCTCTACCGCAGTGGCGTTTATCGCCAGACGACCCTGGGCAACCTCGGTCTGCTCGCCGCGGCCATTTTCAACAAGATCTAAAAATGAAAGTTCTACTTCTCGGCAAGAATGGACAGGTCGGACGCGAGCTGCAACGCACGCTGCTCCCGCTCGGGCAGCTGGTCGCGATGGACCGCACCGAGGCCGATCTGGGCCAGCCCGACACGCTGCGCGCCGTGATCGAGCGGGTCGCGCCGGACGTCATCGTCAATGCGGCCGCCTACACGGCGGTGGACAAGGCAGAGACCGACGCCGACGCCGCGGGCCGCGTGAATGCTCAGGCCGTGGCCGTGCTGGCCGAGTGCGCGGCGCGCCGCGGCGCCCTGCTGGTGCATTACTCCACCGACTACGTCTTCGATGGCACGAAAGCCGGCCAATACCTCGAAGACGACGCCACCGGCCCGCAGAGCGTCTACGGCCGCACCAAACTCGAGGGCGAGCAGGCCATTGCGCAGGCCGGCTGTGCCAACCTCGTGCTGCGCACGAGCTGGGTGTTTTCGTCGCATGGCGGCAACTTCATCAAGACCATGCTGCGCCTGGCCCGCGAGCGCGACGCGCTGCGCGTGGTGGCCGACCAGCATGGCGCGCCGACCTCGGCCGAGCTGATCGCCGACGTCACCGCGCACGCCATCCTCGCGCACGTGCAAGGCCGCCTCGGCTCCGGTGTCTATCACCTGGTGGCCAGCGGCGAAACGACGTGGCACGGCCTGGCGACCTACGCCATCGAGCGTGCCCGCGCCAACGGCATGCCGCTGGCCCTGCCGCAGGGCGCGGTGGCGCCCATCACCACGGCCTAATACCCTGTTCCTGCCCGGCGTCCCGCCAACTCTCGTCTCGACAACACCAAGCTCGCCAGCGGCCTCGGTCTCGCGCTGCCGGCCTGGCAGGTGTATGTCGATCGCCTGATCGATCAACTCACTTCGACGGATACGCCATGAAACGTAAAGGCATTATTTTGGCCGGAGGTTCCGGCACCCGACTGCACCCCGCGACGCTCGCGCTGAGCAAGCAGCTGCTGCCGGTCTTCGACAAGCCGATGATCTACTACCCCCTGACCACGCTGATGCTGGCGGGTATCCGGGACATCCTGATCATCTCGACGCCGCAAGACACGCCGCGCTTCGAACAGCTGCTGGGCGACGGCTCGCGCTGGGGCCTGAATCTGCAATACGAAGTGCAGGCCTCGCCCGACGGTCTGGCGCAGGCCTTCATCATCGGCGAGAAGTTCCTCGATGGCGCGCCGAGCGCGCTGGTGCTGGGCGACAATATTTTCTACGGCCACGACTTCCATCTGCTGCTGGCGCGCGCGTCCGCGCGTCCCGATGGCGCGAGCATCTTCGCCTATCACGTGCACGATCCCGAGCGCTACGGCGTGGCGGAATTCGATGACAACGGCCAGGTGCTGTCGCTCGAAGAAAAGCCCAAGCAGCCGAAGTCCAGCTACGCGGTGACCGGCCTGTATTTCTATGATTCGCAGGTCGTCGACATCGCCAAGCAGGTGAAGCCCTCGGCACGCGGCGAACTCGAAATCACCGACGTCAACCGCGCCTATCTCGAACAGAAGCAGCTGGCGGTCGAGATCATGGGCCGCGGCTACGCCTGGCTCGATACCGGCACGCACGAGTCGCTGCTCGAGGCCGGCCAGTTCATCGCCACGATCGAGAGCCGTCAGGGCCTGAAGGTGGCGTGCCCCGAAGAGATCGCCTTCCGCCAGGGCTGGATTTCGCCCGAACAACTCGAGGCACTTGCCGAGCCGCTGTCCAAGAACGGCTATGGCCAGTATCTCAAACGTGTGCTCAAAGAAAAGGTCTATTGATGCAAGCCATCCGACAACAGATTCCGGACGTGGTGCTGTTCGAGCCCAAGGTGTTCGGCGACGATCGCGGGTTTTTCTTCGAGAGCTTCAATCAGCAGCAATTCGAATCCCTGACCGGCCTGAAGACCCAGTTCGTCCAGGACAACCACTCGCGCTCCGCGCACGGCGTGCTGCGCGGCCTGCACTATCAAATGCAGCAGCCGCAGGGCAAGCTGGTGCGCGTCACGTCGGGCGAGGTGTTCGACGTGGCCGTCGACCTGCGCCGCTCGTCGCCCACGTTCGGTCAGTGGGTCGGCGTGCACCTGTCCGCACAGAACAAGCGTCAGCTGTGGGTGCCGGAAGGCTTCGCGCACGGCTTCGTGGTGCTGTCGGAGTCGGCGGAGTTTCTGTACAAGACCACGAACTACTACGCGCCGCAGCATGAGCGCAGCATTCTGTGGAACGATCCGGATCTGGCCATCGAATGGCCGATCAGCACGGACCCGATCCTGTCCGCCAAGGACCAGCAGGGCGTGCTGCTGAAAGACGCCGACACCTACGCCTGATGGCGAGGCCGCGGGCCGGGCGAATCAAGGTTCGACGGCCCGCTTTCTGTGTCTGACTACAGAAGCAGGTGGCACGCGGGCGCGGCCTGCCTGCGCTCAGCGCGCGACGGCGAGATCCGCCACGGCCGTGCTGAAGTAGGTCTTGCTGACGTCGTCGATCTCGGTCGCATCGAGATTGCCGGCCGCACTGGCCAGCGCCAGCCGCGCCTGGATGAATTGCAGACGCGATTTGCTCAGATCGAGCCGCGCCTGATAGAGCTGGTCCTGGGCATCCAGGATATCGACGATCGTGCGGGTGCCTGCCTGGAAGCCCTTCTGCACGGCCTTCAGCGCCTCGGCGCTGGACGTGGCCGCTACCTCGAGGGCCGCGACGCGCTCGGCGCCACTCACCACCCCTTGATACTGCCGGGTCACCTCGACGGCGATCCGCTCGCGCGTGGCGGCCAGCTCCTGGCCGGCGCGATCGCGATTGAAGCGCGCCTGATCCACCTGGGCGCTCGTCATGCCGCCCGAGAAGATCGGCACGTTGATCTGCACCCCGACCGACGTGGTCGTGCTGTCCTGATCGCGGGTCGACAGCGTTTCCGCCGAGACCTTGCGGCGGGACGCGATGGCGTCCACGGTGGGCAGGTGACCGCCGAACGCACGATCGATTTCCTGATCGGAGATCTTGTAGGCCTGCAGGCCCGAGCGGATTTCGGCGTTGTCCTGCATCGCCCGGCCCATCCACTGCTCGAGGTCGCGCGCGGCCGTGCGGCGCGCGTCGAACGGATCGATGTTGGTCAGTTGCTGCGGCGGACGGCCGATCATTTCCTGGAGCTCGCGCGACGCGACGATCAGGGCGTCCTGCGCCTGGATCAGATCGGCGCGCGCCAGGTCGCGGCGCGACTGGGCCTCGCGCACGTCGGTGACGGTGCCCTCTCCCAGATCGAATCGGCGCTTCGCCACGGTGATCTGCTGCTCGTTGGCCTTGAGCTTGCCGTCCAGCAGCTTCACGTTTTCGTACGACAGCAGCGCCTGCAGATAGCGATTGAACAGGCGCACCGCCGTGTCCTGCGCCTTGGTGTCGAACACGGCCAGCCCGTAGTCGGCGCGTGAGTGACCCTGGCGGTACTCCGCGAAACGCCCCCAGTTGAAGACGGTTTGCGTCACGCGGATCTCATTGGTGCGCGACATGTAGTCGAGATCGGTGCGGGCCACGCCACCGAACGCATCGGGTTCTTCGATGTCGCCGCGGATCTTGTTGCGACCGATCGCCCCGCTCACCTGCGGCAGCAGCTGAGCCCGGCCCATGGCGCGGTTGGTCTGGCTCGCGTCGCGCTCGCTCTCCGCCGCCTGGTAGGTGGGATCGTTCTCCAGCGTCAGCCGCCATGCCTGCGACAGCGTCAGCGGCGCGTTGGCGGGGATGCTGGCTACCGGTGCGGCGGCCGTCGTCGCGGGCGCCGCACGGGCCGTTGCCACCCCCGCTGGGGCCGCCCCGGCGGGGGCCGTCTGCGCCGCGACGCCGGTGGCCACGGCCCACAGCAATCCCGCGGTGGTGAGCAAGGCGCGCATTTATTGCTCCTTGAAAGAGCGGTCGACGCGTTCGAGCAGCGGCTTGAGCAGATAGTTGAGCATGGTGCGCTCGCCGGTGCGAATCATCACCGATGCCGGCATGCCGGGGCGAATCGTGTTCTGGCCGAGCAGCTCCACGCCTTCCGGCGTCACTTCGACCTGAGCCAGGTAATAGGGGACTTCGCCCTTGGGATCCGTCAGGCGGTCGGCCGAGACGGTCAGTACCTTGCCCGGAATATTCGGCGTGCGCGCGTGGTTGAAGGCCGGGAACGTGATCTCCACATCGAGACCGGTCTCGACCCGGTCGATCGACTGCACCGGCACCTGGGCCTGCACCAGATAAGGCGCATCGTTCGGCACCACTTCCATCAGCGTCGCCCCCGGCGCCACCACGCCACCCACCGTATGAATCTGCAGATTCATGATGGTGCCGTCGATCGGCGAGCGGATATCCGTTTCCTGCACGCTGTAATCGAGCGCCGACAGCCGGTCACCCAGCGCCGTCACTTCTTTCTGGATATCGCTGAGCTGCGACTGCACCTCTTTTTGATAGTCCTGCGTGCGCTGCAGGATGCGCAGCTTCAGCTCGGAGACCTGGTTGCGCGTGCGGCCGGCGTCGACGATATCGGTGGACAGGGCGGCCTGCAGCTGGGCGGCGTCGCGCTCCAGCTCGAACATGCGATTGCGCGGCAGATATCCTTCGCGCGCGAGATCGCGCACGCCGGCCAGCTCGCGGCCGATGTAGGCGATCTGCTGGCGGCGGTTGCGCTGCACCTCTTCGAGGCCACGCAGCTGCTGTTCCGCGCCACGCTGATTCTCTTTCAGGATGCCGATCTCGCCTTCGAGCGCGCGCGTGCGCGTCTCGTAAAGACTCTGCTGCGCCCGCGTGGCCGTGATGTAGCGCGGATCGTCCTTGAAGCGCTCCACGAAGGCCGGATCCTGGACGATCTTGCCGGTGCCGTCGCGCTCGGCCAGCAGGCGCGCCTGCACGGCCTTGGCCACGATGTACTGCGAGCTCACGACGCCCTGCTCCGCACGCGCACGCGTGGGATTGAGATGCACCAGGACCTGACCCGCGTGCACCTTGTCACCTTCGCGCACCAGGATCTCTTCGATGGTGCCGCCTTCCAGATGCTGGATGGCCTTGCGGTTGCCGGCGACCTGCACGTAGGCATTCGCCGTCACACCGGCGTCCAGCGGCGCGAAAGCCGCCCACAGCGCGAATCCGCCGAACCCGACGAGCAGCACCACGAGGCCCCAGCGCATCGGCGCATGGGCATTCGTATCGACCTCCGCCGGTACGTCGGCGCCCTTATTGGCGATTTGCTTCTTGAACCACATTGTTCTCGAGACCCGTTAAAGACTGGCGGCCGGGGCGGCGAGCGGCGCGCCTTGCTGAGCACTGAGCTGCTGCGCCTGCGTCCGCTGCTTGCGCAGCGTGTCCAGCACGGTTTCCCGCGCACCGTACATCACCATCACGCCATCGCGTACGACCATCAACTTGTCGACCGCGTTCAAGATATTCATGCGGTGCGTGACCAGCAGCACCGTGGCGCCCAGCTGCTTGAGCTGACGCACCGAGTTGACCAGGGCGGCCTCGCCCTGATCGTCCAGATTGGAGTTGGGCTCGTCCAGCACGATCAGCGCGGGATCGCCGTAGACCGCGCGCGCCAGCGCCACGCGCTGACGCTGGCCGCCCGACAGCGAGGCGCCGTCCATGCCCAGGCGCGTGTCGTAGCCGTTGGGCAGGCGCAGGATCATGTCGTGCACGCCGGCCAGCTGCGCCGCCTTGATGACCTTGGCCGAATCCGGCTCGCCGAAGCGGGCGATGTTCTCGGCGATCGTGCCCTCGAACAGCTCGATGTCCTGCGGCAGATAGCCGATATGCGGACCGAGCTCGTCCTTGTTCCAGAGATACACGTCGGCGCCATCCAGGCGCACGTTGCCGGCCTGGGCGGGCCAGACGCCGACCACCAGACGGGCCAGGGTCGACTTGCCGGATGCCGAGGGGCCGATCACGCCGACCACTTCGCCCGGCTCGATCTTGAAGCTCAGGCCCTTGAGAATGGCTTGCTTGGCGCCCGGCGCCGTGGCGAACACGTTGTCGAACGACAGCTGGCCACGCGGACGCGGCAGCGACAGCGTGTTGCCGCGCGGCGGCGCTTCCTTGAGGATCTCGTCCAGACGGGCGTAGGCCGCGCGGGTCGACACGAGCTGCTTCCAGGTGCCGATGGCCTGCTCGACCGGCCCCAGCGCCTTGCCCAGCAGAATCGAGCACGCGATCATCATGCCCGGCGAGATCTGGCCTTCGATCACCAGCAGCGCGCCGGCGCCCAGGATCGCGGACTGCAGAAACACGCGCACGAAACGGCTGACGGTGCTGATACGGGCGGCGCTATCGGACGCCTGGGTCTGCAGCTTCAGCACGCGCTGATGCTGCTTGCGCCAGCGTTCACGCAGGCCGGGCAGCATGCCCATCGCCTCGATCACTTCGGCGTTGCGCAGGTGGTTGTTGGCGAACGCGGCGGCCTGCAAGGCCGACACGTTGGCATCGCCCAGCGGCTTGTCGGTGGCGAGCTTGTTGAGGTAGGCCAGGCCGAACAGAATGATCGAGCCGCCCAGCGTGATGAAGCCCAGCAGCGGGTGCACCATGAACGCGACCGCCATATAGATGGGCGTCCAGGGCGCATCGAAAAAGGCGAACAGCGCGCTGCCGGTGAGGAATTGCCGCAGGTTGGTGAGATCGTGCGTGGCCTGGGCCGGGTTGCCCCCGGCGCGGCGCAGATTGCGCTCGAACGAGGCCGTGAAGACGCGATTGCTCAGCATCTCGTCGAACTTGTTGCCCACGCGGATCAACACCGACGAGCGCGCGAATTCGAGCAGCGCCGACAGCAGGAACAGACCGGCCACCAGGACGGTCAGCATGAGCAGGGTCGTTTCGTTGCGGCTCGCCAGCACCCGGTCGTACACCTGCAGCATGTACAGCGACGGTGTGAGCGCAAGAATATTGATCACACAGCTGAACGCGGCCAGACCGTAGAACGTCTTGCGAAAGCGGTACAGGGCCTCGCCCAACTCAGTGCGACGGGAAGGCTTCATGGAAAAACCTATGGGAGTGGCCGGAAAACCAGCCTGAAATATGCGAACCGAAGTCGGTCATCAGCAGCCCGGAAAGCCCTGCAAAAAGGCAGTGTCCGCCTCATTGCAGCGGCGCTGGCCGCGATTCAGAAAAGCTGCCAATGGTAACACGCACACCTGACAACAAGCCCAGGGTCACCCCGGGGAACGGGCCCCGCAAACAGGGTGTGTACCGGAGGCCACACGGCCGGGCCTCCGGTCCGGACATCAGCTGTGGCCGAACGGGAACACCCCGTCGTCATTCAGGAAATCGAGATTGATGTCGCCGTACTGGTCGGTGGCCAGGGCTGCCTTGCCGGCGGCCGAGCGGGCCCGCGCGCGGATGCCGAGCTGCTCGAGCTGCTGCATCGACAGCAGCTGGCAATACGCCAGCGGCATGGCGTGCGACTGCATCAGGGCGCCGAGCACATCGCCCGACTGCTGCTTGAGCTTGGCCTCGTCGACGCGGAACAGGCCCTCGATCCGGTTGGTGCCGCTGGCGAGTTCAAGGTTGATCTCCCAAGGCTGGATCAGGCCATGCTTTTCCAGCACGTCGCAGGCGAAATTGGTCTGCCGGCGGTTCAGCGTCACGGCCTCGTGAAACGACAGCATGCCCGCCACCTTGGTGGCCGGCTCGCCGTTGTCTTCGAAGAAGCGTTCGCCGCCCTCGTCGCTCAGCTGGCCGCTCTCGACATCGAAGCACAGCACCTCGCGGCCGTCGTCCGTGCGGCCCAGCGCGAACGGGTAGCCGCGGTACACGGAGGGGATGTAGCGGCCGGTCCAGCGGCCGTCGTCGGACACGAACAGGTTGGTGTTCGCCACCAGGCCCTGCACGCCCATCAGCCCGAAGCCGCCTTCCGGACGGCGCGCGAACGCGAGCGGCATCTCGAGCAGCACCTTGTGCGCTTCGCGGGCCACGACCGGCACCAATGCGTCCGTGCCGGCAAACTTGTACGAGGTCTTGAGGAGCCAGCGAGCGTCTTTGTGCTGCGAGGGCGAAAGGGCAACGAACTTGGGCATGGGCGAAGGAGACAGTTGAGGTACGAAAACGCGCGTGGTGGCGTCGGACGCTGACGAGGGATCCGTCAGACTAAGAGATATAGCATGCTTCGACCGGGCGGCGCCAATCGGGTTCCCGGGGGTGATGCGGCCCCGCGAGGAGGGACTGGCGCGTGGGGTACGGCTCGCGTTACCGCAGCTGGGACGGCACGGTGCCGAACATGGCCGCGCTGCACGTTCGGGCTGCGCTCGCGGGTGCGCAATTGCTGCACTCGCTGCGGCGCGAGGCGCTGCTCACGCTGCTGCACTCGCCGCTGCGCACGCTGCTGCACTCGCCCCCAAAGAAGAAGGGCCCGATTGCTCGGGCCCTTCTTCAGACTGCTACGTGCTTAGCGTCTTGCGACGCGAGAGGACATTCGCACGCCCTCTCCCTTCGAATTCTCGCTTAGGCGAGGAATTCGATGGTGGCGCCGTCGGTGACCAGCTTCGTGGCGTCAACGCCGGTCAGCTTGATCAGGCTGTCGCCAGCGATGTCACCGGCCGTTGCGTCAGCAACGAACGAGTAGGCATCGGCGCCGAACTTGAACAGCACTTGCTCGCCCGAACCGACGTTCGCGCTCAGGGCGGTCACGACAGCGGTCAGCGTGGTGTTGGCGGCCAGGAAGCCGGTTTCGAACGAAACCAGGCCGTTGGCGTCCACTTCACCGACGTTGCTGATGGTGCCCGTAGCAACGGTAGCGGCCAGCTCAACCGAGTCACCAGCCGAGAAGTCGGTGATCGTGTCGACCTTGTCGATCGTGCCGTTGGTCAGCGAAACCAGCGAGTTGGCGGTCGTGAACTGGAACACGTCGTTGCCAGCGCCACCGGTCAGGATGTCCTGACCCAGCGAAGCCACCAGCGTGTCGTCACCAGCGCCACCGTTCAGCGTGGCGGTGTGGCCAGCAGCGGTGTTCGTGGACAGCAGGTCCTTGCCAGCGCCGCCGTTGATGGTGACGTTGACGTTAGCCAGCGAGGCGCCAGCGGTCAGCGTTTGGCCGCCCAGGTAGTCCGAACCGTCGATGGTGACGTTGGCCAGCTCGGCCGAGCCGAAGCTTTCCACGACCAGCGAGTTGGTCGAAGCAGCGTTGCCGCCGGTGATGTTCACCGTCAGCGACGAGCCTTCCACGCCATTGGCGTTCAGCTGAGCGATTTGACCAGCCGAGACGAAGTTGCCGTTCGAATCAACGGTGGCAGCCAGGTCCAGATCAACGGTTTCCACGCCCGACACGGCCACGCCGTTCGACACGTTGGCGTCAGCAGCCAGCTTGAGCGACAGCTCGTCCGACGAACCGGTCACGCCGGTGAAGGCGAATTCGACGTCGGTCGTGCCAGCACCGATGGTGATGTCCGAAACCAGCGCGCCAGCGTACGAAGCGCCCGAGGCGTTCGTGAACGACAGGGTTTCAACGCCCGTGCCGGTGACGGTCACGTCAGCGGCGTCGTTGATGGCGATGTTTTCGACCGAGGTCAGACGGACGGCGGTAGCGCCGGCGCCGGTGATGACCAGGGTGTCATCGCCAGCAACGCCATTGACCGAAGCGGTGGCAACGGTGGCGGCGTCCAGGGTGAACGTGTCGTCGAACTGGGTGCCCACAGCCACGGTGCCAGCGGTCACGGCGATCGGAGCAGCTTGCGATTGGCCAACCAGGTTGGCGAAGTCGCCGGTCTGGCCGGTGGTGCGCGATTCGTACAGACCGTAGGCCAGGTAGTGGCCCAGCAGGTCAGCGGTTTGCTCGGCGGTCAGGTCCGACGCGTCTTCGATACCGAAGGCGGTGCGCAGGTCTTCGTTGGCAGCGGCGTAGGCCGAAGCGTCGAATTCCGAGGGATCCAGATCAGCGTCGTCGCTGAAGGCACGACCTTCGAAGATGCCGTACTGAGCATAGTGATCCAGCGCTTGACCCAGGGTCAGGCCAGCGGCGATCAGATCAGGGTTGCTTTGCAGGTAGAACGAAGCGTCGAACCAGGCGTTCGGCAGACGGGGAGCGCCAGCCTTCGATTCTTCGAAAGCACCGTACTTGGTGTAGTGGGCTTCGGCGGTTTCCACGGTGATGCCGGCCAGAACCAGATCCGGGTTGTTCTGCAGGTAGTACTGCGCGTTGAAGTACGGATTAGCCATTTTGTTGGTCGTCCTTTGTGTTGCGGGTTACACCCATCGATGGATGTTACCTGAGCTGTGGAAGGGACTTTGAAGATACCTTTACCCTAGCATCCAGTAACATCGCGGAAGTTTAAAGCAACATTTCGAGAGAGTCCATGACAATGCTGCGAGTTAGCAGCGCATTTCATGCTCCGAAGCTACTATTCACGCAAATTGCGCTTCCCGCTCAAATCAATTGTTAGTGAATATGTGGGGTCAGGGGCGGTCCCGGGATTGCCGGTGACTTCTCGCCACGATCGCCACATGTCATACAAGTAGACCGGGAATGACACCAAATTTGCGACGGTTGTCGTCGATTGTCGTCAGATTGGCGTGGACCCTCCCTCTTTAAGAATGTCTTTAACGATCACGTTCCGTCCTGCGAAAGTACGCGCCCCGTGGAGCGCCCTCTCGGGCGTTTCGCCTAGGCCTGGACCAGCCCGGATGGTGTCGTTTGCACACCACTTTTATGACTAGACCTACCGGCTACCGGCCCGACATCGACGGGCTACGCGCCTTTGCCGTGACTGTTGTCGTCCTCTACCACGCTGCCCCCGATTGGCTCCGGGGCGGCTTCGCGGGCGTCGACGCGTTTTTCGTGATCTCGGGCTTTCTGATCACGCGCATCCTGTTGTCGGAGTCCGCGGTCGCGGGCGAAAGGCGCGGTGCGCTCAGCACGTTCTATGCCCGACGCATCCGCCGCCTGTTCCCGGCCCTGGTCGTGGTGAGCGCGGCCAGCCTGGCGCTGGGCGCGCTGTTTCTGCTGCCGGCCGACTACGCCCAGCTGGGCCGGCACACCGCCGCGGGCGCGGCCTTCGTCGCCAACCTGGTGCTCTGGCAGGACGTGAACTACTTCGCGGGCGTGGCCGAGGCCAAGCCGCTGCTGCATCTGTGGTCGCTGGGGATCGAGGAACAGTTTTACCTGTTGTGGCCGTTTTTACTCTGGCTGCCCCCGCGCCGCCGCGGCGTCCTGCTGTGGGTGCTGGGCGGGGTGACGCTGGCCAGCCTGATCGCCTCCGGCTGGCTGAGCGTGAAGGATCCGACGGCCGGGTTCTACGCCCCGTGGTCCCGCTTCTGGGAGCTGGGCGCCGGCGGCCTGCTGGCCGTCTGGGGCCTGGGCCGCGACGGCCAGACCCCGGGCCCGTCCCGGCGGGCCGACCTGCTGTCGTGGATCGGGGTCGCCCTGCTGGCCGTGACGCTGATCGTCGCCCGGCCCGACCGGCTCTTTCCCATGCCGGCGGCGCTGCTGCCGGTGGCCGGTGCCCTGCTGCTGATCGCGGCCGGGCCCCACGCCTGGGTCAACCGCCGGCTGCTGTCGCGTCCGGCCGTGGTCTGGCTGGGCCGGATCAGCTACCCCCTCTATTTGTGGCACTGGCCCATGCTGTCGTTTTTGCGGGTGCGCTACACCGACCTGGCCGGACCGGCGCTGGCGCTGGCCACGGCCGCCGCGATCGCGGCGAGCGTGCTGCTTGCCTGGCTCACCTATCGTTATATCGAGCAGCCCATCCGGCACGCCCGCAATCCCGGCCGCCGCACCACGGGCCTGCTCGCGGCGGCGATGGTGGCGACGGCCGGCGCGGGCGTCTGGATCTGGAGCCAGCAGGGGCTGGCGCAGCGCCTGCCCGAGAGCGTCCGGACCCTGGCCAGCGCGCCGCTGCTGACCCCGGCCTGGCACGCGGGCCTGCGCGACGGGATTTGTCACAACATGATCTACCGCGGCAACCTGGGCGACCCCGCCACCTGTTTCCCGGCCGGCCATCCCAGCGCCCTGCTGTGGGGCGACTCCCATGCGGCCGCGCTCTTTGCCGGCATGGCCACCCTGCCGGGCTGGTCGATGCAGCAGGCCACGACCGACGCGACCGCGCCGCTGTTCGGCACCGACCTGCGCAACAATCTCCAGCGTCCGCTGGACACCATCAACACGCGCATCCTGCAGCAGGTGTCGGCGCAGCCGCCCGACCTGATCCTGCTGCACGCGTTCTGGGAAGGCTACAAGCTCTCGACCGAGGCGCTGCAACGGGCCCTGGTCGACACGGTGGAGCGGATCCGCCGTGCCGCCCCCGGATCCCGGGTGGTCGTGCTCGGGCCGGTGCCGGTCTGGCGCTCGTCTTTGCAACAAAACCTGCTGAACTACGCCCGCGGCCACGACGGCGCGCTCGCCCCGGCGCAAATGGCCTACGGCCAGCTGCGCTCCAGCCGCGCGCTGGATCAAACGCTGCAACAGGGCCTGGCCCAGGCCGGCGTGGACTACATCTCGCTGTATCCGCTGCTGTGCCAGGATCGGGCCTGCCTGGCGCGCCGGGACGCCACCCCGGAAGGGCTGGCCTACGTCGATGGCGGCCACCTGTCGCTGAGCGGCGCGACCACCCTCGCGCAACGCCTGTTGCCTCTGTTACAGCGTGACGGTGTGACCGGGAAATGACGGTCACACGCGGCACTACAATAGCGCCTTTCCCGATCGCATGACCCGACGCACATCTATGACGCCAGCCCCCGCAACGCCAGCCAGCCGCTTCACGCTCTGGCAGCATCGCCGTCTGCTTATGACCCTGACCTGGCGCGATGTGCTGGGACGCTACCGAGGCTCCGCGGGCGGATTGGTCTGGTCTTTGGTCACGCCGATTCTGATGCTGTCGGTCTATACCGTGGTGTTCAGCGGCATCTTCCGGGCGCGCTGGTCGCAGGACACGCAAAGCCCCATCGACTACGCCCTGCAATTGTTCGTCGGGCTGATCATTCACGGCCTGGCCGCCGAGTGCCTCAACCGCTCGCCGGGCCAGATCGTCGGCAACGTCAGCTACGTGAAGCGCGTGGTGTTCCCGCTCGAGACCCTGCCGGCGGTGGGTCTGCTGTCGGCGCTGTTTCACTTCCTGATCAGCCTGACCGTGCTGCTCGCCTTTTATGCCATCGTGCACCACTCGCTGCACCTCACCGTGCTGTGGCTGCCGGTGATTCTGCTGCCGTATTTCGTGCTGCTCGCCGGCGTGGCGTGGGCATTGGCCGGCCTGGGCGTGTATCTGCGCGACGTCAGCCAGATCACCGGGCTGTTCACCACGATCCTGATGTTTCTCTCGCCGGTGTTCTATCCGGCGTCCGCGCTGCCGGACAGCTTCCAGACCATCTTCGCCTTCAATCCGCTCACGCTGATCATCGAACAATCGCGCCAGGTCGTGCTGCACGGCGGCCGGCCCGACTTCGCGGCGCTGGGGGTGTACAGCCTCGTGGCGTGCGTGGTGGCGGTCGTCGGCTACCGTGCTTTCCGAGTGATGAAAAAAGGATTCGCTGATGTGCTCTGACATCGCCATCTCCGTGGCCGACGTCAGCAAGACGTTCCGCCTGTACCGCCGTCCGCAGGATCGCCTGCTGCAGCGCCTGTTCCCGAAGAAGAAAATGTTCCGGGAGTTTCACGCGCTGTCGGGCGTGAGTTTCGACGTCAAGCGCGGCGAAACCGTCGGCATCATCGGCCGCAACGGCTCCGGCAAATCCACGCTGCTGCAATTGATCTGCGGCACCCTGACCCCCACGCTGGGCCAGATCAGCGTGCATGGCCGCGTCGCCGCCCTGCTCGAGCTGGGCGCGGGCTTCAATCCGGAATTCACCGGGCGCGAAAACGTCTACCTGAACGCCGCGATCCTGGGCCTGAGCCGGCAGCAGATCGACGCCCGGCTGCAGGACATCTTCGACTTCGCCGAGATCGGCGATTTCGTCGACCAACCGGTCAAGACCTATTCCTCGGGCATGTACGTGCGGCTGGCCTTTGCCGTCATCGCGCACGTCGATGCCGACATCCTGATCATCGACGAAGCCCTGGCCGTGGGCGACGCGCTGTTCACGCAAAAGTGCATGCGCTTCCTGCGCCGCTTCCGCGAGACCGGCACCGTGCTGTTCGTGAGCCACGACAGCGCGGCCGTCACCAACCTCTGTCAGCGCGCGATCTGGCTGCGCGAAGGCCAGGTCGTCGAACAGGGCGAGGCCAAGGCCGTGTGCGAGTCTTATCTGGCCTCGCTGTTCGAAAGCAACAACCGCAAGGTGGTGCGCGAGGCCGCGACGCCCGCGACCGAAGTCGAGTGGGTCGACCAGCGCCGCGACTTCATCAACGCCAGCAATCTGCGCAACGACCTCGAAGTGTTCCGCTTCGATCCGGCGCAGGCGAGCTTCGGCGAGGGCGGCGCGACCGTCGAAAACGTGTTCCTGTCCAACGACGCGGGCGAGCCGCTGGCGTGGGTGGTGGGCGGCGAGGCCGTCACGCTGCATCTGCGCGTGCGCGCCAATCAATATCTCGAACGACCCATCGCCGGCTTCTACGTCAAAGACCGCCTGGGCCAGACGCTGTTCGGCGACAACACGTATCTCACCTACGCCGACGATCCGCAGCCGGTCGAAAGCGGCGCGGTGTTCAACGCCCGCTTCCGCTTTCCCATGCCGCTGCTGCCGGTCGGCGATTATTCGATCGCCGTGGCGGTGGCCGACGGTACGCAGGCCGAGCATCGCCAGCACCACTGGATCCACGATGCGGTGTTGTTCCGCTCGCATCACAGCGGATTGGCCAACGGCCTGGTCGGCGTCCCGATGCTCGACATCAGCCTGGAACCCTCCGCCGATGACAAGGCCTGATCACAGGACCACGCCATGAGCACCGACGCGCTCCGCTATCACTACGATTTCGACCCGAGCGGCGACGGCACGGCGGCGCGCGTGTGTCGCCTGGCCGCCGCGGGACAGCGCGTCCTCGAGCTCGGTTGCGCGGCCGGCGCCATGTCCGCCGTGCTGAGCCGTCACTACGGCTGTGAAGTCACCGGCGTCGAGTACGACGCCGCCGCCGGCGCGCTGGCGCGCGAGCACTGCGCCGAGGTGCTGCAGGCCAACCTGGACCTGCCCGACTGGTCGGCCCCGCTGGCCGGCCGGCGCTTCGACACGGTGCTTGCCGCCGACGTGCTCGAGCACCTGCGCGATCCGCGCCAGTGTCTGGCACGCGTCCTGCCGCTGCTCGAACCCGAC
Source organism: Bordetella genomosp. 5 (assembly GCF_002261315.1). Taxonomy (NCBI): domain Bacteria; kingdom Pseudomonadati; phylum Pseudomonadota; class Betaproteobacteria; order Burkholderiales; family Alcaligenaceae; genus Bordetella; species Bordetella genomosp. 5. The sequence continues at coordinate 96,985 of NZ_NEVP01000001.1, forward strand.
GGCCAGCTCGTGATCTCGGTGCCCAACATCAGCCACGCCGGCGTCATCGCGAGCCTGCTGTGCGATGACTTCGCCTACCGCGACACGGGCCTGCTGGACCGCACCCATATTCACTTCTTCACCGCGCACACGCTGGGTCAGGCACTCGCCGACGCGGGCTTCGTCGTCGAGTCGTTCGATTCCGTCGACACCGGCCCGTGGCATCCCGAGTTCGCCGAATACTGGGCGCGCCTGCCCGAGGCCGTGCGCGAGTGGCTGGCGCAGAATCCCGCCGGACGTGCGTTCCAGATCCTCGTCACGGCCCGCCCCGCGCGGCCGGCCGAGCCGGCCTCCGACGTGCTGAACCCGCGCCGCGAGGCGCAGCAGCACTGGCTGGCGCAGCCGCTGGCCGCACGCGACGACGCGGCCACCGCGCAGCTGCGGCAGGCCCTGGCAGACGCCGAGGCACAGCGCGACGACGCGCTGGCCGCCCGCCGTGCCATCGAACAATCGACCTTCTGGCGCATCACCTCTCCGCTGCGCCGCCTGTTGTCTCTACTGCGCGCGCGCTCATGAACGAACCCATGCCGGCCTCTCCGCTCGTCAGCGTCATCATTCCCTCGTACAACCACGACCGCTTCCTGCAGGAGGCGATCGACAGCGTGCTGACGCAGACGAACGTCGCGCTGGAACTGATCATCGTCGACGATGGCTCGCGCGACGACTCCTGGGCGCGCATCGAGCGCGCAAGCGCCAACGACGCCCGCGTGCGCGCCTTCGCGCAAACGAACCAGGGCGCGCATGCGGCGATCAACGCCGGCCTGCGCGCCAGCCGCGGCGACTACATCGCCATCCTGAACTCCGACGATCGCTTTCATCCCGGACGCCTGAGCCAACTGGTGGCGCTGGCGGGCGAGGGCTACGACTTCATCGCGACCGGCCTGCGATTGATCGACCAGGCCTCGCAGCCGATCCCGGACGCGCCCTGGCTCGACGAATATCGCCGCATGCGCCAGGCCGCCAGCCAGCGCGGCACCTGGGAAGCGCTGCTCGAGCGCAACTTCACGGTCTCGACTTCCAACTTCTTCTTCAGCCGCGCCCTGCTGGACGCCATCGGACCGATCCGGCCGCTGCGCTACAACATGGACTGGGACTGGGCCATCCGAGCCTATCTGCACGCGCCCGACCGGTTCGTGTGGCGCGACGACCTGACGCTGTGGGATTACCGGATTCACGGCGCGAACACGATTCTCGGCGGCCTGCCGCGCTCCGCGATCGAAGCCAACCACGTGCTCTACCGCGCGCTCGCCAAACGCTACGCCGTGCCGGGCCCCGCGCTCGCCGGTCTGCGCCGGCACTACAAGCTGGTGCGCCAGCAGCAGTGCCACGTGGTGGCCCGCGAGCGCGATACGTTCTGGGATGCGAAGCTGCAGGAGGCCCATGCGGGCTGGTCCGCCACGCGCGACGCCCATGACGAGGCGCACGCGCGGCTCGGCCAGACGCTGACCGAGCTTGGCGAAACTCGCACCACCCTCGCGCAGACGCAGGTGGTGGTGGCACAGACGCAGAACGCGCTGGCGCAGACCCAGTTCGAACTCGAAGCCATCCGCAACTCGCGCAGCTATCGCCTGGGCATGACGCTCACCAAGCCCCTGCGCTGGTGGAAAGACCGGCACCACCGCGCGGCCGCGCCGGCACAGCCGGCTCCCGTGCCCGCGCCCGTGCCGGCGCCCACGTCCGCCACCGCGGCCAACGTGCCGGTCGTGGCCGGCCCGCCCGCGCCGCGTTATCGCAAGCTGGCGCTGGATCGCCCCGCCGCCACGCCGGCCGCGCCGCGCGTGGCCGTGCACATTCATCTGCACTACACCGACCTGCTCGACGAAATGCTCGACGCGGTGGCGCATCTGCCCGGCCCGTTCGACCTCTTCATCACCACCAATCAGGACGCCCAGGCGTTGCGCGACGCCACGCACGCCCGCTTCCCCGGCGCGCAGGTGTGGCAGTGCCCGAACGTGGGCAAGGACATCGGCCCGTTCATCGATGCGCTCCAGCGCCATCGGCTGCATGAGTATGAGCTGGTGCTCAAACTGCACGGCAAGAAGAGCCGCAATCAGCCCAGCTACATGAACGCCGTGCGCGGCCTGTTCGGCAAGGATATCCAGGACGGCGACGACTGGCGCCGCAAGCTGGTGGCGCCGATCAGCGGCAGCACGGCCCGCGTGCAAGCCATCTACGACGCCTTCGAGGCCGATCCGCAGCTGGGCATGGTGGGCGCCGCGCGCTTCATCTGCCGCGCCCCCGATGCCGACGCCAGCGCCTACCTGGCCCTGTGCGCCCGACTCGGCATTTCCCAGGAGATTCTGTTCTTCGGCGGCACGATGTTCTGGGTGCGTGGCGCCGTCCTCGCTCCCCTGGTCGACGCGGGGCTCACCCAGGACGACTTCGACGCCGCGCATCAGGCCAGCGTGGAGAGTTCGCTCGAACACCAGATGGAACGCGTGTTCGGCGGCCTGACCGCCCTCGCCCGCATGGAGGTCGGCGGCGTCGCCGACCTGTCCGCACGATAAGTACAATGAGCCCGGCGCCCGGGGCGCCTGGCTCGATAACCGCTCCTCCATGAACTATTTTCAAACACCCGTATTCCTGATTGCATTCAACCGGCTCGAAGCCCTGCTTCAGGTCGTGGCATGGTTGGAACGCGCCGGCTATACCAATATTCACATCATCGATAATGCGTCGACCTACCCGCCGTTGGTCGCGTATCTCGAAACCTGTACGCATCACGTGCATCGCATGGACCGCAATTACGGTCACCTGGTGCTGTGGGACAGCGGCAAATTCGATCACATCATCAAGACGCAGAATTTCGTGCTGAGCGATTGCGATATTCTGCCGGACCAGGATTGCCCGCCCGACGTCGTGGAAAAACTCGCCGGGATTCTGGCGCGTTATCCCAACTTCACCAAAGTGGGTTTATCGCTGCGCATCGATGATCTGCCCGATCATTATTCGCTCAAGCGCAAGGTGCTCGAATGGGAAGCCCCGTTCTGGGAGCATCCGCTCGAAGAAGGCACCTTGTTCGAGGCCGCGGTCGATACCACGTTCGCCTATTACCGGCCGGGCATCGCCCCCAAGGACAAGCGCTGGTGGCGCTCCATCCGCACCGCCGCGCCCATGACCGCGCGGCATCTGCCCTGGTACGCCAATACCGATAAGCTGTCCGAAGAAGACATCTACTATCAAACCCACTTGAAGGAAATGTCTTCGCAATGGAGCACCACCGACCCGGTCGTGCTCAAAGAACAAAACATCAAGCTGCAGGCGGAAGTCCACGCACTGCGGCATGAGCTCGAACTGCTGCGCCAAAGCCCGGTAGCGCACTGGAAAATGACGACACGGCGCCGGATCATTCAGCTTCTGGATAAATTCGGGGTAGGCAAACTGGCTCGCGCCATCCGCAACAAGATTTTCGGCCGCTGGCCGTGATTCCCGCGACACGCTCGCCGGTTAGACACGTTTTCTGAAAAGCGAAAAATGAAATACTTCTTCACGTCCATCAATAACGCCTACATCCCCAAAGCCATCACGCTCGCGGAATCGCTGCGACGCGTTTATGGCAGCGAAGCGCATGTCACCTGCATGCTCTCCGACGCGAAGCGCGACGACATCGATTATTCCGCCTTCGACGATGTATTGACGATCGACCAGCTCGACCTGCCCGTGCCCTCGCTCGAGGCATGGATCTTCAAGCACACCGTGGTCGAGCTGTGCACGGCGGTCAAGCCCTGGGCGTTCAAGAAGATCTTCGCGCGCTACAACGCCGATACGGTGCTGTACATGGATCCCGACACGGTGGCGTACTCGCCGCTGGACGAGATCTACGAGACGCTGGCGCAGCATCCGGTGATTCTCACGCCGCACGTGAGCGTGCCGGCTCAGGACGACGACGATCTGTTCGACGGCGAAATGCTCGGCTGCCTGCGCCACGGCGTGTTCAACCTGGGCTTTCTGGCGCTCGCGAATCACGGCGAAGGCGTGTCGTTCCTCGACTGGTGGGCCGAGCGTTGCCTGCACTGGTGCTACGACGACGCCAACAAGGGCCTGTTCACCGACCAGCGCTGGATCGACCTGGCGCCCTGCTTCTTCCCGACCCTGCACGTGTTGCGCCACCCGGGCTACAACATGGCGACCTGGAACCTGTATTACCGCCAGCTCAGCAAGGACGCGCAGGGCAACATCATGGTCAATGGCACCGAGCGCCTGCGCTTCTTCCACTTCTCGGGTTTCGACATCGGCACGCACGAGCTGATGCTCAAGAAGCACGCCCCGCGCGACACCCTGCTGCACGAAATGAGCGACTGGTACATCGAGCAGCAGAAGCGCCACGAGCAAGAGCGTCTGGGCCGCCGCCCCGGCGTGCACGACTTCCTCGCCGACGGCACCAAGATCGAACGCGACTGGCGCTTCACGTATCGCGCCGACGCCGACCTGATCGCCCGCTTCCCGCGCCCGTACAGCGAAACCGGCTTCAAACAGTGGATCGAGCGCAACCAGTCGGCCGCGCCCCAGACCGTCGAGCGTCAGCCCACGCTGCTGGGCAAGGTCGCCAATCGGATCAAGCGCCACCCGCGTCTGGTGCTGTGGCTGAACCAGGCGCTGCCGGCCACGCTGCGCGCGCGGCTCAAGCGCCGGCTGTAAAAGACTGCGAGACCCGGCGCATCAGCGAGACAGCCGATGCGCCCCCTCCGGCCATTCCGCCAGCAGCACGGGCGGCGCCGACACGGCGACGCCCCCGGGCGCACTGACGCGCACCGACACGACACGCCCCAGATAGCGGGCATCGATATCGTCGAACTGGAACGAGCTCAGATCGCCCGCGGCGGCGTAGAGCGCGGCCTGCCCCATCAGATAGCGCAAGCGGCCCGTGATCAGCGCGTAGCGCGCTTGATCGGCGCGATCTTCCATGCGCAGCACGTCGAGGTTGCTCGATACGCCGAGGCGGAAGCCTTCGCGCACGGCCTGCAGCGCGAGCTCGCTGGACTCCACCGCGCGGGTCAGCGCGGCGACGCGTTCGACGCCGCTCTGCACGGCCGTGTACTGACGCGTCACTTCGGCGGCGGTTTTCTCGAGCGCGGCATCGAGCTCTTCCTGCCGCTGCCGCTGGATCGCCACCGCCCGCGCCTTGTTGGCCGAGTTGTAGCCGCCCGTGAAGATCGGAATATTGACCTGCACCCCGATGGTGAAGGTGTTGCTCTTCTGGCTCAGCGTCGACAGGTTTTCGCTGTCGGCCTTGGCCAGCGCGGCGACCAGATTGACCGTGGGCAGGAAGCGGCTCTGCGCCACCGACAGCTCGGCGTCGGCCACCGCCACGGCTTCGCGCGCGGCGCGCACCTCGGCATTGTTGGCACGCGCACGCTCCTGCCAGACCTGCAGATCCTCGGGCATCGGTTGAGGCTGCTGCGAGTTCGCGCCCCACACCGAAATAAAGTCGGGGCGTACGCCGGTCACGGCGGCCAGCGAACGGATCGCGATCTCGAGCTGGTCGTAGGCGGAAATCGCGTCGGCCCGTGCCACGGCCAGGCGCGCCTCGGTCTCCTGCGCATCGCGCGCCGACCCCTCGTTATGCTCCGCCAGCGCGAGCTGCGTGCGCACCTGCGTTTCAAATGAACGCACGCGGCCGTACTGCAGTTCGAGGTTTTCGTAGGCCAGCACCAGATTGAAATAGCTCTGGGCCCAGCGGGTCGCGGCCTGCTGCTGCTGCACGGCGAACTGCTGCTGCGCCTGATCGGCCAGGGCGCCGCCACGCCGGTAATTGGAATACAGACCGTAGTCGAGCAGCGGCTGCTGCAACTGCAGATACGCGCTGGTGCTGTCGTAGTCGAGGTCGAAGCCCACGCGCTGGCCCAGGAAATTGGGCTGGCTCGCGCGGCCGGTCACCTGGCTCTTCACATAGCCGCCCTGCACCTGCGGAAACAGGCGGGCGCGGCCCAGGTTCCGTTCGGTCTCGCCGGCGTTGCGCGCACTGGCGGCCGCGCGCAGCACCGGGTCGTAGCTCTGTGCATCGCGCCACACCGTGGACAGGCTCGTGACATCCACGACCTCGCCGACGGCATAGCCCGCGGGCCGGGCGGCAGCGGGATTCCACGACACCTCATCCTGCCCGTGCGCGAACGGACTCGACAGGCACGCGATGGCGCACAGCAAGGTACCCCGCCAGCGCGCATGTCGGAGTCGCGGGGTCGCAACTTCGCAACGCGCCGGCGTCGGCGGCAGAGAAAACGGAAATCGCATAGGGAAGAGAAGAGCGGATGCGTGAAACGTTCAGCACCGCGGCGGCACGGGCGGCAAAGCGCCCACATGCGGAGGAAAATAGTACCACGCCGGCCCCCGATTCCCGGCCGCGTGGCCGGGCCCCGCCCCGCGGGGGAATCAGTGCCGGCGCTTCTTCTTGACGATCATCCACTTGGGCATGCGGAACAGCACCAGGCGGCGATACAGCACGATGTACGTCGCGGCGAACGCGAAGGTACAGAGCATCAGGATCACCGGCGACTGCCAGAACAGCACCGCCGGAATGCCCGCCAGCGACGACAGCACCCACAGGTACGGCGACGTGAGCGAGTTGCGCTGGGTCATGTGGCGCGCCTCGCGCGAGCCCACGGCCCAGCGCACCACACGCTTGTAGATCAGCATGTGCAGATGCACGCCGTCGGGCGCGCCGGGCGAGCGCCCCCGCAGGAATCGCTTCCGGTAAATCGAAAACAAGGTTTCGAACACAGGATAGATGCACAGCAGCAGCGGGAACCACGCAGAGATCTGCGGGTGCCGCGCCAGCATGAGCACCGACAGCTCGCCGATCACGAAGCCCAGGAAATACGCGCCGCCGTCGCCCAGAAACACGTGGCCGCGCGGATAGTTCCACACCAGGAATCCGAGCACGGCGCCCAGCGTGGTCAGGGCCACCACCAGCAGGAAGCGGTCGCCGATATAGAACGAGACATAGGCCAGCCCGGCCAGAATCATCGCCGACACGACCGCCGCCAGACCGTTGAAGCCGTCGATGATGTTGATCGCGTTGGCCGCGCCACCGATGGCGAACGCGGTCACGAGCAGCGAGATCGGAGCGAAGGTGAGCAGCCAGTCCACGCCGATGATGTCGAGCCGGGTGACGGCGCCATCGAGCAGGTAATAGGCCATCACGCCCGACAGCATCGCCAGCCCCAGACGCACCAGCACCCGGACCTGCTTGGTCAGGTCTTCGAGGAAGCCGCCCATGAACACGGGCGCGGCACAGGCCAGCAGCAGCACGACGCTCGGCAGGATGTCCGGTTCGCGGAACGCCACCAGCGCACAGCCCACCAGCATCGCAATGATGAGCGACAGCCCGCCGATACGCGGGACGGGCCGGCAATGGAATTTTTGAATGCCGTCGAGGTCGTGATCGGCCGTCAGGCCGCCGTGCCAGGAGCGATACCGCACGATCAGCAGGGTCGAGATCAGGGAGACCAGGAATGCCACAAGGACATACAGCATGAGAAACGAACCAAGTTAGATTTTAAAATTGTAAGCTGCGTACGCGCCTTACCCAGGCGCAGCAGTGTGACCGCTCGCTTCACGGGACGCCCGAAGTCCCTGGCAACTTTGCCGCGCCACCCCTCGCCGCGGTCAGCCTCCGGCGCAATTCTAAGCCACCGCGGCGTGCCCACTGCCCGCCCCCGGCAAACATTTCCCTGAATTTCATCTCTGCCGCCCCCATGGGATGCGTGCCACCGGCCGCGTTGCCCGCACGGGCGGCCTTCCCGCCAACGGTGGGGGCAGCGGCGCGTGGCGCCGGACACCGTTGATCGTCAGGAGCCCTCGCGCACTATCGGACCGACCGCCCCGGAGGACCGGCGTGCGGGCGCGGCAACCATGGGCACCGCTTACGCACCGGCGCAGCTCAACAACCGACTGTCATGAGCATGAGCTCCACGCACCCAAGCCAGCGCCTTGGCCTCGAACAACACCAAAGAAAAAGCCCGCTCCAAATAGGAAGCGGGCTCTTGCGCGGGAAGGCGCGCTGGCGATCAGAACGGAATGTCGTCGTCCATGTCGGCCAGGTTGGCGCCACCGGACTGCGCGGGGGCCTGGCGCGGCTGCTGTTGCTGCGCCGGGCGCTGGGGCGCCGGGGCGCGCTGCTGGCGCTGCGGGGCCTCGTCGTAGCCGCCACCGCCGCCACCGTAGCCGCCCTCGCCGCCGCCTTCGCGGCCACCCAGCATCTGCATCTGGTCGGCAACGATTTCGGTGCTGTAGCGGTCGGCGCCGGTGTCCTTGTCTTGCCACTTGCGGGTCTTCAGGCGGCCCTCGATGTAGACCGAGCGGCCCTTCTTGAGGTACTCGCCGGCGATTTCGGCCAGGCGGTTGTACATCACGACGCGGTGCCATTCGGTCTCTTCGCGGCGCTCGCCGCTCGCCTTGTCTTTCCACTGGCTGGTGGTGGCGATCGAGACGTTGCAGATGGCGGCGCCATCCGGGCTGTAGCGCACCTCGGGATCGCGCCCCAGGTTGCCGACGATGATTACTTTATTGACCGATGCCATGACCGAAGCCCCTCAATGGTTGTTTACTGCCCGCGCCCCCGCGGAAGCGCACCGGGCAGCGTACAACGCAAAATGCTGTTTAAGACTGGCCTCAACGAACACGCCGGTTCCGAGCGAAACCGGCGTGAGGATGAGGCATTGAATGGCCGTCATTATCGACGATTAGACCCGGCCCCGCAAAGTGCCCGGCGGGACGTCGATGTCACTCGGGGTAACACCTGCACGGCCGGGCCGGATACCCGCGCCGCCTCAGGGCAGCGGCTTGAGCGCCCAGGTCACGGCCAGCCAGGCCAGGGACAGGGCCGCGGCCAGCAGGAACACCCCGTTGGCCCCGCCGTGCGCCGCGATCCAGCCGCCCAGCGCCCCGCCCGTGAACAGGCCGGCCGCCTGCGCCGTGTTGTAAAAGCCCAGGGCCAGGCCCTTGTACGACTGCGGCGCCACGCGCGACACCAGCGACGGCTGCAGGGCTTCCAGCACGTTGAACGCCACGAAGAAGCCGATCAGCGCCAGCACCAGCGGATAGAAGCCGGCCCCCGCCGCGAGCGGCAGCAGGCCACACACCACGATCAGCAGGACCACCGACGCGCGCAGGGCGCCGCGATGGGCGCGGCGCTTTTCGGCCACGAACACCATGGGCACCATCAGCACGAACGACGCGAGGATGACGGGCAGGTAGACATGCCAGAGCTCGGCCGGGTTCAGGCCGCCCAGGCGCAGCAACAGCGTGGGCACGACCACGAACAGCGCCACCTGGATCAGATGCAGCACGAACACCCCGAAATTCAGGCGCAGCAGGTCGCCATGCAGCAAGACCTCGCGCGGCCGCGCGTTCATGGCGCGCGCCTGGGTGCGCGGCACGACCGGCACCGCCCAGCGGGCGACCGCCAGGCACACCAGCCCCAGCGAGGCGATGGTCCAGAAAAGACCGGGCAGGCCCCAGGCGCCCACCAGCACCGGCGCCAGCACCAGCGACAGCGCGAACGACAGCCCGATCGACCCGCCCACCATGGCCATGGCGCGCGTGCGCACCTCGTCGCGGGTCGCGTCGGCCAGCCAGGCGGTCACGGCGGCGGAAATGGCGCCCGAGCCCTGGATGGCCCGGCCCACGGTGATCCAGAAGACGTCGTCGGCCAGCGCGCACACGACGCTGCCCGCCACGAACAGCAGCAGGCCGGCCAGCACCACGGGCCGGCGGCCCCAGCGGTCGGAGGCCAGTCCGAACGGGATCTGCATCACGGCCTGCGTCAGGCCGTACATGCCCAGCGCCAGCCCGACCCGCACCGGATCGTCGCCGCCCGGCAGGCCCTGCGCGGCCACGGCGAACACCGGCAGCAGCAGGAACAGGCCCAGCATGCGACAGGCGAACAGCCCCGCGAGCGCGACGCTGGCGCGGCGTTCGGAGGGGGTCAGTTTCAGCTTGGGATGCGCGGCCATGAAGAGTGGGCTGGGTGAATAAGACGGGGGAGGACGGCCGGGCAGGCCCGACGCCTCGATTCCGAACCGCGTCGGCGCACCGGCGCGGTAAGCCCCTCGCCGTTCAGTCGGCGTGGGCACGACTGCATACGCCTTCAGGTTCGGCGCGCTATAGTACCAAGTTGGCCTTTGAAACTGCTTAAACCGGGTCGGATCACCGCGGGTCGCTGCGACCTCGCCGGAATCCCGCCTCACCGGTATCGGGCAGGCTCAATGCGCCGCGCAACACCGAAGCCGCGGGCCGGAAACGGCCCGGGCCACTCGCGCAAAGGGCTACATGGACGAGATACGCATCAGGGGTGCCCGCACCCACAATCTCAAGAATGTCTCGCTGGACCTGCCTCGCCACCGCCTGGTGGTGGTCACGGGTCTGTCCGGATCGGGCAAGTCGTCGCTCGCGTTCGACACCCTCTATGCCGAGGGGCAGCGGCGCTACGTCGAAAGCCTGTCCGCCTACGCGCGCCAGTTTCTCCAGCTGATGGACAAGCCCGACGTCGACCTGATCGAGGGCCTGTCCCCGGCGATCTCGATCGAACAAAAGGCCGCGGGCCACAATCCGCGCTCCACGGTCGGCACCATCACCGAGATCCACGACTACCTGCGCCTGCTCTACGCACGCGTGGGCACACCCTATTGTCCCGACCACGGCCTGCCGCTGCAGGCCCAGAGCGTGAGCCAGATGGTCGACGCCGTGCTGGGCTGGCCCGAAGAGGCCCGTCTTGCGGTGCTGGCGCCGATCGCGCGCGCCCGCAAGGGCAGCTTCGAAGACGAATGCGCCAGCCTGCAGGCGCAGGGCTATGTGCGGCTGCGCGTCGACGGCAAGCTGGTCGAGATCGACCAGATGGAGCCCCTGAAGAAAACCGAGAAGCACGACATCGACGTGGTGATCGACCGCCTGCGCGTGCGTGCCGAGAGCAAGCAGCGGCTGGCCGAGAGCTTCGAGACGGCACTGGGTCTGGCCGACGGCCGGGCGCTCGCGCTCGATCTCGACAGCGGCCGCGAGCAGGTGTTCTCCAGCCGCTATGCCTGCCCGGTGTGCAGCCACAGCCTGCCCGAGCTCGAGCCGCGTCTGTTCAGCTTCAACAATCCCATGGGCGCGTGCCCGTCGTGCGACGGCATCGGTCAGGTGGGTTTCTTCGACCCCAAGCGGGTCGTGGCCTTCCCCGAGCTCAGCCTCGCCGCCGGCGCCATCCGCGGCTGGGACAAGCGCAATGCCTTCACGCATTCGCTCCTCACCAGCCTCGCCACGCACTACGAATTCGATATCGAAACGCCCTTCGAAGAGCTCTCGGCCGATGTGCGCGACAAGGTGCTCAACGGCTCGGGCGAAGAAGAGATCTCGTTCTTCTACCTCAACGAAAAGGGGCGCAGCAGCGTCAAGCGCCACCCCTTCGAAGGCGTCATCCCCAACCTCGAACGGCGTTGGCGCGAGACCGACTCCACGACAGTGCGCGAAGAGCTCGGCAAGTACCGCAACATCAAGACCTGCCCCGACTGCGGCGGTTCGCGCCTGCGCCCGGAAGCGCGCCACGTGCTGATCGGCGACGAAGCGCGCGAAGGCCAGGAGCGCGGCCGCGCGATCTACGAGGTCGAGGCGATGCCGCTCTCGACCTGCCTGGGCTGGTTCCAGGCACTGACGCTCACCGGCGCCAAGCAGGAGATCGCGCAACGCATCGTGCGCGAGATCGAGGCGCGGCTGAGCTTTCTGAACAACGTCGGCCTGAACTATCTCTCGCTCGACCGCAGCGCCGACACGATTTCCGGCGGCGAGGCGCAGCGCATCCGGCTGGCCAGCCAGATCGGGTCGGGCCTCACCGGTGTGATGTATGTGCTCGACGAGCCGTCCATCGGTCTGCACCAGCGCGACAACGACCGCCTCATCGGCACGTTGCAGCACCTGCGCGATCTGGGCAACAGCGTGATCGTGGTCGAACACGATGAAGACATGATCCGCGCGTCCGACTGGGTCGTCGACATGGGCCCGGGCGCCGGCGAACACGGTGGCCAGGTGGTCGCACAGGGCACGCCCGACGCGGTCCAGCGCGATCCGCAATCGCTCACGGGTCAATACCTGAGCGGCGCGCGCGCCATCGCGGTGCCCAAGCGCCGCCCGGTCGACGGCGAGCTGCCCTGGCTCACGCTCAGCGGCGCCACCGGCAACAATCTCAAGTCCGTCGATCTCAGCATTCCGGCGGGCCGACTCGTCTGCGTGACGGGCGTGTCCGGTTCGGGCAAGTCCACCCTGGTCAACGACACGCTGGCCGTCGAAGTGGCGCGCCAGCTCAACCACGCCCAGGGCGAGCCCGCGCCGCACGCGGCCATCACGGGCCTGGAGCATTTCGACAAGATCATCAGCGTCGACCAAAGCCCGATCGGCCGCACGCCGCGCAGCAACCCCGCCACCTACACCGGCCTGTTCACGCCGATCCGCGAACTCTTCGCCGGCGTGCCCGAAGCCCGCACGCGCGGCTACGATCCCGGCCGCTTCAGCTTCAACGTCAAGGGCGGCCGCTGCGAGGCCTGCCAGGGCGACGGCGTGGTCAAGGTCGAGATGCACTTTCTGCCCGACATGTACGTGCCCTGCGACGTCTGTCACGGCAAGCGCTACAACCGCGAAACGCTCGAGATCCGCTATCGCGGGCGCAACATCAGCGAAGTGCTCGACCTCACGGTGGAGCAGGCACTCGAATACTTCGAATCGGTGCCGGCAATCGCGCGCAAGCTGCAGACCCTGATCGACGTGGGCCTGTCGTACATCCGTCTGGGCCAGAGCGCCACCACGCTGTCGGGCGGTGAAGCGCAGCGCGTGAAGCTCTCGCTCGAACTGTCGCGGCGCAGCACCGGCCGCACGCTCTACATTCTCGACGAGCCCACCACCGGCCTGCATTTCCGCGACATCGAGCTGCTGCTCGAAGTGCTCAACCAACTGGTCGAGAGCGGCAATACGGTCCTCATCATCGAGCACAACCTCGACGTCATCAAGACGGCCGATTGGCTCGTGGACATGGGCCCGGAGGGTGGCGACGGCGGCGGCCGGGTGGTCGCGCAGGGCACGCCCGAAGACGTGGCGGACAGCCCCGACAGCCACACCGGCCACTATCTGGCACGCGTGCTGGGCCGCAAAAAAACCAAGTAGACTTTCCGTCGATCGGGCCGGTGCGTACCTGCCCGCCCGCGCTCTCCGCGCACTTCCCAGACGGCAAGTCCATGGTCACCCTGTTCATCGGCAACAAGAATTACTCCTCCTGGTCCCTGCGCGCCTGGCTGGCCCTGCGCGCGGGGGGCGTGCCCTTCGAAGAACGCAAGCTCGGTCTCTTCACCGAGGCCTTCACCGAGCAGCTCGGCCGCGTCACGCCCGCCGGCCTCGTGCCGGTGCTGCTCGACGGCGACTTCGCGGTGTGGGATTCCCTCGCGATCTGCGAATACGCCGCCGAACGCCATCCCGATCTCGGTCTGTGGCCGGCGGAGGCGCGCGCACGCGCCCGCGCACGTTCGGTGTCGGCGCAGATGCACAGCGGCTTCACGCAGCTGCGCTCCGTGATGCCGATGAATATCGAAGCGCATCTGCCGCACGTCGACGTCAGCGCGGCCGCCAAAGACATCGCGCGGGTGCAGGACATCTGGCAGGCCACGCGCGCGGAGTTCGGCGCGGGCGGCGACTTCCTGTTTGGCCGGTTCAGCATCGCCGATGCTTTCTACGCCCCCGTCGTGTCGCGCTTCACCACCTACGGCGTGGCCGCCGAGGGCGCGGTGCGCGACTACATGGACGCCGTGCTGGCGCTGCCCGCCATGCGCGAATGGACCGAAGCGGCGCTTGCCGAGCAGACCTTCGTGGCGGCGGACGAGCCCTATCGCACGCAGCGCTGACACCCGCAGGCGGCGGCTTTAATACCGACTCGCCGGTCGTTATAACTGGACTAGGGGGTCGCCAGGGTCGTGCAAGTGACTTGGGGTAAATTCGCGGTAGGGTGCCCCCCGCGCCCGGCTTCCCTCACCTCGCTTCCCCTATGGACGCCACCTGTGAACTCCGCATCGCCAGCGCCCTCTACGAAGGCGTGGCCGATACGCAGCAATGGCAACGCGCGCTACGCATGGCGGCACGCGCGGTCGACACCGACCGTTGCGCGCTGCTTGCCCGCAACCGCGCCACGGACCAGGTCCGGGTGATCGAAACGACCGGTCTGCAGGAAGACCTGCTGGCCGAGTACGAAGCCCACTATCACCGCATCGACGAGGTCCTGCCGAGCGTCGATCGGCTGCCCAGCGGCAACTGCCTGCTCGATCAGCGCGACATCGGCCTCGCCGCCATGCGCCGCTCGCCCTTTTATCAGGATTTCCTGCGTCGCCACGGCATCGGCTCGCTGATGGTCACGCGCACGCTGCACACCGACGACACGGAGTGGAGCATGTCGTTCCAGCGCGGTCCCGATGACGGCTTCTTCGAACCCGAGCACGAACAGACGCTGTTGCGCATGTTGCCGCACTTCCAGCGCGCCCTGAAGTTGCGCGTGCAACTAGGCGAGCTGGAGCAGCGCGCCCGGCTCGGCCGCGCGGCGCTCGACATGTTCGGTACGCCCTTGTTGCTGTGTTCGCCGGGCGGGCGTGTGCTGCTCGCCAACGAATCCGGAGAAGAGTGGTTCCGCCGTGCCGGCCCGCAGATGGTGAACCTGCCCGCTTGGCGCCGCCTGCTCGTGCGCGCCACCGCGCCCGCGCCGCACGCGCTCGCCGACGCGCACCGCCTGCCCGACGGCACCCTGCTGGTCTCGCTGCCGGCGCCTCCATCATGCCGCGAAGCCGCCGGACGCGACGAGCCGCTCGCCCTGATACTCGTGCACGCTCACCTCACGCCGCGGCCCGTGCCGCACGGCGTGTTGCGCGAGCTATTTCGTCTGAGCGCGGCCGAATGCCGCCTGCTGGATTGTCTGGTGCATGGCGCGACGCTGCCGCAGGCATCGCAGCAGCTGGGCATCGCGCTCGAAACCGCGCGTACGCAGAGCAAGGCCATCCTGCAAAAGACCGGCGCGCAGCGCCAGGGCGGCCTGTTGCGCATGATGAGCGTGTTGCAGAGCCCCACGCCGCACTGATCGCATCGCGCGGAGAAAAGCGAGCACGCCGGCGGCGCTGCGCAAAAAAAAGAACCGCCGATTCTGATGCGACGGGAGCCCCGAGTGCCGCATCACAATGGGCGGTTAAGCACGGCGAATGTGCACCCACGATGCTAGGGGCGGCCAGGACCATGCGCATCACCCCTTTGGGTGAAAATCGGCCCGACCTAGGGTAGTCCCCGGGGTGCTCCCAAGCCCGCGGCCCGCGGGCTCACGCCATGTCGAAGAGACGGCGATGCTCGCGGATCGCGTAGCGATCCGTCATGCCGGCGATGTAGTCGGCAATGGCGCGCGCCTGCGCGACCTCGGTCTCGCGCCGGTAGTCCGGCGGCAGCAGGCGCGGATCCCCTAGAAACACCTCGAACAGCTCGCGCACGATGCGGCGCGCCTTGCGGGTCATGCGCATGACCTGATAGTGGCGGTACAGATTGTCGAACAGGAATTTCTTGAGCTGATCGGCCTCGCGCCGCACCTCGGCCGAGAAGCCGGCCAGCGGACCGGCCATGCGCGCCTCATCGGCGGTGGCGGGGCCCGCCTGGTGGATGCGAGCCAGCGAATGCGCCGTCAGGTCGATGATCAGCGTGTTGATCATGCGGCGGATGGTCTCGGCGGTAGCACGCCGCGTGGGCAGGCGCGGATACTGCGCCAGCACGGCTTCGTAATGCCGCGCGAAGATGCCGACCTCGAGCAGTTGCTCGACCGTGATCAGGCCCGATCGCAGCCCATCGTCGATGTCGTGATTGTTGTACGCGATCTCGTCGGCCAGGTTGGCCAGCTGCGCTTCGAGCGAGGGCTGGGTGCGATCGAGAAAACGCGCCCCCACGTCGCCCAACTGGCGCGCATGCGCAACCGAACAGTGTTTGAGAATGCCCTCGCGCGTCTCGAAGCAGAGGTTCAGGCCATTGAACTCGGCGTAGCGCTCTTCGAGCTCGTCGACCACGCGCAGGCTTTGCAGGTTGTGCTCGAAGCCGCCGGCCTCGGGCACGAGCTCGCGCATGCAGGCGTTGAGTTCGTCCTGGCCGGCGTGGCCGAACGGCGTATGGCCCAGATCGTGCGCCAGCGCGATGGCTTCGGTCAGGTCTTCGGACAGGCGCAGGCTGCGCGCCAGCGTGCGGGCGATCTGCGCCACCTCGAGGCTGTGCGTAAGACGCGTGCGGAACAGATCGCCCTCGTGATTGACGAAGACCTGCGTCTTGTACTCGAGCCGGCGAAAGGCGCTGGCGTGCACGATGCGATCGCGATCGCGCTGGAATTCGCTGCGGTTTTCGGGCGCCGGCTCGGGGTGCCGGCGGCCACGGCTGCGGGCGGGGTCGGATGCATAAGAAGCCAGATCATTCATCGCACTCACCACCGTCCCGCCCTCGCTCATCGAATCGTACGTTCCAGTACCGCTGCCACCGCGTTGGCCGGCGCGCCGCGGGTGACGGCCTCGCCGATACGCGGCAGCAACACGAATTTGATTTCACCGCCTTCGGTTTTCTTGTCGACCTGCATGAAGGCGATCCAGCGCTCCAGGCCCAGGTCGGGCGCCACCACCGGGCAACCGATCGCCTGCACCAGGGCACGCACGCGCGCCACATCGGCCGCCGGAAAACCGCAGACCTCGGCCGACAGCTCGGCCGCCTGCACCATGCCGCAACCGACGGCTTCACCGTGCAGCCACTCACCATACCCCAGACCGGATTCGATCGCATGACCGAAGGTGTGACCCAGGTTCAGAATGGCACGCAGGCCCGACTCGCGCTCGTCCTTGCCCACGACCTGCGCCTTGAGTTCGCACGAGCGCCGGATCGCATGCGCGATCGCCGCGGGCTCGAGCGCACGCAGCGCGGCCGCATTCTGCTCGCACCACGCCCAGAACGGCGCATCGAGGATCAGACCGTACTTGATGACCTCGGCCAGGCCGGCGGACACCTCGCGCGCGGGCAGCGTGGCCAGCACATCGGTGTCGATCTCCACCGCCACCGGCTGGTAGAACGCGCCGATCATGTTCTTGCCCAGCGGATGATTCACCGCCGTCTTGCCACCGACCGACGAATCCACCTGCGCGAGCAAGGTGGTGGGCACCTGCACGAAGCGCACGCCGCGCATGTACACCGCGGCCGCGAAGCCCGTCATGTCGCCGATCACGCCGCCGCCCAGCGCCACCAGCACGGCGCGGCGGTCCAGGCGATGCTCGAGCATCGCGTCGAAGATCAGATTGAGCGTCTGCCAGTCTTTGTGGGCCTCGCCGTCGGGCAACTCGATGCGCAGCACCTTGCGGCCGGTGCGCGCGAGCGCGGCTTCGGCGCGTGCGCCGTACAGCGCCCCCACGGTGGGGTTGGTGACGACGGCGATGGTGGTGGCATCGGACGGAATGGCCTCATCGAGGCGGTCCAGGCGGCCCGGCGCGATGCGGATCGGATACTGGCCGCCCGGGGTATCGACGTCTACTACGTTCATTTTTGCTTCTCGTACGCCTGCAGCTTGGGCAGGATGGATTTGACCAGCGTCGCGATCGGGGCCGAACCCGTCTCGATGACGATGTCCGCGACTTCGACATACAGCGGTTCGCGCTTGACCATCAGGTCGCGCAGCGTGCCGCGCGGATCGGCGGTGGCGAGCAAGGGGCGATTGCGGTCGCGGCAGGTGCGGCGATACAGCTCATCGACGCTCGCGCGCAGATAGAGCACGATGCCACGGGCCTTCAGCGCGGCGCGATTGTCGTCGGCCAGCACGGCGCCGCCGCCGGTGGCGAGAATAATCCCGCGCCGTTGGGTACACTCTTGCAGAGCAGCAGCCTCGCGCCGCCGGAAGCCCGTTTCGCCTTCGATCTCGAAAATCACCGGCACGCGCACACCACAGCGCGCTTCCAGTTCATGGTCCAGATCGACGAATTCACGTCCCAGCGCGCGTGCGAGGCCGCGGCCTATGGTGGTTTTGCCCGCACCCATCATTCCCACCAGGAAGATAGGCAGATCGTGCGGCAGGCGCAGCGTGGGCTCGACGCACTCGGGCGGGCACGCACTCGGCGCCGCTTCCGGGCAATCGTCGGGCAGCGGCTCGGGATCGGGCCCGGCGCAGGCGTTGGCGGAGAGATTCATGACGGCATTATCCCATCGCCGCCAGTTGCCCGCTTACCACACCGATTTATTTTGTTACAGAAACCGGACAGCCCGCGCCAGGACTGACCGGAGATCACCGTAAAATCGCCGCGATGAGCAAGCGTCCCAATACGTCCAAAGCAGAACAGCCCGCCCCCAGCGGGTCCCCGTTGTTGCGGTTTTTCGTCAAGGCCGGCATTTTCTGTGCCGGGCTCGCACTATGCGGAGCGTTGCTCGCCGGCATGGCGCTGGCATTGGCCTGGCCCAACCTGCCCGATCTGCACGCCATGACCGACTATCGGCCTCGTGTGCCGCTGCGCGTGTACACGGCCGACAAGGTACTGATCGGCGAGTTCGGTGAAGAGCGCCGCAACGTGCTGCGCTTCAACGAGATCCCCGATGTCATGAAGTCGGCCGTGCTCGCGGCCGAAGACGACCGCTTCTATCAGCACGGCGGCATCGACTGGATGGGCGTGGCGCGCGCGGGCCTGACCAACCTGGTCAACATGTCCAAGACGCAGGGCGCCAGCACGATCACCATGCAGGTGGCGCGCAACTTCTATCTGTCGTCCGAGAAGACCTACTCGCGCAAGTTCTACGAGCTGCTGCTCACGTTCAAGATCGAGTCCGAGCTGTCGAAAGACCAGATCCTCGAGCTCTACATGAACCAGATTTATCTGGGTCATCGCGCGTATGGTTTCGCGGCCGCCTCGCGGGCCTATTTCGGCAAGCCGCTGTCGCAGGTCACGCCCGCCGAGGCCGCGATGCTGGCCGGCATTCCGAAGGCCCCGTCGCGCTTCAATCCGATCTCGAATCGCCCGCGCGCCGAGCTGCGCCAGCGCTACGTGCTCGGCCGCATGCTGTCGCTGGGCTACCTGACCGAGCCCGAGTACAAAGAAGCGATGGCGCAGCCCATCGTGATGAAGTCGGCCGAAGGCACGCCCGCCGGCGGCTACGCGATTCATGGCGAATACGTGGCCGAACTAGCGCGCCAGCTGCTCTACGGCGTCTACCAGGACAACCTGTACTCGCGCGGCATCAATATCTACACCACGGTCACCTCCAAGGATCAGGAGGCCGCCTACCGCGCCGTGCGCGAAGGCGTGCTCGAGTACACCCGCCGTGCGCCCTACCCGGGCCCCGAAGATCAGCTCGACATGCCCCCCGGCGTCGAAGACAACCCGCAGGCGCTCGACGACTTCCTCGATGGCGTCTTCGACAAATACTCGGACAGCGCCGATCTGCTGACCGCGCTGGTGCTCTCGGCCAGCCCCACCGAGGTCAAGGTGGCGCGCAGTTCGCGCGAGATCATCACCATCACCGACAAAAAGGCGCTGGGCGTGATCGCCCGCTCGCTCAACGACAAGGCCAAGCCCGAACAGCGGCTCAAGCGCGGTTCCGTCGTGTACATCCACAAGTACAACGACAACTGGGAAGTGATCAACATGCCGTCGGTGCAGGCCGCCTTTGTGGCGCTCGCCCCGCAGGATGGTTCGATCCGCGCCCTGGTCGGCGGCTTCGATTTCTATCGCGGCAACTTCAACCGCGTGACGCAGGCCTGGCGCCAGCCGGGCTCGAGCATCAAGCCCTTCATCTACGCCGCCTCGCTCGAGCGCGGCCTGACGCCGGGCACGCAGATCTCCGATCAGCCGTTCGAGCTCTCGGCCGCGCAGACCGGTTCCAAGGCCTGGCACCCCAAGAACTACGGCAACCAGTACGAGCCCATGCTGACCATGCGTCAGGGTCTCTACAAGTCGAAGAACATGGTCTCGATCCGCATCCTCGAGGCCATCGGCCCGCAGTATGCGCAGGAGTACCTGACCCGTTTCGGCTTCGACAAGGCGCGTCAGCCGGCCGTGTTGCCGCTGGCCCTGGGCGCGGGCTCCGTGACGCCGCTGCAGCTGGCCGGCGCCTTCTCAGTGTTCGCCAACGGCGGCTATCGCATCACGCCCTACCTCATCGACCGCGTGACCGACAGCTCGGGCAAGGTGCTGATGCAGGCTCGTCCGGTCGTGGCCGGCGACTCGGCCGCCCGCGCCATCGACCCGCGCACGGCCTGGGTGGCCGACGACATGCTGCGTGGCGTGGCCACCAGCGGTACGGCCGCGCGTGCCCGCGTCATGCTCAAGCGCAACGACCTGGCCGGCAAGACCGGCACGACCAACGAATCGGTCGATGCCTGGTTCTCGGGCTACACGCCGGCCCTGGTGGCCACGGCATGGCTGGGCTTCGACCAGCCGCGTTCGCTGGGCTCGCGTGAGACCGGCGGTGGCGTCGCCATGCCGATCTGGGTGGATTTCATGCAGGAAGCGCTCAAGGGCGTGCCCGAAGAAAAGCAGCGTCCGCGTCCCGAGGGCCTGATGGCCGAGGGCGGCGACTACTTCTTCTCGGAATTCCCGCCCGGACAGGCCGTGGCCCGCCTCGGTCTGCCGCAGCCGGGCGACGCGCTGGGTGACTTCCTCAATGGCCTGAGCGGCAATCCGGAAAACGCCATCCGGGTCGCCCCTGGCGTGGGCAGCACCACGCAGCAGCCCTGGAGCCAGAACATTCCGTTCTAGTCCGCGCCGCGGGGGAATCCCCCGCCGCACGGCAGACACGGCCCCGCCACGGCGGGGCCGTGTCGTGTTTTACAGCTTGACGGTCACCGGCACGCCGGCGGCAGCAGAACAGATCTGCGACAGCGCATCGGAGAGGTCGGGCCCGCCGCGCGTGTCGTTCCAGTGTTGGCCGTTGTAGCGATAATGAAAACCGCCGGTACGCGCCGCGACCCAGATCTCCTGCATCGCTGCCTGGCTGTTGACGACGACGTGGGTGCCGTCCTCGAAGACGAGCGTCAGCACGTTGCCGCTACGGGTTGCCTCGACATCGACATCGAGGGATGCGGCCCAGTCGTCGGCCTGGCTCTCGATCGAGTCCAGGACCTGGTCCACCAAGGCAAGAAATTCGGTTTCGGTCATAATCTAACCTGCAATGATTACGGAGTTCCCAGTGTTCCACATGGCACGAAGCCGCATGGCTCTTCGCATTGTAGCGACGCTCGCCGCGGCAGGCCTGATGGCCGCTTGCGGCTTCAAGGGTCCACTCTACATGCCCGCGCCCGACGGCTCCAAGCCGCAGACGCAAAATCGCAATCAGGGCACCAATCCCATCCCGCAAACGCCGCAGACCCCCGGCGCCCAGCCCATCCCCGTACCCCAGCCGTCAGCCACCCCATGAACGCCCGTCAGACCGCCCAGCCCGAACTCGCTGGACACCCGCACTTCCACTATGTCGACGGCGTGCTGCATGCCGAAGGCGTGCCGCTTTCCGATCTGGCCGATGCCCTCGGCACCCCGCTCTACGTCTATTCCCGCGCCGCGTTGCACGCCGCCTGGAACACGTACCGCGACGCCATCGGCGAGCGCCCGGTCCTGGTCTGCTACGGCATGAAAGCCAACTCCAACCTCGCGGTGCTCAAGGAGTTCGCCCGTCTGGGCGCGGGCTTCGACATCGTGTCCGGCGGCGAACTCAAGCGGGTGCTGGCCGTGGGCGGCGATCCCGCCAAGATCGTGTTCTCCGGCGTGGGCAAGCAAGCCTGGGAAATGCACGAGGCCCTGATGGCCGGCGTGAAGTGCTTCAATGTCGAGTCCACCGCCGAGCTGGCCCGTCTGTCCGACGTCGCCCAGGCGTGCGGCCGCACGGCGCGCGTCTCGTTGCGCGTGAATCCCGACGTCGACGCCCAGACGCACCCCTACATCTCCACCGGCCTCAAAGAAAACAAGTTCGGTATCGCGATCGATGAAGCGCTCGAGGCCTACCAGACCGCGGCCTCGCTGCCCGGCCTGCAGATCGTCGGCGTCGACTGCCACATCGGCTCGCAGCTCACCGATATCAGCCCCTACTTCGACGCCCTCGAAAAGCTGCTCGATCTGATCGACCGGCTCGCCGACGCGGGCATCCGCATCGAGCACCTGGATCTGGGCGGTGGCCTGGGCATCCGCTACACCGACGAAGTTCCGCCGTCGCCGCGTGCCCTGCTCGACCGCGTCTTCGATCGCCTGCAGGCGCGTGGCCTGGGCCATCTGCATCTGATGCTCGAGCCCGGCCGCTCGCTGGTCGGCAACGCCGGCGTGCTGCTCACCACGGTGCAGTTCCTCAAGCACAACGACGCACGCAATTTCGCGATCGTCGACGCCGCCATGAACGACCTGCTGCGTCCCACGCTGTATCAGGCCTACCACGGCGTGCGCGCCGTGGTGCCGCGCGGTGGCGCGGGCCAGGTCTACGACGTGGTCGGCCCGGTCTGCGAGAGCGGCGACTGGCTCGCCAAGGAGCGTCTGCTCGACATCCAGCAGGACGACGTGCTGGCCGTCGAATCGGCCGGCGCCTACGGCATGGTGATGGCGGGCAACTACAACACGCGCCCCCGCGCCGCCGAGGTCATGGTCGATGGCACGCAGTATCACGTGGTGCGCCAGCGCGAGACCTTCGACGATCTGCTGCGCGGCGAGTCCACGCTGCCGTGATGCCGCGCGCTGCCGGCTCACCGGCATGCCCGCCTCACGACAAAGCCCCGTGCGATGCACAGGGCTTTTTTCTTGCCTCGCCGCCTGCGGCGCAAGACGCACCGCGCCTCAGCGCCGCCGCGCCAATTCCCGCAGCCGTCCGGCGATGCCCGTGGGAAAGTAATACACCGACAGCACGAACAGAATGCCGAGCCACAGCAGCCAGCGGTCCGGCTCGAACAGCAGAGCCAGGGGCGTCACGCTGCCCACCGCCTCGTGGATCACATGCAGGCCGTCCTGCAGATAGCTCTGCGCGAACACGAACAGGCTGGCGCCGATCACCGCGCCGTACATCGTGCCCATGCCGCCGATCACCACCATCAGCAGAATGTTGAGCATGATCTCGAACGACAGCGAGGTGTCGGGTCCGTTATAGCGCAGCCACAGCGCGTACAGCGCGCCCGCCAGGGTCGCGAACGTGGCGGCCAGCAGGTTCGACAGGCTGCGGTACAGCACCGTGCGGTAGCCGATGGCTTCCGCACGGAACGGGTTCTCGCGGATGGCCTGCAGCACGCGGCCGAACGGCGAATTGACGATCCGCAGCAGCATCAGGAACAACACCACGCACACCGCGGCGATCAGGTAGTAGGTGATGATGCGCCCGTCGATCGTGACGCCGAACACGGGCTCGGACAGCGGCCGGAAGGCCGGACGCAGGACCTGCGGCACCTTGAAATTCAGTCCGTCCTCGCCGCCGGTCAGGTCGGACAGTTGCGACACCAGCGTCTGGAACGCGGCAGCGACCGCCAGCGTGATCATGGCGTAGAAGATGGCGCGCACGCGCAGGCTGGCCAGGCCGATGACGAGCGCGAACACCAGCGACACGAGCAGTCCGGCGGCCGTGCCGGCCAGCACGGCCAGCCAGCCCGCCTCCATGCGCACGCTCGCGATCGCCACGCCATAGGCGCCGATGCCGAAAAACATGGTGTGCGCGAAGCTCACGATGCCGGTGTAGCCCAGCAGCAGGTCGTAGCTCGCGACCAGGATCACGAACACCAGAATCTTCGCCGCCACGGCGAGCGACTTGGGCCCCGGAAACAGAAACGGCGCCGCGGCGAGCGCGACGACGATGGCGATCAGCATGACGGCGAGCACGGTGCTGCGCGGCGGATCGCCAGAGAGCAGGCGGAAGGACATGAGCGCGACTCCTAGCGATTCGTGACCGGGTACACACCCTGCGGACGCCACAGCAGGATCGCGACCATCAGCGCGATGTTCGAGAACAGCGCGGCCTTGGGCATCAGAAAGCCGGTGTAGTTGGCCATCAGCCCGACCAGCAGCGCGCCGATCAGGCAGCCCACGGTGGAGCCCAGCCCGCCGATCATGATGACGATGAAGATCAGCACGTTCACCTGCGCCCCCAGCTGCGGCACGATGGACTGCTGATAGAGGCCCCACAGCACGCCACCCAGACCGGCCAGCATCGAGCCCGCCACGAACACGCCGACAAACAGATGGCGGATGCGGTAACCCAGGCTTTCGACCATTTCACGGTCCTCGACACCCGCGCGGATCAACAGGCCGAGCTTGGTGCGGTTGAGCAGCCACAGCATCCCGCCCAGCACCGCGAGTCCGACGATCAACGCGACGATGCGGAATTTCTCGATCGCCGCATCGCCGAACAGCAGCGCCCCGCGCAGCGCCTGCGGCAAGGGCAGCGACAGCGTCTGCGGCCCCCACAGCATCTTGATGATCTCTTCGCCGATGATCATGCCGCCCATCGTGATCAGAATCTGCTTCAGATGCTGGCCGTAGACCGGCCGCACGATCACGCGCTCGAAGGCCACGCCTACCGCGCCCGCCACCAGCATGCCGACCAGCATGGCCGGCAACACCGCGGCCAGGTTCATCCACAGGCTGCCGGATTGGGTCCAGTCGGACATCGAGCCGAGCACGGTGGCGGCCATGTAGGCGCCGATCGCGATGAACAGGCCGTGGCCGAAGTTCAGCACGTCCATCAGGCCGAACACCAGCGTCATGCCGGAGGCCACGATGAAGATGATCATGCCCATCGCCAGGCCGGCGAAGGTGAGCGTCACCCAGGTCGAAAATGAGCCGACCAGCGGCAGCGCGATGGCGGCGAGCGCCAGCACCAGCAGCGCCGGCAGCAGGTCGGCGCGCGTCCGAGGCAACGGTGTATCGATATCGGCGGTACTCATTGGTGGACTCCCAGCGATAGCCCCAGCAGGCGCGTCTGCAGCGCCTCGTCGTGTGCGAGCGCCGACATGTCGCCCGTATGCACGACCTTGCCGTTGTCCATGATGGCGACGTGGTCCCCCACCTGGCGCGCGAAATTGAAGTTCTGTTCGACCAGCACAATGGTGGTGGCGGCCTGCTTGAGTTCGAGGAACGCGTCGATCATGTTCTGGATGATGGCCGGCGCCAGTCCCTTGCTGGGTTCATCGACCAGCAGCAGCCGGCGCGGCTCGATGATGGCGCGTGCCACGGCCAGCATCTGCTTCTGGCCACCCGACAGCTTGCCGGCGGGATACAGCCAGAATTTTTTGAGTGCGGGAAAAAAGCCGAAGATCCACTCCAGCCGCGCGGTATCGAGCTGCGCGGCGCTGCGCGCCTGACGCGCGGCGAGCAGGATGTTCTCCTTCACCGTGAGGTCGGCGAAGATCCCCATGTTCTCCGGCACGTATGCGATGCCCATGCGCGCCATGTCGGGCGGCGACGCGCGCACACCCGGTCCGCCGATCGCGGTACCGTCGAAACCGATATGCCCCTGCGCGGCCTTCCACAGCCCCATGATCGTGCGCAGCGTGGTGGTCTTGCCGGCGCCATTGCGGCCCAGCAACATGGTGACGCCGCCGGCCGGCACGGCCAGATCCACGCCATGCAGGATGTGATACGCGCCGATGTGCGTGTGCACGTCGCGCAGCTCGAGCAAGGCGGGCGTGCTCATGGGGTTTTCTCCGGCAGGCTGGCGCCGAGATAGGCCTGCTGCACGATCGGCGAAGCGATCACCTCGGCGGGCTCGCCGTCGGCCACGAGTTCGCCGTTGTGCAGGACCACGATGCGGTCCGCCAGTTCGCGCACCACATCCATCTTGTGCTCCACCAGCAGAATGGTCTTGGTCGAATCCGTCTTGATTTCGCGGATCAGGTCCAGCACCACGGGCACGTCGTCCACGCTCATGCCGGCGGTCGGCTCGTCGAACATGAAGACCTGCGGCTCCAGTGCGATCAGCATGGCGATTTCGAGCTTGCGCTGATCGCCATGCGGCAGATCGGCGGCGGCCTGATCGCGCCGCGCCGTAAGCCGCGTGCGCGCGAGCAGCGCGTCGGCGCGCTCCAGCAGCCCGCGGTCATCGTCCCAGGTGCGCCAGAAGCGGATCTGGCGCCAGCCCATGCCCTGCTGGCGCGACTGCAGCGCCAGCCGCACGTTCTCGCGCACCGACAGGCGCGGGAACAACTGCGTGAGCTGGAAGGCGCGGCCGAGGCCGGCATGCATGCGCGCCGGCGCCGACAGGCGCGTCAGGTCGCGGTCATTCAGATGCACCGATCCGGCGGTGGCGCGCAACTGCCCCGAGACCAGATTGAAGTACGTGGTCTTGCCCGCGCCATTGGGTCCGACGATGGCCGTCAGGCTGCCTGGCGCGAAGCGGCAGCTCACCGCGTTGACGGCCACGTGGCCGCCGAAGCGGACCGAGAGCGAACGGGTTTCCAGCATGAGGAGCGTCGCTCAGCGCTTGTTCTGGATCGGCACCGCCATCTGATCCGGCGTGATTTCCTTCACCAGATCCTGCACCGCCCACGGCACCGAAGCATCGTTCTTGATGCGGAAGTGATACATCGACTGCATCGCCTGGTGGTCTTCCGGACGGAACGTCATCTTGCCCTTGGGCGTGTCGAAGCTCATGCCCGCCATCGTCTTGATGAGCGTGTCGGTGTCGCTCTTGCCGGCGCTCTTGTTCAGCGCGGTCGCGATCGCGATCCCCGCGGACATGCCGCCCGCCGTGAAGAAGTCGGGCGGCTGGCCAAAGCGCTTCTGGTGTTCGGCCACCAGCCAGTCGTTGATCGGATTCTTGGGAATGCCGTAGTAGTAATAGGTGGCGCCTTCCATGCCGGCCAGCGATTTGAGCGGCGTCATCGCGGCCAGCGTGTTGCCGCCGGTGGCGATTTCGATGCCGAAGCGCTTGGGGTCGAGGTCGGCGATCTTGAACGGATTACCGGCGCCGGCCCACAGGATGAAGATGATCTTGCGGCCAGGCTTGTCCTTGAGCGCATCGAACAGGCGCTGCGCACCGGCGGTGAAATCGGTGGCGTTGGCCGGCAGGTATTCCTCGTGCACGATCTTCGCCTGCTTGAGCGCGCCCTTGAACGCCTTCACGCCGTCGCGGCCGAACGCGTAGTCCTGCGCCAGCATGGCGATGGAGGTGTTCGGCTGATCGAAGGCCACGGCGTTGGCGATGGCGTCCTGCGAAGAGTTGCGGCCGGTGCGGAAGATGTATTTGTTCCACTTCTCGCCGGTGATGGAGTCGGCCACGGCGGGCTCCACCAGCAGGATCTTCTCGTACTCCTCGGCGATGGGCAGCATCGCGAGCGCCACGCCCGACGACGTCGGGCCCACCGCGATGTCGGCGTTGTCGTCGGCATATGCCGATGCCAACTGCGCGCGGGCGACATCGGGCTTGCCCTGGGTGTCCTTCTCGATCACACGGATCTTGCGGCCGGCCACGGTCATGGTGCCTTGCGTGGCGTACTCCAGGCCCAGCACCAGCCCATTCTGGGTCTGCTTGGCGTAGGCCTCCAGCGGCCCGGTCTTGTCGTACACGTGCGCCACCACAAAGTCCTTGGCGGCGGCGGCCGGGACCGCGGCCGAACTCAGGCACAGGCCGCTCAGCGCGGCGAGCAGGATGCGTTTCATGGGTGTCTCCTTGTTCCTAGTAGGCCCCGGCGGCTGCGTCGGCGACCGGAGTGGCAAGAAAGTGGCGGATGGCGTCGATCTGCGGCGCGACATTGAGCGCGGGCGCGTGACCGCAATCGGGAAAATCGATGCGCTGCGCGCGCGGGCCACGGCGTGTCATGGCGTCGGCCACCTCGGGCAACAGCAGGTCGGAATCGGCGCCGCGCAGCAGCAGCACGGGCATGCGCAGCGTGTCGTACTCGTCCCAACGCTCGTAGTCCGCAGGGTGATGCCGGAACTGGCCCACGATGGCCGGGTCGTAGTGCGCCGTGACACGGCCGTCGGGCAGGCGCCGCACCGAGGTCTCGGTCATGCGCCGCCACTGCGCGTCGCTCAGCCAGCCGTAGGGCTTGTACGCCGCGCGCAGCCAGGTTTCGAGCTCGGTCACGGTGTCGAAGGCCGGCGGGCTGCCCGCATAGGCCAGGATGCGTTCGATCGCGGGCTGCGGCAGCGTCGGGCCGATGTCGTTGACCACCAGATGCGTGATGCGGTCTTTCAGCGTGGTGGCCGCGGCGTACATGCCCGTCGCGCCGCCCATCGAGGTGCCCACCCAGCGCAGGCGCCCAAGGCCCAGGCCGTCGGCCAGCGCGCGCGCCAGTCGCGCATAGAAATCGAGCCGGTATTCGGCCACCGGCTCGGGGCTCCATTGCGACAGGCCGCGGCCGATCGTGTCCGGGCAGATGATGCGGTAGTCGTCGGCCAGCGCGTCCGCGAGTTCGTCGAAATCGCGGCCGGTGCGGGCCAGACCGTGCCACATGACGAGGGCGGGCGCGTCCGGCCGCCCCCACTCGGTGTAATGCAGCTCGCGGCCCTCGCAGCGCAGATAGCGCGAAGCCGGTGTGTGGCGAGCGGCCTGTGCGGGCGCGTGAGCCATGCGTCTCCTCCCGGGTTGCCCAGGTTGTGTGCTTGTCGCGCTGACTATAGACTTGCCCGAAGCGCGGCCACAATGCGCCAGACCGCCCCCGGCAGGGTGAGTCAAGAATATGTAGACGCTGGGTCATGCGCTCCCCGCCGACCCCGCGAACCAGGAGACCGGGCCATGCCCGACACGGAATTCGCCACGTCGGCGGTCGCTGGCGCGCAGCGTTACGAGCAGTGGCGCGCGGCCCTCGCGGAGGCCTTCGGCCCCTTCGAAGTGCACCAGGGTCAGGCGGACCAATTCGCCGGCCACGTGCGCTACGTGCGGCGCGCCAGCCTGCAGTTCAACGACCTGCACTACCAGGGACAGCGGCTCGAGCGCACCGCCGGCAACGTCTCGCGCCTCGACCAGGAGTTCTATACCTTCGGCCTGCCGCTGGCCGGGCCGCTCGCCGTCAAGCAGCGCGGCCGCGAATTCGAGGTCGAGCCGGGCTGTGTCTATCTGATGAACCAGAGCCTGCCGTACCAGGCCACCGCGCTCGGCGCCGATGGCTATCGCAGCCTCAGCGTGTCGTTTCCGCGCAGCGCGCTGTCGCAGCGCGATTCGCGCATCCAGCCCTTTTACAAGCTGCGTGTCGACGACGGCTCACCGCGCGGGGCGATGCTGGCCAGCTACATGGATCATCTGTTCAAGGGGCTCGACGGCTGGTCACCGGCCGAGGCGGGCGAGCTGGGCGAACGCCTGATCGATCTGATCGTGCTGTTCCTGGTTCAGCCGGGCCAGGGTCATACCTCCGAGGCCGACAGCAGCGTCACCCTCGCGCACCGTCAGCGCGCCATGGCCTACATCCGCCAGCACCTCGCCGACCCGTCCTTGTCGCCGCAGCGCGTGGCGCAGGGCTGCGGCCTGTCGGTCGCCTATCTGCACCGCATCTTTCAAGCGGGCGACCTGTCCGTCGAAAGCTTCGTCTTCGACCAGCGGCTCGAGCGCTGCCGCGACCTGCTGCTGAATCCGGCGCACCGCCATCGTGGCATCGCCGAGCTGGCGTATCAGGCGGGATTCGCCCATCCCTCGCATTTCAGCCGTTTGTTCAAGCGCCGGTTCGGGCTGTCGCCACGCGAGTGGCGCGCCGGACAGCCATGACAAAGGCCCGCTCGCGCGGGCCTTGTCGTTAGGGTGCCTCAATCCGGCGCTGCAGGGGCGGCACTGCGTGGGCGGCGCGGCTGCGGCTGCGGCTGCGGCCAGCGGCGCGCGGCCAGCGGCGCGCGGCTAGCGGCGCGCGGCCAGCGCCGGGCCGGTTGCGATCAGAGCTCGCCGTACGAATGCAGCCCCGACAGGAACATGTTCACGCCCAGGAAGGCGAAGCCCGTGATGAGCAGGCCCACCAGCGCCCAATAGGCCGCCATCGAGCCGCGCAGGCCCTTGATGAGGCGCATGTGCAGCCACGCGGCGTAGTTGAGCCAGACGATGAGCGCCCAGGTTTCCTTGGGGTCCCATTGCCAATAGGCGCCCCACGCATCGGCCGCCCACAACGCGCCCAGCACCGTGGCCACCGTGAAAAACGCGAAGCCGATCGCGATGGCGCGATACATGATGTCGTCGAGCACCTCGAGCGACGGCAGGGCCTGCGCGATGCGGCGCCGCGCGAGCAGAATGCTGCCCACGATCACCACGCCGATCCCGCCGTAGATCATCCAGGTGGCCGACAGCCCATCGGTGCGGAACACCATGGGCTCGGCGCACAGCAGCACGCCCAGCACGAACAGCGGCGCCAGTTTCTTCCAGGAGGTGGTTTCGCCGTGCTGCTTCACGAGATAGGCGAAGCCCACCATCGCCGCCAGCGAGAACGTGCCATAACCGATGAAGTTGGCCGGCACGTGCAGCTTCATCCACCAGCTCTTGAGCGCCGGCACCAGCGGCTGGATCTGCCCGGCGTCACGGGTGAACGAATACCAGAGCAGAAACACGATGGACGACGAGATCACCAGCAGCACGAAGCCGCCCAGCGCCCGCGTCGAATACTTGCGCTCGTAGTAGAGATAGAAGAGCGCCGTGATCAGCGCAAATAGGACGAACACCTCGTACAGATTACTGACCGGGATGTGGCCCAGGTCCGGTCCCATCAGGTGTCCCTCGCGCCAGCGCACGAGCAGGCCCGTGGTGCCGGCAAAGACCGCCCCCCAGCTGAGCGCCGTGCCGAGCCAGGCCGCCGTCGGGCTCAGGATGCCCGCCCAATAACAGACCGTGGCAAGCATGAAGAGCGCGCACATCCACAGAATGGCCGACTGCGACGAGAACAGATACTTGAGGAAGAACACCTGCTCGGCGCGCGCCAGATCGTTTTGATAGAGCAGCAGCGCCAGCCCCACCGACAGCGCGCACGCCACCATCAGGCGGCGCAGCGGACGCCAGAGCCAGCCCAGCCAGGCCAGCGACGGCACCGTGCCGCACAGGATGATCTTCTCGTAATAGTCCATCGCATAGCCGAAGCGCGCGAGGGCAAAGCCCGCCCCCGCGGCCAGCAGGATGAAGAACACCAGATCGGTCCAGTCGGGACGGCCGCGCTGCGCACGGTTATCGCCGGTCTGGGAAAAGGATTCGCTCCAATCGGCATCGGGCAGCGGCGGGCGTGTGGTCGTGTTCATGGCTGATCTCAAGACCGGCCCAGGCGCTGCATGGCCTGACGGAACCGGTCGAATTCCTGATTGAAGTCCAGTGTACGCTTCTGCGACGTCATGGCCGCCTGCACGTCGGTGCCCTGGCCATCGCGCGCGGGCGTGAGCCAGACCCAGATACGGCGGTCACGGATGTAGAACATCGAGAACACGCCGATGATGAGCAGCAGGCTGCCGAGATACACCGCGCTCTTGCCGGGCGTGCGGCTCACCTGGAAGCCGCTCGCCTGGATGTGCTTGAAGTCGCTGAGGGTGAACAGTACCGGGGCGGGATAAAGCGTCAAATCGGACAAGGCCCCCATCGCCACCTGTTGCCAGCGTCCCACCTGCTCGGCCTGCGGACCCGACTCGGGCAGCGGCGGCATGCCGTTGCGCTCGCGCATGATCGCGCGCACGTCGTACATCGTGCTGCCCAGCAGCCGCAGCACCACGGCCGCCGCGCGCTCGGTGTCGGCGGGATCGGTGCCCTGCTGCAGCAGATCGGCGAGCGCGCGCAGCCCGCCACGCGCATAGGTGTCCAGGCCGCGTTGCGCCGCGGCTTCGAGCGACTGGCGATCCGCCCCGGCGGGCAGATTGCGCTCCACGAAACGCCGCACGGCTTCGGCCCGCACCGTGGGATCGGCCAGCGCGGCGCGCAGGCGCAGGAACTCGGTCGGCGAGCCGTCGTCGTCGACCGGAATGCGCAGATAACCGAAGTTCTGGGAGGGGTTATCGCGCACGCCGGCCAGCAGCACCGGCACCTCGTTCAACTCGATGGGCAGCATGTAGACGCGGTAATCGCGGGCCTGGCCCGCGTCGTCCACGAGCTGGTACTCGACCGTCGGACCGACGTTGCGCAGACGTTCGTTTTTCTTGCCGGCGGCGCTGCCCGTCACGGCGGCCAGATGCTCGGAGAAGTCCTGTTTGACCGCGTCCTGCGGCCTGCCGTCGGTGATGTCCTCGACGTTGATCGGACGCAGATCGGTCACACGCAGCTTCATGCTCTGCGTGGTCTGGCCGTTGGCCTGCGCGTTGATGTCGTTGGTTTCGTCGACGGTGCCGTTGACCGTGAACGGCGCGGCCTGCGCACCCTGCAGCGGATAGCCGGTCAGCGTGACCTTGCTGCCGCCGTCGCCCATATTGCTCTGATAGACGGTCACGCCCTTGTAGCGCAACGGTTCGTTCACCTCGATCACGGACTCGAACGACTTGCCGGTATCGGGATCGGTGACTTCGACATGGCTGGCGAACCGGCTCGGCATGCCGGTGGAGTAATACTCGACGTCGAACTTGTTGAGCTTGAGCGTGAAGGGCAAGGGCTGCACCAGCACGCCGTCGCCGATCATGACGAGCGCCGTATTGCGCTCGGACCCCTCGGGCACCAGCACGTTGGCGCGGAAGCTCGGATTGCCCATCGGCAGGCGGCCGCTTTGCGGCACGTCGGCGATCAGCATGTTGTCGACGATGGGCTTCTTGTCGGCGAACAGCAGCTGCAGGCGTACCGGCAATTCACTGTCGAGCAGCCCGCCGATACAGATCACCACCATCGCGGCGTGCGCACAGATATAGCCCAGGCGATTGGCGCTGCCCTTCTTGGCCGCCAGCAGCACGCCGTCGCCATCACGGCGCTCGCGCACCGCATAGCCCTGGCCGCGCAACAGGGTGCGTATCGCGCCCTCGGTGCCCGGCAGATCGAGCGTCGCGCGGGTATCGACCCGGTGCGGAAACGCGCGCAGGCTGGAGGCGCGCACATGCTCGCGGAACGAGCGCGCATCCTTGAGCATCTTGGGCGCGTTGCGGATCAGGCAGACGGAGGTCGACACGACCAGAAAGCCCATGATCAGCAGGAACCACCAGCTGTTGTACACGTGCCAGATCGAAAACTTGTCGAACACATCGAACCAGAAAGGTCCGAACTGATCGATGTAGTTGCTCGCCGGACGGCCCTGGGGCAGGACCGTACCGACCACGCTGGCCACACAGATGAACATCAGCAGGCTGACGGCGAAGCGCATCGAACCCAGGAGCTCGAAGACATCACGCGGGAGGCTGCGCAGGCGGGAGAGGGAGTGTGTCGAGGTTTGATTCATGAAAAAAGAGGGGCTGCGTGTGCGCGCCCCTCACATAGACAGCCAGACCCCGGCGGGGTTCCGGGCGGATCCAGGCGTGGGCCGCGAGCGGCCCCGCCGGGAGCGCCCCACGCTAGCGCAGACCGGCTGCGTAATCCGCCACGGCCTTGATGTCGGTGTCGGACATGCGGTCGGCAATGGTGTGCATCGGCTCGTTGGTTTTCCGGTCGCCGCTGCGGAACAGCTTGAGCTGCTCTTCCAGATACGAAGGGAACTGACCCGCGAGTCGGGGATACTGGCCCGGAATGCCCGCGCCGGAGGGACTATGGCACGAAGCGCACGCCGGAACATTGCGTTCGGGCAAACCGCCGCGCCAGATCTTCTGGCCGAGCTCGACCAGATTCTCGTGGCCCGCGGTGGCCGGCTGCGTGAGTTGTTGCGTTGCAAGGTAAAGCGAGACGTTCTGGATATCCTGCGGCGTGAGCGGCTGGGCCAGCGCGCTCATCGGCGACGGGTTGCCCCCGGGACCGAGACGCGCGGGCAGCTTGGCGCCTTCCTTGGTGCGGAAATCGTGAAGTTGCTTGGCGAGATACTCGTGGGGCTGGCCCGCAAGATTCGGGTTGGCCGGGATGCTGCTATTGCCCCCCGGTCCGTGACAGGTGATACAGGCAATCACCCCACGGGCGGCATCGCCCTGCTGGAATAACTGGGCGCCTTTGGCCGCATCGGGCTTGGCCGGGGCCGGGGCCCCATCAGCGGCGAAACTCGTAGACATGACAGACGCACCGAGCACAAGCCCGCCTGCAGCAATCATCCGGGACAGCACACGCTTCATGTAGACCTCGACGATCGGATGTCGATTCGAGCACATTGCAGTTGCTGGTGAGCATCCACATGTCATGCCCGACGCCTGCCCGCGCGAACGGTACTCTACTGCTTTTGCCAGCCCCGGCAGCCCGGCCATTGAAGTCCGGCGAGCCCGCAGGTAGCCGCCCCCACGCGCGGGGACCACTGTTGCAAACGCCGGATTATACAATAGGGATCGCCATCAACCGTTCTGAAGCCAACCCGTGTCCCTACTCCATCGTGCCTCCTTCGTTATTTCGGCAGCCCGGCTCGACCAGTTGCCCGCACCTGGCGCGCCCGAGGTTTGCTTCGTCGGCCGCTCCAATGCAGGCAAGTCGTCGGCCATCAACGTGCTGTGCAACCAGCGCCGCCTGGCCTTCTCCAGCAAGACGCCCGGCCGCACGCGCCTGATCAACATGTTCGGCATGCCCGATCCGCTCACCCCCGGCGAACAGCTCGGGTTTCTCGTCGACCTGCCCGGCTACGGCTACGCCTCGGTCGCGCATCGCGAGAAAGAAAAATGGGCCGATATCCTGGGTGGCTATCTGCGCGATCGCCAGTCCCTGGTCGGCATCGTGCTGCTGATCGACATCCGCCGCGGCGTCACCGACCTCGACCGCCGCCTCGCCGATTTCATCGCCCCCACCGGCCGTCCGGTGTTGGCATTGCTGACCAAGGCAGACAAGCTGCCCTATGGCCAGCGCGTGCGCGCCGTATTCGACGTGCGCAAACAACTGGCCGACATCGGCGCCCTGCATATGGTGCCGTTCTCGTCGACCGAACGCATCGGCCTCGAAGAAGCCGGTGCCCATATCGAGAACTGGATTTCACCCAAGGTAGTGCCATGAACCCGCAGATCGTCTCCGCCGCTTTCCCGAACTCCCGCCCCCGCCGCCTGCGCCGCGACGACTTCACGCGCCGCCTCGTGCGCGAGAACACGCTCACCGCCGATGACCTGATCTATCCGGTGTTCGTGGCCGAAGGCAAAAACCTGCGCCAGGACGTCGCGTCGCTGCCCGGCGTGGCGCGCTACTCGCTCGACACGCTGCTGCCGGTGGCCGAGCAATGCGTGTCGCTCGGCATTCCGGTGATGGCGCTGTTCCCGGTGATCGACCCGGCCCTCAAGACGCCGGACGGCATCGAAGCCACCAATCCCGACGGCCTGATTCCGCGCGTCGTGCGCGAGCTCAAGCAGCGCTTTCCGGAGCTCGGCGTGCTCACCGACGTCGCGCTCGATCCGTACACCAGCCACGGCCAGGACGGCGTCATCGACGACGACGGCTATGTGCTCAACGAGCCCACCGTCGAGATCCTGATTCGCCAGGCCGTCACGCAGGCCCAGGCCGGCGTCGACATCGTCGCGCCCAGCGACATGATGGACGGGCGCGTCGGCGCGATCCGCCAGGCGCTCGAATCCAACGATCACATCCACACGCGCATCATGGCCTACTCGGCCAAGTACGCGAGCGCGTTCTACGGCCCGTTCCGCGACGCGGTCGGTTCGGCCTCCAATCTGGGCAAGTCCAACAAAATGGCCTACCAGATGGACCCGGCCAACATCGACGAAGCCCTGCGTGAAGTCGCGGCCGATCTGGCCGAAGGCGCCGACATGGTGATGGTCAAGCCGGGCATGCCGTACCTGGACGTGCTGCGCCGCGTGAAAGACGCGTTCCGCGTGCCCACCTTTGCCTACCAGGTGAGTGGCGAATACGCCATGATCAAGGCGGCCGCCGCCAATGGCTGGCTCGACCACGACAAGGTGATGATGGAAGCGTTGCTGGCGTTCAAGCGCGCCGGCGCCGACGGCATCCTGACGTACTTCGCGATCGAAGCCGCCACGCTGCTGCGCCAGTCGCGCTGAGGGTTATCGGGCGGCCGGCGTCTGCGCCGGCCGCAGCCCGAGCCAGGTGCCGGACAGCACACAGGCCAGCCCCGCCAGATGCAGCGGGGTGATGCGTTCACCCAGAAATACCGCCGCGGCCAGCAGGCCGAAAATGGGCAGCCAGTTCACGAACATCGCCGCGCGGCTCATGCCGAGCCGCGCGATGCCGGCGTTCCAGAGCAGATTGCACACGCCCGAGGCGATCACGGCCGAAAACACCACGACCACCCAGGGCCACCAGCCGCTCGCCCACGAGCTGGCGAGATAGGTGTCGTCGGACAGCACGGCATGCGTGGTGAGCGCGATCGCCCCCACCAGATACATGTACCAGAGGATGGTGAGCGGATCGAGCGCGCGCGACACGCGCTGGATCACCAGCCCGCCGAACACGAACACGATCACCGCGAACAGCGCGAGCAGGTCACCGGCGCCGGCCTGCGCGATCTGTCCGCCGCTGCCGGCCACCACTAGCGCCACGCCGCCCAATCCGAGGGCGGCCGCGCCGATGCGGGCGTAGGTGAGGCGTTCGCGGTAGAACACCGCCGCCAGCACCACCGACCACAGCGGGCTGGTGGCCATGATGAGCGTGGCGTTGGCCGCGGAGGTCATGCGCAGGCCGCCCACCAGCGCGATCTGGTGGGCATACACCACCAGGATCCCGGCGGCCGCCAGCCAGCCGAACTGTGCGCGCGTGAGCCGCGGGATACGCCCGTGCCGCCACAGAATGAAGCCCGTCACGGCCGTGAACGCGATCACGATCCGGACCGCCGCCACCACGTAGATGTCCATCTGACTGGTGAGATATTTCACCGCCACGAGATTCACGCCCCAGGTCGCCATCACCAGCATGAGCTGCGCGTACAGCGGGCCCGTGCGGACCGGCGTGGAATCTGAGGGGGTGTTGGACACGGCAGGAAGGCGGCAGAGGCGGGAGAGCTTCCATACTACCGTCAGCCCCCTGTCGCGTCAGCCGGCGTGCGCGTCGGGCGGCCAATCAAAGGGCGGATGTTGCGCGCGCGCACCAGGCGCCGCCCGCCCCTCGCACGACGGTTGCGTGCGCAACCGTCGGCCCGCCGCGCGATGCCTCAAAGGGCCAGCGCGCGGTCCAGGCTCGCCTCGAAGCGGCGGGCATCCTGGAAGCCGATCACGCGCGCGTCCGCGAGCTCGCGGCCACCGGGCGCGAAGAACATGATGCCGGGCGGGCCGAACAGCCGGAATCGCTTGAGCAGCGCGCGGTCGTCGGCATTATTGGCGGTCACGTCCGCCTGCAACAGCAGCATGCCCGACATCTTGGCGGCCACCGCCGGGTCCGTGAACGTGAAACGCTCCATCTCGCGGCACGACACGCACCAGTCGGCGTAGAAATCCAGCATGACCGGACGATCGCTGCGCGCCAGCACGGCGTCGAGCTCGGCCACCGTGCGCACCCGCTGAAAGTGGGTATCGTCGGCCGCGACCGTGGCGCCCGAGCCCGCCCGCGCGGCGAGATGGCCCAGCGGCTGCAGCACGTCGCGGCCGCCGCTGAGCGCGCCCACGAGCCAGGCCAGCGCGGCGAGCGCCAGCAACAGCCCCAGGCCCTTGCCGAACATGCGCGCGGTGGTGCGCGTGGCGCCCGGCGGCAGCGCCTCGAAGGCGCGCAGCATCACCGCGCCAACCATGGCCAGGAAGGCCCAGCCCAACATCTGCACCCAGGTCGGCAGCACCGGAATCAGCATCCACCAGGCCGTGCCCAGCAGCAGCATGCCGAACAGGCGCTTGACCCCGTCCATCCAGGCGCCCGCCTTGGGCAACAGCGCCCCGGCCGACGCGCCGACCACGAGCAGGGGCACGCCCATGCCCCACGCCAGCGCGAACAGCGCGGCGCCGCCCAGCAGGACATCGCCCGTCTGCGAGATATAGAGCAGCGCGCCCGCCAGCGGGGCCGCCACGCAGGGGCCCACGATGAGCGCGGAGATCGCGCCCATGAGCACGGCGCCCGTCACCCGCCCGCCCGGAATCCGGTTGGCGCGCTCGGTCAGGCGCGACTGCAGCGCGGCCGGCGCCTGCAGCGTATAGACATCGAACATCGCCAGCGCCAGCAACACCAGCAACACGGCGAACACGGACAGGATCCAGGGCGTCTGCAGCCAGGCCGCCAGACCCGCGCCGCTCAGTCCCGCAGCCACGCCCAGCGCGGTGTAGACCACCGACATGCCCAGCACGTAGGCGGCCGCCAGGCCCAGACCGCGGGCGCGCGACGGCGCGGCGCCGTCGTGGCCCGCGCCGAGCACGATGGACGACAGGATGGGAATCATCGGCAGCACGCAGGGCGTCAGCGAAAGCAGAATGCCCAGCAACAGGAATACGCCCGCCGTCTGGAGCCAGCCCAGGCCGCCGATCGCATCGGCCAGCCCGGTGTCGCCGGCGCCGAGCAGCGCCGACAGACCCGTGGCGCCGCTGGTGTTCGAACCGCCGGCCGTGGCCGGCGCGCTGGACGCGCTCGACGCGCCGCCCGCCAAGGCCAGTCCCACCCCCTTGGACAGGGCGAATCCGCCCGCCACGGGCGCGAGATCCACGACATGGTCCATCGGCGGATAGCACAGGCCCTTGTCCGCGCAGCCCTGGCTGGTGATGGTGATCCGCGCCGGTCCGCCGGCGCCGGCCGACACCGGCACGCGTATCGCGATGTCCTGGTGGTACACCTCCATGTCCTTCTCGAACGTGGGGTCGTACTTGACCTCGCCCGCGGGATAAACGGCCTCGCCGAGCGTGATGGCCTGCGGGTCGTTCGCCTTGAGCGCGAAGCGCTCGCGGTACATGTAGTAGCCGGGCGCGACGCGATAGCGCAGCTCGAGCGCATCGGGTGCGGGCATCGCGGCGCTGAACACGAACGCCTTTTCGGGCGCCAGAAAATCCGCCTCGGTAGCGGCCTGGGCACGCGGCGCGAGCGCCAGCATCGCCGTCAGCAGCATCAGCGCAAGCAGGCACCACAGGCCCCAGGCGGATCTGACGGCGCTCGGGAGATCGCGGGACAGGGCGCGGGCGTCCGCGGGGATGCGCATCGAAGACATGGACAACTCTGCTCAGTCGGCGCCCGGGGCGGCGGTCTGCTCGCGCACCCAGTCGAGATAGGAGGCGATACCGCCGATGACGGGCACCACGATGATTTCGGGAACGTCGTAGGGGTGCAGACGCGCCAGCGCCTGCACCACGGCATGATGGGCGCCGTAGGTCGTCTTGATCGAGAGGGGCACTTCTTCCGCGCCTTCGACCTGCCCCTGCCACCGGTAGATGGACAGCGCGGGCGCGCCAAGGTTCACGCAGGCGGCCAGCCCGTCTTCGACGAGCTCGTGCGCGATCCGCTTGGCCAGCAGCATGTCGGGCGCATTGCTGATGATCAGTACGACGTCGTCATCGCGCAACATGAACACTCCTGATTTAAGGCGGGTGCGGGGGAACTCGGAGTATTTTATCGGGAACGAGCGGCCATCCCGCCGCACAGGAGCCCAGGAGGACGCGCAATGCCGGATTCATGCCTGTTCTGTCGTATTGCCCGGCACGAGCTGCCGGCGCACATCGTGCACGAAGACAGCCGGACGCTGGCCTTTCTCGATATCCACCCGGTGCGTCCGGGACATGTGCTGATCATTCCCAAGCAGCATTATCCCTACTTCGAAGACATGCCGGCCGATCTGGCCGGCCACATCGTCAATCTGGGACAGCGCCTGGCGCGCCAGATGAAGCGGCTGTATGCGGTCGAGCGCGTCGGGCTGGCCTTCACCGGCATCCACGTGGCCCACGCTCATGCGCATATCGTGCCCATGCAGCATCCGCACGATCTCACGTCCACGCACTACATCGCCGAGCAGGATCTGACCTTCGTCATGCCGCCGCAGGCCGATGCCGAGGCGCTCGCGGCGACCGCCGAGTCGCTACGCGCCGCGGTCAGCGGCGACTGAAAAAGCAAAAGCGGACCACGAGGGTCCGCTTTTGCCGCGAGTCGCGCCGAATTTATTCGGCGGCGTCTGCTTCGGAAGCATCCACTTCCGGACGGTCGACCAGCTCCATGAAAGCCATGGGAGCGTTGTCGCCCTGACGGAAGCCCATCTTCAGGACACGGGTGTAGCCGCCGTTACGGGCCGCGTAGCGCGGGCCGATTTCGGCGAACAGCTTGACCACGGCGTCGCGATCGCGCAGACGGGCAAAAGCCAGGCGCTTGT
Organism: Bordetella genomosp. 5; assembly: GCF_002261315.1. Taxonomy (NCBI): domain Bacteria; kingdom Pseudomonadati; phylum Pseudomonadota; class Betaproteobacteria; order Burkholderiales; family Alcaligenaceae; genus Bordetella; species Bordetella genomosp. 5. The sequence continues at coordinate 137,168 of NZ_NEVP01000001.1, forward strand.
TCGCGAGCGTGGGCTCCTTGCCCAGCGTGATGAGGGGTTCGATGACGCGGCGCAGTTCTTTCGCCTTGGGCAGCGTGGTCTTGATCGCTTCGTGAGTGATCAGCGAAACGGCCATGTTGCGGAACATGGCGAGACGATGGCTGCTGGTGCGATTGAGCTTACGCAGGCCGTTACCGTGACGCATGGTATTTCCTTTGAATCTAGCGACAGCGTTTCCGCCATCTGGTTATCCGGTTCTTCTATCGCCTGTTGCCAGGACGCGGTCCGGTAAAAAGAATTGCATCGATTGATGCTCGGTTCGCCCCGCCACCGGCGTGAGCCGGCGGCGGAACATCGGCAACCCGCCCGCCATCGGGCCGGTTGCCGGATATGACTTACGGGCGCTCGAGGCCCAGCGGGGGCCAGTTTTCGAGCTTCATGCCCAGCGTCAGGCCGCGTGCGGCCAGCACTTCCTTGATCTCGTTGAGCGACTTGCGACCCAGGTTCGGGGTCTTGAGCAGTTCGTTCTCGGTACGCTGGATCAGGTCGCCGATGTAGTAGATGTTTTCGGCCTTCAGGCAGTTGGCCGAACGCACCGTCAGCTCCAGGTCGTCGACCGGGCGCAGCAGCACCGGGTCGATCTGCGGCGTGCCGCGGACCGGGGCTTCGTACGAATCACCAGCGCCTTCGAGGGCGGCGAACACCGAGATCTGATCCATCAGGATGCGAGCCGATTGGCGCACCGCTTCCTCGGGCGAGATCACGCCGTTGGTTTCGATGTCCAGCACCAGCTTGTCCAGGTCGGTACGCTGTTCCACACGGGCGCTTTCGACGGCGTAGCTCACGCGGCGAACCGGCGAGAACGAGGCGTCCAGCACGATGCGGCCGATCGTGTGGGTGCGGTCTTCCGACAGCGCGCGCACGTTACCGGGCACGTAGCCACGGCCCTTCTCGACCTTGATCTGCATCTCGAGCTTGCCAGCGTCGGTCAGATTGCAGATGGGGTGATCGGGGTTGATGATCTCGACGTCGTGCGGCAGCTCGATGTCGCTCGCCAGCACCTGGCCAGCACCATTCTTGCGCAGCACGAGCGTGACTTCGTCACGGTTGTGAAGCTTGAAGACCACGCCCTTCAGGTTCAGCAGGATGTCGACGACATCTTCGCGAACGCCCGGGATGGTCGAGTATTCGTGCACCACACCGGTCATCTGCACTTCGGTCGGCGCGTAGCCGGTCATCGAGGAGAGCAGAATGCGGCGCAGGGCGTTGCCCAGCGTGTGGCCGTAACCGCGTTCGAACGGTTCCATCACGATCTTGGCGTGATTGGCACCAACCGGTTCGACTTCAATGGAGCGCGGCTTCAGAAAACCTTGAGTGGACATGTACTGATTTCCTTTTCAATACCCTCGGCTCGTTACACCGATAAGGCTGATGGAATGAAGGGGGACTGCAAAACATACGGTGCCGGAGAGCACCGGGCATTACTACCGCAAAGCCCGCCACGCCAAATTGGCGAGGGCGGGCTGTGCGGTATGACGTGCGCGGCTGACCGCGGTGATGCAAAGCGAGCCCCGTGCGAGACGGGGCCTGCTGCAATCAACGCGAGTACAGTTCGACGACCATCGATTCGTTGATGTCGCGAGCGACGTCAGCGCGATCGGGTGCCGACTTGAACGTACCGGCCATCTTGCTGGTGTCGACTTCGACCCATTGCGGGATGCCGATGCTCGAAGCCAGATCCAGCGCTTCGCGGATACGACCTTGCTTCTTGGCGGCTTCACGCACGGTGATGATGTCACCGGCCTTGACCAGCATCGAAGCGATGTCAGCCGTGTGGCCGTTCAGTTCGATGGCGCGGTGGCTCACCAGCTGGCGAGCTTCGGCGCGCGTCGAGCCGAAGCCCATGCGGTAGACGACGTTGTCCAGACGCGATTCCAGCAGCTGGATCAGCGTTTCGCCGGTGTTGCCACGGCGGCGTTCGGCTTCAGCGAAGTACTTGCGGAACTGCTTTTCCAGCACGCCGTACATGCGCTTCAGTTTTTGCTTTTCACGCAGCTGCAGACCGTAGTCGGAGGTGCGGGCACCCGAAGTGCGGCCATGCTGACCGGGCTTGGAATCCAGCTTGCACTTGGAATCCAGCGAGCGACGGGCGCTCTTCAGGAACAGGTCAGTACCCTCGCGGCGCGAGAGCTTGCACTTGGGTCCAGTATAACGAGCCATTTTGGATTCCCTTTAGATACGACGACGCTTCGGCGGACGGCAGCCGTTGTGCGGAACGGGCGTGATGTCGGCAATGCTCGAGATCTTGATGCCCAGCGCGTTGAGCGCGCGGACCGACGATTCGCGGCCAGGACCGGGGCCCTTGATGCGAACTTCGAGCGTCTTGATGCCGTATTCCATCGCCACGCGGCCAGCCGTTTCCGCTGCCACCTGAGCGGCGAACGGGGTCGACTTGCGCGAGCCCTTGAAGCCAGCACCACCCGAGGTCGCCCACGACAGAGCGTTGCCTTGACGGTCGGTGATGGTGATGATGGTGTTGTTGAACGACGCGTGAACGTGCGCGATGCCGTCCGAGACGTTCTTCTTGACCTTTTTGCGCACGCGCGAAGCGCCGCTGGTGGAAGCTTTCGCCATAATCTATTCCTCGATTATTTCTTCAGGGACGCAGCAGCACGACGCGGGCCCTTACGGGTGCGAGCGTTGGTGCGAGTGCGCTGGCCACGTACGGGCAGGCCGCGCTTGTGACGCATACCGCGATACGTACCCAGGTCGATCAAACGCTTGATCGAGAGCTGTACTTCACGACGCAGGTCGCCTTCAACGGTGAACACGCCAACGTGTTCACGGATGCGCTCCAACTCGGCGTCGGTCAGATCCTTGACCTTTTTGGTAACGGGTACACCAGCAGCTTCGCAAATCTTGCGGGCGCGCGTACGACCGATGCCAAAAATGGCGGTCAGGCCGATCTCGGCGTGCTGTTGCGGCGGAATGTTAATGCCAGCAATACGGGCCATGACTGTTCCTTGAATTAATCCGTTGCGTCACTAACCTGGGGTTAGCCTTGACGCTGCTTGTGACGCGGGTCAGTGCAGATGACGCGCACCACGCCGTGACGTTTGATAACTTTGCAGTTGCGGCAGATCCGCTTAACCGATGCCATTACTTTCATGGTTGACTCCTAATTTTCCGTAACCCGGTCCGCTTCACTTGGAGCGGAAGACAATTCGTGCTCGTGTCAGGTCGTAGGGCGTGAGCTCCACTGTGACCTTGTCGCCAGGCAGAATCCGGATGTAATGCATGCGCATCTTGCCGGAAATATGGCCCAACACCACGTGGCCGTTTTCGAGCTTGACGCGGAATGTCGCGTTGGGGAGGTTCTCAAGAACCTCGCCCTGCATCTGGATGACGTCGTCCTTGGACATTATTTTTGCTTACCGCATGGGCAAACCCGAACCCTTGAAGTTGGCCTTCTTGAGCAGCGAGTCGTATTGGTGCGACATCATGTAGGCCTGTACTTGCGCCATGAAATCCATCGTCACCACAACAATAATCAACAGGGACGTTCCACCAAAGTAGAACGGTACGTTCCAACGCATCACCAAGAATTCCGGGAGCAAACACACCAGCGTGATGTACAGGGCACCAGCCAGCGTGAGACGCATCAGGATCTTGTCGATGTAACGCGCGGTTTGCTCACCAGGACGAATGCCCGGGACGAACGCACCGCTCTTCTTCAGGTTGTCTGCCGTTTCGCGGCTGTTGAACACCAGAGCCGTGTAGAAAAAGCAGAAGAAGATGATCGCGACCGAATACAGCGTGATGTAAAGCGGTTGACGAGGTTCGAGCGCGGCAGCCAGGTCCCGCAGCCAGATCATGCTCTCGCCGGTGGAAAACCAGCTCGTGATCGTGGCCGGGAACAGGATGATCGACGATGCGAAGATCGGCGGAATCACACCTGCCATGTTCAGCTTGAGCGGCAGATGCGAGCTCTGACCACCGTAGACCTTGTTGCCCACCTGACGCTTTGCGTAGTTGACCGTGATCTTGCGTTGACCGCGTTCTACGAACACGACGAACGCCGTCACGAGCACCACCAGCGCCACGATGAACAGTGCCGACAGCACCGACATCGCATTGGTACGCACCAGATCCAGCAGCCCGGCCAGCGCCGTGGGCAAGCCCGCGACGATACCGGCGAAGATCAGGATCGAGATCCCGTTACCCAGACCACGCTCAGTGATCTGTTCACCCAGCCACATGACGAACATGGTGCCGGTGACCAGGGTCACCACCGTGGTAAAGCGGAACAACATGCCCGGATCGACAACAAGACCAGGCTGCGATTCCAGCGCCACCGAAATGCCCACAGCTTGCACCAGCGCCAGCAACACAGTGCCGTAGCGGGTGTACTGGGTGATCTTGCGCCGGCCGGCTTCGCCCTCTTTCTTGAGCGCTTCCAGCGACGGCACCACCACCGACATCAACTGCATGATGATGGATGCCGAAATGTACGGCATGATCCCCAGGGCAAAGATCGAAAAGCGCGAAAGCGCACCGCCCGAGAACATGTTGAACAGGCCCAGGATCCCGCCCTGGTTCTGGCGGAACAAGTCCGCCAGCGCGTCCGGATTGATGCCCGGAACGGGGATGTGAGTACCGAGACGGTAAACCACAAGGGCGAGAATCAGGAACACGAGACGGCGTTTGAGATCGCCGTACCGCGAACCGGATTTGCCCAGTGCCTGCGCATTAGCCACGCGTCACCTCGCTATCAAGCAAGCGAACCGCCCGCGGCTTCGATCGCGGCGCGAGCGCCGGCCGTTGCCGTGATGCCGCGAAGCACCACTTTGCGCGAGAGTTCACCCGACTTGATGACCTTGGCGTAACGAACGCCTTGGCCAACCACGCCAGCAGCCTTCAGGGCCTGCACGTCGACTTCTTCGACGGACAGAGCCTGCAGGTCGGACAGGCGCACTTCAGCGTGGAGGTGCTGACCCAGCGGGGTGAAACCGCGCTTGGGCAGACGACGCTGCAGCGGCATCTGACCGCCTTCGAAGCCAACCTTGTGGAAACCGCCCGAACGCGACTTCTGACCCTTGTGACCACGGCCGGCGGTCTTACCCAGACCCGAACCGATGCCACGGCCGACGCGGCGCTTGGCGTGCTTGGCACCCTCGGCGGGCTTCAGCGAATTGAGTTGAATATTCGACATCGTGATTCCTTAGGCTTCCGAGACGGTCACCAGATAATCCACTTTACGGATCATCCCGCGAACCTCGGGCGTGTCGACCAGAACGCGGCTGCTGTTCAGGCCGCGCAGACCCAGACCACGAACGGTGTCGCGGTGGGACTGCTTCGTACCGATCACAGAGCGCACGAGCGTAACTTTGATCTGCTTCTGAGCCATGATTTACCCCAGGATTTCTTCGACGGACTTGCCGCGCTTGGCAGCAACTTCCGCCGGAGTCAGGGAAGCGCGCAGACCATTCAACGTGGCGCGAACCATGTTGTAGGGGTTGCTCGAGCCGAGGCTCTTGGCAACCACGTTACGCACACCCATCACTTCGAAAATAGCGCGCATCGGGCCGCCGGCGATCACGCCGGTACCTTCAGCTGCCGGCGAGATCAGCACCGTCGAGGCGCCGTGCTTGCCGACCACAGTGTGGAACAGCGTGCCGTTCTTCAGAGCAACCTTGAACATGCCACGACGGGCCTGTTCCATCGCCTTCTGGACCGAGACCGGCACTTCACGCGCCTTGCCCTTGCCCATGCCGATGCGGCCGTCGCCATCGCCAACCACGGTCAGCGCTGCGAAGCTCATGGTGCGACCACCCTTCACAACCTTGCTGACGCGGTTGACCGCGATCATCTTTTCGCGCAGGCCGTCGTCGTTCTCTTTTTCCGCGGCGCCCTTGCCTTGTACTTTAGCCATTTGACAGATCCTCGCTTAGAACTTCAGGCCGGCTTCACGCGCGGCATCGGCCAGCGCCTTGACGCGGCCATGGTAACGAAAGCCCGAGCGATCGAAGGCAACCAGTTCGATACCGGCGGCCTTGGCCTTTTCGGCGACACGCTTGCCGATCAGAGCGGCGGCGGCGGCATTGCCACCCGCGCCAGTCTGGCCAGCCAGTTGGGTGCGCACTTCGGCTTCCAGCGTCGAGGCGCTGACGACCACACGATCGCCTTCCGGCGAAATGATGTTCGCGTAGATGTGCAGGTTCGAGCGGAAGACCGAGAGGCGATGAACGCCGAGCTGCGTGATCTTCCGACGGGTCGGAACCGCACGACGCAAACGGGATACTTTTTTGTCCATGATTCGTCCTTGCGTGCGCCGTTATTTCTTCTTGGTTTCTTTGATGACGACGCGTTCGTCCGAGTAACGCACGCCCTTGCCCTTGTAGGGTTCGGGTTCGCGGTACGCGCGGATTTCAGCGGCCACCTGACCGACGACTTGCTTGTTCGGGCCCTTGATGATGATTTCCGTCTGGGTGGGGCACTCGGCCTTCACGCCGGCGGGCAGCTTGTGCACGACGTCGTGGGAGAAACCGAGTTGCAGCTTGACGGCATCACCTTGGACCTGGGCACGATAGCCCACGCCTACGAGGTTCAGCTTGCGTTCGAAGCCCTTGCTCACACCGGTCACCATGTTGGCGACCAGGGCGCGCACGGTGCCCGACATGGCGTTGGCGTGACGGGACTCGTCGGCGGCGGCAAACGTGAGCTTGCTGCCTTCCAGAACGATGTTCACGTCACCGGTCAGCGCCTGGTCCAGGGAACCCAGCGGGCCCTTGACGGTGATCTGATCCTGCTGGATGTTGGCTTCAACACCCTTGGGCAGTTCGACCGGATATTTAGCGATACGCGACATTAGAATTTCTCCTTAGGCCACGTAGCACAGCACTTCGCCGCCCACGCCATTGGCGCGAGCCTTGCGGTCGGTCATCACGCCGCGCGAGGTCGAAACGATAGCCACACCCAGGCCGTTCATGACCTGAGGAATGCTGGTACGGCCCTTGTAGATACGCAGACCGGGGCGCGAGACGCGTTCGATGCGCTCGATAACCGGACGGCCGGCGTAGTACTTCAGGGTGATCTCGAGCTCAGGCTTGGCCTGGGTGCCCTTGATCTCGAAGCCATCGATATAGCCTTCATCTTTCAGCACGGTGGCAATTGCCACTTTCAGCTTCGAGGAGGGCATGTTCACCGTGACTTTGTCGACTTGCTGCGCATTGCGAATGCGGGTCAGCATATCGGCGATGGGATCGCTCATGCTCATATTCGTTCTCCTACCAGCTGGCCTTGGTCATGCCGGGAACTTCGCCCTTCATGGCCATTTCACGCAGTTTGTGACGGGTCAGACCGAACTTGCGGAACACACCGCGAGGACGACCGGTGACCACGCAACGATTGCGTTGGCGAGTCGGGTTGGCATTGCGCGGCAGCTGTTGCAGCTTGAGCCGAGCTTGGTAACGTTCTTCGTCAGTCTTCGACTGGTCGTCGATAATCGCCTTCAATTCCACGCGCTTGGCTGCAAACTTGTCAGCCAGCTTGGCGCGCTTGATGTCGCGATTGATGAGGGAGAGTTTAGCCACGTCATCAGCCCCTTAGTTACGGAACGGGAAGCTGAAGGCCGTCAACAGCGCCTTGGCTTCTTCGTCGGTCTTGGCGGACGTGGTGATGCTGATGTTCAGCCCACGCAGCGCGTCGATCTTGTCGTACTCGATTTCGGGGAAAATGATCTGCTCTTTCACCCCGATGTTGTAGTTGCCACGGCCGTCGAATGCACGACCCGAGATACCACGGAAGTCACGCACGCGCGGCAGCGCGACCGCAACCAGGCGATCCAGGAATTCGTACATGCGTTGACCACGCAGCGTGACCATGCAACCGATCGGGTAGTTTTCACGGATCTTGAAACCCGCGATAGCTTTGCGCGTCTTGGTGATGACGGGCTTTTGACCGGCGATCTTGGTCAGGTCCGACACAGCGTGCTCGATGACCTTCTTGTCGGCGACCGCTTCCGAGACACCCATGTTCAGGGTGATCTTGGTGATGCGGGGCACTTCCATCACGCTCTTGTAGCCAAACTTGGCTTGCAGGTCGGCAGCGACCTTGCTCTTGTAAAACTCTTGCAAACGAGACATGTTTTTCGCCCCTTACGCCTTGGCGCCGACCACGGCACCATTGGAACGGAACACGCGAACCTTGCTGCCGTCTTCCTCAACCTTGATGCCGACGCGATCGGCCTTGCCAGTCGCGGGGTTGAACAGCGCCACGTTCGAGATATGGATCGGGAGCGTCTTTTCGACGATACCGCCGGGGTTGTTGGCCATGGGGTTGGCCTTCACGTGCTTCTTCACGACGTTCACGCCTTCGACCAGAACGTGGTCGGCGTCAACGCGGGCCAGCACGGTGCCGCGACGGGTCTTGTCACGGCCAGTCAAAACGATGACTTCGTCGCCTTTACGGATCTTGTTCATCGCGGGCTCCTTACAGCACTTCCGGGGCCAGCGACACGATCTTCATGAAGCGCTCGGTACGCAGTTCACGCGTAACGGGCCCGAAGATGCGGGTGCCGATGGGCTCCAGCTTGGCATTGAGCAACACGGCGGCATTGCCACCGAAACGAATCAGCGAACCGTCTTTACGGCGCACGCCCTTGGCGGTACGAACCACCACAGCGTTGTAAATTTCGCCTTTCTTGACGCGTCCGCGCGGAGCCGCATCTTTGACGCTCACCTTGATGATGTCGCCGATTCCGGCATAGCGGCGCTTGGAGCCACCGAGCACCTTGATGCACATGACAGCACGCGCACCAGTGTTATCGGCCACGTCCAGCGTGGTCTGCATTTGGATCATGATTTTTCCTGTTCCAACTTAACTGAAAACACGCCCTTCCCTGCTGGGTAGGCCCGTATTTCCTGCCAGTTTTGGTCCCGTCAGGTCCGTTATCTCGTCGAGAATGACGCGATGACGACCCTGGGTTGAAATCCTGCGGAAATTTCCCTGCAAAGTAAGCCGAAGCGGCACTAGGCAGTACACCAGGTTTATCCGCCCCGAACCCCACATTACGCGCACGCCGCACACATCTGCTGATGCCCGCCGCGCTCACCCTCCTGGCTGAAGCTGTTTGTCTTGCGACACCCAGCGCATCGAGCTGCAGTAGTAGTTCTACTCTCGCTCTCATAGCCTTCGGGATTTGCCCGTAAATCTGTGGCCCTGCGAATCCGGATTTGAATCTGGATTTTGACTCTGGCTTTTTTACTCTGGTACCTAGGCCAACCCAACTAACAATTTGGGAAAGCTGGTTATTCTACCCCGCCCGTTTGGCGAACGCAAGCCTGTTTTGCTTGAAAAAACAAGGACGTGTGCGCTTGCGACAACATACGGAGCAAACTCGAATCAGGGGATGCATCGCCATCGCGCGCGCGCCGGCTTAGCGGCCCACCTGGCGCCACCCCATCCTGCAGTCCGTAGACGGCCTGGAACGTGGCATACAGCGATAGTGAGCACTTCGGTACCGCGTTCGCCTGCGTGGTGCACATGCGCACGTAACGCGGATACCGGGCGTTGCCGGGATGCCACGCGGGCACCGAATCCCCTACTCAATAAAAAACGGCATGGAAGCCTGTTCCATGCCGTTTCAATGCAGCCGCGGCGGGAGCCGCGGCGCAAGGTACTTCAGATGACGCGGGCCGCTTCGACCAGGCGAACCACCTTCCACGCCTTGGAGCGGGAGATGGGACGGCCTTCTGCGATCTCGACGGTGTCGCCTTCGTTGTACTGGTTCGATTCGTCGTGAGCCTTGTACTTGGCCGAGCGCATGACGATCTTGCCGTAGATGGGGTGCTTGACGCGGCGTTCGACCAGAACGACGACAGTCTTGTCCATCTTGTTGCTGACGACCTTGCCAACCAGCGTGCGCTGGCGCTTGGTGACCTGGGTGTTTTGCGTTTCGCTCATGTTTATTCCCCTGCCTTCTGAGTCAGCAAGGTACGCACACGCGCGATGTCGCGACGCACGTTGCGCAGCTGGGTGGTGTTACCAAGCTGCTGCGTTGCCTTCTGCATGCGCAGACCAAATTGCGCCTTCAGCAGGCTCTCGAGCTCTTTGCCCAGCTCGGCGGCGTCTTTCGAACGGAGTTCGCTAGCTTTCATATTTGTACTCCTTAAGCACCGATATGACGCGCAACGAACGTGGTCGCGATCGGCAGCTTGGCAGCGGCCAGGCGGAACGCCTCGCGCGCCAGCTCTTCGCTGACCCCTTCCATTTCGTAGAGCACCTTGCCGGGCTGGATTTCAGCGACCCAGTACTCCGGGTTGCCCTTACCGTTACCCATCCGGACTTCAGCCGGCTTTTGCGAGATCGGCTTGTCGGGGAAGATACGGATCCAGATCCGGCCACCGCGCTTGATGTGACGGTTGATAGCACGACGAGCAGCTTCGATCTGACGAGCGGTCAGACGGCCACGGCCAGTAGCCTTGAGGCCGAACTCGCCGAACGACACGTGCGTACCACGGGTCGCCAGACCGGTGTTGCGGCCCTTCTGCTCTTTGCGATATTTTCTGCGAGAGGGTTGCAGCATGGTTATTCTCCTTCAGGAGCCGGAGCCGCGTCCGCCTTGCGGGGAGCACGACCGCGACCACCCGGACGACCGTTGCGGGCACCATCCGGACGATCGCCACGGGGGGCGCGACGCGGACGACGCTCTTCTTCACGCGGGGCGGCGGTCTCGACGGGCAGCTCGCCATTGGCCAGCATGTCGCCCTTGTAGACCCACACCTTGATGCCGATCACACCGTAGGTGGTGTGGGCTTCGGAGGTGCCGTAATCGATGTTCGCCTTCAGCGTGTGAAGCGGCACACGGCCTTCGCGGTACCACTCGGTACGCGCAATTTCGATACCGTTCAGACGGCCCGAGCTCATGATCTTGATGCCCTGAGCGCCCAGACGCATTGCGTTCTGCATGGCGCGCTTCATGGCGCGGCGGAACATGATGCGCTTTTCGAGCTGCTGGGAGATCGAGTCGGCGATCAGCTGAGCGTCGGTTTCCGGCTTGCGGATTTCCTCGATGTTGACGTGCACGGGCACGCCCATCAGACGCTGCAGATCGGCCTTCAGGCTTTCGATGTCTTCGCCACGCTTGCCGATCACCACGCCCGGACGAGCCGAGTAGACGGTGATGCGGGCGTTCTTGGCGGGACGCTCGATGACGACGCGACCGACGGAAGCGCTCTTGAGCTTCTTCTTCAGGTATTCGCGCACGCGGATGTCTTCGGCGAGCATGCCGCCGAAGGCCTTGTCGTCCGCGTACCAACGCGAGGACCAGTTACGGGTGACCGCGAGACGGAACCCAGTGGGGTGAATTTTCTGACCCATCGTGACTCCTTAAGCTCCGACCTTGACCGTGATATGGCAGGTCTGCTTCTCGATACGGTTGCCGCGGCCCTTGGCGCGAGCCGAGAAACGCTTCATCGATTGCGCCTTGTCCACGAAAATCGTGGTGACCTTCAGCTCGTCGATATCGGCGCCGTCGTTGTGCTCGGCGTTGGCGATGGCGGACTCGACAGCCTTTTTCAGGATGACGGCAGCCTTCTTCGGGGAGAAGGTAAGGATGTTCAGGGCTTGAGCCACCGACTTGCCGCGGATCAGGTCCGCAACCAGACGGGTCTTCTGGGCCGAGATGTGAACACCACGGATAATGGCAGTAGTTTCCATCGATTACCTCTTCGCCTTCTTGTCCGCGGCGTGACCCTTGAACGTACGGGTCAGCGCGAACTCGCCGAGCTTGTGACCGACCATGTTCTCGTTGATGTAAACGGGAACGTGTTGACGGCCGTTGTGCACAGCGATCGTCAGGCCGATGAACTCCGGCAGGATCGTGGAACGACGCGACCAGGTCTTGATCGGCTTCTTGTCTTTGCCCGCGACAGCCGTATCCACCTTTTTGATCAGGTAAGCGTCGACAAACGGGCCTTTCTTGATCGAACGTGACATAGTGTTCGCCTCTTACTTGCGCTTGCGCCGTTGGACGATCATATTGTTCGTCCGCTTGTTGCGACGGGTCTTGAAGCCCTTCGCCGGAGTACCCCACGGGCTGACCGGTTCGCGAGCTTCGCCGGTACGGCCTTCACCACCACCGTGCGGGTGGTCGATCGGGTTCATGGCAACACCACGAACCGTCGGGCGGATACCGCGCCAACGCATGGCGCCGGCCTTGCCGATTTGGCGCAGGCTGTGTTCTTCGTTACCGACTTCACCGATGGTGGCACGGCATTCGATGTGCACGCGGCGAACTTCGCCGGAGCGCAGACGCACCTGAGCGTACGTGCCTTCGCGGGCCATCAGGACGGCGGAAGCGCCGGCCGAACGAACCATCTGAGCACCCTTGCCAGGGATCATTTCGATGCAGTGAATCGTCGTACCCACCGGGATGTTGCGGATCGGCAGGGTGTTACCAGCACGGATCGGGGCTTCGATGCCCGAGATCAGCGTGGCGCCCACTTCCAGACCGCGCGGAGCGATGATGTAGCGACGTTCGCCATCGGCGTAGCACAGCAGCGCGATGTGCGCGGTACGGTTGGGGTCGTATTCCAGACGCTCAACCTTCGCGGGAATGCCGTCCTTGTTGCGACGGAAATCCACCACGCGATAGTGCTGCTTGTGACCACCACCACGATGGCGCACAGTGATGTGGCCATTGTTGTTGCGGCCCGAGCCACGGGTCTTCTTTTCCAGCAGGGGAGCGTAGGGCTCACCCTTGTGCAGGTTCGGGCTGACAACCTTCACCATGCCACGGCGACCAGCCGAGGTCGGCTTTACTTTAACGAGGGCCATTTACTTCACCTCCGCAAAGTCGATTTCCTGGCCGTCCTTGAGCGACACGTAAGCCTTGCGCTCATTGCGACGACGGCCAACGAATCGGCCAAAGCGCTTGACTTTGCCCTTACGGTTGAGGACCTGCACGGCTTCGACCTGCACCTTGAACAGGAGTTCGACGGCAGCCTTGATCTCCGGCTTGGTGGCATCAGCCACGACACGGAAAGCGATTTGCTGATTCTTCTCGGCAACGAACGTGGCTTTTTCAGTCACGACCGGCGCCAGAATGACTTGCATCAAGCGTTCGGCGTTCATCCCAGCATCTCCTCGAGTTGAGCGATGGCCGGCTTGGTGATCAGCACTTTCTTGTAGTGGATCAGCGACAACGGATCGGCATAACGGGGCTCGATCACGGCAACGTGCGGCAGGTTGCGCGTGGCGAGGTAAATATTTTCATCGACGGAGTCGGTGATGATCAGGACCGAATCCAGACCCAGGTTCTTCAGCTTGGCGGCAGCCAGCTTGGTCTTGGGCGATTCGAGCGAGAAAGTATCGACAACGGCGATGCGGTCTTCGCGGGCGAGCTGCGACAGAATCGAACGCAGGCCAGCGCGGTACATCTTCTTGTTGACCTTCTGGCTGAAGTTCTCTTCGGGCGAGTTCGGGAACGCGCGACCACCCCCACGCCACAGCGGCGACGAAGTCATACCGGCGCGAGCGCGACCGGTACCCTTTTGGCGCCAGGGCTTCTTGGTGGAGTGCTTGACTTCGGCACGGTCCTTCTGAGCGCGGTTGCCGCTACGGGCATTGGCCTGATAGGCCACCACGATCTGGTGAACCAGCGCTTCGTTGAAGTCGCGACCGAAGATGGTGTCGGGCGCGCTGAACGTAGCGGCCTGACCTTGATCGTTCAGGAGCTTGAGATCCATTTACTTATGCTCCCTTCTTCGCCGGGGCCTTGACGGCCGGACGGACGATGACATCGCCGCCAGCGTGGCCGGGGACAGCGCCCTTGACCAACAGCAGACCGCGTTCGACATCGACGCGAACCACGTCGAGGTTTTGCACCGTGCGGGTGACATCACCCAGGTGACCCGCCATGCGCTTACCCGGGAAAATACGACCCGGATCCTGTGCCTGGCCGATCGAGCCAGGAACGCGGTGCGAACGCGAGTTACCGTGCGAAGCACGTTGCGAACCGAAGTGGTGGCGCTTGATGGTACCGGCGAAACCCTTACCGATCGTCGTGCCCGTGACGTCGACCTGTTGGCCGGCTTCAAAGACAGATTCAACGGCGATCACCGAGCCGGCCGTGAATTCGGCAGCGCGGGTGGGATCGAGACGGAATTCCTTCAGGATGCTGCCGGCTTCGGCGCTGGCCTTGGCGTAGTGGCCGGCCTGAGCCTTGGCCACGCGCGAGGCGCGACGGGTGCCATAAGTCACTTGGATGGCGGCGTAGCCGTCGGATTCCAGGGACTTGACTTGAGTCACACGGTTGTTGGACACGTCCAGCACGGTCACCGGAATGGATTCACCATCCTCGGTAAAAATGCGGGTCATGCCGACCTTGCGACCCACCAGACCCAGCCGATGCGCGGCGGGCGTGGGTGTCGTATTCGACATCGTTTTCTCCATTCCCGACTGCGATTGGTCGGGGCTAATCAGGCAAAAGGTAACGGCCTTCGCCCTACAGTTGCTCTTGCCACAAAATGGCAAGCTTTGCATATTAGCACGGTTTTTCCAGCCAACACAAGCACTTAGCGCGTTTGGACGGGCGTGAACGAGCTGAGTTTGTGCGGCCGGCGCAACAGGCATCGCCGCCTTTGGTCGCAACGCCGCAGATGGCCGCGGCGCCCTGCCCGCTCGCGTGCGCCTGCCGGCGAGAGTGGCCGCTCACTTGAGGCGTTCTGGTACCGGACGGTACCCGCGTCTGCCGGTGGCCGAAATGCAAAATGGCCGTATCCCGAGGGATACGGCCATCTTGTCGAACCTGACCAGGTCAGGCCCGCATACCTTACTGCAGCGCGATTTCGACGTCGACGCCGGCCGGCAGATCCAGACGCATCAGGGCGTCCACGGTCTTGTCGGTCGGATCCACGATGTCCATCAGGCGCTGATGGGTGCGGATTTCGAACTGATCACGCGAGCTCTTGTTGACGTGCGGCGAACGCAGAACGTCATAGCGGCGAATACGCGTGGGCAGGGGAACCGGACCGCGCACGACAGCGCCGGTACGCTTGGCGGTGTCGACGATTTCCGCTGCGGACTGATCGATCAGCTTGTAATCGAAGGCCTTCAGACGGATGCGGATCTTTTGGTTTTTCATGGCGTTTCCTAAAGAACGAGATGCGAGAGGCGGCTTGCCGCCCCTCGCTGTTGGGCACTACTTACTTGAGGATCTTGGCAACGACACCGGCGCCGACGGTACGACCGCCTTCACGGATGGCGAAGCGCAGGCCTTCTTCCATGGCGATGGGGGCCAGGAGCTTGACGACCATCGAGACGTTGTCGCCCGGCAGAACCATTTCCTTGTCGGCCGGCAGATCGATCGTGCCCGTCACGTCCGTCGTGCGGAAGTAGAACTGGGGACGATAGCCGTTGAAGAACGGGGTGTGACGGCCGCCTTCTTCCTTCGACAGGATGTACACCTCGGCGGTGAAGTCCGTGTGCGGGGTGATCGAGCCCGGCTTGGCCAGCACTTGGCCACGCTGGACGTCTTCACGCTTGGTGCCGCGCAGCAGGATGCCCACGTTGTCGCCGGCTTGACCTTGGTCGAGCAGCTTGCGGAACATTTCCACGCCGGTGCAGGTCGTCTTGACCGTGGGGCTGATACCCACGATTTCGATTTCTTCACCAACCTTGACGATACCGCGCTCGATACGGCCGGTCACCACGGTGCCGCGACCCGAGATCGAGAACACGTCTTCGACCGGCATCAGGAACGCGCCGTCAACGGCACGCTCAGGCGTCGGGATGTACGTGTCCAGCGCTTCGGCCAGGGCCAGAATCGCTTGCTCGCCCAGCTCGCCCTTGTCGCCTTCGAGCGCCAGCTTGGCCGAACCCTTCACGATCGGCGTGTCGTCGCCCGGGAAGTCGTACTTCGACAGAAGTTCGCGAACTTCCATTTCCACCAGCTCGAGCAGCTCGGCGTCGTCAACCATGTCAGCCTTGTTCAGGAAGACGATGATGTACGGCACGCCAACCTGGCGCGACAGCAGGATGTGTTCACGCGTCTGCGGCATCGGGCCGTCAGCGGCCGACACCACCAGGATCGCGCCGTCCATTTGCGCGGCGCCCGTGATCATGTTCTTCACATAGTCAGCGTGGCCCGGGCAGTCGACGTGCGCGTAGTGACGCGATTGCGTTTCGTACTCGACGTGAGCGGTGTTGATCGTGATGCCGCGTGCCTTTTCTTCAGGTGCCGCGTCGATCTGGTCGTAGCCCTTGGCTTCGCCGCCGAACTTGGTCGACAGCACCGTCGTGATTGCCGCCGTCAGCGTGGTTTTGCCGTGGTCAACGTGACCAATCGTACCCACGTTCACGTGCGGCTTGGTACGTTCAAACTTGCCTTTTGCCATGATCTCTATCCTTTGACTTTCAAGGAAATTTGGATATTTGCCGCGCCCCCCGGATCACGGGAGACGCGGCGACGGTATTTACTTGGCCCGAGCGGCGATGACTTCGTCAGCGACGTTCTTGGGGGCCTCGGAGTAATGCTTGAATTCCATCGTGTACGTGGCACGACCTTGCGTGAGCGAACGCAGGTTGGTGGCGTAACCGAACATCATGGCCAGAGGAACTTCAGCCTTGATGACCTTACCGCCGCCGACCATGTCGTCCATGCCCTGGACCATGCCGCGACGCGAGGACAGATCGCCCATCACGGTGCCTGCGTAGTCTTCCGGCGTTTCGACTTCAACGGCCATCATGGGTTCCAGCAGGACCGGCGATGCGCGACGCATACCTTCCTTGAACGCCATCGAACCGGCCATCTTGAACGCGTTTTCGTTCGAGTCCACATCGTGGTACGAACCGAAGAACAACGTTGCCTTGACGTCGACCACCGGGTAACCCGCAAGGATACCAGCAGGCAGGGTTTCCTGGATGCCCTTGTCCACCGCGGGGATGAACTCGCGCGGCACGACGCCGCCCTTGATGGCGTCCACGAATTCGTAGCCACCGCCCGGGGGAAGCGGCTCGACCTTCAGGACCACGTGACCGTACTGGCCGCGACCGCCCGACTGCTTGACGAACTTGCCTTCGACTTCTTCGCAGGTCTTGCGGATCGTTTCGCGGTAGGCAACCTGGGGCTTGCCCACGTTGGCTTCCACGCCGAATTCGCGCTTCATGCGATCGACCAGAATTTCGAGGTGGAGCTCGCCCATGCCCGAAATGATGGTTTGGCCCGATTCTTCGTCGCTGCGCACGCGGAACGACGGATCTTCGGCGGCCAGACGCGACAGCGCCAGGCCCATCTTTTCTTGGTCAGCCTTCGACTTGGGTTCGACGGCCTGCGAGATCACGGGCTCGGGGAACTCCATGCGCTCGAGGGTCACGTGTGCATCGACATCGCACAGCGTTTCGCCGGTCGTCACGTCCTTCAGGCCCACGACGGCGGCGATGTCGCCAGCCAGAACTTCCTTGATTTCCTCGCGGTTGTTCGCGTGCATCTGCAGGATGCGGCCGATACGCTCTTTCTTGCCCTTGATGGGGTTGTAGACCGTGTCGCCCGACTTCAGAACGCCCGAGTAAACGCGCACGAAGGTCAGCTGACCCACGAACGGATCGCTCATCAGCTTGAAAGCCAGCGCCGAGAACTTCTCGTCGTCGTTGGCTTCGCGCTTGACTTCGTTGCCGTCGTCGTCCGTGCCGTCAACCGGCGGGATATCGACGGGCGAAGGCAGGTATTCGATGACCGCGTCGAGCATGCGCTGCACGCCCTTGTTCTTGAAGGCGGTGCCGCACAGCATCGGCTGGATTTCGCCAGCGATGGTGCGTTGACGAACAGCTTCGTTGATCTCGGCTTCTTCGAGCGTGCCGGTTTCAAGGTACTTGTTCATCAGCTCTTCGGACGACTCAGCAGCCGCTTCGACGAGCTTCTCGCGCCATTCGTCGGCGGTAGCCTGCAGTTCGGCCGGGATGTCGGCGTAGTCGAACTTGGTGCCCTGGCTGGCTTCGTCCCAGAGGATCGCCTTCATCTTGATCAGGTCGATGACGCCGGTGAAGGAGTCTTCGGCACCGATGGGGATGACGATCGGCACGGGGTTAGCGCGCAGACGGGTACGGAGCTGGTCGTAGACCTTGAAGAAGTTGGCGCCGGTACGGTCCATCTTGTTCACGAAGGCCAGACGCGGCACACCGTACTTGTTGGCTTGGCGCCAAACGGTTTCCGACTGGGGCTGCACACCACCCACGGCGCAGTACACCATGCAGGCACCGTCCAGGACGCGCATGGAACGTTCCACCTCGATGGTGAAGTCCACGTGTCCCGGGGTGTCGATGATGTTGATGCGGTGCTCGGGGAAGTTGCCGGCCATGCCACGCCAAAACGCCGTCGTAGCAGCCGACGTGATGGTGATGCCACGCTCTTGCTCTTGCTCCATCCAGTCCATGGTGGCTGCGCCATCATGCACTTCGCCAATCTTGTGATTGACGCCGGTATAGAACAGGATACGTTCGGTCGTGGTGGTTTTCCCTGCATCGATGTGCGCAGAGATACCAATGTTGCGATAGCGCTCGATCGGGGTTTTGCGGGCCATGGTGGGTAGTCCTTAAATTACCAGCGGAAATGGCTGAATGCCTTGTTGGCTTCGGCCATCTTGTGCGTGTCTTCGCGCTTCTTCATTGCGGCGCCACGACCTTCGGAGGCGTCGATCAGTTCGCCAGCCAGACGCAGATCCATCGACTTCTCGCCACGCTTCTTGGCGGCTTCACGGAGCCAACGCATAGCCAGGGCCAGGCGGCGCACGGGGCGCACTTCAACCGGCACTTGGTAGTTGGCACCGCCAACGCGGCGGCTCTTCACTTCGACGATCGGCTTGATGTTGTTGATGGCCAGGGAGAAGACTTCGATCGGCTCTTTGCCGGTCTTGGCCTGGACTTGCTCGAGGGCACCATAAATGATGCGCTCGGCGACGGCCTTCTTGCCGTCCAGCATCACAACGTTCATGAACTTGGCGAGCTCGACGCTGCCGAACTTGGGATCGGGCAGAATCTCGCGCTTGGGTACTTCGCGACGACGGGGCATTTTTGCTTCCTTGTGTCTGTTCAGTTGAACCGTGCTTCCTGCACGGCCATGGCCGTCTAGAGAGACGACCCCTTACGTGCTGCACACTATTCCAGCATTCCTACTGGCGCAGCTGCACACATCCCGGGTGACGCCAGTGCGTCCCTGGGGTACTTCCAGATACTGCGATTAAGCCTTCTTCGGGCGCTTGGCGCCGTACTTCGAGCGGGCTTGCTTACGGTCCTTGACGCCTTGCAGGTCGAGGGAGCCGCGCACGATGTGGTAACGCACACCGGGCAAGTCCTTCACACGACCGCCACGCACCAGAACGACCGAGTGCTCTTGCAGGTTGTGGCCTTCGCCGCCGATGTACGAAATGACTTCGTAACCGTTGGTCAGACGCACCTTGGCAACCTTACGCAGAGCGGAGTTCGGCTTCTTGGGGGTGGTGGTGTAGACACGGGTGCAAACGCCGCGACGCTGGGGGCAGTTCTCCAGCGCGGGGCTCTTGCTCTTGATGATGCTGACTTCGCGCGGCTTGCGCACGAGTTGGCTAATGGTAGGCATGACCTTTGAAATCCCTTTTACGTACCACTGGTAAGTACATGAGTACTCGTGTCCTCCGGGCACCTTACTGCGGGGCCTGGAGAGGCAGTTCACGCAAAACCGCCCCTGACGTTTCATCTACGTAAAAGAGCGGGTCTTGCGCGCAAAAACGCGCAGAGTCAAATCGAGTCGTCCCAGCTAAACAGCAGACTGGGGCTGATCGAAACCGGATGCTGGAATGGGACGGTAGCGGGTGAAGGATTCGACAATATGACGCTGCCGGATACACCGTATCGGAAACGCCACAGAGATTGGCTTGCGGCCGGGCGGATTCGTGACGCACCCACCTGACCGGACCCGGAAAGTCCGGATCTGCATCCTGGCATCGGGGCGGAGCTTCGAGAGAAACGCCACCAGACACCCGGACAACCCATCTTTACCCACGCACCGCAGCCCCACGACCTATGGCCGGAGATGGCTATGCGCGCGCATAAAGCAGTAAGCCCTTCAGCTTAGCGTAGTTATCCACCGCTGTCAAAGACCTCTGCTCATTTTTTGCACGATGACGCCCGGGTGGTGGCCGCGGGCCACATAGCCCCTGCCATGTCGGTGGGCGCGGGCGACCTGGCCCCCGTGAGTACGGGCGCTTGGCCGCTCGGCCGCGCGGTGCAGGGGTGCAACCCTATTTATCCACAGACCTGCGCACAGCCACAGGAGCGGCGTTGCGCGAATGCGAGCGCTTACTTATCCACAGGCGCGGGCCGCGCGACGTGCACGAATCAGGGATTGGCGAACAGGTAGCCGCTGCCGTAAACGGTACGCACCGGCAGAATCAGGCCGGCCAGCTCCGCCTTGCGGCGCAGCCGGCTCACCACGACGTCGATGCTGCGCGCCCCGGTCACCCGGGCGGACATGCCGTCGGCGGCCAGTTCTTCGGCAAGCTGCTCGCGCGTCACCGCGCGTCCGGGCGTCTCGAGCAGCACGCGCATGACCTGCCGCTCGTTGGCCGACAGGGACAGCGCGGCGCCGTTGGGCGCGCCCAGCGTCCAGTCCTGGTCGCGCAGCTCCCAGCGCCCCGCCGAGGCCGGCTCGACCGTGACGAGTTCGGATAGCGCGGGTTCGTTTTGCCAGACGGGCAGCCGGCGCGCCAGCGCCAGCAACACACAGGCGAGCTCGCGCGCGTCGACGGGCGCCGTCAGGCAGGTGTCGGCGCCGCTCTGCAGGCAGCGCAGGCGTGCCTCCACGGACAGGTCCCGTCCCGTGGCCACGATGCCCAGAGACGGCGACCCGCGCAGACGCGCGATCAGCGCATAGCCGAGCTCGCCCAGCTCCGTCAGGTCCAGCACGACGGCGTCGTAGGTGTCTTCGGAGAGGAGACTGAAAAGTTCGAGCGGGGTGGAACAACCCCGCGTGGATATACCCGCTTGCAGCAGCACCGAGATAGTTTGAGTGCGGCTGGTCGTGTCGGGCACCATGATGAGTGTGCTCAATTGCTTCATAACCAGGCCTAGTCTCACCGCGGCACTTTGCCACGATGTCGCACCCATGGGTCCGGTGTCTCGGGACCTCGATGCGATCGGAACAAGTGTCGCGCCATATTGCTGGCTTCCCCAGTCAATATTCGTCAAGTTTGCAGTTCTTGACGCTGGATGTTGGCAAAGTCTGTATCAAAATACGTTACGCACGTTTATGATGCGCTTCGCCCGGCACGCCGCCCCTGGCGCCCCCGGAAGCGCCCCGCGCCACGCCATTGCGAGGCGCGCTCATTCCACTGCCATGAGAATCGCATCCCTCGAAGACGATCTGGACCAGGCACGGCAGATACAACAGATACTTGTTGATGCCGGCTACGAGTGCAGCAGCTTTCAAAAAAGCCAGGATTTGCTGGCCGCTTTGCGCGCCGATCGCTTCGACTTGTTCCTGGTCGACTGGCAACTGCCGGACATCGACGGCGATGAAGTCGTGCGCCATCTGCGCGCCCGCTACGGCAACAGCGCCGCCATCATTTTCCTGACGAGCCGCAACCAGGAGGCCGATCTGGTCGAGGGCTTGCGCGCCGGCGCGGACGACTACATCTTCAAGCCGCTGCGGCCGGCCGAAATGCTGGCGCGCGTGGCCGCGCTGCTGCGCCGCATGCAGCCCGCGGCCCCCGATACCGCGCCTTTCGAGGTGGCACAGTATCGGATCGATCCCGCGGAACGCATCATCACCCTCCATGACCAGGCGATCAGCCTGCCTCCCAAGGAGTTCGACCTGGCGCTGCTGTTTTTCCGCAATGTCGGCCGCTTGATGTCACGCGACCTGCTCGCGGAAAGCGTCTGGAACCGCGAGATCCCCGCGACCTCACGCACGCTCGACACCCATCTGTCCAATGTCCGCCAGAAGCTGCAGCTGCGCCCCGAACACGGCGTCAGGCTGAGCTCGTCGTATGCCCTGGGCTATCGGCTCGAGCTGATCGCAGATACCGACGCCAACGCGCGCTGACGCAGGCGTCCCAAGGAGAACCCATGAACGGACGCATCCGTTTCGCTTGCGCCCTGCTCGCCTGCCTGGCCCTGCCCGGCGCACATGCACAGCCGGCCGGCGCGCTCGGCGAAGACTTCATCTTCCGGATCCGCGCTGGCGATACGCTGATCGCGTTGGCCACCACGTACACGGGTGAAGCCTCGAACTGGGCGCGTCTGCAGACGCTCAATCGCGTCGCGGATCCGCAAGCCCTGCCGATCGGGCTCGAGCTGCACATTCCGTTGTCGATGATTCCGATGGTGACGAGCGCGGCGCAGGTCGTGCACGTCGCCGGCAGTGCTCACATGGCCAGTGCCGCGCTGCGGCCCGGCATGACGGTGCCCGAGGGCGGCGAGATCCGCACCGGGCCCGACAGTTTCGTCACGCTGCGGCTGTCGGATGCCACCGAAGTGACCGTCCCGCCGTCGACCGCGATCCTGCTGGAACGTGTGCGGCAGTTTGCGCGTGTGCCGCTCACCGATTCGATCGTGCGCGTGCAGACGGGCGGTGTCGAATCGCGGGTCGCCCCCGACGGCGGCGGCGTGGGGCGCTTCGAGATCCGTACTCCGGTCGCCGTGACCGGCGTGCGCGGCACGCGCTTCCGGGTGGAGAGTTCGGATCAGGGCGCCACCCAGACGGTGCTGGAAGGCCGGGTGCGCTTGCAACCCCATGCGCCCGACGCACCGCCCGGCACCGCGGCCAAGGCGGTCGTCGGCGTGAGCGCGGGCCAGGGCGCGCGGGTCGCCGCGGATGGCTCGTTCGCCGGCGTGCGCCCCCTCTTGCCCGCACCGGTCCTCGGCGAGCCGGGCCGGGGTGGAAACGTCCGTATCGCCGTCACGCCCGTGCCGGGCGCGGTGGCCTATGAAGCCCGGATCGCGCGCGATCCGCATGGCATGCATCAGGTCGCGGTGCACCGCTACACGCTGCCCGAGCTCAGCTTTACCACACCCGGGCCGGGCACCTATTATGTGGGCGTCAGTGCGATCGATGCGGCCGGCCTGCGCGGCCTGGAAGCCTGGCGCCCGTTCGACGGCGTCAACGCCCTGACCACCACGGGCGGCCTGCCCGTTCAAACCGCCACCGGAGGCGTCGTTACCCTGAGCGTGTTCTGAACCGCCTGCCACCACGATGCCCACCGCCCTGCCCCATGACCGCCGGCGCCTGACCCACCGATCCAGCCTCGTGCTGACGATTCTGCTGGTCTCGTTTGCGGCATTGCTGGGCAGCTTCGTCGGGCTCGGGCGCATCGATCAGACCCTCTACGACCGCGCCGTCTCGCTGGTCAGCCGTCCCGCGCAATCCGACATCGTGTTGATCACGATCGACGACGAAAGCATCGCCGCGCTCGGGCGCTGGCCCTGGAGCCGCCGCACGCACGCCGAGCTGCTGGACCGGCTGCGCGACGCGCGCGCGGTCGGCCTCGACTTGATCTTCTCGGAACCCGACAGCAACGACGCCCAGGCCGACGCCTTGCTCGCCGCCGCCATCGAACGGCACGGGCGCGTCGTGCTGCCGATCGTGCTCGACGATCTGGCGCGCGTGCAGACCTACGAGTCGCCGATTCCTCAGCTTGCGCGGGTCGCCGCGGGGATGGGGTTCATCAACATTCCGCTCGACCCCGACGGCGTGGTGCGCGAGACCGCCTGGAACCGCGCGGTGGGCGGCGTGCGGGTTCCTCATTTCGTGCTGTCGCTGATGGCCGCCGGTGGCGAAGCCGATGCCGCGCGGGCATTCGGACAGGGCTTCGGCCCACGCGAGCAGTCGTTGATTCCGTTCGCCGGTCCGCCGGCGCATCTGGTCACGGTGCCTTATCTGCGCGTGCTCGACGGCCACATCCCGCCGGAATGGTTCAAGGACAAGTACGTGCTGATCGGTGCCTGGGCCACCGGCATGAGCGATGCGTTTCCCACGCCGGTATCGCATCGCGCCAGCGGCATGGCCGGCGTCGAGATTCTGGGCAACCTGTTGCAGGCGGCGCGGGAACAGCGCTCATGGCGCGCGGCCACGCCCTGGCAAGGCGCGTTGGCCGCGGCACTGCCGGTGTTGCTGCTGTGCCTGATGCTGCGCCACGGCTCGCCCAAGGCCTCGTTGATCCTGACCGCGCTGCTGCCTCTCATCATTCTGCCGGGCGCCCTCTTGTTGCTGCGCTATGGCGAGCTCTGGATCCCGCCCTCGGCCGCGCTGCTGGGTGTGGCGATCTGCTATCCGATCTGGAGCTGGCGCAGCCAGGAGACCGTGCTGCGCTATATGGATACGGAGCTGCGGCGCCTGCGCCGCGAATATGCGCCGGTGCTCAATCTGCCCTCCGGCAGTTCGCTGCTCGGTCGCCGTTCCCTCGAAGACCGCCTGAGCCAGCTGCGCGACGCGCTGGCCCTGGTACGCAACCTGCGCAGCTTCCTGACGGACGGCCTGGACGGTCTGCCCGATGCCACGCTCGTGTTCGACGTCAATCAGCGTCTGCAGTTTCGCAATCGTGCCGCGGTCACTTTCTTCCGGCGTCTGAGCGCGCGTTCGCCGCATGTGGGGCAACAGGCGGGCGACCTGCTGGCGCGCGTGGTGCCGGGCGACGAGACGCGCCACCAGATCCGGGCGGCGATGGACCGGGCGTCGCATTCCGACGCACGCTCGGGCTGGAGCGCCGATGTCGAGGTCAGGGACAGCGCGGCGCGCGATCTGATCGTGAAATGCGCCCCCATCCACACGAGTGACGGCCAGTTCGTCGGCACCATCCTGACGCTCAGCGATATCAGCGCGATCCGCCAGGCGGAGCGCCATCGCGAAGAAACCCTGCGCTTCATTTCGCACGACATGCGCGCCCCGCAGAACTCGATCCTGGCCCTGGTCGATCTGCACACGCGCGAACACGGCAAGGAAGACGAGACGCTGGCGCGCGTCGCGCAGCTTGCCCATCGCACGCTGCACCTGGTCGATGGCTTCGTGCAGCTCACGCGTGCGGAGTCGGTGCGGATCGAGTCGGTGCCCTTCGATCTCGCCGAAACGCTACGCGAGGTGGCGGACGACTTCTGGGCGGCCGCGCGCGCGCGCGACATCGCCCTGACGCTGGCCGAGCCGTTGCCCACCGCCGAGGTGTCGGGTGACCAGACGCTGCTGCGGCGTGCGGTCTGCAACCTGGTGGACAACGCAATCAAGTACAGCCCGGATCACAGCCGGGTGCGTTGCGGCCTGGCCGCGCAGGGATCGATGTGGGTGGTGTCGGTAGCCGATGAGGGACCGGGCATCGGGGGCGCCGACGCCGCCACGATCTTCGAGCCATTCACGCGGGTGGGCGCCAGTGGCCGTGCCGACAGAGGGGGCGCCGGCCTGGGTCTGGCGTTCGTACGCGCGGTCGCGCAGCGCCATCATGGCAGCGTCGAGGTCGAAAGCGCGCCCGGCGAGGGCGCCACCTTTCTGCTCAGGATTCCGCGCGCGACCCCGGCCTGAGCGGCGCGCGCCGCCCTGCCCCGGCCGCGCTGGCCGCCTCAGCGGAACGTATGCGTGATCGTGGCGCCACGGCCCGGACGCACGTCGATCGTGGTCTGGTACGGCGGCAGGTCGGCATTGCGCACCGTGACACTGTACTTGCCGGGCAACAGGCGCAGCTCCTTGAGCGGCGGGCTCACGCCGCGGCGCGTGCCGTTGATCCAGATCTCGCCCCAGGGCATCACATTGATGCGGACCGGCACCCGGGCCGGCGGCGCGGGATCCGCCGGCGTGGCGGGGGCGGTCTCGGCTTCGGCCACCTCGCCCCCCTCCGCCGCGGGGGCGGCCTCGGCGCCAGGACCTGCCGGAACGGCCGACGGTGTCTGGCCCGCCGACCGCGCGGCGCCGCCGTTCTCCGCCGTGCCGGCGCCATTGGCGGCGGCAGGCGGGTTGGTGGACGACGCGGCGCGTCCCGCCGGCGGCGTGCTCTGCAGACCCGGCGGCTCCGGCGGCAGATCGCTGGCGGGCGCGCCACCCGGCGCGGCGCCCGCGGCCGGGGCGGCGCCGGATACGGTTCCGGTCCCGGGCACGGGCGTCGCGCCCTGCGGCAGTCGCGCCTGCGCCGTGGTGTTGGGCACCATGGATTCGGATGCGGTGATCACCCCCTTGGGCACGGCCGCCAGCCGGTTCCACCAGTAAAAGCCGACGCCCGCGGTGATGGCGATCAGCAACAGCACGAACAGCACCGCGCCGACCGAGGGCCGCTGCTGGGTGGGCTGCACATAATCGGCGCGCGGCGCATCCACATTGACGGAAATCGGCGCGATGGTGGCGAGCTCGGCATCATCCTGTACGGGCTCGAACGCCAGCAGCAGCGCCAGGGCCTCGACGGTCTGCGGCCGGTCGGCGGGTCGAACGGCGAGGCCCGCGTCGATCGCCGCCAGAAAGTCGGGCGCGTACCGCGTCAGGCCGCGCTGGGCGAGCGGAACGTAGGTGTCATTGACCACGCGGTCCGGCGCGGGCGGCGGCAGCATCCCGGTGATCAGCGAGTGCGCGACCGCACAGAGAGAGTAGATATCGCTCCAGGGCCCGCGGGGCCACTCGGGTGTCTGGGTGTAGAACTCGAACGGCGCGAAGCCGGGCGTCGGCGCGGGCAGCTGGCCATCGTGCTGGCGCGGCTGGGCCTGGGCGGCCAGCAGATGCGCCTTGCCTGCCTCATCGAGGCCGACCGAGTGGGTCGTGATGTCGGCACAGATGCGGCCGCGTTCGTGGATCGACGCCAGCGGCGCGAGCAGTTCGGCGAGCACGCGTTTGACGCGCGACTCGGGCACGCCCCCGCCCGTCGTGGCGGCGATGGCCGACAGGGGGCGGTGAGCCAGGGGAGCGGCGCCGGCAAACGGGCCGCGCGGAGTCGAAGAGCCGGCGGGAAAGGACATATCACTCATTACGCGACCGTACTGTCATGCGGCGCTCCGGGTCCGGAGCTCCAGCAGCCGTACGGCGCTTGAACACAATTGAAGAAGGGAGGGCTCTGATGGACCGGGCGCGGATGCGTCCCAGGTAAAACCGTACACCAGGAATCGCGCCTTGACGATATCATTTGCACCGCCGGTCGCTGTATTGCCACAGTGCCGGCGGCGCAAGCATAAACCACAGTCACAGGATTGCCGTCACCATGTCCGTCACCCTCTTCCAACGCCCCGCCATCCGGCTCGGCGCGCTGCTGCTCTGTGCCGCCCTGACGGGCTGTGCGGGCATCCGCGGCGCCGCCCCCGAGGCGCCGGCCACCCCGCAAGCATTGGCCGCTCTCGATCAGGCGCGCGACAGTTACGGCGGAGGACGCTATGGCGAGGTCATCCGGCTCGTCGCCACCTCCGACGACATCGCCACCGCACCGCGCGCCGTGCGCGTCGAAGCCTTCAAGCTGCAGGCTTTCAGCTACTGCGTGAGCAATTACCGCCAACTCTGCGAGGACGCCTTCGTGCGCATCCTGGCGCTGCAGCCCGATTTCGCACTCGCGCCCAACGAAGCCGGCCACCCCAACTGGGGCCCGGTGTTCCGCACGGCGCAGCAGCGCGTGCAGTAAGCGCACGCCGCGACACGCGGCGGCCCTGCATAAAAAAAAGCCGGCTTGCGCCGGCGTTTTTAATTGGGGTGGACACAAGGCCCACCCCGGCAACACGAGGTCCGATTACTCGGCGGCGTCGTCGGCGTCGGCCTGCGGCGCAGCACCTTCCGGCTCGGCACCCACCGTGACCGGTGCGTCCTCGAACGGGTTGGCGAGCTGACGTGCGGCTTCGCGCTCGGCGGCTTCCACGGCTTCCTTGTCCTTGCGGGCAAGGTGATAAGCCAGACCGGTACCGGCGGGGATCAGACGACCCACGATCACGTTTTCCTTCAGACCACGCAGATCGTCACGCTTGCCCATGATGGCCGCTTCGGTCAGCACGCGCGTCGTTTCCTGGAACGATGCAGCCGAGATGAACGAGTCGGTCGACAGCGAGGCCTTCGTGATACCCAGCAGCACGTTGTCGTAGATGGCCGGACGCTTGTTCTCGGCGAGAACACGATCGTTCTCGTTGAGCAGCTCCGAACGCTCGACCTGTTCGCCAGGGATGAAATCGGCGTCGCCCGGATCCGTGATGTTCACACGGCGCAGCATCTGACGAACAATCACTTCGATGTGCTTGTCGTTGATCTTCACGCCCTGCAGACGGTACACGTCCTGCACTTCGTCGACGATGTAGGTCGCCAGCTTCTCGATGCCCTGCAGGCGCAGGATGTCGTGGGGATCGGCCGGGCCGTCCACGATCATTTCGCCCTTGTTCACCACTTGGCCGTCGTGCACCAGAACCTGCTTTTCCTTGGGGATCAGGAACTCGTGGCTCACGCCCTCGAGGTCGGTGATCACCAGGCGTTGCTTGCCCTTGGTGTCCTTGCCGAACGAGACCGTACCGGTCACTTCGGCCAGCATGCCAGCGTCCTTCGGCGAACGGGCTTCGAAGAGCTCGGCCACACGCGGCAGACCGCCGGTAATGTCGCGGGTCTTTTGCGATTCTTGCGGAATACGCGCCAGCACTTCACCCACGGCCACTTGCTGACCATCGCGCACCGTGATCAGCGCGCCCACCGGGAACGAGATGTTCACGGCATGGTCGGTACCGGCGATACGAACGTCGTCGCCGTTTTCGTTGACCAGCTTGATCTGCGGACGCATGACGATCTTGCCGCCGCGCGTCTTGGGCGTGATCACGACCAGGGTCGACAGGCCGGTGACTTCGTCGACCTGCTTGGCGACGGTCACGCCTTCTTCGATGTTCTCGAAGCGGACGGCACCGGCGTACTCGGACACGATCGGACGGGTCAGCGGATCCCAGGTAGCCAGACGGGTACCGACCTTGATGGCCTCGCCGTCGCCCACCAGCACGGTCGCGCCGTACGGGATCTTGTGACGTTCGCGCTCACGACCGTTGTCGTCGAAGATCGCCAGTTCGCCCGAACGCGAGATCGCAACGCGCTCGCCCTTGGCGTTGGTGACGTAACGCATCGTGCTCGTGAAGCCGACCGTACCGTTGGACTTGGTTTCCACGGCGCTGGCCAGGGCCGAACGCGATGCCGCACCACCGATGTGGAACGTACGCATCGTGAGCTGCGTGCCCGGTTCGCCGATCGACTGAGCGGCGATGACGCCGACGGCCTCACCGACGTTCACGTGCGAACCGCGGCCCAGATCGCGGCCGTAGCAGTGTGCGCACAGACCATGACGGGTTTCGCAGGTCAGCGGCGTGCGGACCTTCACTTCGTCGACGCCGAGACGGTCGATCATGTCGACCAGATCTTCGTCGAGCAGCGTGCCGGCGGTGATCGCGGTTTCCTGGGTGTCAGGATTGACGATGTCGATCGCGGCGACGCGGCCGAGGATACGGTCGCGCAGCGGTTCGATGACTTCACCACCTTCGACCAGGGCCTTCATCGAGTAGCCGTGCGAGGTGCCGCAGTCGTCTTCGATGATGACCAGATCCTGCGTCACGTCGACCAGACGGCGGGTCAGGTAACCCGAGTTGGCGGTCTTCAGTGCCGTGTCGGCCAGACCCTTACGCGCACCGTGAGTCGAGATGAAGTACTGGAGTACGTTCAGGCCTTCACGGAAGTTTGCGGTAATGGGCGTTTCAATGATCGAGCCGTCCGGCTTGGCCATCAGGCCGCGCATACCGGCGAGCTGGCGGATCTGAGCGGCGGAACCCCGCGCGCCCGAGTCGGCCATCATGTAGATCGAGTTGAACGATTCCTGGCGCACTTCCTCGCCGTGGCGGTTGACCACGGGCTCGGTCGCGAGCTGTTCCATCATCGCCTTGCCGACCTTGTCGCCAGCCTTGCCCCAGATGTCCACAACGTTGTTGTAGCGCTCTTGGGACGTGACCAGACCCGACGAGTACTGCTTGTCGATTTCCTTCACTTCGCGGCTCGCCTCGGCCAGGATCACTTCCTTGGCCTTGGGGATCAGCATGTCTTCCATGGCGATCGAGATGCCGCCGCGCGTTGCCAGGCGGAAGCCCGACTGCATCAGCTTGTCGGCAAAGATCACCGTGTCGCGCAGGCCGCAACGGCGGAACGACTGGTTGATCAGGCGCGAGATTTCCTTCTTCTTGAGTGCCTTGTTCAGCACCGTGAAGGGCAGGCCCTTGGGCAGGATCTCGGAGAGCAGCGCACGGCCGACCGTCGTCTCGTGACGACGGATCACCGGTTGCCATTCGCCGTTTTCGTCGCGCTCGTGTTCCTTCAGACGCACCGTGATGCGGGTCTGCAGCTCGACTTCGTTGTTGTCG
Source organism: Bordetella genomosp. 5 (assembly GCF_002261315.1). Lineage (NCBI taxonomy): Bacteria > Pseudomonadati > Pseudomonadota > Betaproteobacteria > Burkholderiales > Alcaligenaceae > Bordetella > Bordetella genomosp. 5. Next base: position 167,489 of record NZ_NEVP01000001.1, read on the forward strand.
TAGGCGCGCTGGACTTCAGCCACGTCGGCGAAGAAGATGCCTTCGCCGCGGCCGTTCACGCGCTCACGGGTCGTGTAGTACAGACCCAGCACGATATCCTGCGACGGCACGATCGACGGTTCGCCGTTGGCCGGGAACAGCACGTTGTTCGAGGCCAGCATCAGCGTGCGGGCTTCGAGCTGGGCTTCGAGCGACAGCGGCACGTGAACGGCCATCTGGTCACCGTCGAAGTCGGCGTTGAACGCCGCGCAGACCAGCGGGTGCAGCTGGATGGCCTTGCCTTCGATCAGCACGGGCTCGAACGCCTGGATGCCCAGACGGTGCAGCGTCGGCGCACGGTTCAGCATGACCGGGTGCTCGCGGATCACCTCTTCGAGGATGTCCCAGACCACCGGTTCCTGGCTTTCAACGAGCTTCTTCGCAGCCTTGATGGTCGTGGCCAGGCCCATCATCTCCAGACGATTGAAGATGAACGGCTTGAACAGTTCCAGGGCCATCAGCTTGGGCAGACCGCACTGATGCAGCTTAAGCTGCGGACCCACCACGATGACCGAACGGCCCGAGTAGTCGACGCGCTTGCCCAGCAGGTTTTGACGGAAACGACCGCTCTTGCCCTTGATCATGTCGGCCAGCGACTTGAGCTGGCGCTTGTTGGCGCCGGTCATGGCCTTGCCGCGGCGGCCGTTGTCGAGCAGCGAGTCGACGGCTTCCTGCAGCATGCGCTTTTCGTTGCGCAGAATGATTTCGGGCGCCTTCAGTTCGAGCAGACGCTTCAGGCGGTTGTTGCGGTTGATGACGCGGCGGTACAGATCGTTCAGATCCGAGGTCGCGAAGCGGCCGCCGTCCAGCGGCACCAGCGGACGCAGGTCCGGCGGCAGCACGGGCAGCACTTCCATGACCATCCACTCGGCCTTGATGCCCGACTTCTGGAAGCCCTCGAGCACCTTCAGGCGCTTCGAGATCTTCTTGATCTTGGCTTCCGAGCTGGTGGCCTTGAGCTCACCGCGCAGCGTTTCGACTTCGCGATCGATGTCGATCGTGCGCAGCAGTTCGCGCACGGCCTCCGCGCCCATCAGGGCACGGAAGTCGTCACCGTATTCTTCGGTCTTGGCGAGGAAATCGTCGTCCGACATGATCTGGCCGCGCTTGAGCGGCGTCATGCCAGGTTCGATCACGCACCAGGCTTCGAAGTACAGGACGCGTTCGATATCGCGCAGCGTCATGTCGAGCACCATACCCAGGCGCGACGGCAGGCTCTTCAGGAACCAGATGTGCGCAACCGGGCTGGCCAGCTCGATGTGGCCCATGCGCTCACGGCGCACCTTGGCCACGGTGACTTCGACACCGCACTTTTCGCAGATCACGCCACGGTGCTTCAGGCGCTTGTACTTGCCGCACAAGCACTCGTAGTCCTTGATCGGGCCAAAGATCTTGGCGCAGAACAGGCCATCACGCTCGGGCTTGAACGTACGGTAGTTGATGGTCTCGGGCTTGCGAACTTCGCCGTAAGACCACGAACGGATCTTCTCGGGCGAGGCGATGCCGATCTTGATGGCATCGAATTGCTCGTCTTGCGAGACTTGCTTGAAGAGATCAAGTAGCGCTTTCATTAGTTACGCTCCAAATCCATGTCCAGGGCCAACGAGCGGATTTCCTTGACCAGCACGTTGAACGATTCCGGCATGCCGGCGTCGATGACGTGGTCGCCCTTGACGATGTTTTCGTAAACCTTGGTGCGACCCGTGATGTCATCGGACTTCACCGTCAGCATTTCTTGCAGGGTGTAGGAGGCACCATAAGCTTCCAGTGCCCACACTTCCATTTCCCCGAAGCGCTGGCCACCGAACTGCGCCTTACCACCCAGCGGCTGCTGGGTCACGAGCGAGTACGGGCCGGTCGAACGGGCGTGCATCTTGTCGTCGACCAAGTGGTGCAGCTTCAGGTAGTGCATGTAGCCGATGGTGACCGGACGCTCGAATTTCTCGCCGGTACGGCCGTCGAACAGCCATGCCTGCGCACGCGAGGGCGTGAGCTGCATGCGCTTGGCGACTTCGTCCGGATAGGCGAGTTCGAGCATCTTGGCGATTTCTTCTTCGGTCGCGCCGTCGAACACCGGGGTGGCGAACGGCACGCCGTTCTTCAGGTTGTGCGCCAGCTCGATGACGTCGTCATCGCTCAGTTCGTTGATGCGCGCAGCCGAACCCGTGGTGTTGTAGACCTTCTCGAGGTACGCACGCAGGCTCTTGACCTGAGCGGTGCGCTCGTCCTTGAGCATGTCGGCGATGCGGTGACCCACGCCCTTGGCGGCCCAGCCCAGGTGAACCTCGAGCACCTGACCGACGTTCATCCGCGAGGGCACGCCCAGCGGGTTCAGAACGATGTCGGCGGTGGTGCCATCGGCCATGTGCGGCATGTCTTCGACCGGGGTGATACGCGAGACCACACCCTTGTTGCCGTGACGGCCTGCCATCTTGTCGCCAGGCTGCAGACGACGCTTGACGGCCAGGTACACCTTGATCATCTTGAGCACGCCCGGGGGCAGCTCGTCACCTTGCGTGAGCTTCTTGCGCTTTTCTTCGAAGGCCAGATCGAATTGGTGGCGCTTTTGCTCCAGCGATTCCTTGGCTTGTTCGAGGACGACAGCGTGCGGCTCATCGGCCAGGCGGATGTCGAACCACTGCCAGCGGTCCAGATCGACCAGGTATTCCTTGGTGATCGTGGCGCCCTTGTTCAGCTTGCGCGGACCGCCGTTGACGGTCTTGCCGACCAGCAGCTTCTCGATACGATCGAACTGGTCGTTCTCGACGATGCGCAGCTGGTCGTTCAGGTCCTGGCGATAGCGGCGCAGTTCGTCGTCGATGATCGACTGAGCGCGCTTGTCGCGCACGATGCCTTCACGCGTGAACACCTGCACGTCGATGACGGTGCCGGTCATGCCCGAGGGCACGCGCAGCGAGGTGTCCTTGACGTCGGATGCCTTCTCGCCAAAGATGGCGCGCAGCAGCTTTTCTTCCGGCGTGAGCTGGGTCTCGCCCTTCGGCGTGACCTTACCCACCAGCACGTCGTCGGCGCTGACTTCGGCACCGATGTAGACGATGCCCGAATCATCCAGGCGATTGAGCTGGGTTTCGGCCAGGTTGCTGATGTCGCGCGTGATTTCCTCGGGTCCGAGCTTGGTGTCGCGAGCGACAACGGTGAGCTCTTCGATGTGCACCGAGGTGTAGCGGTCATCGGCGACGACGCGTTCGGAGATCAGGATCGAGTCTTCGAAGTTGTAGCCGTTCCAGGGCATGAACGCGATCAGCATGTTCTGACCCAGGGCGAGTTCGCCCAGGTCGGTCGATGCGCCGTCAGCCAGCACGTCACCCTTGGCGACGCGGTCGCCACGCTTGACGATCGGACGCTGGTTGATGTTCGTGTTCTGGTTGGAGCGGGTGTACTTGATCAGGTTGTAGATATCCACACCCACTTCGCCCGCGACGTTTTCTTCGTCGTTGACGCGGATCACCACACGCTCGGCGTCGACGTGGTCGACCAGGCCGCCACGCAGGGCCTGCACGGTCGTGCCCGAGTCAACGGCCACGGTGCGCTCGATGCCGGTGCCGACCAGCGGCTTTTCCGGACGCAGGCAGGGCACGGCCTGACGCTGCATGTTGGCGCCCATCAGTGCACGGTTTGCGTCGTCGTGCTCGAGGAACGGAATCAGCGAGGCTGCGACCGACACGATCTGCGACGGCGCCACGTCCATGTAGTGCACGTTGGCCGGCGAGGTCAGCATCGTTTCGCCTGCTTCACGGCAAGCGACGAGATCGTCGACGAAGCGGCCTTCGCCATCGAGCGCGGCGTTGGCCTGCGCGATGACGTAGTGGCTTTCTTCGATGGCCGACAGGTAGTCGATCTGATCGCTCACCTTGCCGTCGATGATCTTGCGGTACGGCGTTTCCAGGAAGCCGTACTCGTTCAGACGAGCGTACAGCGCCATGGAGTTGATCAGACCGATGTTCGGGCCTTCCGGCGTTTCGATCGGGCAGACGCGGCCATAGTGGGTCGGGTGCACGTCACGGACTTCGAAGCCGGCGCGCTCGCGGGTCAGACCGCCCGGGCCCAGTGCCGAGACACGACGCTTGTGCGTGATCTCGGACAGCGGGTTGGTCTGGTCCATGAACTGCGACAGCTGGCTCGAACCGAAGAACTCCTTGATGGCAGCCGAGATCGGCTTGGAGTTGATCAGGTCGTGCGGCATCAGGTTTTCGGTTTCGGCCTGGCCCAGACGCTCCTTGACGGCGCGCTCGACACGCACGAGACCGGCGCGGAACTGGTTTTCGGCCAGTTCGCCCACGCAACGCACACGACGGTTGCCCAGGTGATCGATGTCATCGATCTGGCCACGGCCGTTACGCAGCTCCACGAGGACCTTGATGGTCTCGAGGATGTCTTCGTTGGTCAGGGTCATGGGGCCGTTCGAATCGTCGGCACCGCCCAGGCGGCTGTTGACCTTCATACGGCCAACGCGCGACAGATCGTAGGTCTCTTCGCTGTAGAACAGACGCTGGAACAGCGCTTCGACGGCTTCCTCGGTGGGCGGCTCGCCAGGACGCATCATGCGATAGATGGCGACGCGCGCGGCCATCTGGTCGGCGGTTTCGTCGGTGCGCAGCGTTTGCGAGATGTACGGGCCGCGGTCCAGATCGTTGGTGTACAGGGTCTGGAATTCGAGCACGTTGGCCGAACGCATGGCGTCCAGCACGCTTTCCGTGATCTCGTCGTTGGCGTGCGCAATCAGCTCGCCGGTGTCGGCGTCGACGATGTTCTTGGCCAGCACGCGGCCGAACAGGAAGTCTTCAGGCACGGAGATGCGCTGGATGCCGCCATTGGCGAGATCACGCAGGTGCTTGGCGTTGATGCGCTTGTCCTTCTCGACGATCACCTTGCCCGAACGGTCGGCGATGTCGAAACGGGCCATTTCGCCCTTCCAGCGCTCAGGCACGAATTCCATCATGCCGCCTTCGCTCTTGAGTTCGAAGTTATCGAAGTCGAAGAAGTGGGCGAGGATGGACTCCGGCGTCATGCCGATGGCCTTGAGCAGGATCGTCACGGGCATCTTGCGACGACGGTCGACGCGGAAGAACAGGACGTCCTTCGGGTCGAATTCGAAGTCGAGCCACGAGCCGCGGTAAGGAATCACGCGGGCCGAGAAGAGCAGCTTGCCCGAGCTGTGCGTCTTGCCGCGGTCGTGTTCGAAGAACACGCCAGGCGAGCGGTGCAGCTGCGAGACGATGACACGCTCGGTGCCGTTGATGACGAACGAACCGGTGCCGGTCATGAGCGGAATTTCGCCCATGTAGACTTCCTGTTCCTTCACTTCCTTGATGGTGGGCTTGCTGACCTCACGGTCGAGCAGGACGAGACGCACCTTGGCGCGCAAAGGCGACGCATAGGTGAGGCCGCGCTGCTGACATTCCTTGACATCAAACACCGGTTCGCCGAGCGCGTAGCTCACGAACTCCAAGCGCGCCATACCGTTGTGGCTGACAATCGGGAAAATCGACGAAAACGCCGCCTGCAGGCCTTCGCTATGACGCTCCGCTGTGGGGGTGTCAGCCTGCAGGAAAGTTAGGTAGGATTGAAGCTGCGTTGCAAGCAGGAAAGGGACGTTCTGCACGTCCTCACGCTTGGCGAAGCTTTTGCGGATGCGCTTTTTTTCGGTGTACGAGTAAGGCATGAGCACTCCGACTCGAGGTTGCATGGGCCGTAAACCACGGCCCTGGGTGATACGACTCCAGGAAACCACCCTGAAACCACCTGATCAGAAGGGGTTTCCTGGAAACGCAAAAGCCCGGGGACGGCAAATTGCGCTGTCCCCGGGCAGATGACGCGAAGGCTTACTTGACTTCGACCTTGGCGCCAGCTTCTTCCAGCTTCTTCTTGGCGGCTTCGGCGTCAGCCTTGGCCAGACCTTCCTTGACGGGCTTCGGAGCGCCGTCAACCAGGTCCTTGGCTTCCTTCAGACCCAGACCGGTCAGCTCGCGCACGGCCTTGATCACGCTCACCTTGTTGGCGCCGGCTTCAGCCAGCACAACGGTGAACTCGGTCTGCTCTTCAGCAGCGGGACCAGCAGCGGCGCCAGGAGCGGCCACGGCCACAGCGGCGGCAGCAGCCGACACGCCAAACTTCTCTTCCATTTCCTTGATCAGCTCGGACAGTTCGAGCACGGTCATGCCAGCGATGGCGTCAAGGATTTCAGCTTTGTTAAGTGCCATTTTCTTTAGAACTCCAGAATGGGGTAATGCCAGGTTTGGTTGTCGCTATGTCGTTCAGCGAAGTCCGGATACCGCGCCAGCTTAGGCGGCGGCCTTCTGATCGCGCACGGCGGCGAGGCCACGGGCGAACTTGGTCGGAACTTCGTTGAGCGTACGCACGAATTGCGCGATCGGGGCTTGCATAGTGCCCAGCAGCTTCGAAAGCAGTTCGTCGCGCGAGGGCATCGTGGCCAGGGCCTTGACACCATCTTGGCTCAGCAAGTTGTTGGGCAGAGCGCCCGCCTTGATGACCAGCTTGTCGTTGCTTTTTGCGAAGGTAGCGAGGACCTTGGCCGCCGAAACCGGGTCGTTGCTGATACCGTAGATCAGCGGACCGGTCAGTTGCTCGGACAACGGCTCGAAAGCCGTGCCGGCAACAGCACGACGGGCCAGCGAGTTCTTCAGAACTCGCAGGTAAACGCCCGATTCACGCGCAGTTTTGCGCAGTACGGTGACAGAGGCGACGTCCAGACCACGGTACTCAGCGATAACAATCGATTGAGCCTGGGCCACTTGGGCCGAGACTTCCTCGATCACCACCGCTTTCTCTTGGCGATTGAGACTCACGGTTTGAACACTCCATCAAAAGACGCTTGGGGCGGAAGCCTTGCACGTCAACCGAATGCGGCGCCTGGTTGAGTTCTTCGTGTAAAGAATTCTTCCTGGGGACGCCGTCTACGCTGGATCCGGACATGACGAGCTCCGGGATTAAGCGGCTTGCCTTTACTGCCGGCTTGCCACTCCAGCGGTCTTTGACAGCAGCATCCGGAAAAACCGGATGCAGCCCAAAGTACAGTTTGCGATCAGCCTATCAGGCCGACAGCGAAGCGATTTCTACGCGAGCACCGCCGCCCATGGTGGACGAGACGGCCAGCTTGCGCAGGTAGATACCCTTGGCGGCGGCGGGACGAGCCTTTTGCAGGGCGTCGACCAGAGCGGCCAGGTTGGTTTGCAGTTGTTCGACGCCGAACGAGGCGCGACCGATGGTGGCGTGAATGATGCCGGCCTTGTCGGTGCGATACTGCACCTGACCTGCCTTGGCGTTCTTCACGGCGGTAGCGACGTCGGGGGTCACGGTGCCGACCTTCGGGTTCGGCATCAGGCCACGCGGGCCCAGGATTTGACCCAGGGCGCCGACGACACGCATCGTGTCGGGCGAGGCGATGACGATGTCGAAGTCCATCTGGCCAGCCTTGATCTGGTCAGCCAGGTCGTCGAGGCCAACCACATCGGCGCCAGCGGCGCGAGCGGCTTCAGCCTTGTCGCCTTGGGCGAACACGGCGACACGGACGGTCTTGCCGGTACCGGCGGGCAGCACGACCGAGCCACGAACCAGTTGGTCGGACTTCTTGGGGTCGATGCCGAGCTGGACGGCGACGTCGATCGATTCGTTGAACTTGGCGGTGGCGGTTTCCTTGACCAGGGCCAGGGCTTCAGCAACCGGGTACAGCTTGGTGCGATCGATCTTTTCGGCGATCGCGGCAGCGCGCTTGGACAGTTTTGCCATGATTAGATCCCCTCAACCGTGATGCCCATGCTGCGGGCGCTACCGGCGATCGTACGAACGGCGGCATCCAGATCAGCAGCGGTCAGATCGGGCTGCTTGGTCTTGGCGATTTCTTCAGCTTGCGCGCGCGTCAGCGTGCCCACCTTGTCGGTGTGCGGCTTGGGCGAACCCTTTTGCACGCCGGCGGCCTTCTTGATGAGGACCGTCGCGGGCGGGGTCTTCATGATGAAGGTGAAGCTCTTGTCGGCGAAAGCGGTGATCACCACCGGAATCGGCAGACCGGGCTCGAGGCCTTGGGTCTTGGCGTTGAACGCCTTGCAGAATTCCATGATGTTCAGGCCGCGCTGACCCAGAGCCGGGCCAATCGGGGGGGAGGGGTTTGCCTTACCAGCCGGGACTTGCAGCTTGATAAAGCCGACGATCTTCTTCGCCATGCTTTGCTCCTAACGGGTACATGCGCTGCCGGCCAACGACAGCTCCCCGGGGTTGAAATCAGGTCTTTTCGACCTGGCTGAAATCGAGCTCGACGGGGGTGGCACGACCGAAAATCGTGACCGACACACGCACCTTGCTCTTTTCGTAATTGACTTCTTCGACGTTGCCGTTGAAATCGGCGAACGGACCTTCCTTGACACGAACCATCTCGCCCACCTCGAAGAGGATCTTGGGCCGGGGCTTCTCGACGCCCTCTTCCATCTGGGAGAGGATCTTTTCGACTTCGCGCTCCGAGATCGGCGTGGGCCGGTTGCCCGAACCGCCGAGGAAGCCGGTCACCCGGTTCGTGTTTTTGACCAAATGCCAGGTTTCGTCGGTGAGATCCATCTCGACCAGGACGTAACCCGGGAAAATCCGGCGCTCAGAAATCGACTTCTGACCACCCTTGACCTCGACGACTTCTTCGGAGGGCACAAGGATGCGACCGAACGAGGTTTGCAGCGCGGCACGCTCGATACGCTCGTTCAGGGCTTTCTGAACACTCTTTTCCATGCCGGAATACACATGGACGACATACCAACGTTTACTCATGTCTGTCCTTATTTCCAGCCAAGCAGCAGGCCGTAGAGTACCCACTCGATGCCCTTGTCGAGCACCCACATGAAAAGACCCATCACGGCGACGAACGCAAAGATGATCCCAGTCATCTGGAATGTTTCTTTGCGGGTGGGCCATACGACGCGCTTGACTTCGTTGTACGACTCGCCACCAAAGCTGATCGTGCGGCGGCCGGGTTCGCTGAACCAGGCAATCAACGCGGCGATCACAAGGCTGCCGACAAACACGCCGACACGGGCGGCGAGGGGCTGCGCGCTGAGCACGGAAAACCCGACGATGCCAGCAATGACGACGAGAACCGCCAACCCGAGTTTGATCCGGTCAGCGGTACTGGTAACGGTTTCGACGCTGGTATTAGACATTTTGCGACGCGAGCCCGCCGTGAATGCGCAACTCGCGAGATCTCCGGCGGGTGGCAGGGGCAGTAGGAATCGAACCTACAACCTTCGGTTTTGGAGACCGACGCTCTGCCAATTGAGCTATACCCCTAAAACTGACACTTGCGACTACTTGGCACCTGACGGAACCAAGCAGTGTACTACTTTTTTGGCTTTTACGGCAAATATGGATAGAGGACCTTGACGGTCCGTCTATCCATACTGTAACGCGATTTACTTCAGGATCTTGGCAACGACACCGGCGCCGACGGTACGACCGCCTTCACGGATGGCGAAGCGCAGGCCTTCTTCCATGGCGATGGGGGCCAGGAGCTTGACGACCATCGAGACGTTGTCGCCCGGCAGAACCATTTCCTTGTCGGCCGGCAGATCGATCGTGCCCGTCACGTCCGTCGTGCGGAAGTAGAACTGGGGACGATAGCCGTTGAAGAACGGGGTGTGACGGCCGCCTTCTTCCTTCGACAGGATGTACACCTCGGCGGTGAAGTCCGTGTGCGGGGTGATCGAGCCCGGCTTGGCCAGCACTTGGCCGCGCTGGACGTCTTCACGCTTGGTGCCGCGCAGCAGGATGCCCACGTTGTCGCCGGCTTGACCTTGGTCGAGCAGCTTGCGGAACATTTCCACGCCGGTGCAGGTCGTCTTGACCGTGGGGCTGATACCCACGATTTCGATTTCTTCACCAACCTTGACGACACCGCGCTCGATACGGCCGGTCACCACGGTGCCGCGACCCGAGATCGAGAACACGTCTTCGACCGGCATCAGGAACGCGCCGTCAACGGCACGCTCAGGCGTCGGGATGTACGTGTCCAGCGCTTCGGCCAGGGCCAGAATCGCTTGCTCGCCCAGTTCGCCCTTGTCGCCTTCCAGCGCCAGCTTGGCCGAACCCTTCACGATCGGCGTGTCGTCGCCCGGGAAGTCGTACTTCGACAGAAGTTCGCGAACTTCCATTTCCACCAGCTCGAGCAGCTCGGCGTCGTCAACCATGTCAGCCTTGTTCAGGAAGACGATGATGTACGGCACGCCAACCTGGCGCGACAGCAGGATGTGTTCACGCGTCTGCGGCATCGGGCCGTCAGCGGCCGACACCACCAGGATCGCGCCGTCCATTTGCGCGGCGCCCGTGATCATGTTCTTCACATAGTCAGCGTGGCCCGGGCAGTCAACGTGCGCGTAGTGACGCGATTGCGTTTCGTACTCGACGTGAGCGGTGTTGATCGTGATGCCGCGTGCCTTTTCTTCAGGTGCCGCGTCGATCTGGTCGTAGCCCTTGGCTTCGCCGCCGAACTTGGTCGACAGCACCGTCGTGATTGCCGCCGTCAACGTCGTTTTGCCGTGGTCAACGTGACCAATCGTACCCACGTTCACGTGCGGCTTGGTACGTTCAAACTTGCCTTTTGCCATGGCTGACTCCTGACCTGGATTGAAGCTTCTGACTTGAAGAAAAGAACCGAAGCGAATGCTTCGGAGAATTCGGTGGTGCCCATGACGCGGATCGAACGCGTGACCTCTCCCTTACCAAGGGAGTGCTCTACCACTGAGCCACATGGGCATTTTGGAGCGGGTGAAGGGAATCGAACCCTCGTCGTAAGCTTGGAAGGCTTCTGCTCTACCATTGAGCTACACCCGCGGCTACCCTTTCACCTTGCTTCAATACCACTCTGCGCCGCGCTTCAATGCGCGCCACACATCGCAAATCTCTCATCGACCACAGGGGCTGGTTAGACCGACTGTGCAGCGCGCCTATCAAGCGCACCCCTCGATGCGAGGGCCTTACGATGCAAATCCAGGCTGACTGCGCCTGGATTTGAGAATGGGTCTTTGGTGGAGGAGGTTGGATTCGAACCAACGTAGGCGCAAGGCCAACAGATTTACAGTCTGCCCCCTTTAACCACTCGGGCACCCCTCCAGCGAAGATTTGAGATTATGAACACATTCTTTTCGCGTGTCAAACGCATTGGGGAAGTTTTTTTACGTGGAACGTGAAAAAAGTGTGCGGACGGGTGATCGCCGCCCGCCCCCTTCCCGATATGAAGTGCGTCTGACGTGCAGGGTGACGGCGGGCCGGGCCAGGATTCACGCGCTGGCGGGCAGGCGATAGGCGGCGCGCTCCGCGGCATCGATCCGGCTGACGAGGTCGACCTCCCATGCCAGGTACCGACGCGCGGCGTCCTTGTTGCCGTCGTGGCGATCGTGCACAAAGAAGAGGTAATCGATGCACTGCGCGTCGGGAGGCGCGTCGGGGCTGGCGTCGAGCGCGGCGCCCGCGTCGCGCAGGGCCTGCGCGTCCCAGCGCAGCCAGGCCTGTTCACCGCCATGGCCGCCCTCGCGCAGGGCCTGGCCGGCCAGCGCCGCGACGGCGGGGTCGTCGGCCACGAACACGACGGGCGTGTCGAACGGCACCGCGGCATGCGCTAGGCCGGGCCGCGCCAGGCCCGGCCTGATCGCCCATTCGGCGCCGCGCAGATGCGCCGCCCGATAGGCCATGCTGCCGCGCACATCGATCACGCGAGCGCCCTGCTCCAGGCGCTGCGCCAGCGCGGCGGGCCGCACTTCGGGCAGCGCTTCGATGACGGGTCGCGCCGCGCGTGAGCCGCGAACATCGGCGCGCACACCCTCTTTAAGCACGTAGGCGTCCCAACCCAGCTGACGCAGCCACGACGCCACCACCGGTGCGCGCACGCCCTCCGCATCGAAGAGCACCAGACGCGCGCCACGCGCGGCGACAAATTGATCCGTAGCCTGGATCAGCTGCCCGCCCGGCGTGTGCTGGGCGCCAGGCAACGAGCCGGCCGCGAATTCTTCCGGTGTGCGCACGTCGCACAGATAGGTGCTGCGATCCTGCCGCGACAGCCATGCCGTCGCGGTCTCGGCGTCGACCTCGGCCACGCCGTGCGTGCGCGCGAGGTCCTGGGCGCGCGCACGCTGGCGTTCAAGCGCCTCGCCCTCCAGGCCCTCTGCGGGATAAGCCGCGCGCTTGCCGTGTTCGAGCGGAAGGTCGGCGAGATACCAGCCCTGCGTGCCGTTTTCGAGCGCATAGACCGGGTTGGGCACGCCAAGATTGATCAGCGTCTGGGCGCCGATGATGCTGCGCGTGCGGCCGGCGCAATTCACGACGATGGTGGTCGCGGGATCGGGAGCGATGCGCTCGGCGCGCAGCGCCAGCTCGCCGTTGGGGCAGCAGATCGCCCCCGGAATGCTCATCTTCGCGAACTCCTGCAGGGGCCGGCCATCCAGCACGACGAGGTTATCCCCACGCGCCTGTCGCTCTGCCAGGTCCTGCGCGCTGATGCGCGGCGTGTGCAGGGCCAGCTCGGCCAGTTCGCCGAATGTCTTGCTCGGCACGTTGACCCCGGCGAACACCGCATAGCCCGCGTCGCGCCATGCCGACACGCCGCCCTGCAAGACATGGACCTGTGCATAACCCAGCGAGCGCAGCGCGCGCGCCGCCGCCCCGCTCACGCCCTCCCCGTCGTCGTCATACACCACGGCGCGGACGGACACGCTGGGCAGCAGTCGCGGCGCTTCGATTTCGAGCCGGCTATAAGGCAGCGGCACGGCGTAGAACAGGTGGCCCTCGCCGTACTGGCCGTGTTCGCGCACGTCGAGCAGCGCGATCTCGCCGCCGTCGTGCAGCCATTGCTTGAGCGTGGCCGCATCGACCGTTGCGAGAGCGTCTGGGGGATTTGAATTCGTCATGATCCAGCAAGTTGGTTATATCTGTTGATTGCGCAAGCAACCATATTGGTTGCGTGCGCAATCATTACAAGATTGAAGGCCATTGCTTCCGTAACGCCTCTGATAGAACAGGATCGTATGCAGCAACGGGCATTTGCCATCCCTTTATTTACGCTGCTTTTCTTCAAACATGGAAATCACGCATCGCGTTTTCATATGCGCAAATATTGGTTGCCTCGGCAACCAAATATGGTTGTTCGCGCAACAGCGTAAAGTTGTGCTCGCAACCACATGCGAGCTCGCAACGTTTCGTTGATCCTTTTTTTGGCGCCGAAATCGCCAAAAGGCGTGGCTGAAAAATCGGTGAAAAAAAGCCCGGCGGAGAAAATGGCGGTTTCGCCGTCGTGAAAAATCGCACCGTCAGCAAATCGCACTCGCCGTCGCGAAAAACGCCGCGCGGCGTCTTGCGGACGCGTTCGGCGTAATCGCCGTGTGGAAACGCTCGAGTTGATCAACGCCGCGTCTGAACGCCGATCGGCATGATGCTGCAGCGGTCGGTGCTCAAATCGAAGGCCAGGCGCTGGTCGAGCGTCTCGAGCGCCTGGCCGTACATGTGCAGATGCCGGATCACGCTGTCGCCTTCAATGTGCACCGCGTGTATGTCGTCGGGCATGAGCGCGATGCCCTGCCCTGGCGCCACCTGCACTTCGCCGGACAGTCGGAGTCGGCCCACGCCGGGACGCGTGCCATCATCGAGGCGCTCGTAGACGTAGTTGTTCTCGACGCCCTGCACGGCGGCGATGCATGCCCACGTGGTGTGGTTGTGCGGGACGATCTTCTTGCCTGGCCGCATCACGTTCAGATAGAGCGCGTACGACTTGTCGGGCTCTTCGCTGATGAGATAGCGCGCCTGGTGCTCGTTGGCCTCGGGATCAGGGTAGCGATCGGCCTGCCAGCAGTCGGGGCGGGCCGCGAGGGCCAGCAGCGTATGCAGCACCGACGCAAGACTGGCCCGGCTCAAACCCTGGGTGTCTACAGTGTTCTTTATCTTTCCGATCGCCTCGGAAATCTGCCGCTGACAGGGATGGGACGCTTCCATAGAGTTTCTGCCTTGGAAAAACAAGAAGAGTGGCTACACTCTACTGAGGCCGCCGCGACCGGACAATTTAATTTGGCCACGGCATTCATCAGCGCTACTGAAGTTTTCCACAGGCGGGCATGCGTCATTTCGAACTGGATCTGCTGCGTACGCTCGTCGCCATCGCGGATGGCGAGACGTTCGCCGCTGCCGCCGATAAAACCCATCGGACCCAGTCCGCGGTAACGCAGCAGATGCAGCGGCTGGAGGCATTCGTCGGCCAGCCCTTGTTCGAGAAGCAGGGCCGCAACAAGCGCCTCACGCCCCACGGCGTGAAACTGGTTCAGCACGCGCGTCATCTGCTGGCCCTCAACGACGACACCTGGCGGGCCCTGCAGGACGACCAGGTCGAAGGCCTATTGCGCCTGGGCGCGCCGCACGACGTGGCGGATACCATCCTGCCGACGGTGCTGACCCAGGTGTCGCGCCACCTGCCGCGGATCAAGCTGGAGATCCGCGTGGACCGTAGCCCGTTCTTGATGAAGGCGATGGCCGCGGGCGAAATCGACCTCACGATATCCACACGCTACGACCCCGACCTCGAAGGCGTGGTGCTGCGTACCTCGCCCACGGTCTGGATCTGCTCGGCCGATTATGTGCACGACACGCGCGCGCCGGTGCGGCTGGTGCTGGCGGACGAGCCGAGCATCTTTCGTCGTCTGGCGCTCGACGCGCTGGAGCAGGCGCGCGTGCGCTGGCATACGCACTACGTGGCGCCGAACTTGGTGGGCATCAAGGCCGCGCTGCGGGCGGGATTGGGCGTGACGGCGCGCAGCATCGAGTTGCTCGGCCCCGATCTGCGGGTGCTGGGAGAAAAAGACGGGCTGCCGCCGTTGCCGGAGGTGAATTACTTTCTTTGGCTGCGGCGCGAGCCGGTCAACGCGCTGTCACGGCATGTGTACGACATGCTGAAGGACAAGCTCGGGCTGGCCGATCCGGCCGACGCGGGCGCGCCGCCGGCATCGGCACCGCCCCCTTCGCGCACCGGGCAGCGCCAGGATCAATAGCGCTCGAACAGGGCCTGAATCTCGGCGCGGTCGCGCTTGGCCATGAGCGCCAGCGTCAGCAGCACGCGGGCCTTTTGAGGATTGAGCTCATACGCGGCGATGAAGCCGCCGTGATCGTCGTCGACCTCGATGTTGCGGCCCACGCTGCCGGATCCAGTGCGCGTGCTGCGCACCACCGCCACGCCACTGCGTGACGCATTCATCATCGCATCGACCGCGGCGTCGGTGGCATTGCCGTCGCCGACGCCGGCCAGCACGATCCCTTGCGCGTGCGTGGCCATGAAGTCGATCAAGAGACCGTCCATATCAGCGCAGGCATACGCGATCTCGACGCGCGGCCAGACCGTGGCGGGCAACTGAGACAGCGGGAACACATTGTCGGCCGCCGCGCTCGCGATATCGGCACGGCCGTAGAACGACACCCGCGATCCGCGCACCACGCCTGCCCGGCCGGCGTTGGGCGAGTCGAAGGCGTCGACACCGCCACACGCCATCTTCTGGACATGACGGGCGTAATGAACCTCGTCGTTCATGACGACGAGCGGACCACGATTGGCCGACTGCGGCGAGACCGCGACGGCGACCGCGCTATGGATGTTGCGCGGACCATCGGCACTCATGGCGGTGGCCGGACGCATCGCGCCCACCAGCACCACGGGCTTGGTATGCGGCAGCACGAGGCTGAGGAAATACGCCGTCTCTTCGAGCGTATCGGTGCCATGGGTGATGACGATGCCGGTGATGTCATCGGCACGCATGAGCTCGTCGACCCGGCGCGCCAGCGCGTGCCAGACGGCATAGCTCATGTTCTGGCTGCCGACGTTCACCAGCTGCTCGGGCTCGACGCGCGCCAGTCCGGCGAGCGAGGGCACGGCCTCGAGCAAGGTGTCGACCGACAGCGCGCCGGCGCGATAGCCTCCGCTGAGCTCACCGGTTTGCGCACCTGCGATGGTGCCGCCGGTGGCGATGAGCGCGATGCGCGCCTGGCGTCGATCAGGCATCGATGACTCCGGACAGACCCTGGCGCTCGAGCAGCGCGTTGAGATGCTCGTAGCCATGGAAGTCGATCACGATCTGGCCTTTTTCGCGCGCGCCGACCTTCAGCGATACGCGGGTGCCGAGGTGATCGGACAGAGCCTCTTCGAGCCGCGTGAGGTCGCGCGAGGCGCCATTGGCCTTCTTGCGCGGCGAACCATCGCTATCTTTCAGCGTCTTGGTGACGAGCTTTTCGGCTTCGCGCACCGACAGGCGCTTTGCGATGATCTGATTGGCCAGCTGAATCTGGATGGCGGCCTCGGCCGAAAGCAGCGCACGGGCGTGGCCCATGTCGACATCGCCGGCGAGCAGCATCGTCTGCACCGGCGCTGCCAGGTTGAGCAGGCGCAGCAGGTTGCTGGTGGCGGAACGCGAGCGGCCGATGGCCTGCGCGGCCTGTTCGTGCGTGAGACCGAACTCGTCGAGCAGGCGCCGTACGCCCTGGGCCTCTTCGAGCGGATTGAGGTCTTCGCGCTGGATGTTTTCGATGAGCGCCATCACCGCGGCGTTTTCGTCGGGCACCTCGCGCACGAGCACCGGCACCTCTTTGAGGCCCGCCAGCTGCGCGGCGCGGAAGCGGCGTTCGCCCGCGATGATCTCGTATTGGCCAGCGCCCGCGCCCTGAAGCGCGCGCACGAGAATGGGCTGCATGATGCCCTGCGCACGGATGGACTCGGCCAGCTCGTTGAGCGCGCCCTCATCCATGCGAGTGCGCGGCTGGTACTTGCCAGCCCGCATCTTGCTGACAGGCAGGACGGAGGGAGGGCCTTCAGCCCGCACGGCTTCTTTGCCGAGGTTGTCGATGGCGGGCGCATCGGCGCCCAGCAATGCATCGAGCCCGCGGCCCAGGCCCTTGGGTTTCTTGGTGGCCATAGCGATAAATTCCTCTTTCCTTCAGCCTGTTCTCTGGCGTGCGTTCACTGCTGCGCCGTGGCGGGCAGCGAGCGATACCAGTATGAATAACTATCCACAAAACCATATCGCGCATAAAGCGCGCGCGCGGCGACGTTGCCTGCCTCGACCTGCAGATACGCATGCCGGCAGCCGCGCTCGCGCGCTTCGGCGAGCAGCCGCACCAGCAAGGCGGTGCCGTGCCCGCGGCGGCGCTGCGCGGGCAGCGTCACGACGTCGAATATGCCCAGCAGATCCGCTTCAATCACGCCCAATGCCGCCGCCACCGGCGTGCCGTCGGCCTGGCATGCGAGCAAAGGCACCAGGTCGACCATCAGGCCGGTGAGGCGCGCCGTGTGTTCGAGCACAGCGGCCGGCGTGGAGCCTTTCAGGCGTCCGACTTCGGTTGCGAACTGCTGTGCCGGCACCTGCTGGAACGTGATGTCAGTGGACTGCGCCGCAGACGCGATCGGCGTGACGGGCGCGGTCATGACGGAGGTCGGGTCGTACCCCTCATACCCGCGCGCCGCCAGGGCAGCGTCGAGCTCGAAATCAGGACCGATCGAGGTCAGACGCAGGATCAGCGGCAGATCGGCGCGCGCGTACCACCCGAGACAGTACGCCAGTCGCTCGTCGAGCGCGCGTGTGGATAACCCGAGGATATTCACACTGCGCATGCGGCGCGCCGGCGACGGCGCACGCCGCAGCAGCCAGCCGTCGTAGAACACCTGTTCGCGCACCGCAGTGGCGTTGAGCGAGGCTTCTTCGATGCGCGCAAGCAGCCCGTCACGCGCTTGCATGACAGGAGCAAAAGGAGCGGAAGACGGCTCGGCCGGACGACTCTGCATCATGACAGCCGATCAGTTCATTTCCTTGACGCGCTCGATCATCTCGGCGCCAAAGGAGATGTACGCCTGAGCGCCGCGCGAGTTGCGGTCGTAGACGACGCCGGGCATGCCATAGCTGGGGGCCTCGGCGAGCCGGACATTGCGCGGCACCACGCTCTTGAACACCTTGTCGCCAAAGTGCGCCTCGAGCTGGGCCGAGACCTGCTGCTGCAGCGTCATGCGTGGATCGAACATCACGCGCAGCAGACCGATGACGCGCAGGTCGTTGTTGATGTTGCGATGGACCCGCTTGATCGTGTTGACCAGATCGGAGAGGCCTTCGAGCGCGAAGTATTCGCATTGCATCGGGATGATGACGCCATGCGCGGCGGCCAGGCCATTGAGCGTCAGCAGCGACAGCGTCGGCGGGCAGTCGATCAGTACGAAATCGTATTGATCCGCCACGGTGTCGATGGCGGCGCGGAGCTGACGCTCGCGCTCTTCCATCTGCACGAGGTCGATCTCGGCGCCGGAGAGCTCACGGTTGGCCGGCAGCACGTCGTAGCCGCCGGACTCGGAGCGCACGCGCGCATCCGCGATCGTGGCCTCGCCGATCAGCACTTGATAAAGATTGGACGGCACGGCGTTCTTGTCGATGCCACTGCCCATCGTGGCATTGCCCTGCGGATCCAGGTCGACCAGCAACACGCGCTGGTTCAGCGTGGCCAGTCCCGCCGCCAGATTGATGGCCGTCGTGGTCTTGCCCACACCGCCCTTCTGATTGGCGATGCAGAACACGCGTGCGGAGTTGCTGGGCGGTATTGAGTTCATAGAGTTCCTTGACTGCGGCGCATCCAGATGAGGCAGCGCTGCGCGTCGAGTTCGGGGACGGTCAACGTTTGAATGTTTTCGACTTGCCATTCGCCTTGGTCGGCGAGCATGGCGAGCTCATTGTCCGGGACCTTGCCTTTCATCGCGACGAGGGTACCACCGTTGCGCACGTGACGACCCGACCATTCAGCGAAATCCTGCAGCGACGCAAACGCGCGCGAAATCACGACATCGCACTCGCCCGGTTCGAGCTGTTCGATGCGGGCGTGACGCGCATGCAGATTGGGCGCGTTCAGCGCACCGCTCATCTGCCGCACGAACGCGGTTTTTTTCTCGACCGCATCGATGCAGGTGATGTCCCAGGCGGGTTGCATCACCGCAAGCACCACCCCCGGCAAGCCTCCGCCGGATCCCACGTCGTAGATGCGGGCGGGACCGTCGCCGAGATGCGCGCGCAGCGGCCCGACGACAGACAGGCTATCGAACAAATGCTGCACCAGCATTTGTCCGGGGTCGCGGATGGCGGTGAGATTGTAGGTGCGATTCCAGCGCTGCATCTGCGCGACGTAACGCAGCAGCGTGTCGCGCTGCTGCGCGTCGGGCTCCAGGCCCAGCGCGCGGCAAGCCTCGGCGAGCCGCGCCTCGGCGGCCGGGTCGTTCACGACGGCGCTCATGCCGCTTGCTTGCGCGAGCCGTAATGCAGGCGCTTGAGATGAATCAGCAACAGGGAGATCGCGGCGGGGGTCATGCCGGAGATCCGGCCGGCCTGTCCGATGGTCTCCGGACGGTGCGTCTTGAGCTTCTGCCGCACTTCGAAGGACAGGCTCGTGACCGCGTCGTAATCGATATCGGCCGGAATGGGCTGCTGCTCATGGGTCGCGTGCTTCTGCACTTCATCGCGCTGGCGCGCGATGTAGCCGGCGTACTTGACCTGGATCTCGACCTGCTCCGACAGCACCTCGTCGTGCAGCACGCCCGGGCCCGCGAGCAGCTCGCCGGCCTCGTCGCGCGCCTGCATCAGGCCGGCATACGACACATTCGGGCGCTTCAGCAGGTCTGATAGTGAGTACTCACGTTCAATGCTTTTGCCAAGCAGCGGCTCGGCAACTTCCGCGGGCAAGGTCCGCGGGTTGAACCAGGTGGACTTGAGACGCTCGACTTCGGCCGCAACGGCGTCGCGCTTGCGGTTGAACGCGTCCCACCGCAGGTCGTCCACCAGACCCAGCTTGCGGCCGATTTCGGTCAGGCGCAGATCCGCGTTGTCTTCGCGCAGACTGAGGCGGTATTCGGCGCGCGAGGTGAACATGCGATAGGGTTCGGTGACACCGCGCGTGACGAGATCGTCGACCAGCACACCCAGATAGGCTTCGTCGCGGCGCGGCGTCCAGGGCTCTTTGCCCTGCGCCTGCAGCGCGGCGTTCACACCGGCCAGCAGGCCTTGCGCGGCCGCTTCTTCGTAGCCCGTCGTGCCGTTGATCTGTCCGGCAAAGAACAGCCCCTGGATGCTCTTGGTTTCGAGCGTGCTCTTCAGCGCACGCGGATCGAAATAATCGTACTCGATGGCATAGCCGGGACGCAGAATGTGTGCGTTCTCCAGCCCCGGCAGAGAGTGAATCAGATCGAGCTGCACGTCGAACGGCAGGCTGGTCGATACCCCGTTGGGATAGACCTCATGCGTGTCCAACCCTTCCGGCTCGAGAAAGACCTGGTGCGACGCCTTGTCGGCGAAGCGGTGGATCTTGTCTTCGATCGAGGGGCAGTAACGCGGGCCCACGCCTTCGATCACACCGCTGTACATCGGCGAACGGTCGAGACCGCCGCGAATGATGTCGTGCGTGCGCGCGTTGGTATGCGTGATCCAGCACGGCAACTGGCGCGGATGCATCGCGGTGTTTCCCATGAAGGAAAACACGGGCACCGGGTCCAGGTCGCCGGGTTGCTCTTCCAGGATCGCGTAGTTGATGGTGCGACCATCGATACGCGGCGGGGTGCCGGTCTTGAGGCGGCCTTGAGGCAACTGCAGTTCTTTGAGGCGCTGACCCAGCGAGATTGCAGGCGGGTCGCCGGCGCGGCCACCCGAGTAGTGCTGCAGGCCGACGTGGATCAATCCATTCAGGAAGGTGCCGGCCGTGAGGACGACCGTGCGCGCGCGGAACTTCAGACCGACCTGGGTCACGGCACCCACGACCCGGTCGCCCTCCACCATCAGATCCTCTACGGCCTGCTGGAACAGCCACAGATTGGGCTGGTTCTCCAGCCGGCTCCGGATCGCTTGGCGATACAGAACACGGTCGGCCTGCGCGCGCGTGGCACGCACCGCCGGACCCTTGGAGCCGTTGAGAATGCGGAATTGAATCCCGGCCTCGTCCGTGGCGATCGCCATGGCGCCGCCCAGCGCATCGACCTCTTTGACCAGATGTCCCTTGCCAATACCTCCGATGGAGGGATTGCAGGACATCTGCCCTAAGGTCTCGATGTTGTGGGTGAGGAGCAGCGTCTGAGCGCCTGCGCGCGCGGCCGCCAGCGCGGCTTCGGTACCGGCGTGGCCGCCACCGACGACGATGACGTCAAATTCGCGGGGGTAATCCATGATGGGGGCAATAAAAAAGAGCTTCGACCGCCATTATAGAGGCTGCCCTGCCCTTGTTTCACGTGAAACGTGGTAAGGGACAGGAAAAACAACGTGAGCGGCGCGGCTGGGTAGGAAGTGGTGAGGGAAGTTGGGATATGTGACGGGTTGGGCCTGAAGGCTTGGGCGCTGTTTGGGCTTGCTCCCGCGGGGACTGGCCCCCCGGGGGCCGGCCAACACTGACTGAAGCGAGCACTAACTTTGCGGTGCAGGAGGTCGCCTCGCGCGCGGCGAACCGGGAGTACCGAAGCGCTGGCTGGCATCCTGGACGAGTCCGCCTTAGGTTCGGCGGAACGCCGCCTTGAATGCTGCGCTGTTGGCGGTATGCGGTGGCCATGCTGGAACGCTTCCGGCGCTCGGCTGCGTAGAGGGTGGCGGACGGATAGAGGTCGGCCGAGGGATGGGAATCGGGTCGTTGCTATCCCTCCCTGCCCGATGAAGTCCCGCCTCTCTGCCGCGGCATGCAATCCGCGGGCATAGGGGCGGGACTTCATCCCGGTTGTTTCACGTGGAACGTCGCGCCGAGGTTCCATACTTTTAATCGGGCGGACCCGGGCACTACCGTGTGTTCCACCTGAAACAGGCAGCGTTCAGAGTACCGCCAGTCACACCGAGATGTCGGCATGTACGGCGAACCGGTTCCTCGGATACACGACAACGACCAGCCGATGCGCAGCGTGGGCCGTTTCGCATGAGGGCCGACCTACTGACCCGGTAGGATGGCACGCGGCACTCCCTCCTCTTCCCTTCGCTCTCCAACGCACCTGGCGGATCGCCGGCGTTCGGGACGGCGACGTTTCACGTGGAACAAGAGCGGTAGCCGTGAACCGGCCTAGGAATGGCGGGGATGACAAGACACGAAGCTGCGCAGATCGCGGCGGCCAGGTGGCATCCGGCTGTGCCGGAGCATCGCGATGTTTCACGTGGAACAGTGCGACCGCGCGGAGGTCAGGCGCTGGTCCAATGACCGAATACCGTCATGGCCGGGGGACCACGGCAAGATGCTCTGACGTCTAGCGCACTCCCTCCTGCGGCGTCTGCGGACAGGCGCATCTCTCGTTCGCCGCGACGTTTCACGTGGAACATGGAGTGCTAAGGGCCCGATATGCGCCGATGTATGCTCACCCAGGGCCCCAAACCGCGCGCGGTTGCGTCGCTCTGCATCGTCTCCGCCTCTACCCCACCGACCAGAAGCAGCCGGTAAAGTCGGCGACGCTTCCAATGAAGCGTGCGGTGCAACGGGTCAATCGGCATGGCCTGTTTCGTATCCAGGGCACGACCACCGGTGAGATTGCCACAGTGGGCTGCCCGGGTCCCTTTCCACACCTTTGGATTGATCGCAGATGGGAGTCGGGAACAGATGTTCCACGTGGAACAATGCGCGTTGAGGCCGCAACTGCGCCGATGTGTCCGTATCCGCGCGCGGCACCGAGCGCATTTGCGTCGGTTTACAGCCATGCACCTTACCCCGCCATCCCAGAAGCACTCGATATTCGTCGGACGTAGGCGACGTTTCACGTGGAACCGAGCAGTGGGACGGGGTCAGCCTGAACGAATCGCTCCTTATTCCCGCACTCAGGCGCTGCAGAGCGGCCACGATGCTCTCCCTCAACCCTCGCCCCGCCACCTAAGAAGCGCACGATGCCCGTGGATTGTGGCCGATGTTCCACGTGGAACATTGCCCCGCCGTGGGATCACTCTGAATAATCGAGATCGAGGACGCAGCCTTAGAGGCCTTGCCTTCCAGCATCCGCCCTCCCCGTGCGTCTCTCGGTTCCACTTCACCAGCGCATCAGTGCCTAGGTAAGCCTGGGTAAGCCGCCTCGTGCGCCCATGCTTAGGTGAGCCAGAGTAATCCGCCTAGCGCATCCAAAAATCAGCGGTAGAGGCGGATGTTCCACGTGGAACATGCGCAGCGATGATCGCAGCTTTACGCATAGCGGCGAGCCAGTCACCGGTAACGGCTCTCAGACGTGGAGCTAAGCGAGGCGTAATCCCTTCGCTGCTGGGGCGGGCGGGCACGTGTACCTAAACCGATGCCGCGAGGCGGGAGACCAATCCCGACCTTCAGAACGGCGTCCCGCCTTCCCTGGAGACCTACCCTGTACTCTTCTCAGACCTCCCTCCAGGGCCGTGGAATCCGAGTGTGGTCTTGCCCACGGGTATGCATTGCCCCCTATAGCCAGATGCAAATGCGACTGTGCCACCGCCGGGCCACGGCCCTCACCTACCGCCCAGCACAGCGTTACCTTCCCTCCACGGGTTAATGAGGATGTGGCGTCACAATACGTGCAAAGGCGTCTGGGTAGAGACGGAATGCGCCCGGTCACGCACAACCTCTACCTTCTGCAAACGGAGCCATCGAGGGCCGAGACACCTTGGTAAGCGCACCCGAAGGCATGCTTACGGCAATGCCGCACTTGGGCTGCGGCCTTCGACATGGTCAGACCTCTGCGCCGGAGAGACGGACTTCAGTCCGGACGCGGGGCGTTTCACGTGGAACAGAGACCCGGCAACGAGATCCCTCACATACACCTAGATAGTGACGTCGATGTCTCACTGACGCCGCATGCAATCGATATTGCTTTTCTAGGCAGGTGGCACCCCGTGCGGTGTATCGCCGTCCGGGGTGACATACCGGCGTGAGCAGGCAGAGAGGGCGAGACGCGAGACTCGCGTTTCACGTGAAACACGTCAAGCTCGGGAAGAGATACAGCGGACGACGCAAGGCTCAATAAGTGCTTCAAGCCAGATGCAAGGGCACGTAGAGGGGCCACCCGGAATCGTTCAGGCCGCTACCTGTGCCCCGAGTCGGGCACGCCACATGCTTAATGGACGGGTTGCCCGGACCGGTCTCGGTCCAGATCCTGCACGTGCCTCGGACAGCCCCGCCGCCGACTCGCCGCCACTCAGGTCCGCGCCCCGGCGCCTCCGGCAGTGCGGCAACGAATGAAGACCTCCGACTGCCGCGAGTCGGGCAATGAAATTCGAGCCGCCCTGCCCCACGCGTACCGAGATCGAATGGTCGCACCGCATTGCGCGGAGCGAGTACGACGGCATCCTCAAATGCGTCCGGCGGCCCCTACGCAGTCGGCCAAACGGGTGGCAAGTGAGCATCAGCCTCGGGGCCAAGATCGGCCACAGGCTATTCGCGATCTCCCTCAGCGGTTTATTTTTCGATCGCCTGGCGGCCTCGGAGTTCCAGAGAAATGGAAGATATCCACAGAGATTCCCACAGCGGTTGCGGAACGCTGGCGAGATATTCGGCAGCGCGGCGGACTGACTGCGACGACGGTCTGGTCGTGCGCCAGCCCTCGGCTTCATAGGGAACGCGACCGAAAACAGGCGGCGAACGGCCGAAGGCCGGGCCCGCTCCCCGTCCGACGGGTTAGACCAAAGGGATGAGTTGCCGCCGTCCGCACCAGAAGCTATCCACAATGTTGTCCCCACTTGAGTGAGGTGCCGCCACGCGTCGATCGCTTTGGCAAAACGGTTCAACGTGGAAAATGCTGTGCATAAGTCGGAGCGCGCTTTTCGTCGGCGTTTATCGAGCATACCGGTGAAGATCGGTCCGGACCCCGCGGAAATCGCGTCGGCCTTCGAGCGCGGTCAGGTCGTTCTCACTTCCACGGCAAGCGGGAGTGCTTTTCTCTGAGGCCGGGGGGTCCGAGGCCACTGGCCGCGGTCACCGGATGAATCTCCGGGATCCATCTGAGCCTGGCCGCCGGCCTCGCCCGTTCAAAGCTATCCACAGAAAAACAGCCCGACAAATTCCCAATCGGCCGTCGAGGGCGATCATCCTTATTGGGGATATCTTTGTGAACAATGGCCACCGCACTGATGTGGAAAACGGACGGTTCACATGAAACCGTTTTCGGATTCCGACGCCAAGCTCGCCGCCTTTCTGTTCCTCATTCCCTATAACGCCCCGAAAAGATAGAGGAAATTACGTGCGCGCCGGTGCCGCCCACGCCTTCGACTTCAAGCGCGCCCTGGGTATAAAAATGTGGAAAGCTGCCTCGCGCGTCTGTGCAGAACTTCGGCCGTTTTGACGTTTCGCGTGGAAAGCGGCACACCTCGCCCGGGAAAAATACGCGGTCTGGGGAAAATTATCCACAAAGTTATCCAGAGGCATGGAGGGGGCTTGCAGCCTCCCTGGACAGTGTAAGTGAACACTAACTTACATCGATGACGGTCGGCTTGCCGCGCCGGACGATCTGCGGTGCGAGGCCGAGGTCTGGGTGCATAACCGTTCGACCGCGCGTGCCGGCACGTGCCCCAGCCTTGATCGGGAGGGACATACGATCAGGCCCCGCCTTGACCCGCATCGCGCGCCCTTCCCTGTGCGCGCGGCACAGATGAGGCAGAACTCATCCGCTGATGCCCGCGGCGCTCACTCTTCTGGCCAGAGAGCAGCATGTCTTGCGACACCCCGGCCTTTAAGCCCTGGCTTTGAGCCTTAGCCTGCCCCACGCCTACCCAGGTCGCCCCTGTGGCCTCACAAGCCGATCAAAAGCGGGGGATGGCCCAGCGGCAGCATCGGTGCGTAAACAGCCCCTGAAGGGGCCACAACGCCCGATTTATCCACAGTCGCGCTTACCCCCGCCCTTGTCTCGCCGATGCGCCAGGAACGGCCCGGTGGCGCATTCGGTTTCTACCCCCTCATCACACCGCGGCCGCGCCCAGCGGTGAGCTGTGGCCTGCTGGTGTCGGCAACGAAGACTGCTCCACCGCGTGGTGTGTGCGCTGCTCCAGGCACCGGCAACTCAAGGGCCTGGCGTCGGCGCCGCTCCGGGCACCGGCACCCCAGGACGCTGTCCGCGCTGCACCTGGAACGGAACCTAAAAGGCCTGGTGTCGGGCCGCTCCAGGCCGATGACGTACCCTGCCGGCGGTCACGAGGCACCCTTCACGCTCGAGGAATGCTCAACAATCCCCGCCGGCATACGGAAAGCCGATAAGCTGGCCCTGACGAGGCGCATCGCGCCACGCGATGCCGATCAGGAGGAACGAGATGAAACCCGCAGCGAGTCCGCTCACGATCCGGCGCCCGATGCTGGCGGACGTCGATACGGTGCTGGAGATGGAGGCCGATCCGGAGGTGATGCGATACAGCACGGGCGTGATCGAACCCACCGCGGCCCGACGTGAGGGACTGGCCCGCTACTTCGTGGGACCGCCGCCTGATCCTTTGGGTCACTGGATCCTGTTGAACGGCGCCGACGTGCTGGGGTGGGTGAGCCTCACCGAGCTCGACGACACCGGCCGCGTACAGCTTGCCTATCGCCTGCGGCGCCAGGCATGGGGTCAGGGGTGGGCCACCGCCGCCGCGAATTGGGCGTGCGCGCATGCGCCGCAAAACGGACTGCAGGCGCTGGTTGCCGTCGTGTGGCCGGGTAACGACGCGTCACGCCGCGTGCTCGAAAAGTCGGGCTTCCAATTTGAAGCGATGGCGCGGCATTACGATCGCGACACCCTGCTGTACGCGCGATCGTTGGCATGACTGTGCGCGCAAATGACAACGCCCCAGATTGCGCTGGGGCGTTGGAGCCAGGGGTCAAGCCTGGCACGCGGGAAAAAAGGGATTTCCCGATTTAGAGCGGACGAATTTCGGCCGCTTGAGGTCCTTTCGGACCATCCTTGACTTCGAATTCCACTTCCTGGCCTTCGTTGAGGCTGCGGTAGCCTCGGCCTTGAATCGCGGAGAAGTGTGCGAACACGTCGGTACCACCGCTGTCCGGCGTGATGAAGCCGTAGCCTTTATCGGCGTTGAACCACTTAACTTTGCCCTTCTGAGCCATTTCTATAGCGTCCTGGTAAACAATCAAGAATTGCAAGTGACTCAAGGACGCTGACACCAACGTATTGTCTAGGTACTGGGACCGCCGACACCGCGTTTGTGGCTTGCCGAAAATGGCCGAAACCGGGCTTGCGCACTGCTTGATTCAACTGCCCGGCCAGCATACCCAGCGGGGTTTGTTGCTACAAATAGTTGTTTACCCGTATGTGGCTTTTTTTTCACTTGGCTGTCAAGTTTGTTTCCCGTCATTCAGGCGAAACGGCGAGCCAATAGCTTGTACAAAGGGCCGGTCAGCAGCACCACAAAAACCATCCGCATGACGTGAAAGGCCGTGACCACCGGCACGCCCAGTTGCAGCACTTTGGCCGTGATGGCCATCTCCGCGATACCGCCTGGCGTGGTGCCCAGAATCAGCGTCGGCACCGGCGCGGCCGACCAATAGGCCAGCGCATTTCCGAGACCGAACGCGAGCGCCAATGCGATGAGCGTGTAGGCCGCGACCACGGCGATGTAGCGCGGTGCCGCCCGAAAGAAATCCGGGCGATAGCGATCACCGAGCGACCATCCGATGAAGAGTTGGCCGGCCTTCGAAACGGCGTCGGGCAACGCAGACAGCTCGATCTCCGAACACGTGAGAATCATCGCGACGAGCATCGGCCCCAACACCCATGGGTTGGGCAAATTCAAGCGCTGAAAAATGAAGCCGCCGACACTGGTCAGGGCAATGAGGCCGACAAACCCGAGCGCATCGACAGCGCGCGGCCCCGGCACGGTGGGATCGATGCCCGCCACGCCCCACCACTGAAAAACGAACGGCACGATCACGACGACCAGCAAGACGCGCACGCTGTGCGCCGTGGCGACACGATCGATGCGGGCGCCATGGCGTTCGGCCAGGTTGGCCATTTCGCTTGCGCCGCCGATGGCGGAAGAGAACCAGGCCGTCTTGAAATCGACGCGCGCGAAGCGCTGCAGCATCGCCGTGCCGATGAAGGCAAGCACGATGGCGAACACCATGCCCACCACGATGGGTCCGATGTTCGCGCCGATGTGACCGACCATCAGCGGCGTGAAGTACAGCCCCAACGATGTGCCGATGACCCACTGCCCCATGTTGCGCGCAGGCCTGGGGCAGAACGTGCCTGCGCCGCCTATGCGCGTCGCAGCGGTCAGCATCAGCGCGCCCAACATCCACGGCAGCGGCATGTGCAGCCATACCGCCAGCAACGCGCCGGCCAGCGCGATCAAGAAACCCGACACGAGACGCAAAGGCATAAGCTGATAACCCGACGACATCAAGAATCCACCGGGCCGCTCGCGCATCGCAGGCGCCCGGGGATGACTGGCCGTATTATCGGCCACCGGCTTTTGCATCGGGCCCCGGCGGTGGGATACTTACGCACTTCGCGCCATCCCAGCACTACGCCACAGACCGCCATGATCCGATCCAAGCTGCCCGATGTGGGCACGACCATCTTCACCGTGATGAGCCGCCTGGCCATCGAACACAAGGCCATCAACCTCGGCCAGGGCTTTCCGGACTTCGATCCCGATCCGAAGCTGTGCGGCCTCGTGACCCAGGCCATGGCCGCCGGCCACAATCAATATCCCTACATGCCCGGCGTGGCGCCGCTGCGCGCCGCGATCGCGGACAAGGTCAAGACGCTGTACGGCCATGCCTACGATCCCGAGACCGAAATCACCGTGACCAGTGGCGCCACCGAGGCGTTGATGGCCACCGTGCTGGCCGCCGTGGGCCCGGGCGACGAAGTGATCGTGATCGAGCCTTGCTACGACTCTTACCTGCCGTCGATCCGTCTGGCGGGCGGCACGGCCGTGCCCGTGCCCCTGCGCGCGCCGACCCAGGACGACCCCTACTACCGCATCGATTGGCAACGCGTGCGTGATGCCATCACCCCGCGCTCGCGCCTGCTGATGCTGAACTTCCCGCACAACCCGACCGGCGCCGTGCTCGACGAGAGCGATCTCGATGCGCTCGAGCAGATCGTGCGCGACACCGGCATCCTGCTGCTGTCCGACGAGGTCTACGAACACATCGTGTTCGACGGCAAGCCGCACGCCAGCCTGTCGCGCCGCCCCTTGCTGGCCGAGCACGCGTTCGTGATTTCGTCGTTCGGCAAGACCTATCACACGACCGGCTGGAAGATCGGCTATTGCTGCGCCCCGCGTGCACTGAGCGCGGAGCTGCGCAAGGTGCACCAGTTCATGGTGTTCACGGTGCCGTCTCCGATGCAGGTGGCGCTGGCGGAGTTCATGGCCGATCCCAAACCCTATCTCGACCTGCCGGCGTTCTACCAGGAAAAGCGCGACCGCCTGAGTGCGGGCCTGGCGCAGACGCGCTTCAAACCGCTGCCCAGCCCGGGTACGTTTTTCCTGTTGGCCGACTACAGCGAGATCTCGGAGCTCGATGAAGCGACCTTCGCACGCAACCTGACGGTCGATCATGGCGTGACGGTCATTCCGGTGTCGGCGTTCTATCGCGACCCCACGGCGGCGACATCGAATCATCGCATCGTGCGCTTCTGCTTCGCCAAGAAAGACGCCACGCTGGATGCCGCGCTAGAGCGCCTGAACAACGTGTGATGGTTGCGCGTGCAACTTGATCGCAGCGGCTTATAGAATGCAATAACGATTGCATGCGCAACCACATTGCAAAGCGGCAAGCCATAAAAAAAGGCTCGTTCCATATCGGAACGAGCCTTTTTCATTTCAAGCCCTGCCTCAATCCTGCGCGGCGGCAGCCTTGCGGCGCTTGCGCATGAAGCGGAACAATTGCGGCAGCACGACCACCGCGATGGCCGCCGCCCACAGGCCCTTGGAGACCGGGCTCGCGTACAACACATGCAGTTCGCCGTTGGTGATCGACAGCGCGCGGCGCAGGTTCTGCTCCATCATGTCGCCCAGCACGACGCCCAGCACCAGCGGCGGCATCGGCACCCCGAACTTGCGCAGGAAATAGCCCAACGCGCCGATCGCCACGACCATCATGAGGTCGAAGGTGCCTGCGTTGATCGCGTATACCCCGATGTAGCTGATGCACAGGATGCCCGGCACCATCATCCAGGCGGGCACCGACAGCACCTTCGAGAACACGCGCACCATCGGCACGTTCATGATGAAGAGCATCACGTTGGCGATGAAGAGCGACGCGATGAGGCCCCAGACCAGCTCGGGCTGGCTATCGAACAGCACCGGGCCCGGTGTGATGTTGTAGAGCGTGAGCGCCCCCATCATCACCGCGGTGGTGCCCGACCCCGGCACGCCCAACGTGAGCATCGGCACGAACGAACCGATCGCGGAGGCGGTTGCCGCCGCCTCGGGCGCCACCAGCCCGCGCATGTCGCCCTTGCCGAACTTGGCGTCGGGATCCTTGTTTTCGATGATGCGCTTTTCCTGCGAGTAAGCGACCGCCGCGGCCACGCTGGCGCCCGCGCCGGGCAGAACGCCCACACCAAAACCGACGAACGCGCTACGCACCACGCTCCACCAGGTGAAGGCCAGCTCCTTCAGATTGAAGAGTTTGCGGCCGCTGGGCTTGACCTCGATGCTGTGCCCCGCCACCACCTTCTCGAGCATCTCCAGCATTTCGCTGACGGCGAACAAGGCAATCACGACCACGACGAAGTCGATGCCATCGGACAGATGCACCGATTCGAAGGTGTAGCGATAGGTGCCCGAATTGGAGTCCACGCCGATGACCGAGATCGACAGGCCCAGCATCGCGGCCAGCACGCCTTTGACGGGCTGCTTGCCCAGCAGGCTGGTGAGGCAGCAGAACGCGAACACCATCAGCACGAAATACTCGGCCGGTCCGAAGGCCAGCGCCCACTGCGCGAGCAAGGGCGCCAGCAGGATGATGCCGGTGACCGACACCAGCGCGCCGAAGAAGGCCGACCAGGCCGACAGCGACAACGCCACGTTGGCCAGACCCTGGCGCGCCAGCGGATAGCCGTCGAGCGTGGTCATGATGGCGCTGGCCTCGCCCGGCACGTTCAGCAGAATCGAGGTGATGCGGCCGCCGTACTCGGCGCCCACGTACACCGACGCCAGCAGGATGAGCGCCGTCTCCGGCGGGAGGTTCATGGCGAACGCGATCGGGATCAACATCGCCACGCCGTTGATGGGTCCCAGGCCGGGCAGCACGCCGACCATGGTGCCGAAGAACGAACCGATGGCGGCGACCAGCAGATTGCTGAGCGAGAACGCGACGCCGAAGCCGATCGAAAGATGGTCGAGGATGCCGCTCATATCAAGCCCTCCAGGACGCCGGCGGGCAGCACCACGTCCAGCACTTTGTCGAACAACAGAAAGAACATCACACCCATCACCACGCCCCCGATCGCGCACTTGACCCAGGGTCCGCCGAACAGACGGCCGACGAACACCGTCATCAGCGCGGTCGCCAGCACAAAGCCCAGCATCTGGAACAGGAAGGCGTAGACGGCGGCGTATACCACCATCAGCAGGATGCGGCTGTTGGTGCCGGGCGCATTCGATTCGACCGGATTGCCACCGCGGTACACCAGCCACAGGCCGCACAGGCCGATGATGCTGGCGATCAGCATCGGGAAGGCACGCGGTCCGACGGGCTCGTAAGAAAATGGGGCTTCGATATCCCAGCCGGCCCATATCAGGAACGCGGCCAGGACCAGGGCGCACGCGCCCAAAAGTCGATCATTCATGATCAAGTTTCCAATGGCAGAAAGCGAGGTCGGCAGCGATGCGCCGACAGCCGGGAATCCGCGCGCGCGGCGGCATGGCGCCACCGCGCGGGGTTCCGCGTGGCGTTACTTCTTGATCAGGCCGAAGGAGTCGGCCAGCTCGGTGTACGTCTTGACCTGTGCCTTGACGTAGTCATCGAGTTCCTTGCCCGTCTTGCTGAACGGGAACAGACCTTGTTGCGTGCGCAACTTTTCGAACTCGGGCGAGCTCATGGTCTTGTTGAAGGCGTCGACCCAGAACTGATACGCCTCATCGGAAACCTGCGGACCGACGTAGAAGCCACGGATGATGGGCCACACGATGTCGTAGCCCTGCTCCTTGGCGGTCGGCACGGTGTTCAGCTTGCCCGGCAGACGTTCGCCGTTGAACACGGCCAGCACCCGGATCGGCGCGCCGCCCTCGAGCATCGTGAAGGCTTCCGCCGCGTCGCCCATGTAGGCCTGGATGTGACCACCGCGCAGCGCGGTGACCGCTTCGCCACCGCCCTCGAAAGCGACGAAGCGCATCTTGCGCACGTCCACGCCGGCTGCCTTCGCCGTGAGGGCCGCCTTCATCCAATCCTGGCTACCTACCGTGCCGCCCGCCCCCAGCACGATCTTGGTCGGATCCTGCTTGAACGCTTCCATCAGGCTCTTGAGATCGGTGTACGGGGAGTCGTTGCGGACCACGGCAACGCCGTAGTCGGTGCCGATGCCGGCCAGCCAGCGCACGTCGTCGACGCTGTACTTGCCGAACTTGTGCTGCGCGAGGTTCAGCAGCGACCCGCCGGAAAAGGCCACGATCTTGCCGGGCTCGTTGGGATGCTGGGCCACGATGTTGTTGTAGGCCACCGCGCCGATACCGCCCGGCATGTAGATGATGCGCATCGGCGCCTTGAGCGCTCCGCTCTGCTTCAGGCCTTCGGTTGCCAGGCGGCAGGTCAGGTCGAAGCCGCCACCGGGCTGCGCCGGCGCGATGCACTCGGGACGGCGCGGCTCGTCGGCGGCGTGACCCGTCGAGACAAACGACAAGGTGGCGATGGTCAGTGCGGCCGTGGTCGCACGGCGAAACGTCTGCAGCATCTGCATGGTTCGGTCTCCGAAAGTTTTATAAAAATTCTTCTTTTGAAGCGGAGGTCGCGGGGACATCCGTTCAATGGAACCGAACCGTACCGAAGCCAGCCTTTCGAGAAGCTTTCAAATCCGGGCGTTTTTATGCTGCGGTGCAAAAGACCGCCCCGATTCGAGGGGAAACACCAATGCCGCGCGCAGGCCGGGGCCCGGCTCCCGGTTGGCCAGTGCCAGGGTCGCCCCATGCACGCTGACAATCGTGCCGACGATGGCCAGGCCCAGACCGGCACCGGCGGTGTTCTTGCCTGCGGCGCCGCGCCGGAAGCGCACGCTGGCCTGCGCGATGTCGGTCGCGGACATCCCCGGGCCGCTGTCTTCGACGGCGATCCAGGCGCTGGCGCCGTCTGAACCCGCGCTGATCGTGACCATGCCCCCCTGCCCGCTGTACCGCAGCGCGTTGTCCAGCAGGTTGCTCAGCGCTTCGCGCAGCATCCATTCGGCCGCCTGGACCCGGACGGGCCCCTCCGGCACGTCCAGCCCCAGGTCGATCTGCCCGGCACGGGCGGCCGGCAGGAAGGTGCGTGCCACCGCGTGCGCCAGCTCGACGAGGTCGACGGGTTCCACCTGCAGCCCGCCTTCGGCCACGGAGGCGTCCTTGGCGCGCGCCAGGGCGAGCATCTGGTTGGTGGTGCGTACCGCCCTGTCCAGGCCCTCCTGCATCGCCAGAAGGACGCTACGGACCTCCTGGGGGTCATCTTCGCGCAGGGCATAGGCGGTCTGGGTGCGCAAAACCGACAGCGGCGTACGCAACTGGTGCGAGGCGTCGTCCAGGAACTGCCGCTGGACCCTCGCCTGAGCCTCAAAACGGCCCGTGTGGCGATTTATGGCCTCGATGAGGGGTAGGACCTCAGCCGGGACCTCGGAAGCCGCCACGGGCCTTAAATCGTCTGCAGGGCGGCTCTGGATTTCCTCCTCCACCCGCTCAAGGGGTCTAAGAGCGCTCAGAACGGTCCAGATGACGATCAAAACGGCCAGGAGTACCACGGCGAGGTCGCGTTCCACCGAACGCACCAGCGCCTCGTGAAGGAACTTCTGCCGGGTCTCCAGGGATTCGGCCACCTGCACGATGACGCGTCCCCCTTTGTTGGTGTACAGCGGCGGGTCCATCGGCCGGGCCAGCGCGGCGACCCGCACCGGCACCCCGTCGTAGTCGGCATAGAAAAACTCGGGCTGGCCCGACGCCAGCGGATGTGCGGGTAGCGGCAGGCCCGGATTGCCGATTTCGGCCAGGCCGTCCTCGGTGGCGACCCGGTAGAACACGCTGCCATTGGCCGTCAGCTCGAAAAATTCGAGCATGAGGTACGGCTGCTCCAGGGCTAATCCACCGCTGGCTGTGGATATGTTGTGGTCGATGGATTTGAGCGCGCCAGCGAGGGCGCGATCGTAGGCAGCGTCGACCTGGGTGCGCAGTTGATGGTTCGACACCCACAGCGCCGCAACCATGATGACGACCAGCACCGGAATCAGGCGCCACAGCAGGATGGCACGCAGGCTGCGAGAGGGTTTTACGACCGGCGGAACGCCGGTCGCCGCCGTATCACGGGTTATCAACAGCCATCTCCAGGCAATAGCCCATGCCGCGCATTGTCGTCACCTGAACACCCGTGCCGGCAAGCTTTTTTCGCAGCCGGTGAACCAGCACTTCGATGGCCTCCAGGTTCACTTCGGTGTCCTGGCCCTGGACGCGATCGAGGATCTGCTGCTTGGTGATCGGTTCGCCACTGCGCTGGATCAGCACGCGCAGCACCGCGTGTTCTCTTGGGGATAACTGCAGGGGCTGGCCACGGACGCTGAATTTCTGAGCCGAGGTGTCCAGAACCAGGTCTCCCAGCGCGAGCCTGGGATGTTCGCGTCCACGGCTGCGCCGGACCAGCGCCGTCAGGCGCGCCTCGAGCTCTTCGAGAACGAAGGGTTTCGGCAAAAAATCGTCGGCACCTTCGTGCAGGGTCCCCACTCTTTCGGCCAGCGAATCGCGCGCGGTCAGCACGAGCACCGGCGTGCGGTCGTCGCGGGCGCGCATTTTTCCGAGCAGGGTGTGGCCGTCCATGCCGGGCAAGCCCAGGTCGAGCACGACCGCATCGAACTCTTCGACCGCCAGACGCCGTTCGGCAACCAGGCCGTCATCCGCCCACTCGACCACGAAGCCCGCATGTCGGGCAAGACTGCGCGACAACCAGTGCGCCAGTTCGGCTTCGTCCTCGATCAGAAGGATGCGCATGACCGGGAACCCGGGCGGGCGTGGTGGCGGCGGGATGACATGGTCTTGGCTTTTCCTTGTAGTGTTCTTTATATAAAGACTAATGATTAATAAGGGCTGTGGATAACTACCTTAACCTTGAAAACCGATTCTATTTCAAACGCTTGCAGCGGTTTTTGGCTGTGCAAGAACTCTGTTTGGAAAAGAAGTCCAAGTTGAACAAGTTTTGGGGGACATGCCAAAACCCCGGCTTGTTCAACCCGGGTCCACACAATGTGCACAACAGCGCGTAGTAGAGGTTATCCACAGGTCCGTTTTGGCAACTGAGCCCGGAAAACCACTTATCCTTGCTCACTTTCTGCCCAAACCGGGGCCCTGAAAAAGCCTGCTTCCGGCGCGTTTTGCGGGGCGTCAGGCGCTTTGTTCGACCCTGGGAGGACGCGCGCGACCCTTCCGCGCCCAGCGTCTCAGGCACGTTGTTCAGGTCAAATATTGAGCAGGAAAAAGGCGCCTCGAAACCTTGCTCCGGGCGCAAGGTGAATGCACGAGATAGCGCGTGAGCCCGCCGTTTCATCGCGCGTTTTCACGGCGGCCAGCGCATTCTTTGTCGTTGGAAGGGGGCGCGGATCCGGCCGTGGCGACGGGCGCAGGGCAAAAAAAAGCCGCCCCGGGGGGCGGCTCGAGCGCGAAGCGCAGTGATCAGGCGTCGCGGTTGGCGTCGATCACCGTCAGGGCGGCCATGTTCACGATCCGGCGCACCGTGGCGCTGGAGGTGAGGATATGGGCCGCGCCGTTGGCGCCCAGCAGGAACGGGCCCACGGCCACGTTGCCGCCCGCGGCGGTCTTGAGCAGGTTGTAGGCGATGTTGCCCGAATCGACGTTGGGGCAGACCAGCAGGTTGGCCGCGCCCTTGAGCGACGACGAGGGCAGGATGCGCGACCGCAGGGCTTCATCGAGCGCGCAATCGCCGTGCATTTCGCCATCGACCTCCAGCTCCGGTGCCTGGGCGCGCACGATGTCGAGCGCCGCACGCATCTTGGCGCCGGATGCCGAGCTGCCCGAACCGAAGTTCGAACGCGACAGCAGCGCGACCTTGGGGGCGAGGTTCAGGCAGCGCATTTCCTCGGCCGCCGCGACGGTAATCTCGGCGATCTGCTCGGCCGTGGGATCGTCGTTCACATGCGTGTCGACCAGCGCCACGGTGCGTTGATCCAGCAGCAGGATGTTCATGGCCGCGTAGGTCTTCGCGCCCGGCTTCTTGCCGATCACTTCGTCGATGAAGCGCAGATGATCGTGATAGGCACCGACCGCGCCGCAGACCATGCCGTCGGCATCGCCCAGACGCACCATCATCGCGCCGATCAGCGTGAGACGGCGGCGCATTTCGACGCGCGCCATTTCCTTGGTGATGCCGCGACGGCACATGAGTTCCCAGTACGTCGTCCAATACTGATGGAAGCGCTCGTCGTATTCCGGATTGCACACTTCGACGTCCTGGCCGAGCTTCAGGCGCAGGCCGAATTTTTCGATGCGCGACAGCAGCACGGAGGGCCGGCCCACGAGAATGGGCTTGGCGAGTTTTTCGTCGACGATGACCTGCACGGCGCGCAGCACGCGTTCGTCTTCCCCTTCCGTGAACACGATGCGCGCGCGGCCACCGTCGCGCACCCATTGCTTGGCGGCGGCGAACACGGGCTTCATGAAGGCGCCGGAGTGATAGACGAACTGCTGCAGCTGTTCGGCGTAGGCGTCGAGATCGGCCAGCGGGCGCGTGGCCACGCCCTCTTCCATCGCGGCGCGCGCGACGGCCGGCGCGATGCGCATGATGAGGCGCGGATCGAAGGGCTTGGGAATCAGGTACTCGGGGCCGAACGACAGATCGTAGGTGCCGTAGGCTGCCGCGACCACGTCGTTGGCTTCTTCTTCGGCCAGGCCCGCGATCGCATAGACGGCCGCCTTCTCCATCGAGGCCGTGATGGTGGTTGCGCCCACATCCAACGCGCCGCGGAAGATGTACGGGAAGCAGAGCACGTTATTGACCTGGTTCGGGTAATCCGAACGGCCGGTGGCCATGACGACGTCGTCGCGCACGGACTTGGCGATCTCGGGCAGGATCTCGGGCGTGGGGTTGGCCAGCGCCAGGATCAGCGGGCGCGGACCCATCGCGGCGACCATTTCCGCCTTGAGCACGCCGCCGGCCGACAGGCCCAGAAACACATCGGCGCCGCCGATCACGTCGGCCAGTTTGCGCGCTTCGGTTTTCTGCGCGTAGCGCGCCTTGTCGGGATCCATCAGCGTGGTGCGGCCTTCGTAGACCACGCCCTCGATATCGGTCACCCAGATGTTTTCGACCGGGACGCCGAGGTCGACCATGAGATTCAGGCAGGCCAGCGCGGCGGCGCCGGCGCCGGAGGTCACGACCTTGACCTGCTTGATGTCTTTGCCCACGACCTTCAGGCCGTTGATGAAGGCGGCGCAGACCGTGATGGCGGTGCCGTGCTGGTCGTCGTGGAACACCGGAATCTTCATGCGCTCACGCAGCTTGCGCTCGACGGTGAAGCACTCCGGCGCCTTGATGTCTTCGAGGTTGATGCCGCCGAAGGTGGGCTCCAGGCCGGCGATGATCTCGACCAGCTTGTCGGGATCGGTCTCATTGATCTCGATATCGAACACGTCCAGGCCGGCGAACTTCTTGAACAGCACGGCCTTGCCTTCCATCACGGGCTTCGACGCCAGCGCGCCGATATTGCCCAGGCCCAGCACCGCGGTGCCGTTCGAGATCACGCCGACCAGATTGCCCCGGCCGGTGTAGCGGAACGCATTGGTGGGATCGTCGACGATTTCTTCGCAGGCCGCGGCCACGCCCGGCGAGTACGCCAGGGCCAGGTCGCGCTGGGTCACCAGCGGCTTGGTCGCCGTGACGGCGATTTTTCCGGGGACCGGGAACTCGTGATAGTCCAGTGCGGCCTGGCGGTCATTTTGTTGGTCAGCCATGTCGGTCCTCCTTGATGAGCCGATGTTTGAGCATTTGCGACAGTTTAAGGACCTGTTATAAGGAAAGTATTGTGCTTATTTATCTACTCATAAGTTGATTGATATGGAATACGGCCAGGGGCAACCTGGCGGGGGCGAAAATGGCTGAATCCGGCTTCGAGCCCGCCGAGGTCATGCGGCGCCTGACGGCCCGTCTCAAGCTGCGGCACCTGAATCTGCTGCTGATGATCCGCAAGCACGGATCGCTCACGCGGGTGGCCGAGCAGATGTCCACCAGTCAGCCGGCTGTGACCAGCGCGCTGGCCGAACTCGAGGGGATGTTCGGCGCCCCCCTGTTCGTGCGCTCGGTGCGCGGCATGTCTCCCACCCCGTTGGGCGAGGTGGCGCTCGCGCGCGCCTCGGCCATGCTGCAGGATCTCGATCATCTGGTGCGCGATATGGCGGCCACCGCGTCCGGCATGGCGGCCCATCTGAATATCGGCGTGATCCCGTTCGTGTCCGGGCAGCTCATTTCGGGGGCGATCTCGGCCACCCTGCCCATGGAGCGCCGCATCAGTGCCACCCTGACCGAGGGCACCAGCGAGCAGTTGCTGGCGCAATTGCGTGATCACAGCCTCGACGCGGTGATCGGACGCGCGCAGGCGGCCACCGGCATGCAGGATTTGCAGTTCGTGCCGCTGTATCGTCAGCGCCCGCGTCTGGTCGCCAGCCGGCGCCTTGCGGCGCGGCTGACGCGCGGCGTGGTGCAGTGGGATGACCTCACCGATCTGGACTGGGTGCTCGGGACGCGTTCCACGCCGATGCGTGAGCAGGTGGCCGATCTGTTTCTGCGGGCCGGCCTGCCGCCCCCCGAGCCGCTGGTCGAGAGCAATTCGGCCAAGCTGGTGGGCGAAATCGTGGCTGCCAGCGAGCGCGCCGTGTCGGTGGTGCCGGCCGATATCGCCGATGAGCTGGTCCGCATCGCCGGCGTGACCATCGTGCCGTTCACGTTCGAGTGGACGCTTGCGCCGATCGCCCTGTTCACGCGTGCCGACAGCGAGCCTCGGCCTGTCGATCGCTTGTTCAGCGATGCGTTGTCACGGCTGTGCGCGCAGATATACGGGCCGATCAGCTGATTGGTTGCGCGAGCAACCAATATTGTTTGGTGGCGGACGACGACCCATGCTTGATCGTTATTCATTCATATGGTTGCGCGCACAACTGATCGAGCGATAAAAAAACGGCATCCCGAAGGATGCCGTTTTT
Source organism: Bordetella genomosp. 5 (assembly GCF_002261315.1). Classification (NCBI taxonomy): domain Bacteria; kingdom Pseudomonadati; phylum Pseudomonadota; class Betaproteobacteria; order Burkholderiales; family Alcaligenaceae; genus Bordetella; species Bordetella genomosp. 5. The sequence goes on from NZ_NEVP01000001.1 coordinate 206,869, forward strand.
CGTGGCGCTTACGTCAAGATCAGTTCAGTGCGTCGACGATCTTGTTGAGCGTGGCGCTCGGACGCATGGCCTGGCTGGCCTTGGCTTCGATCGGCTGGTAGTAGCCACCGATGTCGACCGGCTTGCCTTGCGCAGCCTTGAGCTCTTCGAGGATCTTCGCTTCGTTTTCAGCGAACGAGGCAGCGACCGTCTTGAACTGAGCGGCGAGCTCGGCGTCTTCGGTTTGCTCGGCCACGGCCTGAGCCCAGTACATGGCCAGGTAGAAGTGGCTGCCGCGGTTGTCGAGACCGCCGACCTTGCGTTCCGGCGACTTGTTGTTGTCGAGGAACTTGCCGGTAGCCTGGTCCAGCGCCTTGGCCAGCACTTGAGCGCGGGCGTTGTTGTTGGACTTGCCGAAGAAATCGAGCGATTCGGCCAGGGCCATGAACTCGCCCAGCGAATCCCAGCGCAGGAAGCCCTCTTCGAGGAACTGCTGCACGTGCTTGGGCGCGGAGCCGCCAGCGCCGGTTTCGAGCAGCGCGCCACCGGCCATCAGCGGAACGATGGACAGCATCTTGGCGCTGGTGCCAAGTTCCATGATGGGGAACAGGTCGGTCAGGTAATCACGCAGCACGTTGCCGGTGACCGAGATCGTGTCCTTGCCCGCACGGATGCGCTCGAGCGAGAAGCGCGTGGCCTCGACCGGTGCCAGGATGCGCAGATCCAGGCCGCTGGTGTCGTGCTTCTTGAGGTATTCCTTGACCTTGGCGATCACCTGGGCGTCGTGGGCACGCTTTTCGTCGAGCCAGAACACGGCGGGCGTGTTGGTGGCGCGAGCGCGCGAGACGGCCAGCTTGACCCAATCCTGCACCGCGGCGTCCTTGGTCTGGCACATGCGCCACAGGTCGCCCTGTTGCACGGCCTGCTCGAGCAGAACGGCGCCCGAAGCGTCGGTCACGCGGACGGTGCCGGCGGCCGGGATGACGAAGGTCTTGTTGTGCGAACCGTATTCTTCGGCGGCTTGGGCCATCAGGCCGACGTTGGGCACGCTGCCCATCGTGACGGGATCGAACGCGCCGTTTTTCTTGCAGTCGTCGATGACGGCCTGGTAGATGCCGGCGTAGCAGCGATCGGGGATGACAGCCTTGGCATCTTCGAGCTTGCCGGCGGCATTCCACATCTTGCCCGAATCACGAATCATGGCGGGCATGGACGCATCGACGATCACGTCGCTGGGCACGTGCAGGTTGGTGATGCCCTTGTCGGAGTTCACCATGGCCAGGGCCGGACGCTCTTGATAGAGCTTGTCGATGTCGGCGGTGATCGCGGCCTGTTGGTCGGCGGTCAGCGTCTTGATCTTGGCGTACAGGTCGCCGATGCCGTTGTTGGGATCGAAACCGGCTTGCTTGAGCAGGTCGGCGTGCTTGGACAGCACGGGGGCGTAGAACACCGACACGACCTGACCGAAGATCACCGGGTCGGAGACCTTCATCATGGTGGCCTTCAGGTGGACCGAGAACAGAACGCCTTGCTGCTTCGCGTCTTCGATCTGCGCCTGCAGGAACGTGCGCAGCTTGTCTTGCGACAGGACGGCGGCGTCGATGATCTCGCCGGCCTTGACCGGGGTCTTTTCCTTCAGGACGGTCTTGGAGCCGTCGGCGGTGGTCAGTTCGATCTTGACGTCGCCGGCCTGGGCGATCAGGGCCGACTTTTCGCTGCCGTAGAAGTCACCGTCGGTCATGCTGGAGACGTGAGCCTTCGAGTCGGCGCTCCAGGCACCCATCTTGTGGGGGTGCTTGCGAGCGTAGTTCTTCACCGACAGGGGGGCGCGGCGGTCGGAGTTGCCTTCGCGCAGGACCGGATTCACGGCGCTGCCCTTGACCTTGTCGTAGCGGGCCTTCACGTCGCGCTCGGCGTCGGTCTTGGGCTCGTCGGGGTACTCGGGCAGCTTGTAGCCCTGGGCCTGCAGTTCCTTGATGGCGGCCTTGAGCTGCGGCATCGAGGCGCTGATGTTGGGCAGCTTGATGATGTTGGCTTCGGGCGTGACGGCCAGGGCACCCAGCTCGGCGAGGGCATCACCGATCTTCTGTTCGGCGCTCAGGTACTCGGGGAACACGGCGATGATGCGGCCCGCCAGCGAAATGTCGCGGGTCTCAACCGTGATACCGGCCGGCTTCGCGAAAGCCTGGACGATGGGCAACAGCGAACGGGTTGCCAGCGCCGGAGCTTCATCGGTAAGGGTGTAGATAATCTTCGGAGTTTGAGACATGGATCTTTGAACCTTGTTCGGGCGCACAACACCGAGCCGCACGAGCAATGCAGGCCAGCGCCGTAGTGTTTCCGTGAGTGGGTTTTGAGTCGACACGCCGTGGCGCGAGGCCAGGCGCAAAGAAGCGTGCGCCGCGTTGCTCGGGCCGGGCCGCGGGCAACGGGACGGACGTGCCCCTGCGGGGATGGCGTGTCTTCCCACCGTGCCGGACGTCCTCCGTTTTTTGGTCGAGCCAGGGGAGGTTCGGCCGGCACAGCCCTCTGATTGTAATACCCCGCCCCGGACACGTCAGTTTGATGCCGTCCACAGCCCGTTTCAGAGTGAAGGCGCCGACTTTTCCCCAGCCTGTTCAATGCTTGTCCACAGGGAAATTCACAGGTTTGTCCCCGCGGCCCGGCAGGCGTTTTGTCCGGTGCCCTGCCCTCGTGATAGCCTCGCAGGCGATGCCGGCAGGCGTGCTGGCGCGACTCTCAGGCAGGAACCGCATGGCTGAAGATCTGTGGATAAGTACCGCCGCGGGGCGACTGTATGCCCGGCGCTGGCGAGGGGCCGAGGCCGGATCCGGCGCGCCCATCGTGCTGTTTCATGATTCGCTCGGGGCGGTTTCGCTCTGGCGCGATTTTCCGGAAAACCTGGCCCGCGCGACCGGCCGCGATGTGATCGCGTACGACAGGCTGGGCTTCGGTCTGTCCGATCCGCATCCCGGCAAGCTCGGCCCGGGCTTCGTCGAGGCCGAGGTGGACGCATTTGCCGCCTTGCACGAGCAACTGGGCCTGGACGCCTTTGTCGCCTTCGGCCACAGCGTCGGGGGCGCGATGGCGAGCAATGTCGCGGCGGCTTATCCACAGGCCTGCCGCGCGCTCATCACCGAATCCGCGCAGGCGTTCGTGGAAGACCGGACGCTGAACGGCATCCGCGCCGCCGATGTGTCGTTCGCCGAGGCGGGCCAGCTCGATCGCCTGGCGCGCTATCACGGCGACAAGGCCGAATGGGTGCTGCGCGCCTGGGTGGACACCTGGCTCTCCGACGCCTTTCAGGGCTGGAGCCTGACCGACGTGCTGCCGCGCGTGACCTGCCCGGCGCTGGCGATCCACGGCGATGACGACGAATACGGCTCGCTCGAGCATCCGCGCCGCTTCGCCTCACTCACCCCTCATGCCGCACCGCCCTTTATCGTGACCGGCTGCGGCCACGTGCCGCATCGGGAAAAGCAGCAGGCGGTGGTCGACGCCGTGGCGGGGTTCTTGAAGGCGGTGTGAACGGGGAGTCAGTGCCCAGGCCGGACGGGCTGTCCGGCCATGGGATCACTTGCCGATGCAGAAGCTCGAGAAAATCTCACCCAGCAGGTCATCGCTCGTGAACTTGCCGGTGATGCTGGTGAGGCTTTCGTGTGCGAGGCGCAGCTCTTCGGCGAACAGGTCGAGCACGCGGTCGTCCTGCTCGGCGTGCGCGGTGGCGAGTTCGAGATGGTCGGCGGCGTCCTGCAGCGCGTGCAGATGACGCTCGCGGGCGAGCCAGGGCGACTCGGCGCCGGGATTCCATCCGGCCAGCGCGAGCAGGCGCTGGCGCAGCGCTTCCAGGCCCGTGCCCTGCTTCGCGGAGATGCCGATGGCTTTTGCCGCGATAGTTGCGTCCGCAACCAATAAATCTATCTTGTTGAAAACTTCGAGCACCGGCGTGCGCGCGGGCAGTCGTGCCGTGATCGCGGCGTCGAGCACGTCGTCGGGCGAGGTGGCGTCCTGCAGGTGCAGGATCACGTCGGCACGTTCGATCTCTTTCCAGGTGCGCGCGATGCCGATGCTTTCCACCGTGTCGTCGGTCTCGCGCAGACCGGCCGTGTCGATGATGTGCAGCGGCACGCCGTCGATGTGGATCTCCTGCACGACCTTGTCGCGCGTGGTGCCGGCAATCGGCGTCACGATGGCGATCTCGTCGCCGGCCAACGCGTTGAGCAGGCTCGACTTGCCGACGTTGGGCTGGCCGGCCAGCACGACGTGCAGGCCTTCGCGCAGGATGATGCCCTGGCGCGCCTGACGGATGAGCGTGTCGAGCTCCTCGGCGATCGCGTCCAGCGTGGGGCGGGCCTGATACTTCTCGAGGAAGTCGATCTCTTCTTCGGGGAAATCGAGCGTGGCCTCGACCAGCATGCGCAGATGCACGATGCGATCGGACAAGCCCGTGACCTTGTGCGAAAACTCGCCCGACAGCGACGCCATCGCGCCGCGTGCGGCGGCCTCGGATGAGGCGTCGATCAGATCGGCGACGGCTTCGGCCTGGGCCAGGTCCATGCGGTCGTTGAGAAAAGCGCGTTGTGTGAACTCGCCCGGCTCGGCGGGACGCGTGCCGAGATCGTGCCCGGCCTGCAGGCAGCGCGCCAGGATACGGCGCAGCACCGCGGGGCCGCCGTGGCCCTGCAGCTCGAGCACGTCTTCGCCGGTGTACGAGTGCGGGCCCTTGAAGTAGATCGCGATGCCTTCGTCGAGCACCTCACCTTCCGCATTCTTGAACGGCAGATAGTGCGCATGACGCGGTGTGAGATCGCGGCCGAACAGCGTGCGTACGAGCTCGCGCAGATCGGGTCCGGAGACGCGCACGACCCCGATTCCGCCGCGTCCGGGAGCGGTGGCGATGGCAACGATGGGGGCGGCGAGACTCATGGCGATGCAGACGTGCGGACGATGAACAATAAGGGAATATAACTGTTGCGCGGCCCGATGTTTGCTGGTTATGTTCATTGCGCGGTAAGACAGACCAAACACTCTTCGGGGAGAGCGAAATGGCTTTTCGTTTTGCGCGTGGGCTGACCTGTGCGTCGGCAGCGGTATTGATGGCTTTCGGTGCGCTTTCGCAAGCGTCGGCGCGTGACCTGGTGGTGGCGCTCAAGACCGAACCCAGTTCGATGGATCCGCAGTATCACGCGCTCACGCCGAATACGCAGATTTCGCAAACGCTCTTCGAGTCTCTCGTGGGGGTGGACAACAAGTTGCAGCCCGTGCCGGGTCTCGCCGAGTCCTGGACCGTGGACGACAAGGTCTGGACCTTCAAGCTGCGGCCCAACGTCAAGTTCTCCGATGGTTCGCCGTTCACGGCCGAAGACGTGGTGTTCACCTACGATCGCGTGCCCAAGGTACCGAACAGCCCCTCGCCCTTCACGCTCTACCTTGGCGCCGTGGCGAAGACCGAGGCGGTCGATGCACATACCTTGCGCATCACCACCAAAGACGTCGCGCCCAACCTGCTGATCAATCTTGCGCAGCTGCCGATCCTTTCGAAAAAGGCGGCCTCCGGTCCCGCGGCCGAAGGCAAGACCACGACCGAGCTCAACAGCGGCGACGGCCTGGTGGGCACCGGCCCGTACAAATTCGTGTCCTGGAAGCGCGGCGCCGAGCTCGTGTTCCAGCGCAACGAGCATTACTGGGGCAAGCAGCCCGCCTGGGAAAAGGTCACGTATCGCCCGATGACCAACGCTGCCGCGCGCGTGGCGGCGCTGCTCGCGGGCGATGTCGACATGATCGAGGATCCCCCGACCGACGATCTGCCCAAGCTCAAGGGCGACAAGAAGCTGCACGTCGAAGAAACGCCGTCGGTGCGCGTGGTGTACGTGGCGCTCGATCAGCATGCGGAGCCTTCGCCGGGCGTGCAGGGCACCGAGAAGAATCCCATGAAGGACAAGCGCGTGCGCGAAGCGCTGTCGCTCGCGCTCAATCGCGAGGCCATCGTCGATCGCGTGATGGGCGGCGTGGCTAAGCCGGCGGGCAATCTGCTTCCCTACCCCATGTTCGGCGCCTCGAAAGAACACGCCGAAGCGCCCAAGCCCGATGTCGAGAAGGCCCGGGCGCTGCTGAAAGAAGCCGGCTATCCCAATGGCTTCTCGATCACGTTGGGCTCGCCGTCGGGCCGTTACGTGAACGACGCCAAGGTCGCGCAGGCGATCGCCTCGATGTGGACGCGCGTGGGTGTGAAGACCAGCGTCGACGCGATGGCGCCGCCGGTGTTCTTCAAGAATCGCGACAGCTATCAGTTTTCGGCCTACCTGGCCGGCTGGTCGGTGACCAGTGGCGAGATGGCGAATGCGCTCACCTCGCTGCTCATGACGCGCAATCCGGAGGCGGGCCAGGGCACGACCAACCGCAGCCGCTATTCCAATCCTAAGATGGACGAGCTCGTGAAGCAGGCCTCGTCGACCATGGACGACACCAAGCGCGCGGCGTTGCTGCAAGAGGCCAGCAACATCGCGATGGATGATTACGCAATGCTGCCGGTGCATTTCGAGCTCTCGGTGTGGGCCATGAAGAACGACGTCCGCTATCAGGGCCGTCCGGATCAGACCACGCTGGTGCAGTACGCCACGCCCGCCAAATGACCGGTAGCAGGTAGCCGCTCGTGCTCGCCACCATCATTCGCAGGTTGATGCAGTCTGTTGTCGTGATGCTGGTGATGTCGGCATTGGTGTTCGCCGGTATCTACATGGTGGGCGATCCGGTCTCGATGCTTGCCAGCCCCGAGGCCACCGACGCCCAGCGCGCCGCCATCCGCACCGCGCTGGGCCTGGACCAGCCGCTCTGGCGGCAGTACCTGATCTTCATGGGTCAGGCCGTGCAGGGCAACTTCGGCAACAGCTTCCTGACCGGTGAGCCGGCCATGCGCCTCATTCTCGAGCGCATGCCGGCCACGCTCGAACTGGCCTGTGTCGCCATGCTGCTGTCGGTGCTGATCGGCGTGCCGCTGGGCATCCGTGCGGGTCTCAAGCCCAAGGCGCCGACCTCGCGCGCCATCATGACGGGCTCGGTGCTGGGCTTTTCGCTTCCCAATTTCTGGGTGGGCCTGATGCTCATCATGGTGTTCGCGGTCACGCTGCAGTGGTTGCCCGCCAGCGGCCGCGGCGCCACGGCCGAGATCGGCGGGCTGTCGCTCAGCGTGTTTACCTTGAGCGGCTGGGCCGCGCTGATCCTGCCGGCCAGCACGATCGCGCTGGCCAAGTGCGCCATGATCATCCGCGTGACGCGGGCGGCCACACGCGAATCCCTGCCTCAGGACTACATCAAGTTCGCGCGAGCCAAGGGGCTGTCGGAGCGCCGCGTGCTGGGTGTGCATCTGCTGAAGAACATCCTGATTCCCATCGTGACGGTGGCCGGCCTGGAGTTCGGCCAGGTGGTGGCGTTCGCGGTGGTGACCGAAACCGTGTTTTCGTGGCCCGGCATGGGCAAGCTGCTGATCGATTCGATCATCAACCTGGATCGGCCGGTGGTGGTGGCGTATCTGCTCCTCATCGTGTTCTTCCTCGTGATGCTCAATCTGGTGGTCGACATCATCTACACCGTGCTCGATCCCCGCGTGCGACTGGAGTCCCGCCGATGAGTTCTCCCGCCGACCTGAGCGTGGTGCCCAAGCCCGCCGGCGCCGCGGCCGCTCGCTCGCCGTGGCGCCAGTTCGCCGCCGATTTCTGTGCCAGCAAGCTCGCGCTGTTCGGGCTCGTGCTGCTGGTATTCACCGTCGGCGCCGCCCTGCTCGCGCCCTGGATCGCGCCGCAGAACCCCTACGATCTGGGATCGCTCGACATTCTCGACGCCAAGTTGCCGCCTGGCGAAAAGAGCGGCGACGGCACGATGACCTATTGGCTGGGCACCGACGGCCAGGCTCGCGACGTGTTGTCGGCCATTCTGTATGGCATGCGCACCAGCCTGATGGTGGGTGCCATCTCGGTGCTGGCGGCATTTCTGATCGGCACCTCGGTCGGCCTGATCGCGGCTTACTTCGGTGGCCGCATCGATGCGCTGCTGATGCGCATCGTCGACATCCAGTTGTCGTTCCCCGCCATTCTGGTGGCTCTGGTGCTGCTGGCGATTCTGGGCAAGGGGGTGGACAAGGTCATCATCGCGCTGGTGGTGGTGCAGTGGGCCTACTTCGCACGGGCGGCGCGCGGCGCGGCCCTGGTCGAACGCGGCAAGGAGTACGTGGAGGCCGCGCGCTGCATGTCGCTGTCGTGGGGCCGCGTGCTGTTTCGCCATGTCCTGCCCAACTGCATGGCGCCGCTCATCGTCATCGCGACCATCGATCTCGCACATGCGATCGCGCTGGAGGCCACCCTCTCCTTCCTCGGTGTCGGGGTGCCGGTCACCGAGCCCTCGCTCGGCATGCTGATCGCCAATGGCTTCGAGTATCTGCTTTCGGGCACCTACTGGATTTCTTTCTTCCCTGGCATCGCGCTCGCGGTGCTGATCATCGCGATCAACCTGGTGGGCGACCATCTGCGCGATGTGCTCAACCCCCGCAACAATGCCTGAGGAGGCCCGGATGCACGCTGTCATGCCCGACGCCGCCGCGCAGGCACCGCTCCTGGATGTGCGTTCGCTCAAGACGCATTTCTACACGCGCGCCGGCGTGGTCAAGGCCGTCGATGGCGTGGATCTGCATCTGGCGCGCGGCGAGATCCTCGGCCTGGTGGGCGAGTCCGGATCCGGCAAGAGCATCACGGGCTTCTCGTTGATCGGTCTGCTGGACGAGCCTGGCCGTATCGTCGAAGGCTCGATTCATCTGGGCCAGGAAGACCTGCGCGCGGCCAGCGCGGATCGCTGGCGTGCGTTGCGGGGCAACGAGATCGCCATGATCTTCCAGGACCCGATGATGACGCTCAACCCGGTGCTGCGGGTCGACACGCAGATGATCGAGACGGTGCGGGCGCATCAGAAAGTATCGCGCGAGGCGGCGCATGCGCGCGCGCTGGAGGTGCTCACGATGGTGGGCATCCCGGCGCCGCGCGAGCGGCTGCGCGCGTATCCGCATCAGCTGTCGGGCGGTATGCGCCAGCGCGTGGCGATCGCCATCGCACTGCTGAACAAGCCGCGCATCATTATCGCCGACGAGCCCACGACCGCGCTCGACGTCACCATTCAAGGGCAGATTCTCTACGAGATGCAGAAGCTCTGTGCCGAGACCGGCACGGCGCTCATCTGGATCACGCACGATCTCGCGGTCGTGGCCGGCCTCGCGGACCGCGTGGCGGTGATGTATGCCGGGCGCGTGGTCGAAACCGGCACCACGCGTGACGTGCTTGCGCATGCGCAGCATCCCTACACGCACGGGCTGATCGCATCGATTCCGTCGCCCGCCACCCGGGGCCAGCCGCTGGCGCAGATTCCGGGCATGACGCCGTCGTTGCTCAACCTGCCCGAAGGCTGCGCGTTTCGCACACGCTGTCCGCGCGCGAGCGAGGCCTGTCTGGCCGCGCCGCAGCCGGTGGAGATCCGGCCGGCGCACTGGGTGCGATGCTGGCACGCGGGAGAGGCCGTATGACGCAGGCAACGCAAAAGACGGTGGATCAGGCGCCGCCGCGCACGTTGTTGTCGCTGCGCGATGTGGAGATGCGTTTTGCGCAGCCCGTGGATATCGCCGGGCGCATCGCGAATCTGTTCGGCGCCGGCCTGAAGGATCAGGTCGTGCATGCGGTCGCCGGCGTCGACCTCGACGTGCAGGCGGGCGAGGTGATCGGTATCGTGGGCGAATCCGGCTGCGGGAAGTCGACGCTGGGCCGCATGGTGGCCGGCATTCTCAATCCCACCGCCGGCCGCATTCAGTACGAGGGACAGGACGTGGCGCGTCTGCCCGGGCCGCAACGGCGCGCCTACGAGCTCGGCGTGCAGATGATCTTCCAGGATCCCTACGCTTCGCTCAATCCGCGCATGCGCGTGGCCGACATCATCGGCGAGGCGCCGGTGGCGCACGGACTGGTGCGACGCGCGGACCGGCAGGAGTATGTGGCCGGGCTGATGCGGCAGGTCGGGCTGGATCCGACTTACGCACAACGTTATCCCCATCAGTTTTCCGGCGGGCAGCGTCAGCGCATCGGCATCGCGCGCGCGCTGGCGCTCAAGCCTCGCGCCATCGTGTGCGACGAGGCCGTCGCGGCGCTCGATGTGTCGATCCAGGCGCAGGTGATCAATCTGTTCGGTCAGCTGCGCGCCGACCTGGACCTGACGTATCTGTTCATCAGCCACAATCTGGCGGTGGTCAGCCATATCTCGGATCGGGTGGCCATCATGTATCTGGGCCGCATCGTCGAGCTGGCGCGCACCGAAGACATCTTCGACCGGCCCAACCATCCGTACACGCAGGCGCTGCTCGAAGAGCTGCCGACGCTCACGCCCGAGCGGCGCAGCTATCGCCCGATCAAGGGCGAGCTGCCCTCGCCGCTCGCACCGCCCTCTGGCTGCACCTTTCATCCGCGCTGTCCGCATGCGATGCCGCGTTGCAGCATCGAACGTCCGTTGCTGCGGCAGGTGGCGGCAGGCCATATCAGTGCCTGCCATCTGAACGACGCGCAACCCGCTGCCGTACAACACGCCGACACGCAGCCCGCTGAAACGCGGGCACAATGACAGTCAGTTCGCCGGGCGCGGCGCTGGCTGGGCCGTGCCTGTGCTACAAAATTCTTTCTCAAGTCGACCTTCGACCATCATGAAGACCATAGACGAAATCGAACGCGCCCACGCCGACCTCACGGCGCTGCGTCGCGATATTCACGCTCATCCCGAACTCGCCTTCGAAGAAACCCGCACGGCTGGCCTGGTGGCGCAGCGCTTGCGCGATCTCGGTCTCGAAGTGCACACCGGCATCGGCAAGACCGGCGTGGTGGGCGTGCTGCGCGCGGGCTCCGGCACCAAGACCATCGGTCTGCGCGCCGACATGGATGCGCTGCCGATGCCCGAGCACAATCGCTTCGAGCACCGCTCCACCATCCCGGGCCGCATGCACGGCTGCGGCCACGACGGCCACACCACGATCCTGCTCGGCGCGGCCGAGTATCTGTCGCGTCATCGCAATTTCGACGGCACCATCAATTTCATCTTCCAGCCCGCCGAAGAAGGCGGTAACGCCGGCGCCCGGGCGATGATCGAAGACGGCCTGTTCGATCGCTTCCCTTGCGATGCGATCTATGGCCTGCACAACATGCCGGGCATGCCCGTGAACCAGTTCGGCTTCCGCGCCGGCCCGATGATGGCGTCGAGCAATCGCTGGGACATCATCATCAAGGGCGTGGGCGGCCACGCGGCGCAACCGCACGGCGCGGTCGATCCGATCGTGGTCGCGGCGGACATGGTGCACGCGCTCCAGACCGTGATTTCACGCAGCCGCGATCCGCTGGACGCCGCCGTGCTGTCGATCACGCAGATCCACGCCGGCGACGCGTACAACGTCATTCCGGGCGAAGCCGTGCTGCGCGGCACGGTGCGCACCTACACCACGGCGGCCCTCGACAAGATCGAGGCCGACATGCGCCGCATCGTGACCACCCTGCCGCAGGTGTATGGCGGGTCGGGCGAGCTGCAGTTCGTGCGCGCCTATCCGCCGCTCGTGAACTGGGCTGAGCAGACCGCGTTCGCGACCGAGGTGGCGCGCGCCGCCTTCGGCGACGAACACGTCAACACCGACATTCCGCAGTTCATGGGCGCCGAAGACTTCTCGTTCTATCTCGAGAAAGTGCCCGGCTGCTATCTGTTCCTGGGCAACGGTGACGGGGATCACCGCCTGCAGAGCTATCACGGCATGGGCCCGTGCCAGCTGCACAACCCGAACTACGACTTCAACGACGCGCTGTTGCCGGTAGGCGCCACCTACTGGGTGAAGCTGGTCGAAGCTTATATGCCGAAGGCATGAAGCCAGGCGGGCCGGCCCCGGCCCGCCACTTTGAGCGGCCGGGGTCGCCGCTCTGAAAATTGCGTAAATAAAGGCCCCTAGCGTAAGTGTGTACTTACCTACGCGGCTTTTTGTCGTCCTGCCATATGACGTGAAGCTCTGTGCAAACGCCGAGATATTCGTTTGTCGCAGGGTGGCGCGTTTTCATAATGGGTCGCTCTGAATCCAGCACACGCCGCCGGCCGCCAGGCCAGGCTGACGATGTGCCGGTTCCTCCCCGACCTTCGCAGGACATTCATGCAGAACCCGACCGCTTCCGAACGTGCTCCCGAAACGCTGCGCGACCGCCTCGTGCGCTACGGGACGTGCGCCGGCCTCGCGCTGCTCATCGGCACGCTGGCGCTGGCCGCACCCACGCCGGCGCGCGCAGAAGGGCAGATCCGGGTGGTGGAGCAGTACGGCATCGTGTATCTGCTGCTCAACGTCACGCGCGAACAGCAGCTGATCGAGAAGCATGGCAAGGCCGCCGGACAGGACATCAAGGTCGAGTGGAAGAAGCTGTCGGGCGGCGCCGCCGTGAACGACGCGTTGCTGTCCGGCGCGGTCGACATCGCCGGGGCCGGGGTCGGCCCGCTCCTGACCATCTGGGATCGCACGCACGGCAAACAGAACGTGAAGGGCGTCGCGTCGCTGGGCAACTTTCCTTACTACCTGGTCACGAACAATCCGAACGTGAAGACGATCGCCGACTTCACCGACCGCGACCGCATCGCCGTGCCCGCCGTGGGGGTGTCGGTCCAGTCGCGCGTGCTGCAGCTGGCTTCGTCCAAGGTCTGGGGCAAGGAGCAGTACAACAAGCTCGACGCGATTTCCGTGGCGGTGCCTCACCCCGATGCGGCCGCGGCCATCATCTCGGGGGGTACCGAGATCACGGGCCATTTCGGCAACCCGCCGTTCCAGGAACAGGAACTCGCCGCCAATCCGAAGGCGCGCATCGTGCTGAATTCGTACGACGTGCTGGGCGGGCCGAGCTCCTCCACGGTGTTGTTCGCCACCGAGAAATTCCGCAAGGAAAATCCCAAGACCTACGCCGCCTTCCAGGCCGCGCTCAAGGAGGCCGCCGAGTTCGTGCGCGCCAACCCCGAGGCGGCCGCCGACATCTACTTGAAGTCGACCGGCGCCAAGACCGATCGCAAGCTGCTGGTCGACATCATCAAGAACCCGCAGGTGGAGTTCAAGCTCGCTCCACAGAACACGTACCGTCTCGCCGAATTCATGCACGAGGTGGGCGCGATCAAGAACAAGCCGGCCAGCTGGCGCGACTACTTCTTCGACGATGCGCTGACCGCACAGGGCGGCTGAGATGAACGGGCGCGATTCGCAGAGCCACGCCGTGCACGAGACCGGTCCGCTGCTGCGGGTGGACCGCGCCACGCTCGAGTACAAGGCGGGTCAGCGCCGCATCCGCGCCACGCACGAGGTCAGCTTCGACGTCTGGCCGCAGGATCGCTTCATTCTGCTGGGCCCGTCGGGCTGCGGCAAATCCACCTTGCTGAAAGCGGCCGCCGGCTTTGTCGCGCCGGTCGGGGGCGAGCTGCGGCTCGACGGTGAGCCCATCCGCGCGCCGGGCCCGGATCGCGTGGTGGTGTTCCAGGAGTTCGACCAGCTGCCGCCCTGGAAGACGGTGAAGCAGAACGTGGCCTTTCCGCTGCGTGCGGCGCACAAGCTGCCGCGACGCGAAGCCGAGGAACGTGCGCTGCACTATCTCGACAAGGTGGGTCTGTCGGCCTTTGCCGATGCGTATCCGCACACCCTGTCGGGCGGCATGAAGCAACGCGTGGCGATTGCGCGTGCGCTCGCGATGCAGCCGCGCATCCTGCTGATGGACGAGCCGTTCGCGGCGCTCGATGCGCTCACGCGGCGCCGCATGCAGGAAGAACTGTTGACCCTGTGGGAAGACAATCCGTTCACGCTGCTGTTCGTGACGCATTCGATCGAAGAGGCGTTGATTCTCGGCAATCGCATTCTTCTGCTGTCGCCGCATCCGGGCCGCGTGCGCGCCGAACTCAACGCGCATCAGTATGGGCTGCATAGCCCCGGTTCGAGCGCGTTCCAGGCGGCCGCGCAACGTATCCACTCGCTGTTGTTCGGCGAGGCCGAGGCCGGTGCCGCGGCGGCCGCCACCGCAACGGCCCGCCGCGGTATCGACCGCCGCGCTGCCTGAGAGCCCCGCATGCCGATCTCCTCCACACTGACCGATCCCGCACACGCGCGGCCCGAATACGAACGCGTGCTCGAGCCCCTCCCTCCCTTGACGCTCGCCGCGACGCTGCCGTGGCATGAGCGTCTGTATGGTCATAGCGCCGTGCGCAAGGCCCTCATCCTGCTGTTGCTGACGCTGTTGTGGGAAGGCGCGGCGCGTTGGGCCGACAACGATCTGCTTCTGCCCGGCGCCTGGGCCACCGCGCAAGCCTTCGCCGAGGAGCTCTTCAACGGCCAGCTGCCCGCGCGCGCCGCGTTGTCCCTGTCGGTATTGCTCAAGGGCTATGCCGCGGGCGTGCTGCTCGCCTTCGTGCTGACCACGGCGGCCGTCTCGACGCGTTTCGGCCGGGACCTGCTCTCCACGCTGACCGCCATGTTCAATCCGCTGCCTGCGATCGCCCTGCTGCCGCTGGCCATGCTGTGGTTCGGTCTGGGAGAAGGCAGCCTGGTGTTCGTGTTGATCCATTCCGTGCTGTGGGCATTGGCGGTCAACATGTACTCCGGCTTTCTCACGGTATCCGAAACGCTGCGTATGGCGGGCCGCAACTATGGCTTGAGCGGGCTGCGGTACGTGTTGGCCATCCTGGTGCCGGCCGCCCTGCCCGCGATTCTGTCCGGCTTGCGCATCGCGTGGGCCTTCGCCTGGCGCACGCTGATCGCGGCGGAGCTGGTGTTCGGCGCATCGAGCGGCAAGGGCGGGCTGGGTTGGTACATCTTCCAGAATCGCAACGAGTTATACACAGACAAGGTGTTCGCGGGACTGGCTGCGGTCGTGCTGATCGGGCTGCTTGTGGAGAACCTCGTGTTCGATACGCTCGAACGCGTGACGGTCAGGCGTTGGGGCATGCAACGCTGACGAATCCTCGCAGAGGCCGCGTCAGTGTGATGCATGCGGGCGTCAAGCTATACCAAATGCTTAGGTCTATAGCGCTCTTCTATGAGTGGCATTAGACCAATCAAATATTTTCTTTCGTAGCGCTCACGTATATTCCCTAGCACCGGTGGGGCCTTCGCTGCTGCGCGATCGCCAAGCCCCGGACACGACACGGGAGTGGCGTGAGCAACCGCGGCAATGCATTCGGCGTCTTGATTACGCCAGCCGCTCTCTCCCTGACGTGGCGCCTGTGCAGGCGCACACACGCCGGCTCGTGGACGAGCCGGCTCCCCATTTCATATCAAGGAGAGAGCGCATGTCGAACGAAGCCAAATGCCCGTTCAATCACACGAAGGGCGACGACGCTCCGAAAGGCGTCAAACACGCCGCCGGCGGTGGCACCACGAACCGCGACTGGTGGCCTCAGCAACTCCGGCTCGATCTGCTGAGCCAGCATTCGGCGAAGACGGATCCGATGGACCAGGATTTCGATTACGCCCGCGCCTTCAAGGGCCTGGATCTCGCCGCGTTGAAGCAGGATCTCGCGCAGCTGATGACCGACTCGCAGGAGTGGTGGCCGGCCGACTTCGGCCACTATGGTCCGCTCTTCATCCGCATGGCCTGGCACAGCGCCGGCACCTATCGTATCGGCGATGGCCGGGGTGGCGCGGGTCGGGGCCAACAACGCTTCGCGCCGCTCAACAGCTGGCCCGACAACGTGAGCCTGGACAAGGCGCGCCGGCTGTTGTGGCCGATCAAGCAGAAGTATGGCAACAAGATTTCGTGGGCCGACCTGCTGATCCTGACCGGCAACGTCGCGCTCGAAACCATGGGCTTCAAGACCTTTGGTTTTGCGGGCGGACGGGTCGACACCTGGGAACCCGACCAGGACGTGTATTGGGGCAACGAGAAGACCTGGCTGGGCGGCGATCTGCGCTACGGCAAGGGCGCCGCGGGTAACGACGACGAAGGCGTGATCGTGGCCGACGAAGCGCTGCATGGCGCCGAGGAAAGCCGTACCGATCATGGCCGTCATCTCGAGAATCCGCTGGCTGCGGTGCAGATGGGTCTGATTTATGTGAATCCCGAAGGCCCCGAAGGCAATCCCGATCCGCTTGCCGCGGCCCAGGATATCCGCGAGACCTTCGCCCGCATGGCGATGAACGACGAGGAAACCGTCGCGCTCATCGCCGGTGGTCACACGTTCGGCAAGACGCACGGCGCGGGTCCGGCCGACCACGTGGGCCCCGATCCCGAGGCCGCCGATCTCGAGCATCAAGGTCTGGGCTGGGCCAATAGCTTCGGCACCGGCAAGGGTGGCGACACCATCACCAGCGGCCTCGAAGTGACCTGGACCACCACGCCGACCAAGTGGAGCAACAACTTCTTCTGGAACCTGTTCGGCTACGAATGGGAGCTCACCAAGAGCCCGGCAGGCGCGCATCAATGGACTCCCAAGCATGGGGCGGGTGCCAACTCCGTACCGGACGCGCATGATCGTTCGCGCCGCCATGCGCCGTCGATGCTGACCACCGATATCGCACTGCGTGCCGATCCGGCCTACGAGGCGATCTCGCGCCGCTTCTACGAGGATCCCGATGCGTTCGCGGATGCCTTTGCCCGCGCATGGTTCAAGCTCACTCACCGCGACATGGGCCCGCGCGCCCGTTATCTCGGTCCGGAAGTGCCCGCCGAAGAATTGATCTGGCAGGATCCGCTGCCGCGCGCCACCCATCCGCAGGTCGACGATCAGGACGTGGCCGCGCTCAAGGAAAAGATTCTGGCCTCGGGCCTGTCGGTCGCCGAGCTCGTATCGACCGCATGGGCATCGGCCTCCACGTTCCGTGGGTCCGATAAGCGCGGCGGTGCCAACGGCGCACGCATCCGGCTCGCGCCGCAGAAAGACTGGGCCGTGAACCGTCCCGAGCAGTTGGCCAAGGTGCTGGACGTGCTCGAATCCATCCGGCGCGATTTCAACGGCGCGCAGGCGGGTGGCAAGCAAATCTCCATCGCAGACCTGATCGTGCTGGCGGGCTGTGCAGCCGTGGAGCAGGCGGCCGCCAAGGCGGGCCAGAAGCTGACCGTGCCGTTCGCGCCGGGACGCACCGATGCCACGCAGGAGCAGACCGACGTCGATTCCTTCGCACCGCTCGAACCCGTGGCCGATGGCTTCCGCAACTATCAGAAGGCGCGCTTCAGCGTGCCCGCCGAGCATCTGCTCATCGATCGCGCGCAGTTGCTGACGCTGACCGCGCCGGAGCTGACGGTGTTGATCGGCGGCCTGCGTGTGCTGGGGGTGCAGGATCCGCAGGATGCGCGTGGTGTGTTCACCGACCGGCCGGGCGTGCTGAGCAACGACTTCTTCCGCAACCTGCTCGACATGGGCACGGTGTGGCAGCCGGCGACGCCTGCGCGTGAGTCGTTCGAGGGCCGGGACCGCAAGACGGGCGAAGCCAAGTGGACCGCGAGCCGTATCGATCTGGTGTTCGGTGCGCATTCGCAGCTGCGCGCACTCGCCGAGGTGTATGCCAGCGACGACGCACAGGAGAAGTTCGCGCGTGATTTCGTGGCGGCCTGGACCAAGGTGATGAACCTCGATCGTTTCGATCTGAAGTAATCGAGTTTGCTCGACCGCGGCCCCGGTGGCGCAGGCATTTGATGCCTGCACCTCCGGGGCCGCTGCTTTACTGACGCTGCGGGAAGCTGCGCTCGAACACGCCTTCGGCGATGCGGTTTTTCAGGATCTCGATCGAGCCGCCGGCGATCATCCAGCCGCGGCAACGACGCACGCAGTACTCGACCAGGGATTCGCGGCTGTAGCCCATGCCGCCCATCACCTGCAGCGCCTCGTTCGCGACCTCAAACCCGATCTGGTTGCAATAGGCCTTGGCAATCGCGGTCTCGGTTGCGTCCGGGAAGCCGGTGTCCGCTTTGGTGGCCGCGCGATAGAGCAGCAACTGCGCGGCGTCGAGCTTGATGCGCATGTCGGCGAATTTCCATTGCAGGCCCTGGAACTCGCACAACAGTTTGCCGAACTGCTTGCGCTGCAGCGCCCAGCCCCGTGCCTCTTCGTAGGCATAGCGCCCCAATGCCAGCGAGCGCGCGGTGTTGCCGATGCGTTCGACGTTGAAGCCCGCGATCTGCTTCTTGAATCCGCCCTCGCCCAGAACGACCATCTCGTCCGGAATGTAGACCTCGTCGAAGTGGATTTCCGCCCAGGCTTCGTCCGACATGAAGGTGGAACGCTTGCCGAGCCTGACGCCGTCGGCGCGGGTTTCGATCAGGACCGAGCCGATACCTTGCGTGCCCGGGCCGAAGCGCACATAGGCCAGAATCAGATCCGCGTGAGGGCCGTGCGTGGTGAAGATCTTCGAGCCGTTGATGCGCCAGCCCTGGCCGTCGCGCGTGGCACGCGTCTTGAGTTCGGTGACGGCAGAGCCCGCATCGGGCTCGGTCATGCCGACCGCGATCAACATGTCGCCCGCCAGCAGTCGGCTCAAATAGGCTGCTTTCTGCTTCGCGCTGCCGTACTCGGCGAGCACGCGGATCGCGCCGAAGTTGCCGGCCTGCACCACATCCGCGCTGCGTGGGCAGACCGAAGCGACCGTCTCGATCGCAATGACGGCATCCATGAGCGAGCCGCCCACGCCGCCGTCCGCTTCATCGATCGTGATGCCGAGCAGGCCTTGCGCCGCCATCTCGCGCGCGACCTCCCAGGGATAGGCGTCGGCGTGGGCGCGCTCCAGCGCACCGGGCTTGAGTGCCTTTTCGGCGTAGCGGCGCACCGCATTCTGGAAGTCGCGTTGTTCAGCAGTGAGTTCGAAGTTCATGGCAGTCCGAATGAACAAGTCTGTGGATAAGAAGAGAGGCGCGGCTACGCGCTCAGGCGCAGCAGGCCGTCGACGGCGATCACGCCGTCGGCGCACACGAACAGCGGATTGATCTCGGCCTCGGCAATCGTGGCGTCGGTGCACGCCGCGAGCTGCGAGAAGTCGGCGATGGCGCGCGCGAGCGCGGCGCAGTCGCCGGGCGGCAGCCCGCGGAATCCACGCACCAGCCGCGTGTGCCGCACCGCGTGGATCATTTCCCAGGCGCCGGCTTCGTCGATCGGCGCGAGCCGCAATGCGATGTCGGGGGCCAGCTCGGCGTGGATGCCACCCGCGCCGAGTAGCACGGTCGGACCTGCGAGCGGATCGTCGCGATAACCCAGGATGAACTCCGCCAGGCCCTGGCGCATCTCCTGCACCCGCAGCCCGTCGATGCGGGCAGCCGGCGCGAGGCGCGCCACATTGGCCTGGATGTCGGCGGCGGCGGCACGCAACGCCTCGGCGTCGCGCAGATTGACGCGCACCGCGCCGATATCGGTCTTGTGCGCGATATCGGGCGAACTGATCTTGGCCACCACGGGATAGGCGAGGCTGTGCGCCGGCGCGTCGGCGGATACCAGCTCGGCACGCGCGACCGGCACGCCGAGCGACGCGAAGATCCGGCTGCTCTGGTGCTCGGTGAGCATGCCGTTGCGCGGCATCCCGGACGGCCATTGCCAGGTACGCGGGTCGGCCGGTGCGCGGCCCGGACTCGCCAGCAAGGCGGCGAGCGCGTCGGCGCACGCCTCGGGCGTGCGGAACGCGGCGATTCCGGCCTCGCGCAAACGGGCAAGCGATTGCGGCGCATCGGGCGCGAGAAAAACGGCCAAGGGCTTATCCACAGGTTTGTCCGCGGCTTCGAGCGGCTCGACGACCAGCTGCGGGTGGAACTGCGCGGAGGAGCCGGCCACGCTCAACACCGCATCGCACCAGTCGGCGCGCAGCAAGGCCTCGAGCAGATCGCGGTACTGCGTGCTGGTTGCGGCCAGCGTGAGATCGATCACGGGCGTTTCGCGCAGACGCAGGCCTCGCTCGGCCATGCGCGCGATGAAATCCGGGGGCGGTGCCACCGCAACCAAACCATGCAGCCCCAGGTTGTCGACGACGGTGGCCGCGCCGCCGCCGGTGGTGGTAATGACGGCCACACGTGGCGCGTCGGTTCGCTCACGCCGGCTCGCCTGATAGCGGCGCGCCAGCGGCGCCAGCTCGAACAGTGCTTCGAGCGAGCGCACGCGCATGACGCCATGCGCGCGCAGGAAGGCGTCGACGGCGGCATCGTTGCCCGCGAGCGCGCCGGTATGCGTGCTCGCCAGCGCGTCCCCTTGCGCCGACTGGCCCAGCTTGTAGGCGATCACCGGTTTGCCGGCCGCAC
Source organism: Bordetella genomosp. 5 (assembly GCF_002261315.1). Classification (NCBI taxonomy): domain Bacteria; kingdom Pseudomonadati; phylum Pseudomonadota; class Betaproteobacteria; order Burkholderiales; family Alcaligenaceae; genus Bordetella; species Bordetella genomosp. 5. The sequence continues at coordinate 227,124 of NZ_NEVP01000001.1, forward strand.
GGGCCCGTGCCAACGCACGCGCCATCGCCGGCGCGTCGCGCAGCGTCTCCATGAAAAGCAGAATCACGCGAGTCTGCGCATCGTCCACCAGCGCATCCACGACTTCGCCCACGCTGATGTCGGCTTCATTGCCCACCGACACGGAACGCGCGAAACCGAAGCCGCGCGCCGCCGCGCGAGAGAGCAGTGAGCCCATCATCGATCCGCTTTGCGAGACCAGGCTGATGTCGCCCGGGATCAGATCGTCGGCCTCGAAGACCGCGTTCACCGACAGGATCGCACCGCCATGCAGGTCCGCGCATCCGATACTGTTGGGGCCGAGCAGTCGCAGGCCGAGCGCCCTCGCCTGACGCACCAGCGCCTCCTGGCGCAGGCGCCCGGCTTCGTCGCTTTCGGCGAAGCCATCGGAATAGACGGTGACCACGCGTGCGCCGGCGCGCGCGCACGGCTCGAGCAGCGCTTCGACCTGCGCGCCGGGCACCATGATGAACACATGCTCCACCGCTTCGGGCAACGCGTCGAGCGTGGGCCAGGCGCGTTCACCCAGCACCGTGTCGCGTGCCGGGTTGATCGGATAGACGCGGCCGCCGTATCGGTGCTTGCGCATGAAGCGCAGCGGGCGGGCCGTGTTCTTGGCGGGATCGGCCGACGCGCCGACGAGCGCCACGCTCGCGGGCGCGAGCAGCGCCTGGGCACACAAGGTGCCCGGTTGTGAAGAAGTCATGGCGCGTGTCCTCAGACGGTGGCGGGGTCGGCGGCGAGCCGAAGGTCGGCCACGCTCAAGGTGTCGAGCCGCCAGATGGCGTCGCGCAGGGCCAGCATGCGGGCGCTGCCGAGCACGGGGCCGGCAAGCTCGGCGAACTTGTCGTCGAGTTCCGCATCCGACAGCGGCGACTCGGGATCGCCCTTGCGATACGGCGCCTCGTGGCGCAGCGTGCGGCCGTTCTTGAGCGTGATCTCGACGTGGGCGGCACGTTGCCGCGGAAACCCCGCCGTCAGCGCCGGATCCTCGCGTAGCGTGAGGCGGCGCATGAGCGCGCGCAACGCCGGGTCGTGCAGGCGCGCTTCATCGAACGCGGACAGGCGCACCGAGCCGTGCAGCAACGCGTGGCTGACCACATAAGCCAGGCTGAACTTGGCCTCGAATGCCGTCACCGGCTTGTCGTTGCCCGTTACGTCGATGGCCGTGCGATAGCTGCGCACGTCGATGTGCTCGATCTCGTCCGGCAGCACGCCCTGCGCGCGCAGCGCGAGCGCCGCGTCGATGGCGGCAAAGGTATGGCCGCAGCAACCATGGTTTTTCTGGGTGATGCGCGTGATGTTGTAGACCTGGCCCAGGCCTTCGGTGGCGCGCTGCCACTCGACCTGACCGGCCAGCGCCGCGCCGAATCCCACCTCGCCCTCGAGGATGTCGGGAACGCCGGTGATGCCGTTCGCGGCGCCCAGTGCGGCGCGCACGCCCACGTTGGCCGCATTGCCGGCGTGCAGCGCCTTGCTCATGGCGTCCGAGCGAAACGCCTGCTGCAGACCGGCCGCCAGCGTGGCGGCGGTGGCGATGGCATGACGCATCACATCGGCCGATCCGGGCGCGAGCATGGCGGCCCCCGCCGCGGCCGCGCCCAGGCTGCCCACCGTGCCGGTGGTGTGAAAGTAGCGGTAATGCGCCGGCTGCATCGCGGCGCCGATCCGTGTGGATATCTCGTAGCCGGCCACGACGGCGCGCAGCAGCGCGAGGCCGTCGGCCTGACGCGCTTCGGCCAGCGCCAACGCGGCGGAGATCGTCGGGCAGCCGGGGTGATAGACCGCATCGCGGAAGATGTCGTCGAACTCGACGGCGTGCGACACGCTGCCATTGATCCAGGCGGCCGTCGCCGGCAAGGCGGTGGTGCCGCAACCGGGCAGGCTGCTCGCGCCCAGGCCGAGTTCGTCGCGGTGGGCCGCCAGGAGCTGCGCGCAGGGTGCGGTGCGGGTACCCGGGTACAGCGCCGCCAGCCAATCGAGCACGGCCCGTTTGGCGTGGTGCATGACGTCCGGGGCCAGGGGGGCGCGCGCGTCATGCGCGCCGTAGTCGGCCAGCGTGTCCAACAGCATGGTGTCTCCCGTGGCGGTCGGAGTGCCGCCTCGAGATTCCAATCTACGCAAGCCGTGGGGGCCGAGGATTGAAAAAAAGGAAAGCCAGCGTTCGTGTCGTTCTGGCCGGGCCCTTGCCGCAACGGCGTCAGCCCGCGTCGGGCGGCGCCACCAGGGTATCGAGGAGGTCGGCGGCGGCGGCGTTGAGGCTGCCGATGTCGCGCACGCAGGTGTAGAACTGGCGTTCGGCCCAGGCGTCTTTCAGGCGCAGCAGCACGAGCCCCATGCTGCCGAGGTAGTTGGCGGCAATGCGCTCGGGCACGACGCCCACGCCCAGCCCCTCGCGGATCATGCGGCAGCGGGTCTCGAAATTGGCCACTTGCATGCGCACGGTGGGCGGACGCGAGAGCGACTGGCCGGCGTAAGCCAGGAACTGGTCGAGCGAATGGCGCGGAAAGTATCCCAGCAGGTCGTAATCGAGCGCTTCTTCGAGGTAGAGCTCGCCGCGCTGCGCGAGCGCATGGCCGACAGGCACCACGAGCCCGACGCGGTCGCGCCGGAACGGAAACGACGCCACGCCGGGCACGGGGTGCACCGCATGATAGATGCCGATATCCACCGTGCTCTCGGCCACCAGGCGGGCGATATCGAAGCTGTGCGCCTCGATCAGGTCCACGCTGACCTGCGGACGCGCGGCCAGAAACCGGCCCATGATGGACGGCAGGAACTGCAGACTGGTGGAGGGATTGGCGGCGAGCCGGATGCGCGCCTGACCTTCGGCCGAATACTGGTCGATGGCCTGTTCGGCGAGCTGCACGCTTTTGAGGATGGCCTTGGCACGCTGATAAAGCAGCATGCCCGCCGGGGTGGGCTCGACGCCGCGACCGTGGCGCACCAGCAGGGTGCGGTCGAGGTGGCGTTCGAGTTCGGCGACGCGTTTGCTGGCCGCCGAGGTGACGAGATTTTCGCGTTGTGCCGCGCGGGAGAGGCTTTTTTCCTCGATGGCAGCGACGAAAATCTCAAGCGCGGGCAGGTCCAGCTTTTTCATGAGCCAGCCCCGCCCGCGCCCGTCATCAGCTGTTGGCCGCCGACGCGGTCTGACGTTCCAGACGGCGCGTGATGGCCCACTGCTGAGCGATCGACAGCGCGTTGTTCACGCACCAGTACAGCACCAGACCGGCCGGGAAGAAGAACATCATCCCGCCGAAGACGAGCGGCATGACCATCATCACCTTGGCCTGGATGGGGTCCGGCGGCGTCGGGTTGAGTTTGATCTGCAGGAACATCGTGGCCATCATGATGGCGGGCAGGATGAAGTACGGATCACGCACGGACAGATCCTGCACCCACAGAATCCAGGGGGCGCCGCGCATCTCGACGCTGGCCAGCAGCACCCAGTACAGCGCGATGAACACCGGGATCTGCACCACCATGGGCAGGCAGCCGCCCAGCGGATTGATCTTTTCGGTGCGGTACATCTCCATCATGGCCTGGTTGAGCTTCTGGCGATCGTCGCCGTACTTCTCTTTCAGGGCCTGCAGACGGGGAGCGACCTGCTTCATGCGGGCCATCGAGGCGTAGCTCTTCGAGGCGAGCGGGAAGAACACGGCCTTGATGATCATCGTGAGGGCCACGATGGTCCAGCCCCAGTTGCCCAGCAGGCTGTGCAGCCAGGTCATCAGCGCGAACAAGGGCTTGGCGATGATGGTGAGCCAACCGTAGTCGACCACCAGCTCCAGGCCGGGGGCCACGGCTTCCATGGCCTTCTGGTCTTGCGGACCAACCCACAGTTGCGCATCGACGGCAGCCGTCGCGCCCGGGGCGATCTGGCCGACCGGCTCGATCGTGCGGGCGGCGTACAGGCCCGGCTGCAGTTGCAGCAGGTCGTTGGTGCGCTGCTTGCCTTGTTGCGGCACCCAGGCGGTCGCGAAGTAATGCTGCACCACGCCGATCCAGCCGTTGTCGGCCTGTTTGACGTAACGCGCCTTGCTCTTTTCGATGTCGCCGAAGGTGATCTTCTGGAACTTCTCCTGTTCGGAGTAGACCGCGACGCCGGTGAACGTGTGATAGAAGCTCGACGTGCCGGCGGGATCGTTGCCATCGCGCTCGAGCTGCAGATACACGGACGGCGTGATCGGCGCCTGACCGATGTTGGCGAGCTCGTGGCGCACCTTGACGTCGTAGCTGCCGCGGTTGAGCGTGTAGGTCTTGACGACGCGCACGCCACCCGATTCGCCTTCGAAGCGCACCACCAGGGTGTCCTGGCCATCCTTCAGCTCACGGTCCGTGGAGGTGAGGCGGAACGGCGTCAGGTGGGTCGGGAACGATTCGCCGGCCGGCGCGCCCACGACGCCCGTCTGGGCCACGTAGGTGAGCGCGGGCGAGCGATCGAGCAGCACCATCGGCTTGGGATCGTCGGTGCTGGTCGGGTACTTGAGCAGTTCGGCACGCACGAGCTGGGCGCCGACCGGATCGAAGGTCATGCGCAGCACGTCGGACGACACCACCACCTGCTCGGCGCGCACGGCGGCCGGGGTGTTGCTGCCGGGCACCGAGGTCGGCGCGGCGGCGCCGGTCGCGGCCGGCACCGAGGCGGCGGGGGCCGCGGCATTCGGAACCGAGCCGTTGGCCGCCGGGGTGTCGGCGGGCTTGGCCTGCTGTTCGCTCGCCGGGGCATTGCCAAACAGCGACGGCTTGCCGCTATGGACTTGCCAGTTGTTCCAGAGGAGCAACAGCGAGAAGGAGAAAATCATCCAGAGGACGGTTCGTCGGATATCCATGGTGCCTGGGGAGTGAATGCGGGCAGCAAAGCCCGGCAGTTTAGCGTCAATCGTGTCCGGTGCGGTGGTGATGCGTACAGCAGGGTTGGCCGGTCGGACCCGAGCTGGATGAATCCGAGCCAGGGGGAACCGGATCGTATCCGCCCGCCGTCCAGGGATGGCAGCGGCCGATACGACGCACGGCCAACCATAGACCACGGCCCGGGCCATGACGTTCAATGGCTTCGATGGCGTAGGCCGAGCAGGTCGGCGTAAAACGACACTGCCGGCCGATCCAGGGGCTCAGAAAAAACCGGTAAAACCGGATCGGCGCGATCAGCAGAGCCCGCATCATCGCCGTATCCGCCCGAAGTGAGCGTCTACTTCGGCGCGAGCGGCCAATTTCAGTTGGGTCAGCGTCGTGGGACTGACCTTGCTGTGGAGCCGGACCACGTAGTCTTGCGGCGGCAGCGCCAGGCGCTGATGCCGGAACGACTCGCGGATGACCCGCTTGAGCGCGTTGCGGGTGACGGCCAGCGCGGCGAAGCGCTTGGCGATCACCAGGCCCAGCCGGGCACAGGAAACCGGCGCACCGTCTTGGGGTGCGCTGGCCTGACCGGCGGGAGCGGCGCTCACAATGAACATCGCCCCTCGGGCCAACCGGCGGCCTTTGAGGGCTGCGGCAAACTCGGAGGGGCGATGCAAGCGCGCCTCCGCGGGAAGCGTGGCGCGCGACATGGCAGACAGCTTGGCCTGTTGCCGGGAATCAGCAGGTACTACGGGTGAAACAGTGGCGCTGGCTTGCGTGGGCCTGCCAGGCCGTGTGATTCCGGGCAACGTGGTGCAAGTCCGGGAAACCGGACTTAGACGGCCAGACGCTTGCGGCCCTTGGCGCGGCGAGCGTTCAGGATGGCGCGGCCGGCACGAGTCTTCATGCGCAGGCGAAAGCCGTGGGTACGCTTGCGACGGGTAACGGAAGGTTGGTAGGTGCGTTTCATGGACAGTCCACAAAAAGAACAAAAGTCAGAAGGGGAGACCCTGCCCGACGGGTTCAGCGAATCCGCTCCCGGGCGGGTATCCGGATATCCACATGCGAGAGCACGGGCCGGACGGGGCTCGGGGTGGACAACTCGACGACAAAACCCTAAAGCAACAATAGGCTTAATGCGGCTAGGGAGAGATCGTGCAGGTCATCCTGCGTGGCGTGGCGACATACTTGCCGTGGCAGTCCCAGGAGTATCCGACGTACCTTCCCGAGAAGCTCGGGGGCGGCACTTGGCTTACGCTGGCGTCACATTCGGCGTCGCACATGGATGTCGAGGACACCCATCGCCTGATTCCAAAGAACCTTCTGACAGACAGAATTCGGAAAAGCCCACCATTTCAGCAAGTTTTCCGTTCCTTGTCAAACAGTTAGGACGGCTGCGCGCAGGGCCGCGGACGGGGGCCTGTGGATAACCCATGCCCAGAAAGGGTAGAATCGAGGTTTGAACAAGAGCGACATGAAAGAATTCTGGCAGACCTGCGTCAGTCGTCTTGAGCAGGAACTCCCCCCCCAACAAATCAGCGCGTGGATCAGACCGCTGGTCCCGCTTGCCTTTGACGAAGCGCAGGCGGTGCTGCGCGTGGCTGCCCCCAATCGTTTCAAACTCGATTGGGTCCGCAAGAACTTTTCACATCAGATCGAGGCGCTTGCAACCGAATGGTTCAAGCGTCCGGTACAGGTGTTGTTCGAGTTGCCCAGCCACAGCGCCACTCCACGCATGCCCATCACGCCCCGCGCTCCGGTTGCGCCGCCGGCGCCTTCGGCCGCGCCCGCGCCGCAGTCGGCGGTCGCCGCCGTGACCGCGCTCGCGGCGGCAGCCACGGCCAATGCGGCGCACAACGAGGCGGCCCACATGGCCATCCCGTCGCCGCCGTTCTCGCCGGGTGCGCCTGCCGCGCCCGCGATGCACGCGCCTGGCGCGCCGGCGGCCGCCGATGCGGCCAACATCGTGTACGAGCGTTCGCGCCTGAACACCGACCTCACGTTCGAGAACTTCGTGACCGGTAAGGCCAACCAGCTCGCACGCGCCGCCGCGCTGCAGGTGGCCGAGAATCCCGGCATCTCGTACAACCCGCTGTTTCTGTACGGCGGCGTCGGCCTGGGCAAGACTCACCTCATCCACGCCATCGGCAATGCGATGGTGGCGGCCGGCACCGGCGTGCGTGTGCGCTACGTGCATGCCGACCAATACGTGTCCGATGTGGTCAAGGCGTACCAGCGCAAGGCGTTCGACGATTTCAAGCGCTACTACCACTCGCTCGATCTGTTGCTGATCGACGATATCCAGTTCTTCTCCGGCAAGAACCGCACGCAGGAAGAGTTCTTCTATGCGTTCGAAGCGATGGTGGCGCAGCGCAAGCAGATCATCATCACGAGCGACACCTACCCGAAGGAGCTCGCCGGGATCGACAGCCGTCTGATCTCGCGCTTCGATTCGGGCCTGACGGTCGCGATCGAGCCGCCCGAGCTCGAGATGCGGGTGGCGATCCTGTTGCGCAAGGCCGAGTCCGAGGGCGTGCCCATGCCCGAAGAAGTGGCGTTCTTCATTGCCAAGCATCTGCGCAGCAATGTGCGCGAGCTCGAAGGCGCCCTGCGCAAGGTCCTGGCCTATGCGCGTTTCCATGGCCGCGACGTGCTCAATGTCGATGTCTGCAAGGAAGCCCTGAAGGACCTGCTGTCGGTATCGAATGGCCAGATCACGGTCGAGAACATCCAGAAGACGGTAGCGGATTTCTACAAGATCAAGGTGGCCGACATGTATTCGAAACGCCGGCCCGCCAATATCGCCCTGCCGCGCCAGGTTGCCATGTACCTGGCCAAGGAGTTGACGCAAAAAAGCCTGCCCGAGATCGGGGACTTGTTCGGGGGTCGGGATCACACCACGGTGCTGCACGCCGTGCGCAAGATCTCCGACGCCCGCGCCAAGCAAGCCGAGCTTAACCATACCCTGCACGTGTTGGAACAAACTCTAAAAGGATGAACATGCAACTCGTACAAACCACACGCGATGCATTGCTGAAACCGCTGTCGACTGTGGCGGGCATCGTCGAACGACGCCATACCCTGCCCATCCTGGCGAACATCCTGATGCGCAAAGAGGGCAACAAGGTCGCGTTCATTGCCACCGACCTCGAAGTCCAGATCACGACGCATGCCGATTTTGGTGTGGGGCAGGACAACGAATCCACCACGGTTGCCGCGCGCAAGCTGCTCGACATCCTGAAGGCCCTGCCCGACACGGGCGAGGTCAAGCTCGCGCTCGCCAGCAACAAGCTGTCGGTGCAATCCGCCAAGAGCCGCTTCGCGCTGCAGACGCTGGCCGCCAGCGAGTTCCCCACCGTGGCTCAGCCCGAGCAATGGGACGTCTCGCTGACCATGCCGCAGCGCACGCTGCGCCACCTGTTCAACATGGTGCACTTCGCCATGGCCCAACAGGACATCCGCTACTACCTCAACGGCATGCTGCTGGTGTTCGAACCGGGCCGCGTGCGGGCCGTCGCCACCGATGGTCACCGCCTGGCGCATTGCGCCACCGAGGCTGACGGCATCGCCGAGCGCCACGAAGTGATCGTGCCGCGCAAGACCGTGCTCGAGATGCAGCGCCTGCTCGAAGACTCCGACGAGCCGGTTTCGCTCGACGTCGCGCCGGGCCAGATCCGTTTCCGCTTCGGCGATGTGGAGCTCGTCTCCAAGCTCGTCGAAGGCAAGTTCCCCGATTTCTCGCGTGTGATTCCCACGAACTACACGCGCCAGTTCAACGTCAGCCGCGAGGCCCTGCAGGGCAGCCTGCAACGTGCCGCCATTCTGACCACCGACAAGTTCAAGGGCGTGCGCCTGCAGCTCGGTCAGAACGTCATGAAGATCTCCTCGTCCAACGCCGAGCAGGAAGAGGCGCAGGAAGAGATCGACATCGACTACGGTTACGAGGCCCTGGACGTCGGCTTCAACGTCAGCTATCTGCTCGACGTGCTGGCCAACGTCAAGGTTGAGAACGTGCAGTGGTCGGTGATGCCCGATGCCAACGCATCGGCGCTCATCACCCTGCCCGACGACGACCAGTTCAAGTACGTCGTCATGCCCATGCGGATCTGATCCGCACACCGGATGGGTAAGTGCCGCCGGCGGGCTTCGTGCCCGCCCGTGGTTCTGGCCGCGAGGTCGTACTTTATAGCGTTATCGAACACAGACTATGTCAGATCAAAACACCACTCCCGGCAGCGGCTACGGCGCTGATTCGATCAAGATGCTCAAGGGGCTGGAGGCCGTGCGCAAACGGCCCGGCATGTACATCGGCGATACGTCCGATGGCACCGGCCTGCATCACATGGTGTTCGAGGTCGTCGACAACGCCATTGACGAAGCCCTCGCCGGCTACTGCGACGACATCGTCGTCACCATCCATACCGACAACTCGATCTCGGTTACGGACAACGGCCGCGGCATCCCGACCGACATCCACAAGGATGACGAGTTCGGCCGCAGCGCCGCCGAAATCGTCATGACCGAGCTGCACGCCGGCGGCAAGTTCGACCAGAACTCGTACAAGGTGTCGGGCGGTCTGCACGGCGTGGGCGTGTCCTGCGTCAACGCGCTGTCCGAATGGCTGCGCCTGACCATCCGCCGCAACGGCGAAGTGCATCAGATGGAGTTCCGTCAGGGCGAGCGCGTGGCGCCCCTGGCCGTGACCGGCACGACCGACAAGCGCGGCACCGAAGTGCGCTTCCTGGCCGACCCGATCATCTTCAACAACATCGAGTACCACTACGAGATCCTCTCGAAGCGTCTGCGCGAGCTGTCGTTCCTGAACAATGGCGTGAAGATCCGCCTGATCGACCAGCGCCAGGGCAAGGAAGAGAATTTCGCGTTCTCGGGTGGCGTGCGCGGCTTTGTCGAGTACATCAACCGCACCAAGACCACGCTGCACGGCAACGTGTTCGCCGTGGCCACCGAATCGTCGGCGGGCGGCGTGCCCGTGGGCGTCGAAGTGGCGATGCAATGGAACGATAGCTACAGCGAAAGCGTGCTGTGCTTCACCAACAACATCCCGCAACGCGACGGCGGTACCCACCTGACGGGTCTGCGCGCCGCCATGACGCGCGTGATCAACAAGTACATCGGCGACAACGAGCTGGCCAAAAAGGCCAAGGTCGAGACCACCGGCGACGACATGCGCGAAGGCCTGGCCTGCGTGCTGTCGGTCAAGGTGCCCGAGCCCAAGTTCAGCAGCCAGACCAAAGACAAGCTGGTGTCGTCCGAAGTGCGTCCGGCCGTCGAAGACGCCGTGGCGCGCTCGCTCGAGAGCTGGCTGCTCGAGAATCCCAACGACGCCAAGGCGCTGTGCGGCAAGATCGTCGAGGCCGCCCGTGCCCGCGAAGCCGCCCGCAAGGCGCGCGAAATGACCCGCCGCAAGAGCGTGCTCGAAGGCGCGGGCCTGCCGGGCAAGCTGGCCGACTGCCAGGAAAAAGATCCGGCGCTGTGCGAGCTGTACATCGTGGAGGGTGACTCGGCAGGCGGCTCGGCCAAGCAAGGCCGCGATCGCAAGTTCCAGGCCATCCTGCCGCTGCGCGGTAAGGTGCTGAACGTCGAGAAGGCGCGTTTCGACCGCCTGATCGCGAGCGAGCAGATCGCCACGCTGATCACCGCGCTGGGCACCAGCATCGGTCCGGATTTCAACATCGACAAGCTGCGCTATCACCGCCTCATCATCATGACCGACGCGGACGTCGACGGCGCGCACATCCGTACGCTGCTGCTCACGCTGCTGTATCGCCAGATGCCCGAGCTGGTCACGCGCGGCCACATCTACATCGCGCAGCCGCCGCTCTACAAGGTCAAGGTCGGCCGCGAAGAGCGCTACCTGAAGGATGACGCCGAAGAAGCGACCTTCATGTTGCAGCTCGCACTGAAAGACGCCGAGCTCACGCCCTCGCAAGGCGCCACGCCGATCAACGGCGAGGCCCTGGGCGAACTGGCTCGCCAGTACGTGCTGGCCGACGCGGTGATCTCGCGTCTGTCGCGCGTGTTCGACGTGGCCGCCCTGTCGGCGATGGCCGAAGGCGTGGAGATCAATCTCGACGACGCCGACAGCACCGCCCAATCGGCCGCACGCCTCGAAGAAGCGCTCAAGGACGCGGCCGTCGGCAACGGCGTGAAGGTCGTGCCCGAGTTCGACGAAGCCGCCGAGAAACACCGCCTGTCGATCCAGCGCATGCATCACGGCAACGTGCGCGTGAGCATCATCGACGCCGACTTCGTGGGCGGCGCCGATTACGCCGTGCTCGCACGTTCGGCCAAGACCTTCCTGGGCCTGATCGGCGCCGGCGCCATCATCGCCCGCGGTGAAGGCGACAAGCGCAAGGAACAGTTCGTGTCCGATTTCCGCGAAGCCATGCAGTGGCTGCGCACCGAAGCCGAACGCGGCCTGTCCAAGCAGCGCTACAAGGGTCTGGGCGAAATGAACCCCGAGCAGCTCTGGGAAACCACCATGGATCCCAAGGTGCGCCGCCTGCTGCGCGTGCAGATCGAAGACGCCATCGCGGCCGACGAGGTCTTCACCACGCTGATGGGCGACGACGTCGAACCGCGCCGCAACTTCATCGAGACGCATGCGCTGTCGGCGGGGAATATCGACGCGTGATGCCGCTGTAGGATCCCGTTGGAATTTAGATTTTTCCCGATAAATCTAGATTTCTGAAGTCAAAACCCAGCCGGCAGCGGCTGGGTTTTTTTATTAATGGCGAGGGGGCAATCTGATGACTTGATGGCCGGCTTTTGCCGGAATGACCTGCTCCCAGACTTAGTACGACATCGACATAGAGTCCAGGGTTAAAAACCGTTGTTGCTGATGAGCCTGAACAAACTGCTCCGGCGTCAAATATCCAAGCGCGCTATGCGGGCGTTCGGTGTTGTACTCGACGCGCCAGTCTTCGATCAAGGATTTGGCCTGGCGCAATGATAGGAACCAATGCTCATTTAGGCATTCATCGCGGAATTTTCCGTTGAAGCTCTCGATGTATGCATTCTCCACGGGCTTGCCTGGCCTGATGAACGACAGCTTGACGCCGACCTGATAGGCCCAAGCGTCCAAGGCCCTGCCGACAAACTCCGGGCCGTTGTCCACGGTGATGGATTTGGGCAGCCCACGCAGTTCCGCAAGCCGTTGCAGCACCAGGGCCACCCGCAATCCCGGCAGTGATGTATCGACCTCGATGGCAAGGCACTCGCGCGTGTAGTCATCGACGATGTTCAAGCATCTGAACCGGCGGCCATAGGCCAGGCCGTCGGACACGAAGTCCATCGACCAGCTCTGATTCGGCGCCGTCGCAACGGGGCGAATTACCCGTTCTGCGGGCGCGATGCGCTTGCGGCTACGCTTACGCACGCTCAAGCCTGCCTGGCTGTAAAGCCGCCAGACCCGCTTGTGATTCGTCTGCCAGCCTTCACGGCGCAGCAGAACATGGATGCGCCGATAGCCGTAGCGCCGTTTGAGCGCTGCTATTTCCTTCATGCGCTCGGTCAGCACTACATCGCCCGTACGCTTACTTTCATAAGTGAACAGCGATCGAGAGATGCCTACCAGCCCGCAGGCCCGGGTGATACCCATACCGCGCTCGGTCATCAACGTCCTGACCGCTTCGCGTTTGGCCTGCGGGCTTGCTACTTTCGGCTTAGGAGGTCCTGAAGCGCAGCCTTGTCCAACATCGATTCAGCCAACAGCTTCTTGAGCTTGTTGTTCTCTTGCTCCAGCTCCTTCAATCGCTGGGCGTCAGAGACGGTCATCCCGCCGAACTTTGCCTCCCAGTTGTAGTACGTCGCTTCCGAGATGCCGTGCTTGCGACACAGGTCCGCCACCCTGGCTCCTGCATCGGCCTCCTTCAGCACGCCGATGATCTGTTCTTCCGTGAATCGCTTCTTCATTGCCGTTCCTTGTTGAACGGACTCTACATCGATTTCGTACTAATCACGGGGAGCAGGTCAAGTTCCCTTAAGTTGTATGTGGAGCCGGACATTCGTGGCCTGTACGTTGGCCACAACCTCGATCTGGCAATCGGTGCCGTAATCCTTGCGGTCAGCCGCTTGCAGAATGAAGACTCCACTTTCGCTAAGGAGTCGCTGAAATGCCGCGATCGCTTTACCCTCGATCTCGTGATTCCGGTCGCGGCGCGGTAGATCGTCAAAGTGACTCATTAGCAGAGCTTTTGGACATAAATCAATTTTGAATCCCGCGAGCGAGTCCAAGAACATGCGGACAATAACGTGCATGCCAGACTTTCAATTTTACTTGACAGTCGTTGGGATAAAATTACGGCGCATCTGATGCAGCCGAGCGTTGCACGGGGCATCCCCGGGTTCACCGATTCCTAATCAAGACCTTAGAGGCCAACGAACATGTCAGTGGCGGACTGGTTCAGTACTTTTTGCAGCGCTTTGCCGCCCGGCATTTTGAAGCGCGCTTCAATCGCTGACCGAACTGGACGGCTTACAAGAAGGCTCAATTCAGACTTCCGGGAGTCCACATCTGACACAGCCAATCGTTTCTATGGGGGATCTTACGGACGGAATACAGCTGTGGCCAGCGTAAGTGACATTGACCTCATGTACGTATTGCCATACAGCATCTACAAGCAGTACGACGGCCATTCTTCGAACGGGCAGTCTGCCCTTTTGCAATCGGTGAAGCGCTCTATCGAAGTAACTTACCCTAACTCCGTCGTTATTGCTGATGGGCAGATCGTCCAAATTCCGTTCACTGACAACGTCACATTCGAGATCGTGCCGGTTTTTCTCAATACTGACGGCAGCTACACGTTCGCAGATGCCAACAACGGAGGTAGCTGGAAGGTATGTTGGCCCAAAGACGAGATCAGCGCATTTGCGACACGCAATCAAGCTTGCAACTACAACTTAGTCCCGCTTGGACGTATGGTTCGTGCCTGGCGCGATACTAACGACGTACCGATGAGCGGGATGCTTATTGACACCCTCGCGTACCAGTTCATTGAAACATGGGAGCACCGCCTCAAATCGTACCTCTACTACGATTTTATGACGCGTGACTTTTTTAACTTCCTCGCGAATCAGGACTTGAACCAAAACCACTGGCGAGCGCCAGGCAGTCAGTCCTGGGCTCGCAGAACGGGGGGATTCGAACGCAAAGCACGAATGGCCCATACGCTCGCCGTGGACGCAATCAAGAACGTTCTAGCCAACGAAAACTGGGCGGCTAAGAATAAGTTTCGGCAAATCTACGGGACTCAGTTTCCATCGTGACCATGATGAACGACACTTTGGAAGGGCAACTTCGCGAAATGTATGGGCGCGTTGCCTACACGCATAAGACGCACGAAAAAATGGCGGACGGGTATATCGCTCGCTATAAGCTCATCAAGCGGATTGAGATTGCTCTGTCCGCAATTTCGTCCGGGAGCCTTGTGATTGCAGCGCTCGGAGATAGCAAGGCCGGGACGATTGCGGGTGCGCTGCTTTCAACCGTGCTACTGGGGCTATTGCTGTATTTCAAGGAGGCCAGCTTGGGTGAGCAAGCGCAGAAGCACACTGTCACTGCTTCCAAATTATGGGGGGTTCGAGAGCGTCTACTCAGCGTTCTGGTCGATCTTGGCCGGGGCGGTTCGATCGACGCAGCGGCTGCGGCACGTGACTCGATAAACGAGGAGCTTGAGCAGGTTTACCGCGGTGCGCCCCGAACGGATGCGAAAGCCTACGTCGCGGCGCAGAACGCGCTCAAGCATCAGGAAGAGCTTTTCTTCAGCGACTCAGAACTTGACCACCTCTTACCTAAGCAGCTTCGAAAAACTTCTCGGTCGTGATGGTGAACCGAATAACTCTGCGTTTGCTAGTTGGAAAAGCTAGGGTTCTTTTCTCGCACAACAAGGCCGGGCGACTCTACTTGAGTGTCTACATAGAGCTCCCTACAGTCCACTTTCAACATGACCAAGCACCTGAACGTCAAGAAGAGCATTAGACAGCGCGTGCGAGAATGGTACCAAGGCACCTACGTGCCTCCACCTCCAAACGATCCGGACAGTCACGTAGTCTTTATTGGTCCAGGACATTACAAGCAGACCCCACTTGCAAAGGCAATTAAGTTGCTAGGTGCTTTCTGGCTGAAGCACTGGCAGTGGATCACGGGAACTGCCTTGGCTGTGATCGGCATCGTTGTTTCACTGAAGTGATGGGCAGTCCACGACTCTGACCCCCCATTTAAAAAAAGGTCACAAGGATGGGATGTGTGAATCGCCCCGGCTTTCGTAGACACGCGGAGGTCTCACAATTCAAGTGGCGCGCAAATGTGGGGAACATATAGAGCTAAGGCAGCAATTCTCAAAAGAGTTCAAAGTGCAGGTGTAGGGAACTGGAAGCGATGCCACTAACTGTTGTTGCACCCCATGCGGCCATCGTCACCGCCATCAATTCGTTCAATGCTGGATACCACCATGATTATCACTTGGTAAATGGATTGGCGAAGCCATACCTGGCAGCACCGACTGAAGCAAACGCTGCGCTACTGGCACGCGCGCTGAGGACCGTCCTCACTAACTGGGGTGCTGGCAGCAGAAAGGCCCCAGGTGTCCAGGAATTGCCAGCTTTGATAGCGACCTTGCTGAACCCTACGTTTCATGCGTCTCTTGTTGGATTCGCGGGTGGAGCACTTGCGACGCTAACAGTAGTCGACGGTCACGCCCGCATGATTGGTGGCTTGGTTGCCGAGGCACATTGCACAGAATTTGATACGCGTCTGCTTTCCGTCCTGTCCGACATGTCAGCCCTGCTTCTCCTCGGAAATACGAACGTTACATATCCAATGAAAGCACTCCTTCTGCTGACCGGCTTTATGCCGGCGTTGGACAGTCAAGTTCGCCGAGGGCTGTCGAGCGCCGGCTTCGTCGGCACCACCGCTACTCAGTTCTTGCTGCCTGCGGACATGGGCAGCCTCAGGGCGCGGAAGCTGACGCGGTTGCCCTTCTATCTCGGTGAATGTTTTGCCGCAAATAGGGCCTTGCTAACAGGCGCGGCCGCTGATAGCCATTATCCCTGGTTGGTCGACGAGCCTGGGCGTCTGTTCGACATTCTCTTGTTCATGCAAGGTTCTGGAGCTACACCGCTCTTCGGGTTCGCTCCAAGAGCTCCGAACTGGCACGCCTTATCTTAGTGTCGATCCATCATCAGTTGCTAGGGCCAAGAGGGCAGTGGCGTTTTCCGGTTCCCTAGACACGTAGCCTTGGACTAAAGAGACGGGTCTGGTGTTGAGCGATTTCGCAGAAGGTGCATCTTCGCCACGGAGATTGCGGACGCATTGAAAACTCGATCAGTCAAAGTCGTACGTACTCTGGCAGAAATTGGAGAACCCCCCAAATCCTCTAGCAGAGGTGAGAAGTGTGGGAAGGTTTTTTACGCGCGCACGCCTAATCTGCGTTTCTCGGGATGATGGGTCTTTCTCCCCCCTTCTTGAAGGGCATTGACGCGACGGTGACGCGCCCCCGTCGCATCAAGGCTAGGCAGAGTCCGTAGGGCAGTAGGGAAATCCAACAAGACGGGACGGTTCTGACCTGCATGTCCCATCTTGTGCTAGATGTCCCGGGGATGGGAAGCATCCACATCTAAGTGGCCGTGGGATCCTACAGATGTGAGGGCGGCTCGCCGCCCGCCCGGCGATCATTCGCCGGGCATCTCCCGAGCGCCTTCCTGCCTGTGGCGCATCATGGAAACGACAAGGGCGCGGTCTCGTACCGCGCCCTTGTCGTTTTTGCATTGCCTCTCTTTTTCAGGGGCCGACCGGCGCGGCCGTCGTCACGCGGAGATGGCGGAGAGTGTGCTCAATTCGCGCACGAGCCTGGGCTTCTTTCCCCCCAGCACATCGCTCTGAATTCGATAGATGACGGATTTGAGCAGTTCGGTTTGAGACAGCGCGGTCTCGTCGATCAAGGTCTGCACGTCGCTAGCAATGACCGGTGTGACCTTCATCGACAGCCTGCGCCGTGCGGCGCCGCGACGTTCCTCGTATTGCGTTTTAAGGACTTCGTGCGCGGCCACCAACGCCTCCTTGGGATATTCGCCGCAGGCGAAGCGATGCAGATAGAGCGTCAGGAGCGTTTTGCGAAAGTCAGTGGTGCTGTTTGCATCGACGGAGTAAGCGGCGAGATCCAGCATGTCGATGTAAACGGCAGGCAGGTTGGCCTCCAGCGGGCGCGTAGCCTTGCTGCGCGCCTCTCGGATTGCAGGCGTGGACTGGGCGGGAATGGCGACCACGCTGTCGCAGCGATCGCAAGTCGATACCAAAATATCGCGGGCGCAGCCATTGCCATCACTGAATGGGACGTCGCGGCGCCGGAATGTCGTGACCACGATCTCTTTGCAATGAGCGCATATCGCCTTGCTTTTATCGCCTTCGACGTAGAGTCGGCTGTTCTGAGTCGCTCGAGCTTTCATTGATGCACGCTGATGAATACGGTGTCGGGATCGGCGTCCAGGAAGTAGAACTTGATGTACCAGCCCTGCGTCTTGATCACGTGCACCTCCACTGAACTGATGACGTGGTGAGGGGATGTTTGGTGCTCACTGCCCTTGCATCTCATGAGCATTGCCGCCACGGTCGCGGAAGATACCGCGCCGGTTGCCAGCAGATTCTTGGTGTCGATGCTATTGCCTCGTTCTTCCCAGGTATAGCGGTTCTGCTGAAGCGCGGCGATAACGGCCTGCTTGACCGCCTTAAAGCCTCTCGGGATGTTCAAACGCGCCTCCGATCATACGAAACTCTTCGTATAAAATCAATTCGGCGCGCGAGTGTTTGCCCGGTGCCGAGGTGTTTGTAACCTGGGCAGCGCGGGCAAGGATCTAGGAATGGTCTGGTCTTGTGCGAGGGGTGGGCGCGATGCGGTTCACGCGTCCGCGTAATACTGCAGCCGCAGGTCTTCGAGTTGGGCGAGCATTTCTTCGTAGAGGCCCGGCACGGTGAATTCGGAGCGGGACTCGACGCGTTTGAGCAGCATGATGCTGGGGAAGACGAGGAGCGAGGTTTCCTTGTAGCGCACGACGGGATCGCGGCCGTATTCGTCTTCGGTGATCCACCACTGATAGTCGGGATGGTTGCGCGTAAGGACGCGGCCGAAGGCGACGCCCAGCGACGTGAGGGTGTACTCGGCTTCGGGCTCGATGGTCTTGGTGTCGAGCAGGCGTTGCAGGCGCACCAAGTCGCTGAGCGTGCCGTCCAGCGGCTTGCCGGTGAGCGACTGCACGAGTTCGTCGGCGTGGGCGAACTGCTCGTCGAGCACGCGTTGTTCGTCGGGCGTGAGGGCTTCGATATTGGGCTGCATGCCCCCCAGCATAAGCGATGCGGGATGGGGGGCCAAACGTGCGAGACGGATCCGGGTGGCGCCGGGCCCGCCCTCCGCGATGCGCCACACGGCCCTCATCGCGCGGATCAATGGGCGCTTCCGCTCGCCCTGGCCGTCTGGCAGGTGGTGGCAAGCCCCGCCTGACGGGGCGCCGCTTCAGGTGCCCGAAATTGCGTAGGCGGTCTTCAGCAACTGCGGCACGATCTCGCGGACCAGCCGCTCGGGCGGGAACTCGTCGGCCGCCGCGGTGATGTTGAGTGCGGCCACGGGCCTGCGCAGATCGTCGCGCAGCAACACCGCCGCACCCACCTGATTGAGCAGGACCTGATCGTGCGTGAGGGCATAACCCTGGCTGCGCGCCAGTCGCACCTCCGCCGCCAGCTTGCCGGGGTCGGTCTCGGTGCGGCTGGTGTAGGCGGTGATCTCGGCGCGGCTGAAGTAATGATCGAGCGCGATGTCGTCGAGCGGCGTCAGCAGCATGCGGCCGGCGCTGTTGCTCCAGGCCGGCATGCGGCGGCCCGGCAGCATTTCGGCCAGCGTGAGCTGGCGGCTCGGCAAGCGCAGCAGATAGATCATGTCCATGCCGTCGAGCACGCTCATGTTCACGGCCAGTCCGCAGCGCTCACGCAGCGCGACCAGATGCGGCGCGGCGCGCGAGACCAGGGGGTCGCTGCGCAAAAAGAAATAGCTCAGTTCCACGACCCGCGGGCCGAGCCCGTAGCGGCGCGTGCGCGGATCTTTTTCGAGATAGCCGAGGCGTTCCCACGAGTGGGTGAAGCGCTGCACCGCGCTTTTGCCGAGGCCGGTGATCTGCACGAGCTCGGTCAGGCTGAGTGACTCGCGCGCCTGGCGAAATGCCTCGAGCACGCGCATGGCCTTGCCCAGCGACGCCACATAGAGCGGATCGCTGGATTCGGGGGACGCGAGATCGGGCTGGGTCATGGTGGGCGAGGCGGCGAGTGACCCGCCGCCGTGTTTACCCGGATTGCGGGCGGGAGCGGCGCGGGCGTATAAAAGCCTTAAATTCAGTACGAAGTATTGTAATGCAATACTTCGCATAATGACTCCGTCTGATACCGAGGACAAACCATGAGTTGGGAAACCGTGTGTGGCCTGAGCGCCGTGCAGATGCGCGCCGAGATCGAAGCCGGGCACTTGAGTGCGCGCGAGCTGGTGGATGCGCACCTGGAGGCGATCGCCCACTGGAACCCCGTGGTGAACGCCATCATCACGCTGGACGCCGACAGCGCTCGCGCGCGCGCGCTGGCCTGCGACGAAGCCCAGGCGCGCGGCGAGACGCGTGGCCTGCTGCACGGCTTGCCCGTGGCTCACAAAGACTGCTTTCTCACCGCCGGCATGCGCACCACCTGGGGCTCGCCGGTGTACGAGACCTTCGTGCCGGCGCAGTCGAGCCTGGTGGTGAGCCGTCAGCAGCAGGCCGGCGCGATCACGCTCGGCAAGACCAACATGCCCGAGTTCGGCGCGGGCTCGCAAACCTTCAATCCGCTCTTCGGCGCGACCCGCAATCCCTACGATCCGCGCCTCACGGCCGGGGGCAGCAGCGGCGGCGCGGCCGCCGCGCTGGCCTGCCGCATGCTGCCGCTCGCCGACGGCACCGATATGGGCGGATCGCTGCGCAATCCCGCGAGCTTCTGCAATGTGGTGGGGTTGCGGCCCTCGCCCGGGCGCGTCCCGCAGGTGCCGGGCTCGGCGATCTACAACACGCTCACCGTCGCCGGTCCGATGGCCCGCACGGTGGCCGACGCCGCGTTGATGCTCGCCGCGCTGGCGGGCCCGGATGCGCGCGATCCGCTTTCCATCGAGCAGGACCCCGCCCGTTTCCTGGCCGCGCTGGATCACGATTTCACCGGCACGCGGATCGCCTACGCGCCGACTTGGGGCGGCCTGCCGACCGAGCCGCGCGTGGTGCAGGCGTTGCAGGCGCAACTATCTGTGTTCGACACGCTCGGCTGCCACGTCAGCGAGGCCTGCCCGGACTTCCGTGGCGCGGATGCGTCGTTCCACGCCTTGCGTGGTCTGGCGTTCGCGGTGACCCAGGGCGACACGCTCGTGCGCGCGCGCGCCCGCATGAAGGACACGGTGATCTGGAACACCGAGCTCGGTCTCAACCAGACGGGCGCCGCGCTGGCGCAGGCTGAACGCGACCGTGGCGCCCTCTTCGCGCGCATGCATGCGTTCATGCAGGATCACGATTTTCTGATCGGCCCGGTCAGCCAGGTCGCGCCCTTCCCTGCGGACGAAGAGTACGTACGCGAGATCGACGGCACGGCGATGAACAACTACATCGACTGGATGCGCTCGGGCTATTACCTCTCGCTCACCGGCCATCCGGCGATATCCGTGCCCTGCGGCTTCACGGCCGAGGGGCTGCCGGTCGGCATCCAGATCGTGGGCCGTTATCGCGACGAGCTTGGCGTGCTGCGTCTGGCGCATGCCTTCGAACAGGCCACGCAGTGCTGGCGGCAGGCGCCGCGGCATCCCGCCGCCTGAGGATCACTCCATTACGACACAGGATGCCGGATCGGCGTCCACACACAGGGGAAGCAGTTCATGTTGCGCAAGTCTCTACAACGTCTGGCCGGTCTCGGCCTCGCCGGCCTTCTGGCCCTGCCGGGCATCGCCGCGGCACAAGCCGCGCCCGCCCAGAGCTGGCCCACCAAGCCCGTCACGCTCGTCGTGCCGTTCCCGCCGGGCGGCTCGACCGACGTGCTGGCGCGCCTGTTCGCGGCCAAGCTGGGCGAGCGCCTGGGTCAGAGCGTGGTGGTGGAGAATCGCCCCGGGGCCAACACCGGCATCGGCGCCGCCGCGGTGGCCCGTGCCGCGCCCGATGGCTACACCTTGATGATCACCGGCGCGCCCACGTTCACGACCAACTCGCTGCTCTATCCCAACCTGGGCTATGACCCGATCAAGAGCTACGAATACGTCGCGATCGCCGGCAGCGCGCCGTTCGTGATTCTGACCAACACGCAGAGCGGTCTGGCCACCGTGAACGATCTGGTGACCAAGTCCAAGAACGACCCCCTGAGCTTCGGCTCGTTCGGTACGGCGTCCACGCCGCACCTGGCCGGCGAGTACCTGGCCCAGCGTAGCGGCGCCAAGTTGCTGCATGTGCCGTACCGCGGCAGCGCGCCGGCCATGACCGACCTGATCGGCAACCAGATCCCGCTGTCCATCGACACGCTGGTCGCGGCCCTGCCGCAGATGCGCGCGGGCAAGGTGCGCGCGGTCGCCCTGACCAGCGCGGCACGCTCGGCGCTGGTGCCCGATGTGCCCACCGTGAACGAGTCGGGCGTGGCGGGCTACGACTTCATCACCTGGTACGGCATCGCGGCGCCCAGCGGCACGCCGCAGCCGGTGGTCGACAAGCTCAGCGTGCAGGTGCGCGAGATGCTCGCCGATCCCCAGATGCTCGAAAAGATGCGCGAGCTCGGCTTCGATCCGTTCTATGCCGACAGCAAGGCCTTCCGGACGCGGGTCGAGCAGGAGCTCGAGCGCAACGCCGCCGTCATCAAGGCCGCCGGCGTCAAGGTGGATTGAGATGCACGGCTAGTGGCGCGCGGTTAGTGGCGCGCGGTTAGCGGCGCACGGATGGTGACGGGCGGCGCGCCGCCCGTCGCCCTTCAATGCTGCGCGAAATGGCGGAAGCGCTTTTCGGTGTCGTCGCGGCGCGTTTCGATGTCCGTCACGACGGCGGCGGGCGGGCCGCGGCGCAGCCATTCGAGCATCTGATCGACCTGATCGGGCGTGCCCTGAATCAGCGCTTCGACCGTGCCGTCTTCCATGTTCTGGACCCAGCCGGTGGCACCGACGAGATGGGCACGGCGCACCGTGGCGTGGCGATAACCCACGCCCTGCACCTTGCCCCGGACGATGACGTGGAGGGTCTCGATGTGGGCGTCTTGCATGTGATGGCTTCCTTCGTAATCCGGCGGCGCGCATGTTGCGCCGCATCCAAACATTATCGACGCATTATGGCCCGGCCCGGGCGCGGCGCGCCGGAGCCGGGCGTATACTGAGCCCCGCCCCGGCGCCTGCCGGCGCGCCACGCGGGGCGTCCCACGCGCGGCGTGCTACGCCGGTCGCATCCACCGCGACTCTTCCCGACCATTCCAATGAGCCAAGATCTCTCCAAGATCACTTGCATCGAAGACCTGCGGGTGATTGCGCAAAAGCGCGTGCCCCGCATGTTCTACGACTATGCCGATTCAGGCGCCTGGACCGAAGGCACGTACCGCGCCAACCAGGAAGACTTTCAAAAGATCAAACTGCGCCAGCGCGTGGCGGTCGATATGGAAGGCCGCTCGCTGCGCACCACCATGGCGGGCATCGACACCGTCATGCCGATGGCGATCGCGCCCACGGGCCTGACCGGCATGCAGCATGCCGACGGCGAGATCCTCGCCGCGCAGGCGGCCGCCGACTTCGGCGTGCCGTTCACGCTGTCCACCATGAGCATCTGCTCGATCGAAGACGTGGCGCAGGCGACCGGCAAGCCGTTCTGGTTCCAGCTCTACGTGATGCGCGACCGCGAGTTCTGCGGCAACCTGATCGACCGCGCTAAGGCGGCCGGCTGCTCGGCGCTGGTGCTCACGCTCGATCTCCAGATCCTGGGTCAGCGCCACAAAGACATCAAAAACGGCCTGTCGACGCCGCCCAAGCCGACGCTGCGCAACCTGATCAATCTGGCGACCAAGCCGCGCTGGTGCATGAGCATGCTGGGCACCAAGCGCCGCACGTTCGGCAACATCGTGGGCCACGCCAAGGGCGTGAGCGACCTCTCCTCGCTGTCTTCCTGGACCGCCGAGCAGTTCGATCCCCGCCTGAGCTGGGACGACGTGAAGTGGATCAAGGACCGCTGGGGCGGCAAGATCATCCTCAAGGGCATCCTCGATCCCGAAGACGCCGAGCTGGCGGCTCAGAGCGGCGCCGATGCGCTCATCGTCAGCAACCACGGCGGGCGTCAGCTCGACGGCGCCTTGTCGTCGATCGCGGTGCTGCCCTCCATCGTGCAGGCCGCGGGGTCGCGCATCGAGGTCTGGCTCGACGGCGGTATCCGGGGCGGACAGGACATTCTCAAGTCGGTGGCGCTGGGCGCCCGCGGCACGATGATCGGCCGCGCCTTCCTGTATGGCCTGGGCGCCTACGGCCAGGCCGGCGTCACGCGCGCGCTCGAGATTCTGTACAAGGAAATGGACGTGACGATGGCGCTGTGCGGGCGCAAGAACATCTCGCAGGTCGACCAGAGCATCCTGGTGCCCGGCACCTATCCCACCTGAGCCAGGTCTCCGGACGTTCGTCTGGGATTCATCGCACGGCTATCACGGCCCCGACCTTGTCGGGGCCGTGTTCGTTTCCGCGGGCGCAGCTGCACTGGCGTTGCATATAGTTGCACGCACAATCATCTCCTGTTTGCGTGCTACCGCCGGCCTGCAAATCAAGTACGCGCGCGTACGCGTATATATGCGTGCGCGCGCAACTACCTGCGCGCGCACGCGCTCGCGCACACGCCCGCGCGCGAGACGCGGCGCAACATGCGCACGTCCAGGGTAATCCCTGGCTGGGGATAACCCTTGAAATAAGGGGTTTTGGCGAGTGGCACCTTCCGTTGCGAAAAAACTGGAACTATCAGCGGGTCCAGTTTGGATGCAGACTCCGGACTACTTTGTCATCGCCCCGGAGATTGTCATGAGTGGCCGCATCGAGACGCTGGAAATCGAACAGATCGAGGAGGCCGTTTCCGGTCTGCGCGATTACATGATCACCACGCTGCAGGGCATGGTGCAATGCGACAGTCTGCTGGGCCAGGAGATCTCGGCCGCCGAGTTCATGGAGCGCGAACTGGCCGAACTGGGCTTGCCGTCCGAACGCATCTACCTGCGCGACGAACAACTCAAGAGCCTGCCGCTGTACTCGCCGGCATGCTGCCCGGATGGTGGCCGCTACAACGTGCTCGCGCGTCACGAGCCGCGCAGCGCGGGTGGCCGTTCGGTGCTGTTCAATGGCCACCTCGATGTCGTGCCCACCGGACCCCATGAAATGTGGACCCTGCCGCCCTTCTCGGGCGAGGTGCGCGACGGATGGCTCTACGGCCGCGGCGCGGGCGACATGAAGGCAGGCATCGTGTGCGCGCTCGCGGCGTTCAAGGCCTTGCAGACGCTGGGCCTGCAACCCGCCGGCGCGGTCGGCTTCAACGGCGTGCTCGAAGAAGAAAACACCGGCAACGGTACGCTCGCCTCCGTCAGCGCGCTGCAGAGCGCGATCGGCGCGGCCAAGCTGACGGCCTTCGACGCCGTGATCATCCCCGAGCCGCTGCAGGAAAAAATGATGGCCGCGCAGCTGGGCGTGTTCTGGATGTACGTCGACGTAAAGGGCAAGCCGGCCCATGCGGCCTACATGAACACCGGCGTCAACCCGGTGGACGCCGCGTTGCGCATCGTCGATGCCGTCAAGGCACTCGAAGCCGAATGGAACGAGCCCCGGAATCGCCATCCTGCCTATCGCGAGCACGCCCATCCGATCAACTTCAATCTCGGCCAGATTCACGCGGGCGACTGGAACTCATCGGTGCCCAGCGTGTGCACGCTCGGCCTGCGCCTTGCGTGCTATCCCGACATGACGATCGAAGAGGCCAAGCGCATCGCCACGGAACGCATCGATGCGACCGTCGCGGCGTTCAACGAGCCGGACATCAAGGTCTCGATCCGCTTCGAGGGCTTTCATGCGCCCGGCTGCGAGTACGACCTCGACGTGGCGCCGATGCAGCTGCTGGCCGATGCGCACAGGCGCGTGACCGGCGAAGCGCCCAAGCGCCAGGCCATCACGGGCACCACGGATGGTCGTCACTTCCGCATGTTGATGGACGTGCCCGTGACCTGCTACGGCCCGATCGCCGAGAGTGTGCACGGCTTCGATGAGCGTGTGTCGATCGACAGCATGATTCGCGTTGCCAGTGCGCTCGCGCTGTTCCTGCACGACTGGTGCGGCGTCGAGCCCGCCCAGGTCTGATACGCGTCCGCCTTCCCCTGCCGGGCGCCGTGCACGCCCGGCACGACCCACCGAGAGATCCGACATGACCTTCGATTCCGTTCGCCGTGCCCTGTTGCAGGGCGCCGTCGCCGCTGCCGTCCTGACGCTCGTGCCCGCCGCCATGGCTGCCGACGAGCAGCCGCAGTACGGCGGCGTGCTCACCGCCATCCTCAGCCCCGAGCCGCCCAACCTCAACGTGGCGATCCAGCAGGTCGCCGTCACGCAGCTGGTGGCGGGCAAGATCTACGAAAGCCTGCTCACCTATTCGAGCAAGCTCGAGCCGATGCCGAGCCTGGCGAAGTCGTGGGATGTGTCGGCCGACAAGCTGACCTACACCTTCCATCTGCAGCCGAACGTGACCTGGCATGACGGCAAGCCTTTCAGTTCGGAAGACGTGGTGTTCTCGTACAAAGAGATCCTGTCGAAGACGCCGCGTACGCGCACGCTCATGAGCTTCATCGAAGACATCACGGCGCCCGACAAGGACACCGTGGTGTTCAAGCTCAAATCGCCCTATTCGGCGTTCCTGTATTCGTTCGACATTGGTGGCGGCGCCATTCTGCCCAAGCATCTGTACTCGACCGGAGAGCTCACGCAGAACCCGCACAACAACGCGCCCATCGGCACCGGCCCGTTCAAGTTCAAGCAATGGCAGCGCGGCTCGTACATCGAGCTCGTGAAGAACGAGAAGTACTGGAAGGAAGGCCGGCCCTACCTGGACGGCATCACGTATCGCGTGATTCCCGACGCCGCGTCGCGCCGCCTGGCAATCGAGCAAGGCACCGTGATGCAGGCCTGGCTCAACGACATCGAGCCATTCGATCTGCAGCGCCTCGCCAAGCTGCCGCACGTCAATGCCGTGCGCGCCGGCTATGAATACTGGTCGACGTTGAACTGGATCGAACTCAATCAGGGCCGCAAGCCGTTCGACGACAAGCGGTTCCGCCAGGCCCTGATGTACGGCATCGATCGCCAGTTCATCGTGGACAAGATCATGTTCGGATCGTCCACGCTTGCGACGGGTCCGATTCACCACAAGACACGCTTCTACGACCCCAACGTCAAGAAGTATCCCTACGATCCCAAGAAGGCGGCCGCGCTGCTCGACGAGATGGGCCTCAAGCCCGACGGCAAGGGGGTGCGCGCAACCATCGGGCTGATCCCGCTGCCCTACGGCGAAATGCATCGCCGGCTGGCCGAGTACATCAAGCAGAATCTGTCCAAGATCGGCATCGCGGTGAATATCGAGAATACGGACGTCGGGGGCTGGACCACCCGAGTGGGTAACTGGGATTACGACATGGGCCTCAATGGCGTGTTCCAGTACGGCGACCCCGCGATCGGCGTGGCGCGCACCTATCTGGCGTCGAACATCAAGAAAGGTCTGATGTTCACCAACACCTCGCAATATAACAATCCCAAGGTCGACGAGCTGTTCAACAAGGCCGCGGTCGCGCCTACGGACGAAGAGCGTCAGAAGCTCTACACCGAGGTGCAGCAGATCCTGGTGGAGGACGTGCCGGTGGTGTGGATCGCCGACACCAACTACACGACCTTCCTGAACAAGCGTGTGCATAACGCCATCACGACCGGCCTGGGCGCGGTGGACACGTATGCGGATGCCTGGCTGTCCAAGCAATGAAGAAGATCGGCGCGTTCCTCGGCCGGCGGGTGGTCAAGAGCATCCTCGTGCTGCTGGCCATCGCCCTGTTCAACTTCTTCCTCGTGCGCGCGGCACCGGGCGATCCGGCCGAGATCCTGGCCGGCCAGTCCGGCGCGGCCGACGCGCAGTTCATCGAGCAGCTGCGCAAGGACTTCGGCCTGGACAAACCCATGGTGGTGCAGCTGGGCGAGTATCTGAAGAACGTCGCGACGTTCGATCTCGGCTACTCGTACCGCCAGCAGACCTCGGTGTCCGCATTGATCATGGAGCACTTGCCCGCCACGCTGGCGCTCACGCTCACGGCGTTTGCGTTCGCGGTGCTGGCCGGGGTGAGCCTGGGTACTCAGGCGGCGCTGCGGGTGGGCAAGTGGGGCGACACGGCGATCACCGTGCTGTCGATGCTGGCCTACGCCACACCGCTGTTCTGGGTCGGGCTGATGCTGGTGCTGATCTTCTCGGTGCATCTCGAATGGCTGCCCGCCTTCGGCTTCGAGACGGTCGGCGCCAACCTCACCGGGCTGGCGCGATTCTTCGACATTGCGAAGCATCTGCTGTTGCCCGCGCTCACGCTGGGCATGTTCTACATGGCGGTGTACACGCGCCTGACGCGTGCTTCGATCCTGGAGGTCAGCCAGCTCGATTTCGTAAAGACGGCGCGCGCCAAAGGCCTCTCGGAACGCACGGTGATCACGCGGCATGTGCTGCGCAATGCGCTCTTGCCAGTCATCACCTATGCCGGGATCCAGGCAGGCGGGCTGATCGGCGGTGCGCTGCTGGTCGAAACGGTGTTCGCCTGGCCCGGCATTGGCCGCCTGGCCTTCGATGCCCTGCTGCAACGCGACTACAGCATCCTGCTCGGCGTCTTCTTCGTGGCCTCGCTGATCGTGGTGATCGTCAACCTGGTGACCGATATCCTGTACACGGTGGCCGATCCTCGGATTGAGTTGAAATGACCTCCTTCTTCGCCTCCTTCTGCCGCAACAAGGGCGGCCTCATCGGCCTGGTGGTGCTGGCCGCGGTCTGCCTGATGGCGCTCGTGGCCGGCATGGTGTTCCCGGGCAGCCCCTGGGACATCGCCAACGGTCCCTTCATGCCGCCCCTCTCCGAAGACGCGCCGCTCGGCACCGACATGCTGGGCCGCGACATCGCGAGCGGCATCGCCTATGGCGCCCGCGTGACCCTGTTGCTCGCGGGCGTGTCGACCGCCGTGTCGATCCTCTTCGGCATCAGCATGGGCGCGGCGGCCGGCTTTTACGGCGGCAAGGTCGACCAGGCCGTGGTGGGCTTCATCGAGTTGTTCCAGACGATCCCGAGCTTCTTCCTGGCCGTGGTGCTGGTCGCCATCCTGACGCCCAGCATGGGCACGGTGATCTTCGCCATCGCGGTGGTGTCGTGGCCGCCATTGGCGCGGCTGGTGCGGGCGGAGTTCATGAGCCTGAAGAACCGCGAATTCGTGCAGGCCGCGGTCCTGAGCGGTCAGTCGAACCTGCGCATCATCCTCACGCAGATCCTGCCCAACAGCCTGTCGCCCGTGATCGTGTCGGGATCGCTGATGATCGCGAGCGCCATCCTGCTGGAATCGGCGCTGAGCTTTCTCGGCCTGGGCGACCCCAACTCCATGACATGGGGCTACATCATCGGCGCCTCGCGCACGGTCTTGCGCGATGCCTGGTGGATGAGCGTCTTTCCGGGGGTGGCGATCCTCGTTACCGTGCTGGCGCTCAACCTCATCGGCGAGGCGCTCAACGACGCGCTCAATCCGAAGCTTGCCCGTAAAAGGAGCACCTGATGGCGGCCATCCTTGAAATCAGCGGCTTGTGCGTGTCGGTCGCGCACGCCGGGCCCGACGCGCAAGTCGTGCGCGGCGTCAGCTATACGCTGGATAGCAACGAAGTGCTGTGCGTGGTGGGCGAGTCGGGTTCGGGCAAGTCGGTCACGGCGCATGCGGTCATGGGCCTGCTGCCGCCGGATCAGCTGTCGGTCACGGGCGGCCACATCCGCTATCGCGACCGCGACCTGGTCGGCCTGGCGCCGCACGAGTGGTACAAGCTGCGCGGAAAGTCCTTCGGCATGGTGTTTCAGGAGCCCATGACGGCGCTCAATCCCATCATGCGCGTCGGCCGCCAGGTCGACGAAGTGCTGGAGCGTCACACCGACATGAAGCCCGCGCAGCGTCGCGCCCGCGTGCTGGAGCTGTTTCGCGATGTCCTGCTGCCCGACCCGGAGATGATCTACGAGGCCTATCCGTTTCAGTTGTCGGGCGGGCAGCGTCAACGCGTGGTGATCGCCATGGCGCTGGCGCTCGAACCCGACGTGCTGATCGCCGACGAGCCCACCACCGCGCTGGACGTGACCACGCAGGCGCAGATCCTCACGCTGATCAAGGACATCCAGCGTCGCATGGGCATTGGCGTGATCTTCATCACGCACGACTTCGGTGTGGTGGCCGAGATCGCCGATCGCATCGTGGTGATGCGCAAGGGTGAAGTGGTGGAGTCCGGCACGGCCGAGGAAATTCTGAACCGGCCGCAGCATCCCTACACGCGGCAGCTCATCGAGGCGGTGCCACACAAGCCCGACGGCAAGGCGGAGGTGCCGGCGGCCGCACCCCTGATGGTGGTGGAGCGCCTGCGCAAAACCTTCGGCGACGGTCAGCGCAAGGTCGCCGCGCTCAAGGACATCAGCCTCACGATCCATCAGGGCGAGACACTCGGGCTGGTCGGAGAGTCGGGGTCGGGCAAGTCCACCCTGGGCCGCACTCTGATCGGTCTGATCCACCCGGACGGCGGCAGCGTGAAGATGGACGGCACCGAACTCGTCGGTCTCTCGGCCAAGGGGTTCCGGCCGTTTCGTCGCCAGATTCAGATGGTGTTCCAGGATCCGTACGCGTCGCTCAACCCACGGCACCGTATCGCGGACGCGATCTCGCAGGGGCCGATCGCCTACGGCGAGGATCGCCGCAGCGCAATGAAGCAGGCGCGCGAACTGCTCGAGCTGGTGGGGCTCGGCGGAGACGCCGGCGATCGCTTCCCGCATCAGTTCTCGGGCGGTCAGCGTCAGCGTATCGGCATCGCACGCGCGCTCGCTCTCAAGCCGCGCCTGCTGGTGGCCGACGAGGCGGTATCGGCCCTGGACGTGTCGATCCAGGCGCAGGTGCTGGCCCTGCTGGCCCGCATCAGCGACCAGCTCGATCTGTCGGTGCTGTTCATCACCCATGACCTGCGCGTGGCCGCGCAGATCTGCGACCGCATCGCGGTGATGCGGCAGGGCGAGCTCGTCGAGCTCAACCGCGCGCAGGACATCTTCTATCAACCGCAGCACGATTACACGCGTCGTCTGATCGCGTCGATTCCCGGCCAGGATTGGTCCAAACCGGTGTTCGACGCGTCGGGCGCGCCTGTCACGCAGGCCGCGATGGCCGGGAGTCCAGAGTATGCATAGCAATGAGTACGAATCACACGATGGCCTGGCGCTGGCGCGTCTGCTCGACCAGGGCGAGGTGACGCCGGCCGAATTGCTGGAGTGCGCCATCACGCTGGCGCAGACACGCGGCGCGGAGCTCAACGCCATCTGCTACGAGCGCTACGACGAATCACGTGCGCTGGCACGCGACTGGCAGCCGCGCGGTGTGTTTCGCGGCCTGCCCTTCCTGCTGAAGGACTCGGGTCTGGCGTCGCGCCGGTTTCCGTCGTCGATCGGGTCGCGCCTCTTCAATGACACGCAGTACTCGGTCGATGCCACCCTGACCGAGCGCTTCGATGCCGCGGGCTTTCTTCCCTTTGCGCGGTCGACCGTGCCCGAGCTGTGCATGGCGCCCACGACCGAGGCGCTGCGCAATGGCGGGCCGACGCTGAATCCGCGCAATCGCGAGCGCTCGGCGGGCGGCAGCAGCGGCGGCGCCGCAGCCGCCGTGGCGGCGGGCATCGTGCCGATCGCGCATGGCAGTGACGGTGGCGGTTCGATCCGCATTCCGGCTGCCTGCTGCGGCGTATATGGGCTCAAGCCGACGCGCGGCCGGGTGCCCATGGGCCCGCTGCGCGGCGAGGGTTGGGGCGGGTTGGCCGCTGACGGGGTGATCAGCCGCAGCGTGCGCGACACGGCGGCCGCCATGGACGCCATCAGCGGTTACCAGGCGGGCAATCCGTATGCGGCGCCGCCCAAGGACGGCTCGTATCTGGATGCGCTGGCACAGCCCTTCGACCGGCCGCTGCGCATCGCGGTGTGGCGTTCCGCCTTCGACGATATCGAGATCGATCCGATCAGTCTGGCGGCCGTCGAGCACGCGGCCGGCCTGTGCCGCGATCTGGGTCACGAGATCATCGACGCGGCGCCGCCGCAGGTCGACTACGCGGGCTTCGTGGGCGCGCACGCGACCATCCTGGCCGCCAACATCGTGCTGGCCACCGACACGAAGCTGGGCGCCTTGGGCCGCGCGCTGCGCGATGACGATCTGGAGCCCGCGCTGCGCGATGGTTATGAGTTGGGCAAGACGCTGAGCGCGGCGCGTTACGTCGACTCGATCAATCGCTTTCATGCGATGGGCCGCGCGCTGGAATCCGCGTTCGACGGCGTGGACCTGATCCTGACGCCGGCGCTCACCCGTCTGCCCGAGCGTCTGGGCGAGCTGATGCTGGTGGGCACGCTGATGGACTACCGGCGCAAGATTTCGCGCTACGCGACGTTCCTGGCGGCCATCAACGCGTCCGGCCAGCCCGCCGCCACGCTGCCGCTGTCATGGACCGACGACAACGTGCCGGTCGCGACGCAGATCATCGGCCGCTTCGGCCGCGAAGACCTGGTCCTGCGCCTGTCGGCCCAGCTCGAAGCGGCAGCCCCCTGGGCCGCCCGCAAGACGATCTTCGGGTAGCGTGGGGCAGCAAGCCGAAGGCGCAGCGTGGGGGTCCGCCCGCCGCCGAGCCGCCTCAAGGCGGGCGCGCCCCCTCGGGGGGCAGCAAGCCGAAGGCGCAGCGTGGGGGCACTAGCCCTAGTGCCCCTCTCTTAGCGGCGCAGACGGAAGTCGACCGAGGCCGGGCGGCCGGGCAGCGCCAGCTCGGCTTGCACCGGCGCCGTGCGCGCGATGATGCGGCCGGCGCGGATGACGGCCAGGCGCGCGGCGCG
This sequence comes from Bordetella genomosp. 5, assembly GCF_002261315.1. Lineage (NCBI taxonomy): Bacteria > Pseudomonadati > Pseudomonadota > Betaproteobacteria > Burkholderiales > Alcaligenaceae > Bordetella > Bordetella genomosp. 5. The sequence goes on from NZ_NEVP01000001.1 coordinate 259,182, forward strand.
CAGCCGGATGGCCTCCACCGGGTCGCCCGCCTGAAGCAGCACGAGATCCGCGCGCTTGCCCACTTCGAGGCCCACGTCGTCCAGACCCAGAATCGCGGCCGGCGTGCGGGTCACGGCGTCGAACGCGGCCAGCATGCCTTCGCGGCCCGTCATCTGTGCCACGTGCAGGCCCATGTGCGCGACCTCCAGCATGTCGCCACCGCCGAGGCTGTACCAGGGGTCCATCACGCAGTCATGGCCGAATGCCACCGGCACGCCGGCCGCCAGCAGCTCGGGCACGCGCGTCATGCCGCGGCGCTTGGGATAGCTGTCGTGACGGCCTTGCAGCGTGATGTTGATGAGCGGATTGGCAATGGCCGCCACGCCGGCTTCGCGGATCAGCGGGATCAGCTTGGAGACGTAGTAGTTGTCCATCGAATGCATCGAGGTCAGGTGCGAGCCCGTGACGCGGCCCTGCAGACCCAGGCGCTGGGACTGATACGCCAGCGATTCGATGTGGCGCGAGAGCGGATCGTCGCTTTCGTCGCAATGCATGTCCACGCGCAGCCCCCGCTCGGCGGCGAGCTCGCACAGGATGCGCACCGACTCGGCGCCGTCCTGCATGGTGCGCTCGAAGTGCGGAATGCCGCCCACCACGTCCACGCCCATGTCGAGCGCGCGCTTGAGGTTGTCGAGTGCGCCGGGCGCGCGCAGCACGCCGTCCTGCGGGAAGGCCACCAATTGCAGGTCGAGGTAGGGCTTGACCTGTTCGCGCACGTGCAGCAGCGCCTCGACCGCGAGCAGGCGCGGATCACAGACGTCGACATGGCTGCGGATCGCCAGCAGGCCGCGGCCGACGGCCCAGTCGCAATAGGCGAGCGCGCGCTCCACCAGCGCTTCCTGGGTCAGCATGGGCTTGAGCTCGCCCCACAGTGCGATGCCTTCGAGCAGCGTGCCCGACTGGTTCACGCGCGGCAGGCCGTACGACAGCGTCGAGTCCATGTGGAAGTGCGCGTCGACGAACGGCGTGGACACCAGCTGGCCGCGCGCGTCGAGCACTTCGGCGGCGTCGGCGGTGAGCTGCGGTTCGATGGCGGCGATGCGGCCGGCGCGCACGCCGATGTCCAGCGGGCCACGGCCGTCGGGAAGCATGGCCTGTTTGATGATGAGATCGAACATGAGAAATTCCGGTGAGTCAGCGTTCGCCCTTGCGATAGGGCTTCATCAGCGCCTGGGGATAGGCAGCGCGGCGCGCCACGATCACCAGGGCGAGGATCGACAGAATGTAGGGCAGCATCAGGTAGACCTGATACGGCAGCTCGGGTAGGCCGGGCAGGGCCGCGCCGGCTTGTTGCAGGCGCAACTGAATGGCGTCGAAGAAGGCGAACACGAGTGCGCCGATGAGCGCCTTGCCCGGCCGCCACGAGGCGAACACCACGAGGGCCACGCAGATCCAGCCGCGGCCGTTGACCATGTTGAAGAAGAAAGCGTTGAACGCGGAGAGCGTCAGGAAGCTGCCCGCCACGCCCATCAGCGCCGAGCCGGCCACGATCGCGCTCATGCGCAGCCGCGTGACCGACAGGCCCTGCCCTTCGGCAGCCGCCGGGTTCTCGCCCACCATGCGCAGCGCCAGACCGGCCGGCGTGCGATTGAGCAGCCACGCGACGAGTGGCACCGCGATCAGCGCGAGCAGCGTCATCGGCGTGAGCCCCGCCAGCACGGGCCCGATCAACGGGATCCCGGCGAGCGCCTTCATCTCCGCGAACGGCACGATGGTGGGCGGCGTGGTCACGCTGGGGAACGTGACGCGATAGGCGAAGTAGCTCAGGCTGGTGGCCAGCATGGTCACGCCCAGGCCCGAGACGTGTTGCGACAGGCCGAGCGGCACGGTGAGCACCGCATGCAGCAGCCCGAACACCGCGCCGGCCAGCGCGGCCGCCAGCACGCCTACATAGAGGGGCGCGCCCAGGTAGACGGCGAGCCAGCCGGTGAAGGCGCCGGCCACCATGATGCCTTCGATGCCGAGGTTCAGCACCCCGGCGCGCTCGCACAGCAGCACGCCCAGCGTGCCCAGAATCAGCGGCGTGGCCAGGCGCAGCGCCGCGATCCAGAACGCCGCCGAGCCGAGTAGATCCATCCATTCCATGACTCGGTCCTCAAGCGGGGTTGCGGCGCACGCGATACTGCGCAAACAGCGTTGCCACCAACATGGACAACAGCGAAGTCGCCACGATGACGTCGGCGATGTAATTGGGCACGGCGATGGCGCGGCTCATGCTGTCGGCGCCCACCAGCATGCCGGCGACGAACACGCTGGCCGCGATCACGCCCAACGGGTGCAGGCCGGCCAGCATGGCGACCACGACGCCGGTGTAGCCATAGCCCGGCGACATATCCAGCGTGACGTAGCTGGTGCGGCCGGCCACTTCGATGGCACCGGCGAGGCCCGCGAGCGCGCCGGACAGCATCGCGGTGCAGAGCATCACACGGCTCACCGGCAGGCCCAGAAAACGGGCGGCATGGGCGTTGGAGCCCACGGCGCGCATCTGAAATCCGAACACGGTGTAGCGATTGATCAGCCACAGCGCGATCGCGAGACCCGCGGCCCACAGCAGGCCGGTATGCGCGCGGGTGCGCTCGATCAGCTTGCCGAGTTCGAGATCGCTGTTGAGCGCCACCGACTGCGGCCAGCCCATCGCCATCGGATCCTTCATGGGCCCGTCGAGCATCATCGACACGAACAGCAGCACGATGAAGTTGCCCAGCAGCGTGGTGACCACTTCGTCGACGCCCAGGCGCGACTTGAGGATGGCGGGGATCAGCAGGAGCACGGCGCCGGCCAGCGCGGCCGCGAGCAGCATGCCCGCGAACAGCACGGGCACCGGCAGGTCGAGGCCGACGCCGCCATGCAGGCCGCCGACGGCGACCGCGGCGAGCGCGCCCATGTAGAGCTGGCCCTCGGCGCCGATATTGAACAGCCGCGCACGGAACGCCACCGCACAGGCCAGGCCCGTGAGCATCAGCGGCGTGGCGCGCGTGAGCGTCTCGGAGAAGGCGAAGCGCGAGCCGAACGCGCCGTCGAACAGCAGCGCATAGGTGCGTCCGACCGGCGCGCCGGCCCAGGCCACCAGCAGCGTGCAGACGAGCAGCGTGAAGGCGATCGCGGCCAGGGGCGCGACCGCGAGCGCGAAGCGGCTGGGTTCGCTACGCCGCTCCAGGATAAAACTCATGTTGAAGCTCCAGTCATGGCCAGCCCGACGGTGGCGGGCGTCCATTGATCCACCGGTTTGTCGGCCACCAGCCGCCCGCCGCACAGGACCGCGATGCGGTCGGCGAGCGCGAAGATCTCTTCGAGGTCTTCGGAGACCAGCAGGATGCCGGCGCCGCGTGCGCGTGCGGCCAGCAGCTGCTCGCGCACATAGGCGACCGCGCCGATGTCCAGACCCCAGGTGGGCTGGTCCGCGACGATCAGGCGGGGCTCGCGCGTGAGCGCGCGCCCGAGGATCAGTTTTTGCATGTTGCCGCCCGACAGGCTGCGCGTGCGCACCCACAACGAGGCCGCGCGCACGTCGTAGCGCTGCGCCAGATCGCGGGCATAGGCCTGCGCGGCGCCGGCGCGGATGACGCCGAAGCGGGCGAAGCGCGGGTCGTCGAGATCTTCGACGATGGCGTTCTCCCAGAGCGGGCTGTCGCCGAGCACGCCTTCGTGGTGGCGGTCTTCGGAAATGCGGCCGACACCGGCTGCGGTCCAGCCGCCCGGCGTGGCGGGCGCGGGCGCGCTTTCGGGGCCGAGGCGGATCGTGCCGTCGGCCGGCTGGCGCAGGCCGGTGAGCACCGACACCAGGGCCTGCTGGCCGTTGCCGGCCACGCCCGCGATGGCGACGATCTCGTGCTGGTGCACGGTGAGGTCGAGGGCATCGAGCTGCGGCACGGCGGCGGCGTTGTCGCGGACCGTGACCTGGGCCAGGCGCAGGACCGGCGTCGCCTGCTCGGTGGCAGGCACGGCCTGCGCGTGCGGCATGACGACCTTGCGGCCGACCATCAGTTCGGCCAGCTCGGCGGCCGAGGTGGACGCGGTGTCGCGTTCCGCCACGAGCTTGCCCTGGCGCAGCACGGCCACGCGCTGCGACACGGCCATGACTTCGTCGAGCTTGTGCGAAATGAAGATCACGGCCAGGCCGTCGGCGACGAAACCGCGCAGCGTGTCGAACAGCGCCTGCGATTCCTGCGGCGTGAGCACGGCGGTCGGCTCGTCGAGGATCAGCACGCGCGCGCCGCGATAGAGCGCCTTGAGAATCTCGACGCGCTGCTTTTCGCCGACCGACAGCGCGCCGACGCGGGCGTCGGGATCGACGGCCAGCCCGAAACGCTGACCCAGCGCGACGAGCTTGGCGCGCGCGGTCTTGCGGGCCGAGGCCAATTTCCAGAGCGATTCGGTGCCGACCATGACGTTGTCGAGCACCGTCATGTTGTCGGCCAGCGTGAAGTGCTGATGCACCATGCCGATGCCGGCCGCCAGCGCCGCGTCGGGGCGGCCCGGCGGCAACGGCTGGCCGAAGACATCGATGCGTCCGGCGTCGGCCACGTAATGACCGAACAGGATCGAGACCAACGTGGACTTGCCGGCGCCGTTCTCGCCCAGCAGGGCCAGCACCTCGCCCGCGCGCAGCGAGAGCGAGATGTCGTCGTTGGCCGTCAGGCTGCCGAAGCGCTTGGTCACCCCCGTAAGGCGGAGGGCGAATGCAGCGTCATTCATTTGGCGGTCGACTTGGGTTCGCTGTCGACGACCTTCACGGTGAAGCTGCCGTCGAGAATGGCCTTCTGCTTGGCTTCGACCTTGGCCATCAGCTCGGCGGGCACCTTGCCGGCGAACGTGCCGAGCGGGGCGAGTTCCGAACCCTTGTACTTCATCATCGAATACTGGCCGTAGTCTTCAGCCTTGAAATCACCGGCCTTGACCTTGGCGAGCGCCTTCTCGATGGTGGGCTCCATGTTCCAGAGCGCCGAGGCGACCACGGTTTCGGGGTACTGCGCCTGCGTGTTGACCACGTTGCCGATGGCGAGCTTGCCGCGTTCCTTGGCGGCATCGGACACGCCGAAGCGCTCGGCGTAGAGCACGTCGGCGCCCTTGTCGATCATGGCGAAGGCGGCTTCCTTGGCCTTCGGAGGATCGAACCACGAGCCGATGAAGGTCACGGTGAAGGTGACGTTGGGGTTGGTCTCCTTGGCGCCTTCCATGAAGGCCTGCATCAGGCGGTTCACTTCCGGAATGGGATAGCCACCGACCAGGCCGATCTGGTTCGACTTGCTCAGGCCGCCGGCGATCATGCCGGTCAGGTAGGCGGGTTCCTGGATGTAGTTGTCGAACACCGAAAAATTCGGCTGCGCGGGCTTGCCCGACGAGCCCATCAGGAAGGCGGTCTTGGGGTAGTCCTTGGCGACCTTGCGCGCGGCGGCCTCGACGGCGAAGGCTTCACCGACGATCAGGTTGTTGCCTTGCTCGGCGTACTGGCGCAGCACGCGCTCGTAGTCGGCGTTGGTGACGTTTTCGGAGAAGACGTAATCGATCTCGCCCTTGTCCTTCGCGGCCGTCAGGGCCTTGTGAATGCGCGACACCCACTGTTGCTCGACCGGCACCGTATAGATCGCCGCGACCTTGGTCTTGGCGGGGGCCTGGGCCTGCGCGGTGGCGCCCAGCAGCACGAGGCCGACGGCCATGCCCAGCTTGAGCAGGCCACGGCGCGCCATGCCCGGCGCGCGGGAAAGAGACGAGAGAGTCATCGAAGGATTTCCTATGGGAGAGAGAGAAGCAGGTGGGCCGGATCCGGGCCGGAAAATGGCCGGCGGCTGCCTGCGTTCTTAAAAGCAATATGTATGCCATCGCCACGCCCGGCGGTGGGGCGCGAGCCGTGCTGCATCGGGGGGCGCGGGCACCCGTCCGGGCACCACAAGGGGGAATTGTACGCACCGGCACGGTGCCTTGACCACTGGCGCGGGCCCGACACGCGATCAGGGCTGTTACCGCTCCCGGGCCCAGCGCGGCCTAGAATGCCTCTTGCCCAGAACCCCGGTGTTTTCCCATGCAAGACATCCTGACGCTGCTGCAGGAGTACGGCAGCTGGCTCGTATTCTTCAATGTGCTGGTCGAGCAGGCCGGCCTGCCCGTGCCCGCCTATCCCATGCTGATCGCGGCCGGCGCGGTCGCCGGGGGCCCGGGCGGCTGGATCACGGCCTGGCTGGCCGCCGCCCTGGCCTGTCTGCTCGCGGATTCGGCCTGGTACTTCGCCGGCCGCCGTTATGGCGGCCGTCTGCTGGGCCTGGTCTGCAAGCTCTCGCTGTCGCAGGACTCCTGCATCCGCCAGACACAGGGCCTGTATGTGCGCGTGGGGCCGCGGGTGCTGCTGGTGTCGAAGTTTCTGCCCGGCGCCGGCGCGCTGGCCACCGTGATGGCCGGCCTGACGGGCACGCCCTATCGCCGATTCCTGATGTTCGATCTGGCCGGTTCGCTGATCTGGTCGGGATCGGCGCTGCTCGTGGGCGCACTGTTTTCGAGCATCGTGAGCGATATCCTCGACGGCCTGGATCGTTACGGTGCATGGGGCCTGGGCGTGCTGGCCGCCCTGCTGGCGCTCTACCTGATCTGGAAAACGCTGCGCCGCTGGGTGCTGCTGCGCGCGCTGCGCGTGATTCCGCGCCTGTCGGTCGAAGACCTGCTGCAGTGGCGTGCCGACGGGCGTACGCCGATCATCATCGATGTGCGCCCCGAGGCCAGCGGCGACGCCGTGCCGCGCATCCCGGGCGCGATCTCGCTCGACCTGCGGGCCCCGCTCGACGGCCTGACGCTGGCCGCGGATTCCGCGCCCGCCGACACGCCCGTCGTCGTGTACTGCGCCTGCCCCAACGAGATCTCGGCGGCCCGGCTGGCCGCGCGGCTGCGTGCGGCGGGCTATACGCGCATCTGGGCGCTGCGCGGTGGCTACGATGCCTGGAGCACCCTCACCACTGCTGCGGGCGCCGACGCGGCGGTCGTGGTCAATGTGGCTGACCTGCCCGGCGATGACGACACGACCCGCCCTCAAGCGCGTTGACAGCTTGTGGCGGCATAATCCGCGTTTCATCCGCGCATACGTCGCGGACTTCATAAGGTGGTAGACATGCGTATTCTGGTTCTGGGCGCCGGCGGCACCGGCGGTTACTTCGGCGGTCGTGCGGCTCAAGCGGGCGCCGACGTCACGTTTCTGGTGCGCGACGCGCGCGCGGCGCGCCTGCGCGCCGAAGGCCTGCGCATCCAGAGCCCGCGCGGCGATGCCGTGGTGCCGGTCCAGACCGTGACCGCGAGCGAGCTGCAGCCCGGCTACGACGCGATCATCCTCAGCTGCAAGGCCTACGACCTCCAGAGCGCGGTCGACGCGATCCGCCCCGCCGTGGGCGAGCACACGGCCATCCTGCCCATCATGAACGGCGTACTGCAATACGACGTGCTCGACGGCGAGTTCGGCGCGCATCGCGTGTATGGCGGCCTGTGCCAGATCAACGCCACGCTGGGCAAAGACGGCGAAGTGATCCACATGGGTCAGCACGCCAACCTCGTGTTCGGCGAGCGGGCCGGCGAGCCGCGCAGCGAGCGCGCGCTGGCGCTCGACGCCGTGCTGTCGAAGGCGGATTTCAACTGCCGCCTGAGCAGCGAGATCTACCAGGACATCTGGGAAAAATACGTGTTCCTCACGACGCTGGCCGCCTCCACCTGCCTGATGCGCGGCAGCGTGGGCCAGATCTGCTCGCAGGCTGATGGCGCGGTGTTCCTGCGCGAACTGCTGCGCGAATCGCAGCAGGTGGCGGCGGCGTCCGGCCACCCGGTGCGACCGGCGGCCGACGAGCAGGCGCTGTCGGTCCTGACCGACACCAAGCAGCCCATGACCGCGTCGATGTTCCGCGATCTGCGCCAGGGCCTGCGGGTCGAGGCCGACCACATCGTGGGCGACATGATCCATCGCGCCGGCCTGCTCGGCGTGGCGACGCCGCTGCTGCGCGTGGCCTACGCGCATCTGCAGGTCTACCAGGCACAACGCGCTGCCGCCTGAGCGTCGATTCGGCCATTTCATGCAACAGTTTGTCTGTCGCGCGGGGCTAGGCCGGCTCCGCGGCCGGGCATAGCATGGAACTCCTCGGCGCCCTCTTCCCTGCGGCGCCAGCACGAACGGAGTTCCTTCATGAAAGTTGCGGTCATCGGTATCAGCGGACGCGTCGGCAGCCGCCTGGCAGACGAATTGTTGCGTCGTAATCATCAAGTCGTGGGTATTTCGCGCAAGCCGGCCGACCTGCCCGCGCGCCCCGGTCTCGAGCTCGCGACCGGCGACGCCAGCGATCCGGCCGCCCTGGCGGCCCTCATCCGCGGCGCCGACGCCGTCATCAGCAGCGGCCGTTTCCTTACGCTGGGCGCGGAGCCGGTGCTGGCCGCCGTGCGCCAGGCCGGCGTGCCGCGCCTGCTGGTCGTGGGCGGCGCGGGCAGCCTCGAGATCGCCCCGGGCAAGCGGTTGATCGATTCGCCGGATTTCCCGGCCGAGTACAAGGCCGAGGCCGGCGCCGGCGCCGATTTCCTGCAGGTGCTGCGCGGCGAGTCGGACATCGACTGGACGTTCCTGTCGCCGGGCGCGCACTTCGAACCGGGCACGCGCACGGGCACGTTCCGCGTGGGCGGCGATGAGCTCCTGGTCGACGCCGAGGGCCACAGCGCGATCTCGATGGAAGACTACGCCATCGCGCTGGTCGACGAGCTCGAACAGCCGCGCCACTCGCGCCAGCGCTTCACCGTGGCGTACTGATCGCCGGCGCGGCAATACCGCATACGGCCGGTGCGTGGCGCCGGCCGATTCTCGGTACACTGGGCTGCCATCCGTCTTGGTGGCGCTCTGTCCGAATGAAGTTCAAATCGCTGATCCTTTCCGTGCTCGCCGCTGCCAGCCTGGTGGCCGCGGCCCCGGGCTTTGCGCAAAGCCCGCAGCAGAACAAGGAAACCGTGCTCGCGTACTTCCGCCTGTTGTTCCAGGAGCACAAGGTGGAAGAGGCGATGGCGCGTTATGTCGACCCCCGCTACGTCCATCACAATCCCTATCTCGCCGCAGGCGTCGGGCCGCTGACCGAGTTTCTGGTGCCGTTTTTCGAGCAGCATCCGGAGGCGACCGCCGATATCAAGCGCGTGATCGCCGAGGGTGACCTCGTGGTGGTGCACAACCACTGGAAGCCCACGCCCGAAGAGCGCGGCACCGCGGTCATCGATATCTTCCGCGTGGCAAACGGCAAGATCGTCGAACACTGGGACGTGAGTCAGGACATCCCCGACGTGGCTGCGAATCGCAACGGCGTGTTCTGAGGGGACGCGATGGATACGACGTTTCCCGACCACATGCGCCCCGTGACGCTCACTTCTCAGGATTCCGACCCGCCTCCGACCGACACCGAGTGATGTATATGCGCCGTATCTATCTTGCTGGATTCGATGTGTTCCGGCCCGACGCCCAATCGTATGGCGAACGCCTGAAGGCCCTGTGTCGGGAGTATGGCTTCGAAGGGCTGTACCCCCTCGACAACACGCTGCCGCAAGGGCTGGAAGGCGCCGCCGCGGCGGCGTGGATCTATCGTCAGAACGTCACGCTCATCCGGCGCGCCGACCTCGTGATGGCCAACCTCAATCCGTTCCGGGGTCACGAGCCGGACTCGGGCACGGTATTCGAAGTGGGGTACGCGGTTGCGCTGGGCAAGCCCGTCTGGGCCTATACATCGCGCGAGGCCACGCTGATCGAACAGGTGAGCGTGCGCCGCGTGGGCGACCAGCATATCGATACCGAGGGCTATACGGTCGAGGACTTCGGCCACTCGCTCAATCTCATGCTGGCGCAGAGCGCACGCGTGGTGGTGGGCGACGCGCGGGCCTGCCTGCGCCGCATCGCGGCCGCCGCCTGAGGCTCCTGCCGGCGCGCCGCGCCGGCAGGTTCACACGAATCGCTCGGATCAGACCGCCAGGGCCTGCCGGGCGTCGGCGCCCTGCTCGGCCCGTGCGCCCAGGTACTCGACGAGCTCGGCGATGGTCAGCGCCACCAGGCCCTGTGCGGCCGCGTAGCGTTCGAGCGCGGCGCCACGCATCATCGTGCCGTCCGGATTCATCAGTTCGCACAGTACGCCGGCCGGCCGCAGACCCGCCAGCACCGCGAGGTCCACCGAGCCTTCGGTATGGCCACGGCGCGTCAGCACGCCGCCCGGTTGCGCGCGCAACGGAAACACATGGCCAGGGCTCACGATATCCGTCGGCTGCGCGTCGGGCGCGATGGCGGCGCGAATCGTGGTGACGCGGTCGAGCGCAGAGACGCCGGTGCTCACGCCTTCGCGTGCCTCGATCGACACCGTGAATGCCGTGCTGTAGCGGCTCTGGTTGCGCGTGACCATGGCGGGCAGCTCGAGGGCATCGAGCGTTTCGCCGGGCAGGCAGAGGCAGACGATGCCGCTGCCGTCGCGGATGAGCTGCGCCATCACCGGCACGGTGAGCTTGTCGGCGGCGACGATCAGATCGGCTTCGTTTTCGCGGTCGAAGTCGTCCATGAGAATCACGGGACGCCCGATGCGCAGATGCTGCAGCGCGCGTTCGAGCCGGATGGAAAACGGCTGCGCGTACAGGGGGCTGGGGGTATTACCTTGGGGGTGGGACATTGAAACGCTCTCGCTAAAAGGAAAAGGGCGAAAAACGTTTCAGGGCTACATGACAGCCGACGCAATGGCTCGCGCACGGCAAGCCGCCGTCCGCAAGGGATTCTTGTGCCGGCACATCTTCTCTCATCCGGACTGTGACCGTCGGCTCTGGCATCTGACCAGATCTGCTGACCCCGGCGCGATCCGTGAGGATCGTGCCGGGCGCTCGCGGGCTCGCCGCATTGCGCGGCCTACCGCCGGTGGGGAGTTTCGCCCCGCCCTGAAGACGTACTGCATGACCGCGATGTGTCGCGGCTGGGGCCATTGTACGCCGCTGCCGCGCCGCGGCTGCAATAACCGCGTCGGCGCGAGGGGCGGGGGCGTGCTTACTCGGCGGCGTCCGCCGCGGCCTCGGCCTGCTTTTTCTTTTTCTTCTTCTTGGGCAGGGCCAGCATGGTGTGACGGCACGACGGCGCGCCGCACAGGCACTTGTAGCCTTCCTTGAGGGACTTGGTGATCTTGCCGTCGAGCACCAGCCCGTAGTCGTAGAAGAGCTCCTGGCCGCGCGGGATGTCACGCGTCGCGACGATATAGACGCGCTTGCCGTGCGTGCCCTCCTGCGACTCGCAGTTGGGCTCGCAGGAGTGATTGATCCAGCGGGCATCGTTGCCTTCGTCGCCGCCATCGATCACCTTGCCGGAGCTCAACGAGAAGAAGAACGTGTGGAAAGGATCATCGGGATTGGTGGGGTGGCGCCGATCGGCCTCCGCCGCGCTGATGCGCTTGCCACCGTACTCGATGATGCGGGTGCCGGCGGGGATCTTGCGGGCGGCGAACACGCCGTTGCCGTGCAGTTTCGAGCGGCGCACGACGTGCCAGGGTTTGATGCTCTCGGTGGTCATGGGCGATGGACTCGAGGGGCGCGCCGCGCATGGGGCGCGTGTGTGGCGCAGGTCGCGATCGCTCGTGGCGACCGCACAAGCGCGCCATTATATCGGCGCGTCCGCGTCACGCGTTGTCATAATCGGCGCGGCAGATAAGCGCCCCTCGATCGCTGCCGCCGCGCTGTCGTTTGCCGCAGCCGGCGCGTTCAGGCCGCCGGTGCGGTGGGCGGCTCGAGCAGCGGCAGGCGGGTTTCCTTCAGGCTGCGCAGCACGAAGCAGGATTTGCTGTGGCGGATGCCGGGAATGCGGTAGAGCCGCTGGCGCAACAGGCGTTCGTAGTCGCGCGTGTCGCGCACCGCGATGCGGATGTAGTAGTCGTAGTCGCCCGACACCAGGAAGGCTTCGAGTACCTCGGGAATGTCGGCGAGCGCGCGGCCGAATTCGTACAGCGTTTCTTCGCTGTGGCTCTCCAGCGTGACATGCACGATGACCGTATCCGTGTAACCGAGCTTGGCCGGATCGAGGTCTACCGTGTAGCCGCGGATCACGCCCGCGCTTTCCATGCGCTTGATGCGGTTCCAGCACGGCGTGGACGACAGGCCCACGGCCGCGCCGATCTCGTTCAGGCTGGCCCGCGCGTTGTCCTGCAGGGCACGCAAAATGGCGAGGTCGAACTTGTCGAGGTGCATTTTTCTTTGAATCCGCGAATCAAAAGGTCAATTTACTGCGGATCGGGGGATTTCATGGAAAAGAAGATAAAAATTCTTCTAATATCCCCCTAAGATGGTCAACATGAATGATCGTCTGCACAGCCACGCCCTTGCCGCCCTCGACCCCGCCGAGGCCTCTGACTCCCCCGCCACGGCGGTCGAGCGCCCGCTCAATGGCGCCCGCATTCTGCTCGATACCCTGATCGAGCTGGGTGTCGATACCGTATTCGGCTATCCCGGCGGCGCAGTGCTGCCGCTCTACGACGCACTGTATGCCGAGCCGCGGCTGCGGCACGTGCTGGTGCGCCACGAGCAGGCCGCCGTGCACGCCGCCGAGGGCTATGCGCGCACCACCGGCCGGCCCGGCGTGGTGTTCGTCACCTCGGGCCCGGGCATGGCCAACACCACCTCGGGCCTGCTCGACGCCATGTGCGATTCGATCCCGGTGTTGTGCGTGAGCGGTCAGGTGGCCACCGCCGCCATCGGCACCGACGCCTTCCAGGAGTGCGACGCCATCGGGATCTCGCGCTCGGTCACCAAGTGGAATACGCAGATCCGCAGCGTCGATGACGTGGCGACCGTGGTGGGCCGCGCCTTCGGGCTGACGCGCCAGGGCCGTCCGGGGCCCGTGCTGATCGACTTCCCCAAGGATGTGCAGCTCGCCTCCCCTGCCGTGGATCCGCAGGACGAAGCCGGCGCGCTCGCCCGTGGCCAACTGGCGGCGCTGCGGGCGCGGCGTCAGAGCGGCAAGGCCGCCGCCCGCGTGCCGGCCGGCGCCGTGCGCCGCGCGGCCGCGCTGATCGCGCAGGCCCGCCGGCCCGTGTTTTATGGCGGGGGCGGCCTGATCAACTCCGGCCCGGCCGCATGTGCCGCGTTTACCGAACTCGTGCGCGCCACGGGCGCGCCGTGCACGCTCACGCTGATGGGCCTGGGCGCGTTCCCCGCCTCCGACCCGCAGTTCGTCGGCATGCTGGGCATGCACGGCACGCTCGAAGCCAACCTGGCCATGCACAACGCCGATCTGGTGGTCTGCGTGGGCGCGCGCTTCGACGACCGCATCACCGGCAAATTGGCCGAGTTCTGCCCGCATGCGCGCAAGGTGCATCTCGACATCGATCCGGCGTCCATCAACAAGGTGGTGCGCGTGGACGCCGCGCTGGTGGGCGACTGCCTCACGCTGGTGCAGGCGCTGCAGGATGAGCTGCGCGACGTGCCGCTGCCTGCCGAGCGTCTCGCCGACTGGTGGCGCCGCGTCGATGCCTGGCGCGCCCGCGATTGCCTGGCCTACGAGCCCGCTGCCGATGCCATCCTGCCTCAACACCTGATGTCGCGCCTGAACGCCGCGCTGGCCGATCGCGATGCGATCGTGTCCACCGACGTGGGCCAGCATCAGATGTGGGCCGCGCAATACCTGCGTTTCGATGCGCCGGGCCGGTGGCTCACCTCGGGTGGCGCGGGCACGATGGGGTATGGCGTGCCGGCCGCGATCGGCGCGCAGGTCGCGCATCCGGATCGCACCGTGGTGTGCGTGAGCGGCGATGCGTCGGTGCTGATGAACATCCAGGAGCTCTCCACCGCCATGCAGCACGACGTGCCGGTCAAGGTGGTGTTGTGCAACAACGGCTACATGGGCATGGTGCGCCAGTGGCAGGAACTCATCCATGGCGGGCGCTACAGCCATAGCTACAACGCCTCGCTGCCGGATTTCGTTGCGCTCGCCAAGGCCTTCGGCTGGGGCGCGGCGCGCGTCGAGCATCCCGACGAACTCGATGCGGCGCTCGAGGCTTGCCTGGCCTACGACGGCCCGTACTTCCTCGACGTGACCGTCACGGCCCAGGAAAACTGCTTCCCGATGATGCCGGCGGGCGTGGGCCATCACCGCATGATGTTGTCGGCCGATAACTGGTACGAAGACGACACCGCGTGAAACGCGCGCGGCCAGCAGCGTGCGGACGCCGCGTAACTAACGGTGCGTAACTAACGGCGCGTAACTAACGGCGCGCGGCCAGCGGCGCGCGGCCAGCGGTGCGCCACGCACCGGCCACGAGGCGCTGGCGCCCGTGACAGGCTTCGCTCAACGCCACGTCACACCCGCCCGCGCCAGCAGCGTGCGGGCGGTTTCCTTTTCGTAGCCGCGCAGCGCGGCGCGTTGCTCCAGATCGCACGAGGGCGCGGCACGCGCCGCGTCCAGCACGCGCGTCTGCGCACGCGCCTGCGCGGGGCCGAGCGGTCCGTCCTGCGCCACCTGCCACGCCATCATGTCGGCCACCGTCGCGCCGCAGCGCACCGGATCACGCACCATCCGCGCCGCCTGCGCCAGGAGCAGATCCACTTTGGCATCCTGGCCGAGCTGCATCATGTTGAGCAGCGGCAGTGCCGCCGGCCAGGGGAGGCCCAGGTTCGAGACTTCCACTCCCGCGCGTTCGGCCGGGTCCGCGCCTTCGTTCAGCCACTGGGCATAGAGCTCGTCGGGCAGCCACGGCACGGCCAGCGGCGGCAGGCGGTAGCGCATGGCCTCGACGGACGTGCGCGTGTCCTGCAGCGGCACGCCGGCCTCGCGCAGCGCCAGCGCCGTGGCGCGCCACTGTGCGTAGACGGCATCCCACTCGGGGGCGTTGCCGTCCCGTGCCGCCTCGCGGCGCGCATCGTTCCAGTTGCGCAGCACGCGTTGCAGCGGCTGCGAATCCAGCGCTTCGAAGGGTGCCTGCGCACGCTCGCGCAGTTGGGCGATCAATGCCGGCGAGGCATGCATCGCGGCGGACTCGAGCGCGGCCTGCAGGCCGTTGCGGGGCACCTGTTTGTCCGCCGCGCCCAGCCCGCCCAGCGAGACGTCGGCGCCGTGGTCCAGCAGCAGCGTCACGGCCGGCGGCACGCGCGGCGTCTTGCCGGGTGCGAGCGGGCCCGGGTATTCGCGCAGATGGGCCTGGAGCGGCGTGAGCCACACGGGCCGGGCTCCGTAATACAGCTGGATGTAGGCGGTGTCGGGGCTGACGCCGCGCGCGAACATCAGGTCGACCAGCCAGCGGGTCTCGGCCGAGAGCAGCGCGGCCTGCAGCGCGCTTTCGCCGCGCTTGTTGCGTGCGCCGAGGTCGGCGCCCTGCTCCACCAGGAATTCGATCGTGCCGCGATTGCGCGCGCTGTAGCGCACGCGTTGCATGAACAACGTGTTGCCGTCGTTGTCACGGCTGTCGATCTCGGCGCCGGCCGCGAGCAGCTGCCGGGCGATGTCGTAGTGCGCGTCGGAGAGTCCCGCGGGGCCGGCGGGCGGCAGCGCGGAGGGCAGCAGCGACGTGCCTTGGAGGGACACCGGCTTCGCCCCGGCCGCGAGCAGGTCGCGCACGATGTCGGGGTGGTTCTGACGCACGGCGAGCAGCAGCGGGACACGGCCGTGAGAATCGGGTTCGGCGGGATCCTGACCCCGTTGCAGCTGTCGCTGCACTTCGGCACGGTCGCCCGCCGCGATGGCGGCGTGCAGCACGTGGCGCGGCCGGCAGGCAGCGGCGTCCACGGCTTTCACGTCGAGCGCGCGGGTGATGCGCTCGGCGATATTGGAGGGCACGGTCTGGCCCGCGGCCAGGCGCCGGCTGCAATAGCGGCGGTAGTCTTCGCGCGCCTCGCTGGCGTAGTAGTCGCGCAGCGCCGCGTCGCGCATGCCGCGCGAACGCTGCATGCGGGCATCGGCCCGGTTCAGGTAGGCGGGTTCCCGCGCGGGGTCGCGCCGCAGGACTTCGCTCAGCACCGCATCGGCGGCCGCCGCGTCGGCGGCCGCCGCATCGGCCGACGCCTGCGCGCTGGGTGCCGACGACAGCTGGCTCGCTTCGCCCAGCCAGAAGCCCAGATCGTTGATGCGCGTCAGGGTGGCGGGATCGCGCTGCTGCGGGTCGAGATCGCGTAGGTCGATGGTGGCGGCGAACGCCGAGAGTTCGGCCAGGCGCGGAGCGAAGGCCGCGCGGTCGCGCCGCGGCGTGTTGGCCGCGGCCTCGTGCAGGCGCGCGAAGGTCGCTTCGGCATCGACGGCGGGCACCGCCACGACACGCGTTGCCAGGGAGCCTGCCCCGTACAGACGGGTGCGCGCCGCGGCGAGTGCCTGGCCGCGCGCGGCGTCGTCCCAGGCCGCGGGCACGTACAGCGTCAGGTCGGCCGGCCGCCGTTCCACGCGCGCGGCCGTGCCGTCGGGCGCCACATAGAACGCATATCCCAGGTCCTGGCTCGAGCCCCGCGGACGGTAGCCGAGCCAGTGGCTGCGATCGGGAAACGGGCCGAGCAGGCCGACATCGAGCGACTCGCCGGCGGCGCCGTGCAGTTGTTCGGGAGGAATGACCAGGGCCTGCGAGCGCGACTGCAGCGTGGCGCTGGCGCCCGGCCCGCGGTAGTTGTAGACATACAGCAGATTGCCGAACCGCGTGACCAGCTCGGCGCCGTCGCGCCCCGCGCTGCCGCTCACGAGCACCTCGGGCGCGCGCATCGGATACGACGAGAGGCGGGCGTGGTTGACCACCTCGCCGATGTCGAAGGCCCGCGCCTGGGGTCCGAGCAGGCCGAGACCGGTGGCGAGCAACATGGCGGCCAGCGCGGTGCGCCAGGCGGCGAGGCGGGTGCGGACGGACGAGGGGCGTGGCAAGGTCATGGGGACGCATTATGCCCTTGAGACCGCCCGCCCGAATGAAACAGCCCCGCGGGGGGCGGGGCTGTGTGGCTGGCGTCGCTCAGTCGTGTTTGATCGCGACCGTCTTGAGCACCGTGAACGCGTACAGCGCCTCGAAGCCCTTCTCGCGCCCGTGGCCGCTGGCCTTCACGCCGCCGAAGGGCAGCTCGACACCGCCGCCCGCGCCGTAGTTGTTGATGAACACCTGGCCGCTGCGCACCTTGCGCGCGACCCGCAGCTGGCGCGCGCCGTCGCGCGTCCAGACGCTGGCCGCGAGGCCGTATTCGGTGGCATTGGCGATGCGCACGGCATCGGCCTCGTCGTCGAACGGGATCGTCACGAGCACCGGCCCGAAGATTTCTTCCTGTGCCAGACGATGATCGACCGGCACGTTGCCCAGCAGCGTGGGCGGCTGATAGAAGCCACCCTTGGGCGCGTCGTCGGCGACCTGACCCTGCGCGACCTTGGCGATACCTTCGGCCTCGGCGTCGCGCAGGAAGCGCTGCACGCGTTCGAGCTGCGTATGGCGGATCAGCGGACCGCAATCCAGGTCGGCCGAGCCGGCACCCGTGCGCAGGGCGGAGAATGCCGTGGCGAGGCGATCCATGAGCTTGTCGTAGATGCTGCGTTCGATGAGCAGGCGGCTGCCCGCCGAGCAGGTCTGGCCGGCGTTCTGCACGATCGCGTTCACCGCCACCGGCACCAGCGCATCGAGATCCGCGTCGGCAAAGACGATCTGCGGCGATTTGCCGCCGAGCTCGAGCGTGACGGGCACGTGCCGTTCGGCGGCGGTCTGGGTGACCAGCACCCCGATGCGCGGCGAGCCCGTGAATGAGATGTGATCGATGCCCGGGTGGCGCGTGAGCGCGTCGCCCGCCTCATGGCCATAGCCGGTCACGATGTTGAGCGCGCCGGCCGGGAAGCCGACCTCGGCGGCCAGCTCGGCCACGCGCAGGATCGAAAGGCAGGCGTCTTCGGCGGGCTTGACCACGCAGGCATTGCCGGCGGCCAGCGCGCCGCCGATGCTGCGGCCGAAGATTTGCAGCGGGTAGTTCCAGGGCACGATGTGGCCGGTCACGCCGTGCGGCTCGCGCAGCGTCAGCACGGTATAGCCCGCCTGATACGGGATGGTCTCGCCCATCAGCTTGTCGGCCGCGCCGCCGTAGAACTCGAAATAGCGCGCCACGGCGGTGACGTCGGCGCGGGCCTGCTTCACCGGTTTGCCGCAATCGCGCGACTCGATCTGCGTGAGCTCGTCGTGGTGGTCGAGGATCTTGAGCGACAGCTTGAGCATCAGGCGGCCGCGCTCGGCCGCGCTCAGCTTGCCCCAGGCGCCGTCGTAGGCGCGGCGCGCAGCCTGCACCGCGACGTCGATGTCGGCGGCCGTGCCACGCGCCAGTTGATCGAAGGTCTCGCCGGTGGACGGATCGATCACCGGGATCGATTCACCGGAGGATCCCGCCACGGACCGGTTGTCGATAAAGTGCTGCTTCATGCTGGACCACCTCTATGAGAATAATTGGACAAAGCGACAGCGAAACAAACGCGGCCATGCATGCATGGCCCGGTCTTGGCGCGGCAACGGGCTTTGTCTCCTCGGGCCGGCATGCAGACCGTGATGCCGGCGAGGCCGGCGCGGTACGGGCTCAGAACTGAACGGATAGACCTCCGTCGACGACGAGCACGTGACCATTGACATACGAGGCCGCGGGCGACGCCAGGAAGACCGCCGCGCCGGCGATCTCTTCCGGGCGGCCCCAGCGGCCCGTGGGATTGCGTGCCGCCACGACCGGCCCGATGTTCGGGTCGGCCACCATGGCGGCGTTGGTTTCGGTGGCGAAGGTGCCGGGGGCGATCGCGTTGCTGGTGATGCCCTGCGCGCCGTGCTCGAGGGCCAGCGCGCGCATGATGCCGGTCAGGCCCTGCTTGGCCGCGGGGTAGATCGCATCGCCGCGGCGGGCCAGCTCGCCCACCACCGACGTAATGGCGATCAGGCGGCCGTAGCCGTGACGCGTCATGCGGGCGGCGGCCTGGCGTGCGATCAGAATGCCCGCCACCAGATCGGTCTCGATCAGCTCGCGCACTTCCGCGGGGCTGGCGTCCGCCAGGCTCTTGCGGTTGCGCGCGCCGACGTTGTTGACGAGGATGTCGAGCCGGCCATGGTCGCGGTCGATCGCGGCGAAGGCAGCCTCGACGGCGTCGTCGTTGGCCACATCGAACACGGCCGGGCCCGCGGCCAGACCCCGCTCACGCAACGCTGCGACAGCCGCCTCGACGGCCGCGCCGTTGCGGCCGTTGATCAGCACGTGCGCGCCCGACTCGGCCAGCGCCTGCGCGATGCACCAGCCCAATCCGCGCGCCGAGCCGGTGACGAGCGCCACCCTCCCCGCGAGCGAAAACTGTTGCAGGAAGGACGAGTCGGTGGCGGCTGCGGGCATGACGGATCGAGACGAAGAAAGGCGGGGACGGACGGGTGCGGGCCGAGGCAGACTATTGGCGGAACTCGGGAGCCCAATGCAAGAGTCTACGCTCTAACCAGGTGACACCATAAACCAGCACGATGCCCACGATGGACAGCAGCGTGACGGCCGCGAACATGTCGGTGGCATTGAGGGTGGCCAGGGCCGTGATCATCAGGTAGCCCATGCCGGTGGTGGACCCCACGAACTCGGCGAGCACCACCCCGATGAGCGCGAAGCTGATCGCGTTGGGCAGCGCCGCGAAGGTCCAGGCGGCCGCGGTCGGAATGCGCACACGCCACAGAATCTGGCGCGGCGAGCCGCCGAGCGTGCGGCAGAAGTCCACCAGCTCGCGCTCCACGCTGCGCCCGCCCTTGTAGGTGTTGAAGAACACCAGGAAAAACACGACGAACCACGAGGTCACGACCTTGGACGCCAGGCCCAGGCCGAAGAACATCGTGATGAGCGGCACGAAGGCGATGCGCGGCATCGAGTTGAAGGCCACGATGTAGGGATTGAAGACGTCGGCCAGAAACTGATTGCGCGACAGGGCCAGGCCCACCGCGAAACCGCTGCCCACGCCCACGACCAGGCCCACCATGGTGGCCTGCAGGGTGAGCCACAGGTGCGGCCAGACCGACTGCGGTCCGGGCTGAACCCACTGCCAGAGCCGCACGGCCACGCGCGAGGGCTGGCTGATGAAGAAGGGATCGAACAGCGTGTTCTGTACGAACCACGGAATGCGCGTGAGGCCTTCCCAGGCGCCGAGCAGACAGGCGAGGATGGCGAGCTGCCAGAAGGTCACGCGCAGGCGGCGCCGGGCCGCCTGCTGGCGGTCGGCACGCAGTTGCGCCTGCAACGACATCGTGGCGGAATGCGAGAGATCGGGATTGGACATAAGGCTCAGGCCGCCGCGCGGAACTGCTGGCCCAGCACGGCCCAGAGACTCTGCACGTGGGCAGTGAACTGCGCCGTCTCGCGCAGCGTGAACACATCGCGGGGATGCGGGATCGTGATGCGCTCGTCGAGCAGCACCTGGCTGGGCGTGCCCGACAGCACGATCACGCGATCCGACAGCGTGATGGCCTCGTCCAGATCATGGGTCACCATGACCACGGTCTGGCCAAGCTTGCGCCAGATCTCGGAGAGCTCGCGGTGCAGGTGGGTCTTGGTGTGAGTGTCGAGCGCACCGAAGGGCTCGTCGAGCAGCAGGATGCGCGGTTCCACGGCCAGGCTCATGAGCAGCGCCACGCGCCGGCGCATGCCGCCCGACAATTGATGCGGATACGCCTGCGCGAAGTCGCTCAGATGGCCGAGTTCGAGGAGCTCGCGCACGCGCGGGGCGATGCGCGCTTCCGGCACGCCCTGGAAGCGCAGGCCCAGCGCGACGTTCTTCGCGACGGTGTACCAGGGCAGCAGCGTGTCTTTCTGGAAGATGTATCCCAGCGCGGGCGGCACCTGGCCGCTGACGGGCTTGCCGTCGACGCGGATGCTGCCGGCGCTGGGCGCGAAGAAGCCCGCGATCATATTGAGCAGCGTGCTCTTGCCGCAGCCCGAGGGGCCGACGATGGACACGAATTCGCCCTGGGCGATGTCGAGGCTGACATCGCCCACGGCATGCGTCGTGCCCTGCCGGCTGTGATAGACCTTGCCGACGTGTTCCAGCGTGATCATGGCCGGCACGGGGTCAGCCGCCACGGGCCTGGCGCACGAAGCGCATGTCGACGCAGGTCTCGTACGGCGCCTTTTTCAGCTCTTCGTTGGAGAACTGGCGGCCATCGCCCATGATGCCGGTCATGCGGCCGTAGGCCTCGGGCGTGATGATGTTGTCTTTGAGGAACACCGACTGCTGATACACGCCGATCGTCTTCTCGACGGCGGGACGCGCGAAGGCAGAGAGGTAGTCGGCGTAGATCAGCTCGGTGACCTCGGCCGCGCTATGGGCATTGATGAACGCCTGGGCCGTGACCAGCCCGCTCACGAAGCCTTGCACGACTTCGGGCCGCTTCTCGATGGTCTCGCGCAGCGCCAGCGCGGCGATGCCGGGCACATCGCCACCCATGAACGACTGCCACGTGGCGTCGGCGGTGGCGTCGAAGATCGGCACGCCCCAGCCCTCGGCCTGGGCTTGTTCCATCATGGACATTGTGGCCATGCTGGCGGACACCGAGCCGGTCTTGAGCGCGCCCAGCATGGTGGCCAGGTCGCCGAGCGGCCGGATGTCGACGCGGTCGCCCACGCCGGCCTTTTCGGTGAGGTATTTGGCCATCAGCCAGGTGCTGGACTGCGGTTGCGTCGCGCCCATGCGTTTGCCCGCGAGATCCTTGATCTCGCGCACCTTGCCGCTCTCGTAGTCTTCGCGCCGCACGATCACGTTGGCATACGTGAGCTTGCGATCGAAGCCGAACACCAGCGCGGCCGGCTTGCCCGCGAGCGTGAGCGCGGGCGCGGCGGTGGCGGCGGTCGCGCCGAACACGATCTGGCCGGCGGCCAGCAGCTGATTGGTGCGGGGGCCGCTTTGCGAGTTGAGGTATTCGACGTCGAGGCCACCGGCTTCGAAGAAGCCCTTCTTCAGCGCGACATAGCCGGCGGCGAAGAAGGGGTCAATGCTGCCCTGGCCATAGGCTACGCGGGTGAGACGGGGTTGGGCGCGGAGCGCGGGGGCGAGGATGAGGCCGGCGGCACCGGCGCCCATGGCCAGCAGGCGGCGCCGCTGGGCGCCATGCGGGGGCAAGCGAAAAGTCATGTCATCCTCGACGAGTGTCGTTGTAGAGAAGCCGTTTGACGGCAACGATACCGCAGGCCGGGCGCGAGGGCCAAAATCTTCGCCACGCTGTCCACGGGCCGGCGCACGCGCCGCGCGTCGGGGCGCACGGATCCCTTGCCAAAAATCGGACAGCGACCGCCTCGCATGACGGTGGCCGCGGCATCGGCCGCGACCTCACACGCAGCCGCGTTCGGCGTCGCGGCGGCCGATGCCAATGGGTCGATGTCGCGGCGGCCGGAGCCGCGGCGGCCGGTGCCGCGGCGGCCGATGCCGCGGCGGCATCGGTCGTGCGCGCGGCGCAAAAAAAATCGGCGCGCCCGGCCCGAAGGCCCGGCGCGCCGATGCGCGTGCACAGCAATCAGACGGTTTTCTTGGCTGCTGCCTTCTTGACCGCGGTTTTGGCCGCGGTCTTGGTGGCTGCCTTGGTGGCCGTCTTAGTGGCCGCCTTGGTCGCGGTTTTCTTGGCCGCCGTCTTGGTCGTTTTCTTGGCGGCCGCCTTCTTGGCCGGCGCCTTCTTCGCGGCGGTCTTGGTGGCGGTTTTAGTCGCGGTCTTGGTCGCGGTCTTGCCGGCCGTCTTGCCCGGACGCGCCGGCTTGTCGCCGCGCGGCTCGAACTCGAAGCCCACCTTGCCATCCGGCTGGCGCACCAGGAACGCCTTGAACTTGCGGTTGGTGCGGCTCGACACGAAGCCGTCGAGCAGGTCGGTGCGACCGGCCTCGAGCAGCTTGCTCATCTGTTCGCGCGAGATCTCCTGTTGCAGGATGACCTTGCCCGAGCGGAAGTCGCAGGTCTTTTCGGGACCGACCGATTTCTCGCAGACGTAGCTCATGCCGTGTTCGAACACGCGCGCCTGGCACTTGGGGCACGGGCCGACGGTGGTGTGGCCGCTGAAGTCGACGGGCTCGTTGTCTTCTTCGTCGTTCTGGCCGAAGTCGAACTCGAGCTTGTCTTCACCGCTGATGCGCAGAATGGCCGCGAACGGACGGCCCATCTTGCTGATGAAGCCTTGCAGCGGACCGATCTCGCGCTTGGCCAGCAGCTCTTCGACCTCGGGGATCTCGAAGGTGCGGCCGCCAGGATGCTTGCCGATCGAAAAATCGCAGTTGGTGCAGGCGTAACGGCGGTAGTTTTCCTTCACGACGCCGCCGCACTTCGGGCACGGCGTCTTGAGGGTGGCGTAGTCGCCGGGCACCGTGTCGCGCTCGTATTCCTTCGCGCGCTTGACGATCACCTGCGTCATTTGCGCGATCTCGCGCATGAAGGCCTCGCGGTCGAGCGCGCCCTGCTCGATCTGCTTGAGCTTGTGTTCCCACTCGCCGGTGAGTTCGGGCGAGGTGAGTTCGGTCACGTCCAGGCCCGACAGCAGCGTCATGAGCTGGCGCGCCTTGGCGGTGGGCACCAGGTCGCGGCCTTCGCGGCGCAGATAGCTTTCGTTGAGCAGGCCTTCGATGATCGCCGCGCGCGTGGCAGGCGTGCCCAGGCCGCGCTCGGACATCGCCTCGCGCAATTCTTCGTCGTCGACCAGCTTGCCGGCGCCTTCCATGGCGGACAGCAGCGTGGCTTCGTTGTAGCGCGCCGGCGGCTTGGTGCTCAGGCCGACGGCCTCGACATCTTCGGTGCGCACGCGCTCGTCTTGCGCCACCGGCACCAGATTGGCGTCTTCGCCCTGGGCTTCTTTGCCGTAGACCGACAGCCAGCCCGGCGATACCAGCACCTTGCCTTCGGTCTTGAAGCGATGGCCCTGAACTTCGGTGATGCGGGTGGTGACGCGGAACTCGGCCGGCGGGAAGAACACCGCCAGGAAACGCTTGAGGACCAGGTCGTAGAGCTTGCCTTCGGCTTCGCTCAGGTCGTGCGGCACCTGCAGCGTGGGAATGATGGCAAAGTGATCCGAGACCTTCTTGTTGTCGAAGATGCGGCGGTTCGGCTTGACCCACTGCTGCTCCACCACGGTGGAGGCGTGACGCGCCAGCCCGCCCACGGCATTGGAGCCGCCCTTGGCCAGCACCTGCATGGTTTCGCGCACCGTGGCGATGTAGTCCTCGGGCAGGTAGCGCGAATCGGTACGCGGGTAGGTCAGGGCCTTGTGGCGCTCGTACAGCGTTTGCGCCAGCGCGAGGGTCGTCTTGGCAGAGAAGCCGAAGCGGCCGTTGGCCTCGCGCTGCAACGACGTCAGGTCGTACAGCGCCGGCGACATCTGCGTGGACGGCTTGGATTCTTCGGAGACGGCGCCCGGCTGATCGCGGCAGGCCGCGACCACGCTCTGCGCGGCCGCGAGCGACCACAGGCGCGATTCGCGCTTCTCGGGGTCGCGCTCGTCTTTCTTGAAGTCGGGGTCGATCCAGCGGCCCTGGTACAGGCCCGCGGCGGCCACGAAGGTGCCATGCACTTCCCAGTAGTCGCGCGGCACGAAGGCACGGATGCGGCTTTCGCGTTCGGCCACGATCGCCAGCGTCGGGGTCTGCACCCGGCCCACCGGCGTCTTGAAGAAGCCGCCGTCCTTGCTGTTGAAGGCCGTCATGGCGCGCGTGCCGTTGATGCCCACCAGCCAGTCGGCTTCGGCGCGCGAACGTGCGGCGGCCTCCAGCGGCTTGAGCTGGCTGTCGTCGCGCAGGTTGGCGAAGGCCTCGCGGATGGCCGCCTGGGTCATGGATTGCAGCCACAGGCGCTGGATCGGCTTGTTCACGCCCGCGTACTGGACGATGTAGCGGAAGATCAGCTCGCCCTCGCGTCCCGCGTCACAGGCGTTGATGATCGCATCGACGTCCTTGCGCTTGACGAGCTTGACGAGCAGCTTGAGCCGTTCGGCCGATCGCTTGTCGGTCGGACCCAGTTCGAAAGCGGGCGGAATCACGGGCAGGTGCGTAAAGCTCCACTTTCCCTTGACCGGATCGTTAGGCGCGACGAGACCGAGCAAATGCCCGATGCTGGACGCGAGCACGTAACGTTCGCTTTCAAAATAGTCGCCCTCGCGCGCAAAGCCTCCCAGGGCGCGTGATATATCGAGGGCTACCGAGGGCTTCTCGGCAATAATCAGCGTTTTGTTCATGTGTTTCCAGTGGCGGCAGTCCCGCCGTAGTAGCGCGGATGATAAGAGGGGAGATTCGCGAGATGCAAGTCGGCACCAATGGACACGCGGGATCGGAGTTGCACGCCTGGCGCGGATTTCTTGCGCGAACCACCCTCTGGCTGGGCGTTTTGCTCCTGGGCAGCGCCGTGGTTTGTGGCGTTGCAGCAAACTGGCAGGGCCTCTCGACGACACAGCGTTTCGCGCTGGCGCAGGGCCTGCTGATCGTCTCGACGCTGGCGGCCCTCTGGCTGCGGCTACGGCTTCGAGCCGTCCCCGATACCCGGCGCCGGGTCGCCGGCGCCGTCCTGACACTCTCAGGGCTGTTCCTGGGCGCCCTGCTCGCCCTCGTGGGTCAAACCTACCAGACCGGGGCCGACACGTGGGAACTCTTCGCCCTCTGGGCGGCCCTGCTGATTCCGTGGTGCCTCGCCGCCGCCAGCCAGGTGCTTTGGCTCTTGTGGGTGCTGGTGCTCAACCTGGCGGTGGCACTCTGGCTGGGCGAACAGGTGTTTTCCTGGTGGACCACGTTCGACGGCGCCGGCTTCCCCAGCCTGGTCATGGCCCTGCTCAATCTGGTGCTGCTGGCGGGCTGGGAGCTCGCTGCGCGCCGCCATCACCTTAGCACCAAGGTCGGGCCGCGCGTGCTGGTCCTGCTGGCCGTGGGCGTGCTGGTGTCGGGCCTGATCCTGGGCGATCTGTTCCTGGGCCTGCGCTCGCGCCACACGATGTACATCCTGCTGGCCTGGCTCGCCATCACCGGCGGCCTCGGCTACTACTATCAGCGGGTGCGCCTGGACCTGGTCATTCTGGCCGTCCTGGCGGCCGGCGTGATCGGTGTGTCGCTGCGCATGGTGGGCGAGTGGCTGGTGCGGCTGGAGCCCGGCGTGTGGGCCCTGTTGCCGCTGGCAGGCCTGCTGATGGCCGAGGCGGTCTGGGCGGCGCGCTGGCTGCGCCGGCTGGCCCAGCGCGCGCCCGCGCCTCTTGCCGGCGGCGTGGTGCGTGATCCCGCCGTCGCCGCGGATGCCGCGCTGGCGACCGCCGCCGACGCCGAGCCCGCCGGCGAATCGGCCGGCCTGGCCGTCGAACCGGCCGCGGCCGATGCCCCGGTCATCGCGCTCTCGGACAGCCCGGACGACGCCCATGCCGGTTCCCCGTGGTACATCCAGGGCCTGCTCGGCTTGTCGGCCTGGATTTCCACCCTGCTGCTGTTGGCTTTCCTTGCGCTGTCGGGCATCGTCATGAGCGCCGAGGGCGCCCTGGTCGTGGGCCTGGTGTTGTGCGCGGGCGGCGTGGCGGTGCTGCGCACCGAAGCGGGCCCCTTCTGGCGCCAATGCGCGATCGCCTCCGCCTTCGCCGGCCAGATCATGATCATGTACGGCCTGAGCGAGAGCACCTCGTTCTCGGGCGCCTGCCTGGCGCTGCTGGTGCTGGGCGCCGTGATCTACGTGGCCGCCCCCGATCATCTGCTGCGCTTCCTGAGCACCTGGATCATGGCGTTCGGCGGCACCGGTCTGCTGTGGGAGGCGCTGCGCCCGAACGTGATGGGCGACGGCATGATCGAACTGTTTTTCGCGTTCGACATGCTGCGCGCCACGTTCATCTGGCTGCCGGTCACGGTGATCGGCGCGTGGTGGGCCGCGGTCGCCTTCTGCGCCGACCGGCATTTCAAGCGGCGCTCGCATGTGCTCGACCCCATGGGCTGGGCGCTCGTTATCGCCGTGCAGGCGGTGGTCTGGCAGGCCGGCGGCGTGGCGCTGCGGCAGTTTCCGTCGCTCTGGAGCCTGCATCCGCAGACGGCCATCCTGAGTCTCGCGGGCGCGCTGTTGCCCGTGATCGCGGCGCTGTGGGTGTTGTGGCCGCGTCGGCGCGTGCTGACGCGCGCGCTGGTGTTCGGCGTGCCGCTGGGTCTGCTGGTGCTGGCGTTGTTCTGGCTGCCCAGTCCCGGTATCGCCTTCGCCCTCACGTGGCTCCTGCTGGGCTTCGGCCTGAACAAACCGCGTCTGACGGTGTTCGGCGTGCTCGCCATGCTGAGCTACCTGATGTTCTATTACTACCAGCTCGATGTGCCGCTGCTGGACAAGGCGATCTGGCTGGCAGGCGCGGCCGGCCTGCTGCTGGTGATGCGGCTGCTGGTGTGGCTGCTGCCGCGCTGGATGCGCACGGCCCCCGCGCCGCTCGCGCCGCGCGGGCCCATTCCCGGCGGGCTGCGCTGGCGCAGCGCCGTGATCCTTGGCGGCCTGGTGCTGGTGCTCGGCCTGACCAACTACGGCATCTGGCAGCGGGAACAGCTGCTGGCGCAGGGTCGCGTGGCCATCCTGGCGCTGGCGCCGGTGGACCCGCGTTCGATCATGCAGGGCGATTACATGGCACTGCGTTTTGCCGCCGGTGACGACGTGTACCGCCTGCGCGGGGATCTGCCCGCCTCCGAGACGCAGGCGCCGGGCGGGCTGCTGCGCACCGACGGCTATGTGGTGCTCAAGGCCGACGATCGCGGCGTGGCGCAGGTGCTGCGCGTGCAGGACGGCAAGGCGCCGTCGGCCCAGGACGAGATCGTGCTGCGATATCGCGTGCGGCCGATGGGGGTGCGCATCGTGACCGACGCGTATTTCTTCCCCGAGGGCGAGGCGCCCCGCTACGAGGCCGCGCGCTTCGGCGAAGTGCGCTACGACGGCAGCGGCACCGCATTGCTGGTGCGCATGCTCGACAAGGACCTGAAGCCGCTCTGATCAGCGCGGGAAGCGCGTGCGCCAGGGCGCCTGGGCACGCGCAAGAAAATCCCCGGCGCTGGTGGCCGAGATGGCCTCGAAACCCAGGCGCTGCCAGGCGCGCTGCAGCGTGGCCAGGGGATCGGCCAGGTCGAGCGCGGGCGCGTTGTTCTGTTTCGAGAGCTTCAGCCCGGATGCCGGATCGGTCACGAGCGGCACGTGCATCATGCGCGGCATGGGCACCTCCAGCAGCCGGCACAGCACGCGCTGACGCGCGGTCGATGACAGCAGGTCGGCCCCGCGGACCACATCGGTGACGCCCTGCGCGGCGTCGTCCACCACCACCGCGAGCTGGTAGGCCCACAGGCCATCGGCCCGCCGCAACACGAAGTCGCCGACGGCGCGCGCGACATCCTGCGTCTGCGGACCGAGCCAGCGATCCTCGAAGGCTTCCACGCCGTCGGGCACGCGCACACGGTACGCCCGCGCGCTGCGGCCGGGCGCCAGGCCGTGGCGGCAGGTGCCGGCATAGGGGCGCTCGCCATCGGCCGAGGCCGGCCCGCGCAGGGCCGAGTCGGCGATTTCGCGACGGGTGCAGCCGCAGCCATAGATCAGGCCGCGCTCGGCAAGCGCGTCGAAGGCGGCCTGATAGGCGTCGAAACGCTGCGATTGCCACCAGACCTCACCGTCCCAGTGCAGCCCCAGCGCGCGCAGCTGATCCATGATGACCTGATCGGCGCCCGGGACGGTGCGCGGCGTGTCCACGTCTTCGATGCGCAGCAACCAGCGGCCCGCGTGCGCGCGGGCGTCGAGCCAGCTCGCGAGAGCGGCCACGAGCGATCCCTCGTGCAAGGGGCCGCTCGGGCTGGGCGCGAAGCGCCCGACATAGGGGACAGCGGAACCGCGCGTGGCGGCGGATGACGTGACGATCACGGACGGCGCGGGCGGGCGTGGACGCCCTGCTCAATGCAGGCGGCGGCCGGCTTCGTCGTCGAGCAGCTCTTCGAGCACCAGGTTGTCGATCTCGGCTTCCTGGCTCCAGAGGACCATCAGCGCGATGATCTTGATCTTGGAGAGGGACACCGGCGCTTCGGGCGAGGCCAGGGCGCGGTCGATCACGATCTCGCGCAGCGGTGCGGGCAGCACGCCGGCGGTCTCGAGGAAGGTGATGAAGCCGATCGAATCGGTCCCGAGCTGCTGGTACTCGGCATCGGTGTAGATGCGGGTACCGGTGACGGGCGCCTGAGCGAGCTCGACGCAACGCTCGGTGGTTTCGGCCAGCCCGTAGAGCCAGCCCAGCGCGTCGTCGATGTCTTCGTGCTCGAAGCCGGCAGCGGCGAGGCGCTTTGCCAGCACGTCGGCCGCAGGACAGGCTTGCGGCGTGTAGTAATTCTCGAACAGATAAACCAGGATATCGAACATATGGCGCTTCAGGGTGCCTGTTTGCACAGTCGGCCCGCATATCGGCAGACCAGCAAACGTGATTTTACTGTACGCCGAAACCCGGACCGCGGCAACCGCGTCCCCCGAGGGGATTTCCCCTGAACGTTGCGCCCGCGGCACGGTGTTATTGGTCATGCGCGACCCCTCCTCTCGATAAAAAAGGGCCGCAGCTTTTGGGCTGCGGCCCCGATTGCCGGGCTGCGCTGCGGAGGGCCGGTCCGTGGCCGCTTGTCGCCCAGCCGCCCAGCCGCCCACCGCCCACGGCCCACCGCTCAATCGCGCGGCAGCCCGGCGACCGGGGCGGGGCCGGCGCGGGCGTCAGGCGGGCGCGACCCGCGCCAGGCGCAGCTGGCGATACTGGTTGATGAACACCGGCGTGCTGATGAGCAGCCCCACCAACCCGCTGGTCACCCCGGGCATGATGGTGAGCAACGCGCCCAGCGTGAACACCCAGCGTTCCCACGATTTCATCAGCACCAGGAAGTAGCGCGAGAAGGCCGCCGACAGCAACACCAGGCCCACCATGCAGCCGAACAACGTCACGAAGAAGTCGTACCAGGTGAAGCCCTGCACGGAGATCAGGAGCGACGGCGAGAACACGAACACGAACGGCACGATCAGCTTGGTGATACCCAGCCTGAACGCGGTGTTGCCGGTCTTGAACGGGTCGCTGCCGGCCATGCCCGCCGCCGCATAGGCGGCAAGCGCCACCGGGGGCGTGATGTCGGCCAGGATGCCGAAATAGAACACGAAGAAGTGCGCGGCGATGGGCTGTACGCCGAGCTGCACCAGGATCGGCGCGGCCACCGTCACCATGATCAGGTAGTTGGCGGTCGTGGGCACACCGCAGCCCATCAGCACGCACACGATGCCGGTCATGACCAGCGCGGCGATGAGCGTGAGCGTCTGCGCGTTGGCCACGACATCCGGGATGACGGCACCGAGGCCGCCGGAGATCGCCTGGGCCGCGCTGATCACGATGAACGAGATCTTGAAGCCCACCCCGGTGAGCGTGACGACGCCGATGACCAACCCCACCGTGCCGGCCGCCGCACCGACCGCCAGCGCGTACTTCGCGCCGGTTTCGAAGGCTTCGTAGAGGTCACGCCATTTCAGGCGCTGGAACGGATTGAGCAGGCCCACCACGATGCAGCCCGTGATGCCGGCGAACGCCGCGAGATACGGCGTGCGGCCGCTGGCCAGCACGCCGACCAGCAACACGAGCGGAATCAGCGTCGGCCAGCGCTTCTTGAACGATTCCTTCAGTCGCGGCATTTCGGCTTCGGTCAGGCCGCGCAGGCCCTCGCGCTTGGCCTCGAAGTGCACCTGCACGAACATGCCGAAGAAGTACAGGAAGGCCGGGAAGATGCCGGCGATCGCGATCTGCTGATACGGGATGCCCAGGAACTCGATCATCAGGAACGCGGCCGCGCCCATGATGGGCGGCGTGATCTGACCGCCCGTGCTCGAGGCCGCCTCGACGCCCGCCGCGAAGTGGCGCGGGTAGCCGATGCGGATCATCGCGGGGATGGTCAGCGAGCCCACGGTCACGGCGTTGGCCACCGATGAGCCCGACAGCATGCCGAACATGGCCGAGCCGAACACCGACACCTTGGCCGGGCCGCCGGCATAGCGCCCCGCGACCGTGGACGCCACGTCGAGGAACAGCTGGCCCAGGCCGATGCGGGTGGCCAGCACGCCGAACAGCACGAAGTGGAACACGTAGGTCGCCACCACACCCACCGCCACGCCGTAGATGCCCTGGCTGGTGAGGTACATGTGGTTGACGATCTGCGGCCAGCTGTTGCCCGCGTGCTGCAGCAAACCGGGGAACCAGGGGCCGAACGCCGCGTAGGCCACGAACACCAGCGCGATGATGGGCAGCGGCCAGCCCATCGCACGGCGCGTG
This sequence comes from Bordetella genomosp. 5, assembly GCF_002261315.1. Lineage (NCBI taxonomy): Bacteria > Pseudomonadati > Pseudomonadota > Betaproteobacteria > Burkholderiales > Alcaligenaceae > Bordetella > Bordetella genomosp. 5. Next base: position 290,433 of record NZ_NEVP01000001.1, read on the forward strand.
GCCTCGAGCAGGCCGACGATCAGGATCGTGCCCATCGCCACGTCCATCGGCATGGGGTTGCCGACGCGGAACGCCAGGTCATCGAAGATGTAGGGGATGTACAACACGCTCAGCGCGAGCGCGACGGCGATGATCCAGTCGTAGAGCGGCACGCCGCCAGGCGCATACCAGGTCGACCGCGGCTCGCGCTGGTAGTGCGCCTTGGAGAAGCCGAAGACCAGGAAGATCAGCGAGAGCACGAAGGCGAGGTGCACGCCGCGATGCGTGGACTCGCGCAGCAGGCCGAAGCCCGCGGTGTAGTAATGGAAGATCGACAGCGTGACGAGCAGGATCGAGATGATCCAGGTCGCGGTCTTGTCGAGCGGGCGAAAGCGGATCTCGGCGTCGTATTTCTCGGCGAGCCGCTGGGTCTTTTCGTGATCAATTTCCATGGCGGAATCTTCAGGAGAACAGCTTGCGCCGTTCGCGCGGCGGGGCCGCGCAATGCGACGTCCGCTGCCAGGCAGCGGACGTCGGGGGCGCGGGCGAGCCGCGCGACTACCGTGGGGGCGATCGAGCGCCCGCGCGGCTTACTTCAGCAGGCCGATTTCCTTGTAGAACTTCTCGGCGCCCGGATGGAACGGGATGCCGGCGCCCTTCACCGCGTTTTCCTTGGTGATGAGCTTGCCCTTGGCGTGACCGCTGTCGAGCGTCTTGCGGGTGGCGTCGCTATACAGGGCCTTGGTGATGTCGTAGATGGTCTGTTCGGTCTGCTTGGCCGAGGTCACCATCTGCGCATTGACCGAGATCGTCTTGATCTCGCCCACGCCCTGATAGGTGTTGGCGGCAATCGTGTCGGGCGTGAAGAAATCCTGCTTGGCGCGCAGCGCGTCGATCTCGGCACCCACCAGCGGCACCAGCTCGATACCCGCGCCGCCCGAGGCGAGCTCGGAGATCGCGCCGGCCGGTGCGCCGCCCACGAAGAAGAACGCGTCCAGGCCGCCGTCCTTGAGCTTTTCGCCGGCCTGGTTCGGCTTGAGGTATTCGGCCTTCACGTCCTTGTCGGACATGCCATAGGCGCCGAGGATCAGGCGCACGTCGACCAGGGTGCCCGAGCCGGGTTCGTCCATCGACACGCGCTTGCCCTTCAGGTCGGCCACCGACTTGATGCCGGCGCCCTTGCGCGTGACCAGGTGGATGCTTTCGGGATACAGCGTGGCGATCAGGCGCAGGTCCTGAGCCTTGGGCTTGCCCTCGAAGGTGCCCGTGCCGGTATAGGCCCAGTAGGCCACGTCGGATTGCGTGAAGCCCGCTTCGAGCGAGCCGCCCACGATGCCGTTGATGTTGGCCACGGAGCCGTTCGAGGCGACGGCGGTGGCGATCAGCTTGCCCGGCTGGGACACGGCGTTGGCGATCATGCCGCCCACCGGGTAATAGGTGCCGGCCGTGCCGCCGGTGCCGATGCGGAAGAATTGCTGGGCTTGTACCGAGGTGGCGGCGCCAGCGAGGGCGACGGCGAGGGTCAGGCTTTTGATCCAGGTCTTGAGGTGCATGAGGGCTTCTCCAGGAGGGGACAAAGGCTCTCCCCATAGGAGGCCTTTCAACGCGCAAAATTTTGTCATGATGGCCGCTCGTGCGAAGCTATCGTTTACGCGAGGCTACCTACCCCGCAAAGTTATGGTTGCCCCCGTCCTGGTTATGGTCATCGCCCCCCTTCTGTTCTAGGAGTTTTCCGTGCACGCCTCTGTTTCTTCCGCCGATGACCTGCCGCTGCCGCCGCCCGCGCGGCCGGGCGATGCCTGGGACACCATCGATACGCCGTCGCTGATGCTCGATCTGGCCGCATTCGAGCGCAATCTGGCCGCGATGCAACGCTGGGCCGATGCGCACGGTGTGGCGCTGCGGCCACACGCCAAGGCGCACAAGTGCCCCGAGGTCGCGCTGCGGCAGATCGCGTTGGGCGCGCGCGGCATCTGCTGCCAGAAGGTCAGCGAGGCTCTGCCGTTCCTGCAGGCCGGCATTCGCGACATCCACATCAGCAACGAAGTGGTGGGCCCGGCCAAGCTGGCCCTGCTGGCGCAACTGGCGCTGCGGGCCGAGCTGAGCGTGTGCGTCGACCATCCCGACAACCTGGCCGCGATCGCGCGCGCCATGGCGCAGGCCGGCGCGCACATCACCGTGCTGGTCGAGGTGGACGTGGGCCAGGGCCGCTGCGGCGCGAGCGATGCCGAGACCGTCGTGGCCCTGGCGCGAGCCGCCCAGGCCGATCCGCATCTGCGCTTCGGCGGTCTGCAGGCTTACCACGGCTCGGTGCAGCACGAGCGCACGCGCGAAGCCCGCGCCCGCATCTGCGCATCGGCCGCGGCCACCGCGGCCGGTTACGCGGAGCTGCTGCGCGGCCACGGCATCGCCGTGGATCGCATCACCGGCGCCGGAACGGGCAGCGCGGAGTTCGACGCGGCCAGCGGCGTCTACACCGAGCTGCAGGCCGGCTCGTACGCCTTCATGGACGGCGACTACGGCGCCAATCAGTGGTCCGACACGCTGCGCTTCGACAACAGCCTGTTCCTGCTTTCCACCGTCATGAGCACGCCCACGCCCGAGCGCGTGGTGCTCGACGCCGGCCTGAAGTCCACCACCATCGAATGCGGCCCGCCGCGCGTGTGGCAACGCGACGGCCTCACGTACGTGGCCACCAACGACGAGCACGGCGTGGTCAAGGTGGATGCCGGCGCGCGTGCGCCGGCGCTGGGCGAGGTGGTCAAGCTGGTGGCCTCGCACGTGGATCCCACCTTCAATCTGCACGACAGGCTCGTGGCCGTGCGCGACGGCGTGGTCGAGGCCATCTGGCCGGTGGCCGCGCGCGGCCTGAGCCGCTGACGCGCACGCGCACGACCGGCGCGCCGGTCCGCCGGTCGGACCGCACAGGCGCCGCGGCGTCAGGCGCCGGTCACGCCCAGGAACTGCCGCAGTTCGGGCGTGACCGGTGCGCCGAACACGCGTTCGGGCGCGCCCTGCTCGTGGATGCGGCCTTCGTGCATGAACACCACGCGGTCGCACACCTCGCGCGCGAACCGCATTTCGTGCGTCACCATCAAGAGCGTCATGCCGTCGGCGGCAAGCTTGCGCACCACGCCCAGCACCTCGTTGACGAGTTCGGGATCGAGCGCCGACGTGATCTCGTCGCACAGCAACGCCAGCGGCTGCATCGCGAGCGCGCGGGCGATCGCCACGCGTTGCTGCTGGCCGCCCGAGAGCTCGCTGGGCCAGGCATCGAAGCGATGGGCCAGGCCCACCCGCTCGAGCATGTCGCGCGCCAGGCTGGCGGCCTCGGCCTCAGGCATCCTGCGCGCCACGATGGGCGCGAGCATGACGTTGCGCCCCGCGCTCAGATGCGGGAAGAGGTTGAACTGCTGGAACACCATGCCCACCTTCAGCCGCAGCGCGCGCAGGTGCAGATCGTCGGGCACGAGCTTGGCGTCGGCCACCATGACCGCGCCGCTGTCGATGTCTTCCAGCCCGTTGATACACCGCAGCAGCGTGCTCTTGCCCGAGCCGCTCTTGCCGATGATCGCGATCACTTCGCCGGGCTCGACCCGCAGGGTCACCCCTTTGAGAACCGTATTCGCGCCGTAGCTTTTGCGTACGTCTTCAAGAGCGATGAGAGGCATGCAACTTCCTTTCCAGCCGCAGGCTGAGACGTGACAGGGGCCAGCACAGCGCGAAATAGATCAGCGCGGTGCAGGCATAGACGGTGAAGGGACTGAAGGTGGCATTGGTGATGATCGTGCTGGCCTTGGACAGCTCGGTGAAGCCGATGATGGAGGTGAGCGCGGTGCTCTTGACGATCTGCACCGCGAAGCCCACGGTGGGCGCGACCGCCACGCGCGCGGCCTGCGGCAGGATGACGTAACGCATCTGCTGCATGCGGTCGAGCGCCAGGCTGGCCGAGGCTTCCCACTGACCGCGCGCGATCGACTCCACGCAGCCGCGCCAGATCTCGGCCAGGTAGGCGGCCGACCACAGCACCAGCGCCGCGCCCGCCGCGACCCAGGCCGGCACCTCGATGCCCACCAGCGAAAGCCCGAAGAACGCGAGAAACAGTTGCATCAGCAACGGTGTGCCCTGGAACAGCTCGATGTAGGCCCAGCTCGCGCGGCGCAGCAAGGGGGCGCGGGAGGTGCGCGCGAAGAGCAGCGCCAGGCCCAGCAGCGCACCGCCGATGAAGGCCGCGAGCGACATCAGCACGGTCCAGCGCGTGGCGAGCAGCAGATTGCGAACGATGTCCCAGAGGCTGAACTCGATCATGATCCCGGGCTCCGGAACAGCCGCGCGCCGGCCAGCCGCAGCAGCTGGCGCAACACGATGGCCAGCGCCAGGTAGATCGCCGTCGTCACGAAGTACACCTCGAAGGCGCGGAAGTTGCGCGACTGGATGAAGTTGGCGGCGAAGCTCAGGTCTTCGACGGCGATCTGCGAACACACCGCCGAGCCCAGCATCACCACCACGATCTGCGACGACAACGCAGGCCAGACGCGCTTGAGCGCCGGTGCCAGCACGATGTGACGGAACACCTGCAGGCGTGTGAGCGCCAGGCTGGCGCCGGCTTCGAACTGCCCTCGCGGCGTGGTGGCCACGCCGGCCCGCACGATCTCGGCGCTGTAGGCGCCCAGGTTGAGCGCCATGGCGAGGCAGGCCGCGGTCATTTCGCCCATCTGCACGCCCAGCGACGGCAGGCCGAAGAAGATGAAGAACAGCTGGATCAGGAAGGGGGTGTTGCGCATCGTCTCGATGTACGCCACCACCGCCAGGCGCGCCCAGCGCGGCCCCTGCGTGCGCACCCAGGCGCAGGCGATGCCCAGGGCCACCCCCGCCACCCCGCCCACGCCGATCAGCGTGCACGTCACCCCCACGCCCTTCATGAGCACGGGGGTGTAGCCGGCGAGCGCGCCGAAGTCGAACGCGTAGCCCATGACGTGCGCTGGCTCAGAGACCGGCGGGCAACGGCGCGCCCAGCCAGCGCTGCGCGACGGCGTTCAGCGAGCCATCCTGCTTGGACTGCGTGATGATCTCGTTGACCTTGGCGAGCAGCGCCGGCTCGTTCTTGGCCAGGCCGATGAAGCACGGCGAGTCCTTGATGAGGAACTTGGTCTCCGGCTTCTTGGGCGGATTCCTGGCCAGGATGGCCGCGGCGACGACGTTGCCGGTCGCCACCAGCTGCACCTGACCCGACAGGAAGGCGGTGATGGTGCCGTTGTTGTCTTCGTAGCGTTTGATGGTGGCGTCGGCCGGCGCGATCTTCGAGAGTTCGATGTCTTCGACGGCGCCGCGCGTGACGCCCACGGTCTTGCCGGACAGATCCGCCGCCGCCTTCACCGCCTGATCGGCCGGGCCGAACACGCCGTTGAAGAACGGCGCATAGGCCACCGAGAAGTCGATCGCCTTCTCGCGCTCGGGATTCTTGCCCAGGCTGGAGATCACGAGGTCCACCTTGCCCGTTTGCAGGTAAGGCACGCGATTGGCGCTCGTGACCGGCACGAGCTCGAGCTTGACGCCCATTTTCTTGGCGATCAGGGCGGCGGTATCGACGTCATAGCCGAGCGGCTTCATGTCGGCGCCGACCGATCCGAACGGGGGAAAGTCCTGCGGCACCGCCACCTTGAGGACGCCGCGCTTCTGGATGTCGGCCAGGGCGTCGGCGTGGCTTGCGCCCGCCGACAGCGTCAGCGCGCCGGCGATCAGGGTCAACAACACATGTCTGCGATTCATGGAGGTCTCCGGCGCCTGAGCGGCGCGATGTTGCACACCAGATCGGTATACAAAACAGAGCAAAGCAACATCCATGCCAATCGCGTTGCCCCGGCACCCTTGCCGGAGCGGCCTTACTTTGTGCGCCGTGGCGGTGCGGCGCGCCCCACGAGAAGGCGTGCCGCACCATCCTGGGCCGGTCGGGTATCAGTCGACCTGCGCGCCCGAGCGGCGGACCGTGTCACCCCACTTGGTCACTTCGCTGGCGACGAACGTGGCCGTGGCTTCGGGCGTGGTGGGCATCGGCTCGGCGCCGCGGTCACGCAGGAAGCGCGCCATATCCGGGTTGCGCAGCACGCGGCCGATGTGCTCGCTCCAGTAGGTGATGCGATCGGCCGGCGTGTCGCGCGGCGCCATCACGGCGGCCCAGCCGATGGCCTCGAAGCCGGGGTAGCCGGACTCGGCGACGGTCGGCACCTTGGGCAGCTGGGTCAGGCGCTTCGAGGTCGTGACCGCGAGCGGCACGGCCTTGCCCGTCTGGATGTGCGGCAGCGCGGCCGTCACCGAGTCGACCATCAGCGGCACCTGGTGGCCCAGGAAGTCGGCCTGGGCGGGGCCGCTGCCCTTGTAGGGGATGTGGCGGATGTCGATGTTGGCGGCCGCGCGGAACATCTCGGCCGAGAGGTGCTGGGTGCCGCCGATGCCCGCGCTGGCATACGCGAGGTCGCCGGGCTTGGCGCGGGCCTGCTTGACCAGCTTGTCGAGGCTGTCGATGCCGGAGGTGGGCGTGGCGAGAAACACCAGCGGCACGGAGAACACGCCCGAGACCGGCGCGAAGTCCTTCGTCAGGCTGTAGTTGATGTTTTTGTAGAGCGTCTGGTTGACGGCGGCGGCGCTGCCGGCCACCACGAGCGTGTAGCCGTCGGGCGTGGCGCGCGCGGCCTGCTCCATGCCGATGTTGCTGCCGGCGCCGGCGCGGTTCTCGACGATCACGGGCTGGCCGGTGTCGGCGCCTAGCTTTTCAGCCAGCGCGCGCGCGAAGATGTCGGTGGCCTGCCCCGGCGGGAACGGCACGATCAGGCGCAGCGGGCGCTCCGGAAAATCGGCGTGGGCGGTGGCGGCGAGGGTCAGGGCGACGCCGGCCAGAAGGCTGGGAAGAAGACGGTTCATGGTGCGTAGGATGGAATGATGGCAAGAAAAAAGCGCGGCCACGCCGGGATAGGAGGCCGCCTTTGCGATCCGTGACGCGCCTTGTGGGCCGCTTGCGGGAATGCAGGAAGGGATGCCGTCACGATAGCATTGCCCCGAGGGTGCTAAATTTCAGGTTTCCCCTCCCCTGTTTCTTTCCCTCGCAGGAACCGCCATGGAATTCAGCCAGTTCAACGTCAACACCCTCATGGAGATCACCTCCCGTCCGGACCTCGTGTTCGTGCGCGGCGAGGGATCCTGGCTGGAGGATCAGTCGGGCAAGCGATATCTCGACTTCGTGCAGGGCTGGGCGGTCAATTCGCTGGGCCACAGCGCGCCCGAGATGGTGCGCGCCCTGCAGGAGCAGGCCGGCAAGCTGATGAATCCGTCGCCCGCCTTCTACAACGTGCCCTCGCTCGAGCTTGCGCAGCGTCTGACCGACGCCTCGGTGTTCGATCGCGTGTTCTTCGCCAACAGCGGCGCCGAAGCCAACGAAGGCGCGATCAAGCTGGCGCGCAAGTGGGGCCGCGTGAATCGCAATGGCGCCTACAAGATCATCACGATGAACCACGGCTTCCACGGCCGCACCCTGGCCACGATGTCGGCATCGGGCAAGCCGGGCTGGGACACGATGTTCGCGCCGCAGGTCGAGGGTTTCCCGAAGGCCGAAATCAATGATCTGGATTCGGTGCGCGCGCTGATCGACGCGCAGACCGTCGCCATCATGCTCGAGCCGGTGCAGGGCGAGGCCGGCGTCATCCCCGCCACGCGCGAGTTCATGCAGGGCCTGCGCAAGCTGGCCGACGAGCACGGCATTCTGTTCATCGTCGACGAAGTGCAGACCGGCATGGGCCGCACCGGCACGATGTTCGCCTACCAGCAGTTCGACGTGACGCCTGACATCATGACGCTGGGCAAGGGCATTGGCGGCGGCGTGCCGCTGGCCGCCCTGCTGGCGCGCGAATCGGTCAGCGTCTTCTCGCCGGGCGAGCAAGGCGGCACCTACAACGGCAACCCGCTGTGCACGGCCGTCGGCGTGGCGGTGTTCGACGCGCTGGCCAAGCCGGGCTTCCTGGAATCGGTGCAGGCGCGTGGCCGCCAGCTCTCCGAAGGCCTGCTGGCACTGTCGGCCAAGCATGGCATGGGCGGCGAACGCGGCCTGGGTCTGCTGCGCGCGCTCGTGCTCGACCGCGACGACGGCCCCGCCATCGTCGACGCCGCCCGCAAGCAATCGCCGCAGGGCCTGCTGCTCAACGCCCCGCGCGGCAACCTGCTGCGCTTCATGCCCGCGCTCAATGTTTCCGAAGGCGAAATCAGCAGCATGCTGGAACAGCTCGACGCGCTGATCGTGGCTGTGCGCAAGTAAGCCTGCACGGCACGAGACAACGGCCGCGCGAGCGGCCGTTGTCGTTTTCACCCGCGCATTCCCAGCCGCACCGGTTGCGCGCACAACCTTTTGCACAATCCTATGACGAACGATCCCATCGACAGCTTCCGCCCCGGCGTCTATCGCCACTACAAGGGCCAACAATATCTGGCCCTGGGCCTGGCCCGCGCCGACGAGACCGACGAGACCGTGGTGGTCTATGTGCGGCTCTATCCGCGCGACGGCATGCCGATGAACACGCGCCTGCTGCGCATCTGGAACGAAACGGTGGAGACGGATGCGGGCGTGGTGCCGCGCTTCGCCTACGTGGGCCCGCAGAGCCCGGCGTGAGCCGCCGCGGCGCCGCCGCGCCACGCGTCCGCGCGCCCGCCGTACGCCGCGCGTCGGCGGGGCGGACCAAAAAAACGCCCGGCGAACCGGGCGTGTGATGCAGGTGAGGCGGCACTAATCAGTCGAGCTTGAGGTTCGCTTCGGTCACGACCTTCTTCCACTTGTCGATCTCGGCGCGGCGGAAGGTGTCGAGGTCGGCCGGGGTCGAGCCGATGGTCTCGGCGCCGATGCCGGCGAGCGTGTTGGCGACGGCCGGGTCCTTGAGCACTTCGGCCAGGGCCTGCGACACCTGGTCGATGATCTCGGGCGGCGTGCCGGCCGGCGCGAACACGGCGTTCCATTCATACGATTCGTAGCCCGGCACGCCCGCTTCGGCGAGCGTGGGCAGGTCGGGCGCGGTCGCCGAACGCTGGCTGCCGCCGACAGCCACGGCGCGCAGCTTGCCGTTCTTCACGTGCTGCCAGGCCGAGCCCATGCTGGCGAACATCACCGGCACCTGGCCGGCCATCACGTCGATCATGGCGGGGCCGCCGCCCTTGTAGGCCACGTGTTCGAGATGCGTCTGAGCCAGCAGGTTGAACAGCTCGCCGCCGAGATGCTGCGCCGAGCCGGGGCCGGCCGAGGCGAAGTAGATCGGCTTGTCCTTGTCCTGACCGGCCTTGATCAGGTCGGCCACGCTGTTGATCGGCGAATTCGGCGTGACCACCAGCACGTTCGGCACGCGCAGCAGCAGCGACACCGGCGCGAAATCGGCCAGCGTGTCGAACTGCATCTTGCTGTGGATCGCGGGATTCTGGGCGTGGTTCGAGGCGTCCAGCATCAGCGTGTAGCCGTCGGGCTTGGCCTTCGCGACGGCGGCACCGCCGATCATCCCGCCCGCGCCACCGCGGTTCTCGATCACGACCGGCTTGCCGAGCTTCTCGGCCAGCTTGGGACCGATGAGGCGGGCCACCACGTCGACGGTGCCGCCGGGAGGATAGGTGACGACCAGCGTCACGGGGCGGTCGGGGTAGGCGGCCATCGCGCTGGCCGAAGCGAGCAGGGTCGCGCCGAGGGCAACGGCGGCGCGACGCGCGAACGCGTTCAGAATGGTCATGGGTGGTCTCCTGTTATGCCAAATAGTGCCGACGGCGTGTCGGCCAATATGATGTGGCGCGTGGCGTCGTCATCGATCCAGGCGCGCAGCCAGTCGCACGCCAGACGGTAGTCGGCGCGGTCTCGGTTCTCGGTATGTGGCCAATCGCTGCCCCAGAGCAGGCGCTCGGCCGGGAATGCGGTCAGCAGTTTATGCGTTGCCTGGCGGCCCAGGGGCGCGCAGTCGGCCGGCTGCCAGATCCGATAGGGAGCGGACAGCTTGACCCACACGCGTTGGGTATCGGCCTGGTCCAGCAGGTACGTGAAACCCGGGTCGGCGATGCCCAGGGCCGGATCCGGCCGGCCGAAGTGATCCACCACCACGCGGCAACCCGCGGCCAGCAGCGGCGTCACGGCCTCGGGGAGGCGCGATGCCGGCATGTACACCTCCACATGCCAGCCCAGGGCATTGATCGCCTCCAGCAGCGTCTGCCACGGCGCGCTGTCGAGCGCCGGCGTCTCGCGGCCCATGAGGTTCAGCCGGATGCCGCGCACCCCGGCCAGATTCATGTCCGAGAGCTCGGCGGGCGTCGTGTCCGTGTCGATCACGGCCACGCCGCGCAACCGGCCGCGGGCCTGTGCAAGCGCGGCCAGCATGAAGCTGTTGTCCGTGCCCAGAAAGCTGGTCTGCACCAGCACGCCGTGTCTCAGGCCATGGGCGTCGAGCAGCGCCAGGTAATCGGCCAGCGTCGCGTCGTAATCGGGGGTGTAGCGGCGCACGCCGGCCAGCGGCAGCCCGCGGACAAAAATATGCGCGTGGGTGTCGATGGCGAGGGTGTGCGGGCGGGGCTGAGCCAAACCGATGTCTCCGGCGATGCCTGCCGCGGGGCCTCGAGGGGCGCGTCGCGCGGGGCGTGGGTTCTTTTGATGGCCGGATTCTAGGCACCCCATGTATATTGATCTATCCAGATAAAACGCTTTTTATATATCGTTTTGATATGCAAACCCGCCACCTGCGCCATTTCCTGGCCGTGATCGACTACGGCAGCATCAGCGCCGCGGCCGATGGCCTGGGCATCGCCCAGCCTGCCTTGTCGCAATCCCTGGCCCGCATGGAGCGCGAACTCGGCGTGAAATTGTTCGAGCGCAGCCGACGGGGCGCCGAGCCCACGACCGCGGCGCTGGCGATCCTCGAAGATGTGCGCGTGAGCATGACCCGCATCGACGCGGCGCAGCGCCGCGCGCAGGAGATCGCGCGCGGTAGCGCCGGCCAGCTCACCATCGGGCTGGTTTCGTCGGCGCTGTTCGATATCCTGCCGCGCGCGTTGCGGGCCTTGCGACGCGAGGCGCCGGGCGTGCGCGTGGTGCTGCGCGAGATGAGCAACGAAGAGCTCGCCGAGGCGCTGGTCAGCGGGTCGATCGATCTGGCCTTGATGCACACGCCGGTCGCCATGGGCGGGCGCATGCGCGAACGCCAGTTGCAGCGCGATTACCTGGTGGCGGCGGTGCCCGATGATTTCCCGGTGGGGCCCGACGGCAGCGTGACGCTGGCGCAGATCGCGCGGGCGGGACTGGTGCTGTTTCCGCAGGTCCAACTGCCGGTGCTCAATGCCGGCATTCTCGACACCATGCGCAAGGCCGGCCTGGAGCCGGTGGTGGCGCAGGAAGCCAACCGCACGCTGACGGTGCTGTCGTGCGTGGCGGGCGGCTGCGGCGTGGCGCTACTGCCGAGCTGGATCCGCGCGCTGGATTTTCGTGGGGTGCGTTTCTGCGAAGTGAGCGACGGCGCCGCCCTGCCCTCGTTCGACCTGAGCGCCATCTGGCCGGCCCGCTCGGTACCGACCCTGGCCGACCTGTTCGCCGACCTGAAGCTCGATCCGGCGCACTGAACAAACGCCGGGCCGTCCCAACGAAAAAGCGCCCCCTCGGGGGGCAGCAAGCCGCAGGCGCAGCGTGGGGGGCCCTTTTTCCGCCGGGCCGTCCCAACGAAAAAGCGCCCCCTCGGGGGGCAGCAAGCCGCAGGCGCAGCGTGGGGGCCCTTTTTCCGCCGGGCCGTCCCAAGGAAAAAGCGCCCCCTCGGGGGGCAGCAAGCCGCAGGCGCAGCGTGGGGGCCCCCCTATTTTTCGAGAGGGCTCACCGCGATCAGCGCGGCGCCCTCGGCCACCTGATCGCCGATGCCGTAATGCACCGTCTCGACGCGGCCGGCGGCCGGCGCCGTGATGGTGTGCTCCATCTTCATGGCCTCCATCACGAGCAGCGCCTGGCCCTTCTCGACCGTGTCGCCCACGGCGACCGACACCGCAATGATCTTGCCCGGCATCGGCGCCGTCAGGCCGCCCGCGTGCCCGTCCGCGGCGTCGTCGGCGTGCGCCAGCGCATCGTAGCGTTCGAGCACGTACGTGGCGCCATCGCGGAACACATGCGCGCGATCCGCATGCAGCACCACGTCGCCCGTGATCTCGCGCTCGTCGAGCGACACGCGCAGACCATGGCACAGCTCGGGATTGGCGCCGCGCACGGCCTGCCAGCGCAGGGTGTGGCTGCGTTCGCCGATCGACAATGTCCAGGTGGTGCCGTGGCGCGTCAGCACGACGTCGCGCGCTTCGCCCTGATCGATCCAGCGCAGCGTCTGGCGATAGTGGTCGCCGAGCCGCCAGCCGTCGCGCGCGCCCCAGGGATCGGCGGCCTGATCGCGCGGCGCGCGATCGCCGGGCGCGGCCAGACCCTGGCGCACCAGCGCGGCCGCGCTCGCCAGGGCGAGCGTGGCATCGTCGACCGGTTGCGGTTCGGGCAGCAGCGTGGCGCGACGGCGCTCGATGAGACCGGTGTCGAGATCGGCCGCGGCAAAAGCCTCGTCGCGCATGAGGCGCGTGAGAAACGCCACGTTGGTCTGCACGCCGACCGCCTGCGTCTGCGCCAGCGCCTGAATCATGCGGGCGCGCGCCTGATCGCGGTCGGCGCCATGCACGATGAGCTTGGCGATCATCGGATCGTAGTACGGCGTGATGGTGTCACCCATGCGCACGCCGCCGTCGACCCGGATGTCGCCGCGGGCGAACGCCGTGTGCGGGGGCAGGCCCAGGTAGCTCAGCGTGCCGATCGAGGGCAGAAAGCCCTTTTCGGGGTTTTCGGCATAGATGCGCGCCTCGATGGCGTGACCCTGGATGCGCAGGTCTTCCTGGCGCGCAGGCAGCGGTTCGCCCGCCGCCACGCGCAACTGCCATTCGACCAGGTCGTGGCCGGTGATCATTTCGGTCACCGGGTGCTCGACCTGCAGCCGGGTGTTCATTTCCATGAAGTAGAAGCGGCCATCGGGCTCGGCGATGAATTCCACCGTCCCCGCGCCCACGTAGCCCACGGCCCGTGCGGCGGCGCAGGCGGCCTCGCCCATCGCGCGGCGGCGCTCCTCGGTCATGCCGGGGGCGGGCGCTTCTTCGATCACCTTCTGGTGGCGGCGCTGTACCGAGCAGTCGCGCTCGAACAGGTACACGCAGTTGCCGTGGGTGTCGGCGAACACCTGGATCTCGATATGGCGCGGCTTCTGCAGATAGCGTTCGATCAGCACGCGGTCATCGCCAAAGCTGGCGGCGGCCTCGCGCTGGCAGGAGGTCAGCGCGTCCAGAAAGGCCGCGCCGGATTCCACCACGCGCATGCCCTTGCCACCGCCGCCGGCGCTGGCCTTGATCAGAACGGGATAGCCGATGGCGTCGGCCTGATCCTTGAGGAAGGCGGGGTCCTGGTTGTCGCCGTGGTAACCCGGCACCAGCGGCACGCCGGCGGTTTCCATCAGCGCCTTGGCCGCCGACTTGCTGCCCATGGCCGCGATTGCGCTGGCGGGCGGGCCCACGAACACGATGCCGGCGTCGGCGGCGGCGCGGGCGAAGGCCTCGTTCTCGGACAGGAATCCGTAGCCGGGGTGGATGGCCTGCGCGCCTGTGGCGCGCGCGGCGGCCAGGATCACGTCGGCACGCAGATAGCTCGCGCGCGGCTCCGGGCCGCCGATGTGCACGGCGGTATCGCAGGCGCTGACGTGGCGCGCATGCGCGTCGGCGTCGGAATACACGGCCACGGTGCGCAGACCGAGGCGCTGGGCGGTGGCGGCGACGCGGCAGGCGATTTCGCCGCGATTGGCAATCAGCAGGGTGGAGAACACATTGACTCCTTCTGCGCGGCGCTTCGGGCGCCGCGCGCGACAAGCTCGGGATGCGGGATACGGAATGCGGAATTACATGCGGAACACGCCGAATCGCGTGTCCTCGATGGGCGCGTTCAGCGCGGCCGACAGCGCCAGCGCGAGCACGCGGCGGGTCTGTGCGGGCGCGATGATGCCGTCGTCCCAGAGCCTGGCGGTCGCGTAGTACGGATGCCCTTCGCGCTCGTACTGCTCGCGGATCGGCGCCTTGAAGCCTTCTTCTTCCTCGCTGCTCCATTGCCCGCCGCGAGATTCGATGCCATCGCGGCGCACGGTGGCGAGCACGCTGGCGGCCTGTTCGCCGCCCATTACCGAAATGCGCGCGTTGGGCCACATGAAGAGCATGCGCGGCGAGTAGGCGCGCCCGCACATGCCGTAGTTGCCGGCGCCGAACGAGCCCCCGATCAGCACGGTGAACTTGGGCACATTGGCGGTGGCCACGGCGGTCACCATCTTGGCGCCGTGGCGCGCGATGCCTTCGTTTTCGTACTTTCGGCCCACCATGAAGCCGGTGATGTTCTGCAGGAACACCAGCGGGATCTTGCGTTGCGCGCAGAGCTCGATGAAGTGCGCGCCCTTCTGGGCCGACTCGGAAAACAGGATGCCGTTGTTGGCGACGATGCCGACCGGCATGCCGTGGATGTGCGCGAAACCCGTGACCAGCGTGGTGCCGTAGCGGGCCTTGAACTCGTCGAACTCGGAGCCGTCGACGATGCGGGCGATGACCTCGCGCACGTCGTAGGGCTTGCGGGTATCGGCCGGGATCACGCCGTTGAGCTCCGCGGGGTCGTAGCGCGGTTCGCGCACCGGCGCCAGCGCCAGCTGCGCGGGCTTGACGCGGTTGAGCCGCGCCACGGCGTTGCGTGCCAGCTGCAGCGCATGCAGGTCGTTGGCGGCCAGATGGTCGGCCACGCCGGACAGGCGCGTGTGCACGTCGCCGCCGCCCAGGTCTTCGGCACTCACTTCTTCGCCGGTGGCCGCCTTCACGAGCGGCGGACCGCCCAGGAAGATCGTGCCCTGGTCCTTCACGATGATGGACTCGTCGCTCATGGCGGGCACGTAGGCGCCGCCCGCCGTGCACGAGCCCATCACCACGGCGATCTGCGCGATGCCGCGTGAGGACATCACCGCCTGGTTATAGAAGATGCGGCCGAAGTGATCGCGATCGGGAAAGACTTCGTCCTGGCGCGGCAGGTTGGCGCCGCCCGAATCGACGAGATAGACGCACGGCAGGTTGTTCTGGGCGGCGATCTCCTGCGCGCGCAGATGCTTTTTCACCGTGACCGGGTAGTAGGTGCCGCCCTTGACCGTCGCGTCGTTGCAGACGATCACGCATTCGGTGCCCGACACGCGGCCGATGCCGGTGATGATGCCGGCGCCCGGGGCCTCGCCCTCGTACATGCCGTGCGCGGCCAGCGGGGAAAGCTCCAGAAACGGGCTGCCGGGGTCGATCAGCTGCTCGACGCGATCGCGCGGCAGCAATTTGCCGCGTGCCACGTGCTTGGCGCGCGCGGCCTCGTTGCCGCCCTGCGCGGTCTGCGCGAGCTGGCGGTCGAGGTCGTCGAGCGCGCTCTGCATGGCGCGCGCGTTGTCGGCGTAGTCGGCCGATCTCGGGTCGATGCGGGATTCGATGATGGGCATGGAGCCTGCCGTTTCTGCGTAGTGGAACTGCGGTGCCGCGCCGGCAATGGCCTGCCGGCGGGCTTGTCTCGTTGCCGCGCTGGCGGGCCTGCCGCCGCGCGGATTCTTGGAACACCGGCGGCGCGGGCGAGGCGCCCGCGCCGGCCCGGCGCTTACACCATCTCGATGGCCATCGCGACCGCTTCGCCGCCGCCGATGCACAGGGTGGCGACGCCGCGCTTGGCCTGCTTCTGGCGCAGCGCGCCGACCAGCGTGGCGACCAGGCGGGCACCCGACGCGCCGATGGGATGGCCCAGCGCCGTCGCGCCGCCGTGCACGTTGACCTTGTCGGCCGGCAGATCGAATTCCTTCATGGCGGCCATCGTGACTACCGCGAAGGCTTCGTTGATCTCGTACAGATCCACGTCGGACGCCGACCAGCCGGTCTGCTCGAACAGCTTCTTGAGCGCGCCGACCGGTGCGGTGGTGAACCATTGCGGATCGTGCGAGAACTGCGTCTTGCCGACGATGCGGGCCAGCGGCTTGACGCCGAGCTTCTCGGCCGTCGAGGCGCGCATCAGCACCATCGCGGCGGCGCCGTCGGAGATCGACGAGGAATTGGCGGCGGTGACGGTGCCGTCTTTCTTGAAGGCGGGCTTGAGCGTGGGGATCTTCTCCGGCATGGCCTTTTGCGGCGCTTCGTCGGTATCGATCACGGTGTCGCCCTTGCGGCCGGCCACCGTGACGGGGGCGATCTCCCACTTGAAGCTGCCGTCTTCGGTGGCGGCACGCGCACGGCGCAGCGACTCGAGCGAGAAGGCGTCCTGCTGCTCGCGCGTGAAGCTGTACTTGCCGGCGCAGTCTTCGGCGAACACGCCCATGGCCTTGCCGCGATCGTAGGCATCTTCGAGGCCGTCGAGGGCCATGTGGTCATACACGGTGTTGTGACCGTAGCGGTAGCCCTGGCGGCCCTTGAGCAGCAGGTAAGGCGCGTTGCTCATGCTTTCCTGGCCACCGGCCACGACGATATCGACCGAACCCGCGGTGAGCAGGTCGGCGCCGAACATGGCGGCCTTCAGGCCGGAGCCGCACACCTTGTGGATGGTGGTGCACGACACGCCGCGCGGCAGGCCCGCGCCCAGCGCAGCCTGGCGTGCCGGCGCCTGGCCCTGGCCGGCTTGCAGGACGTTGCCCATGATGACTTCATCGACCTGCTCGGGCTTGATGCCGGCGCGCTCGACCGCGGCCTTGATGGCGATGGCGCCGAGTTCGTGCGCGGCCAGGCCGGACAGGCTGCCCAGCATGCCGCCCATCGGGGTACGGGCAACGGAAACAATGACAATGGGATCGGACATGACGTGCTCCATGAAAACGTGGACAGATGATGCGGATCAGGCGGCGTGCGCCGCGACGGACCGCAGACGCCTGTCGGTATCGTAAGGGAAAAAATCGTCGATCCGGCCACGCGCGACACGCGCCTGGCAGGCCTGCCACCAGTCGGGCTGCAACAGCTCGGCATGGTGACGCATGAAGGCGCGCCGCACCCGCGGATCGCCCAGCAAGAAGGACTCGAACTCCTCCGGGAAGACATCGTTGGCGCCGACCGGGTACCAGGCTTCGCCCGACATCTCGGCTTCTTCGTCCGGCGCGGGCGGAATGGCACGAAACTGCATCTCGGTCAGGCGCTGGATTTCATCGTAATCATAGAAAACGACGCGGCCCAGCCGGGTCATGCCGAAGTTCTTGTACAGCATGTCGCCCGGAAAAATATTGGCGCTGGCCAGCTGCCGGATCGCGTCGCCGTAATCGCGCACGGCGCGGTCCACGTGCGTATCGCTGGCATGGCGCAGGTACAGATTGAGTGGCGTCATGCGGCGCTCGATGTAGACGTGCCTGATGATCAGCGTGTCGTCGGTTTCTTCGAGCAGGCTGGGTGCCGCGGCCCGCAGCTCGGCCAGCAGGCGCGGCGCGAAACGCGCGCGCGGCAGCGCCACCTGAGAGTACTCCCAGGTGTCCGCGAGCCGTCCGACGCGGTCGTGCAGCTTCACCATCTGGTATTTGCGCCGCACGGTGGCGGGCGTCATGCCGTCTTTTTCGCTGCGGTCGCGGATCAGCTTGAAGACATAGGGATACGACGGCAAGGTAAACACGCACATCACCATGCCGCGGATGCCCGGCGCGACATCGAAGACATCGTGCGAGTGCGCCAGATGCTGCAGGAAGTCGCGATAGAACAGCGTTTTGCCCTGTTTCTGCAGGCCGATCATGGTGTAGAGCTCGGCGGGTGGCTTGCGCGGCACCAAGCTCGCCAGAAACGCCACCACCGCCGACGGGGTCTCGGTGTCGACCAGAAAATAGGCGCGCGTGAAAGAAAACAGCGCCGAAAGATCGTCCGGCCCGGCGAGCAGCGCGTCGATCTCGGCCTGACCGGCCGCGTTGCGCACCAGCGCCAGCGCGAACGGATACACCATGCCCTGATTCACCAGCCGGCCCACCACGTAGGCGGCCGTGTTGCGAAAGAACAGCGTGGACAGCACCTGGATCTGGCAGTCGGCCGAGAGCCGGTTCGGACCGAGCCGGGGCAGTTGCGCGCGCAACTTGCCTATCGCCGCCCGCGCGAGCTGGCGCACGTCGCGCGGCAGATCGGCGAAAGGCAAGGCCAGCCCGAAGTCGGCCACCAGGCGTGTCAGGCTGGGCCGCAGGCCGTCGGCGAGTGGGTAGTACACGCGCCAGGCCGGCAGCCGGCTGTCGAGATAGTCGGTCGCGACGGCCGGCCGCACGAACAGGAAGGTGTTGTGAAAGTAATCGCGATGCAGCACGCGGCACGACACCGAGTTGTAGAAGGTCTCGGCGCATTCGGGCTGACGGTGGCCCGCCAGCAGCGACACGTATTCCTGCTTCACCGCCTGCCACAACGCGGTGTGCGCGGGTTCGCCGGTGACCGCGGCGCTCGCGGCAAGCGCCTGCTCGAGCTGGCGGGCGCATTCGCGCACCCGCGTGTCGTAGTACTCGATCCGCTCGCGCGAGAGCTGCGCGATGCCGTGCCAGTCACCCGACTCGAACAAGGCCTTGGCCCGCTGCGCGCTGTAGCGGAACAGCGCGTAATGACGATCGAAGCCGTCGAGGATCAGGCGCGCCAGCGCGGCAGGGGCCGGCGGCGCTGGCGCGGCCGGCTCGATGCGCAGGAGGTCGCCCGATGCGCTCATGGCAGACTCAGGCGGTCTCGGCGTAGAGTTCGCGGCCGATCAGCATGCGGCGGATCTCGCTCGTGCCCGCGCCGATTTCATAGAGCTTGGCGTCGCGCCACATGCGGCCCACCGGGTATTCGTTGATGTAGCCATTGCCGCCGAGCAGCTGAATCCCCTCGCCCGCCATCCAGGTGGCCTTCTCGGCGGTGTAGAGGATCAGCGCGGCGCAATCCTTGCGCACCTGGCGCACGTGTTCGCGGCCGAGGCGATCGAGATTCTTGCCCACGGTGTAGGCAAACGCGCGGCTGGCCTGCAGCGCCGTGTACATATCGGCGACCTTGCCCTGCACCAGCTGAAACTCGCCGATGGCCTGGCCGAACTGCTTGCGGTCGTGGACATAGGGCATGACGACGTCCATCACCCCCTGCATGATGCCCAGCGGACCGCCCGACAGCACGGCGCGCTCGTAGTCGAGGCCGCTCATCAGCACCTTGACGCCGCCATTGAGCTGGCCCAGCACGTTCTCTTCGGGCACTTCGCAATCCTGGAACACCAGCTCGCCGGTGTGGCTGCCGCGCATGCCGAGCTTGTCGAGCTTTTGCGCCACCGAGAAACCCGCGAAGCCCTTCTCGACCAGGAAGGCCGTGATGCCGCGCTGATTGGCCTCGGGGTCGGTCTTGGCGTAAACCACCAGGGTGTCGGCGTCCGGACCGTTCGTGATCCACATCTTGCTGCCGTTGAGGACGTAGCGGTCGCCCTTTTTGTCGGCGCGCAGGCGCATGCTCACGACGTCGGAGCCCGCGCCCGGCTCGCTCATCGCGAGCGCGCCCACGTGCTCGCCGGAGATCAGCTTGGGCAGGTAGCGCGCCTTCTGCGCGTCGGTGCCGTTGCGGTAGATCTGGTTCACGCACAGGTTGGAGTGCGCGCCGTACGAGAGCGCGACCGAGGCGCTGGCGCGCGAGATTTCTTCCATGACCACCATGTGGGCGAGGTAGCCCAGACTGGTGCCGCCGTAATCTTCGCTCACGGTCATGCCCAGCACGCCCAGGTCGCCGAACTTGCGCCAGAGATCCATCGGGAACTGGTCGTCGCGATCGATCTGGGCCGCCCGCGGGGCGATCTCGGCATCGGCGAAGGTGCGCACCGCGTCGCGCAGCATGTCCAGGTCTTCACCCAGATCGAAATTCAAACCAGGAATATTCATCGGCGTCTCCGTGATAGTGAACACCCACATTCTTGTGGTGGAGCAGGTCTGCGGCAGACGCGCGACCTCGCTCTCATCATGCGCTGGCGGTGGGCTATGGGGCAATGATGCAGTGCAAATATTACGTTTACGTAAACGTAAAGTTCAGTCGGGTTTTCCCGTAGCTTGGGATCGTGAGCACGGGGCGGGAATCAGCCGCGGCGGGCGAGCAGTGCCTGGCACTGCGCTTCCTGCTGGGCGATTTCCTGGAGGGTTTCGTCGATGTCGCGGCGCTGCTGCTCGAGCGTGGCGCGATGGCTGTCGAGCACGCTCAGGTACTGGCGCAGCTGGGGCTCGGTGGTGCCCGGGCCGTCGTACATGTCGATGAGGCTGCAGATCTCGGAGAGCTGCAGGCCGAGCCGCTTGCCGCGCAAGGCGAGCTTGAGCCGCGTGCGGTCACGCGCACCATACACCCGGTTGCGACCGTCGCGCTGCGGGCTCACGATGCCCTGATCCTCGTAGAAGCGGATCGTGCGGGGCGTGATGTCGAACTCGCGGGCGAGCTCCGAGATGGTCCAGGTTGACGAGGACATGCGGCGTGTGGCAGTTTACGTAAACGTAAATTATGACGGTTCGGCCGACCCGTCAAGCCAGAACACGAGACAGCGCCATGAATCCCAACGAGAGCAAACTGGAGTACCCCTGGGGCGACACGCAGCCCGAGCCGGGCCGCGCGATGGAGGTCGCGCCGGGCGTCAAATGGCTGCGCATGCCGCTGCCCTTCGCCCTGGATCACATCAACCTGTGGCTGATCCGCGATGAGCGCGACGGCCAGGCCGGCTGGACCATCGTCGACTGCGGCATCTCGCGCGACGAGGTCAAGGCGCGCTGGGAAGAGGTGTTCGCCAACGAACTCGAAGGTCTGCCCGTGCTGCGCGTGCTGGTCACCCACATGCACCCCGACCACATCGGCCTGGCCGCCTGGCTGTGCGAGCGCTGGAACGCCGAGCTGTGGATGAGCATGACCGACTACATGGTGGCGTCGCTGTGGTCGTCGCGCCAGGGCGAGAGCGGTGGCGGCCCCGGTGGCCAGTCCGCGGTCGAGCATTTCGCGCGGCATGGGTTGCTGGACCCCGAAGCGCAGGAGCAGATCCGCCAGCGCGCCGGCTATTACCCGGGTCTGGTGCCGTCCGTGCCGCGCCGCTATACCCGCCTGCTGGACGGCGATGTGGTGCGCATCGGCACCCACGGCTGGCGCGCCATCGTGGGCTACGGCCACGCGCCCGAGCATCTGTCGTTCTATTGCGCCGACCTGGGCGTGCTGATCTCCGGCGACATGGTGCTGCCGCGCATTTCCACCAATGTGAGCGTGTTCGACTACGAGCCCGACGCCAATCCCCTGCCCCTGTACCTGCGCTCGCTGGATCACTACGACGGTCTGCCCGATGCGGCGCTGGTGCTGCCTTCGCACGGCCGCCCGTTTCGCGGCCTGCACGAGCGCATCGCGCAGCAACATGCCCACCATGCCGATCGGCTGGCCGAAGTGCTGGAGGCCTGCGCCACGCCGCAGTCCACGAGCGACATCGTGCCGGTGCTGTTCAAGCGCAAGCTCGACCTGCACCAACTCACCTTCGCCATGGGCGAGGCACTGGCGCACCTGCATGCCTTGTATTTCGAGGGCAAGCTCACGCGCCGGACGGATGCCGACGGCATCGTGCGCTTCACGCGGGCGTGATCGGGGCGGTGCCGCCGGCCTGCGCGGCCCGGCCTGCGCGGCCCGGCCTGCGCGGCCCGGCCTGCGCGGCCCGGCCTGCGCGGCCCGGCCTCTAGCGGCTGGCGGTGGCGAGCCGCACCGCCAATCCGATGAACACGATGCCGGCCACGCGGTTCAGCAGGCGCTGCGCCCGCGGT
Organism: Bordetella genomosp. 5; assembly: GCF_002261315.1. Lineage (NCBI taxonomy): Bacteria > Pseudomonadati > Pseudomonadota > Betaproteobacteria > Burkholderiales > Alcaligenaceae > Bordetella > Bordetella genomosp. 5. The sequence continues at coordinate 312,233 of NZ_NEVP01000001.1, forward strand.
GAGCGTTGCAGCAACTGACCGAACGCGCCGGAAAAGAACGCGATCGCACCGAACACCAGCAGGGTCGCCAGCATGAACACGGCGCCCAGCACCACGATCTGCGCCGCCATCGGTCCCGCGTCGGGACGCGTGAACTGCGGCAGGAAGGCAAAGAAGAACAGCAGCACCTTGGGATTGGTGAGGTTCATGATGATTCCGCGCCGGTACAGCGCGGCGCCATTCAAACGCGGCGCGCGGCCGGTCTCGGTTTCGCCCACGGGCGCGCGCAGCACCTGCCAGGCCAGATAGAGCAGGTAGGCCGCCCCGGCGAGCTTGAGTGCGGTGAAGGCCATCGGCGAGGCCGCGAACACCGCGGCCAGCCCGACCGCCACGGCGGCGGTGTGTCCGAGCAGGCCGGTGCACAAGCCGAGCACCACCCACAATCCCGCCCGCCGGCCCCACAGGGCCGACTGCATGAGGACGAACAGGTTGTCCGGACCCGGCGTCAGCGCCAGCAGGACGGCGATGCCGAAAAACGCGATCAGGAGTTCAAAGGCGGGCATGGTGGGACTCGTCGGACGGCAGGGAGACCGGCTGCGCCATGCGGGCCGGCTGCAGGCATGATACGTTCAAATGATCCCGCCGACCCGCGCGCCGCTGGCGCGCTTTCCAGGAGTCCGTATGAACGATCGCGCGGCCAACCGGCCCGATGCCCTGCTCGAATCCCTGCTCACCCAGCGTCACAGCTGCCGCGCCTTCCGGCCCGAGCCGGTGCCGCGCGAGGTGATCGAGCGGCTGCTCACGCTGGCGCAGCGCACGGCCTCGTGGTGCAACTGCCAGCCCTGGCGCGTCACCATCGCCAGCGGCGCGGCGCGAGACCGGCTGCGCGATGCGCTGCTCGCGCGCGCCACGGCGGGCGGGGAGTTCAATCCGGATTTTCCGTTTCCCGCGCAATACCGCGATGAATATCTGGCGCGTCGCCGCGAATCGGGCTTTCAGCTCTACGGCGCCGTCGGTGTGCCGCGCGGTGACCGCGAGGCCTATCGCCGCCAGGAGCTGCGCAACTTCGCGCTCTTCGATGCCCCGCACGTCGCGGTGATCACCTCGGATGCCGAGCTCGGCGTGTATGGTGCGATCGACTGCGGCGCCTATGTGGCCGACTTTCTGCTCGCCGCGCAGGCCCTGGGCGTGGCCACGGTGCCGCAGGCCTCGCTCGCCATGTATCCCGAATTGTTGCGCGAACAACTCGACCTGCCGGCGACGCACAAGGTGGTGTGCGCCATCTCGTTCGGCTTCGAGGACGAGACGCATCCGGCCAATCAGTACCGCACCCATCGCGCCGAGCTGGGCGAACTCGTCAGCTGGCGCGAGGCCTGAGCCTTCAGCGGCGGTTGAAGTCGCCCGGCAACGGCATGCCCTTGCGCGCGTAGGCGTCGCGGATCAGATCGAATTCCTGCGGGGCGAGACCGCGGCCCAGCAGCGAATTGACGAGCCTGCGCAGGTCGGAGCGCGCGGCGTGCCGGCGCGAGAGGTGGCGGCGGCTGAGTTCCAGATCGAGCAGGGCGACGTGCACCGTATCGGCCTGCGGCCGCACGAACACCTCTTTGGGATAAAGATGGCCGTGCTTGCGCCCCGCCGTGTGCAGCGGCGCGAGCGCCTCCAGCACGTGCGTCAGGATGCGCGCGCGCTCGGACTCGTCCCAGCGCGCACAGGAAAAGCCCTCTTCGAGGCTGATGTAACCCTCGAGCGCGCGCGTGACCAGCACGGCGTGCCAGCCATCGGCCTCGCGACGCATGTCGAAGGCCACGGCGGGGGCGGTGGGCACGCCCAGCCGGGCAAAAGTCTGAAGGTTGTTCCATTCGCGCAGCAGCGTGGGCGCGCCCAGCGGATAGCGCAGCGAGCGGAACGTGAAGTTGCGCTGCCGTTTGACGTAATAGCGCGTGCCGTCTTCGAGCGTGACGCGCTGGACCCCGCTCATGCCGCCGCGGCGCTCGTTCGGGGGCTCGGCCCATTCGCCCTGCACCGTCCACCAGAAATCGATCGGGGGAGTCTCGGGCGAATGCGTCATGGGGGCCTCCTGCGGTGTTGCTGCTTCTTGGAAATCGGCAATGGGGTACGCTTGGGGGCGACCCGCGTGGGGCGACCCGCTTGGGGCTGCCGCATCAGCAAGGCGCCTGCCCGTGGGTAACGCGTAACGGAATCCCGTCAGTGGCCGGATTAATACGGCATATTATGTAATTTTTCTGTAATAAATAGGGCGCCAAGCCGGGATTTTGAGCGAAATTCGGCTCAAATCGGCTCAGAAGTCGCGCTCTTGCGATCAGGTGTCTGTCTCACACCACATAACCGCCATGTCCAACGATACGTCCCACCACATCGATACCCTGCTCCAGCACATGGGCACCGCGCCCTTCGACCCCGCCACGGGCGCGGCGCCGGTCAATCTGCCTTCGATGCGCGCGAGCACGGTGCGCTTCCAGGATCTCAGCGCGCTCGAAAGCACGCAGCGGCGCAAGGCGGAGGGCACCCGTGCCGCGACCTACGGCCGCATGGGCATGGACACGCATGCGGCGCTCGAGCAGGTCTTCTGCGAACTCGAGGGCGGCACCCACTGCTATCTGGCGCCGTCCGGGCTGGCCGGGATCACGATGGCGATGATGGCGCTGCTGTCGGCCGGCGAGCATGCCCTGGTGGCCGATTGCGTGTACGGACCGGTGCACGAGCTCGACGCCGCCGTGCTCGAACGCATGGGCATCCAGACCACCTACTTCCATGCCGGCCAGGATCTGGAGGCGCTGCTGCGCCCCAATACCCGTCTGCTGTATGTCGAGGCGCCGGGCTCGCTGTTGTTCGAGATGCTCGATATGCCGCGTCTGGCGGCGTTCGCGCGCAAGCACAACCTCATCCTGGCCACCGACAACACCTGGGGCTCGGGCTATATCTATCGCCCGCTCACGCTGGGCGCGCAGGTGTCCATCATCGCCGGCACCAAGTATGTGGGCGGCCACTCCGACCTGATGCTGGGCGCCGTCGTCACCAACGACGAAGCGATCGCGAAGCGGCTCAATCGCACGCAATACGCCATGGGCTATTCCGTGAGCGCCGACGACGCCTGGCTGGCGCTGCGCGGCGTGCGCACGATGCCGATCCGCATGACCGAGCATGCGCGTCACGCGCTCGCGGTGTGCGAGTTCCTGGCGGCCCGCCCCGAGGTGGCGCGCATCTATCACCCGGCCTGGCACGCCGACCCCGGGCACGCCCTGTGGCAGCGCGACTGCACCGGCTCCAACGGCATGCTGGCCGTCCAGCTGCGCTTCAATCCGGCCCAGGCGCGCCGTTTCGTCGAGGCGCTCACGCTCTTCGGCATCGGCTTCTCGTGGGGCGGTTTCGAAAGCCTCGTGCAGCTCGTCACCCCCGGCGAACTCGCACGCCATGCCTACTGGACGGGCGGCAACGACGCCCTGGTGCGCCTGCACATCGGCCTCGAATCCCCGGCCGACGTCATCGCGGATCTGGAGCAGGCCCTGGCCCGCGCGGCAGGCTGATCCGGACCAAAAAAAAAGGCGGATGCATTGCTGCATCCGCCCTTTTTCTAATTGTCGGAGCCAAGTAGACCCCTTTTTCCGCCGGGCCGCCCCAAGGAAAAAGCGCCCCCCTGGGGGGCAGCAAGCCGAAGGCGCGGCGTGGGGGCCTTTCCGTTTTATTGCTGGCGTGCCATGGGGATCAGGCGATCGATCTCTTTCAGCGCGCCTTCGTAGCTGTTGCCCGCCAGCACCGGCGAGGTCATGAACTTGCCGCCCACCGAGAACGACGGCGTGCCTTCGATGCGGTAGGCCTGCGCGAGCTGGTTGGCGCGCTCGACCTGGGTCTGCACGCTGAACGAGTCGAAGACGGCGTCGAAGCGGGCGCGATCCACGCCTTGCGAGGCGGCCCATTCACCCATGGCTTTCTTGTCGAACAGGCGCTTGCGCTCGCCGTGGATGGCGGTGAAGACCTTGTCGTTCAGATCCAGGCGGTCGAGCGCGGCCAGCGTGTAATACAGCTGCTGCAGCGGCTTCATGCCGGCGTTGAAGGCGATCGGCACCTGCTTGAGCACGACGTCGGAGGGGGCGGTCTTGGCCCAGTCTTCGACCATGGGCTGCATGGCGGCGCAGTGCGGGCAGGAGTAGGCGAAGAACTCCAGGACCTCGATCTTGCCCGGGGTGTCGGACGGCAGCGGCGGATTGATGGCCACGTATTGCTGCGTGCCCTGCGCCTGGCTCATGGGGGCAAACAGGCTCGCCGCAGCCAGAGCGGTAGCGGCCAGCAGGCGGGAGAACGTATTGGACTGCATCGATCGATTTCCTGAGAAAGAAAGGGGGCGGTACCCGGACAGGGGCCGAACCCGAACGCGGGCTAGACCCGAACAGACCCGCGGACGGGCCGGAAGTTCCATCGCCCGCCGCGGCTACTGGCGCACGACGGCGGACTCGATTTTATTCTCGCCCAGCCGGCTGCGGGCGCGGTTCATCTCGTCGAGCTTGGCGAAGGGGCCCACCCGCACGCGGTTGAGCGCGACGCCATTGACCTCGGCGCGTTGCACGTTCACGGGCAGACCCATCATCAGAATCCGGGCCTTGAGCGCGTCGGCGTCTTCGGCCTTGCGGTAGGCACCGGCCTGCAGGAAGTACGTGCCGGACGATTGCGCGGCGGGTGCGGCGCTCGCCACGGCCGCCGGCTTGGGCGCGGGTTTGGCTGCCGGCTTGTCGGCCTGCGCCTCGCCACCGGAAAGGCCCGAGCCCGTGCCGGGCGCGGCCGGCGCGGCTTGCTCGCGCTGCTGCTGGCTGGGCAAGGTGGCGATCAGCGCGCCCAGGTCGTCGATCGGACCGGCGCGCGGCGTGTCGGGCTTGCCCGGCAGCGGCGTGGGCGCGGTGGCCGTGGGGCCGGTCGGCGCGGTGCCGGCGGGGCCGTCACGGCCATACAGGCCCTGATTGGGATCGGGCGCCGTACGCGGATCCGGAGGCTTGCTGTCGGAGGCGCCGCGCGAGGCGCGGTCGACGAAGGGCATGGGCGCCTTGGTGACGTAGAACGCCACCGCGGCCGCCACGACCAGGCCGATCAACAGACCGGCCAGGACGCCATACAGGGTGCTGCCGCCTTGGTTCGAGCGCTTGCTGCTGGGCTTGCGTTTGGTCGCCATGAATCCCTTACATCCGTTGCGGTGCGCTCAGGCCCAGCAATGCCAGGCCATTGGCCAGCACTTGGCGAGTCGAAGCGGCCAGGCGCAAACGGGCGAGCTTGAGCGACTCGTCGTCGACCAGCACGCGTTCGGCGTTGTACCAGCCATGGAAATCCGCGGCGCAGTCACGCAGCCAGAAGGCGATGTGGTGCGGCGCGAGCTCTTGCGCCGCCAGCCGGATCACCTGCGGGAACTCGGCCAGACGCTGCATCAGGGCGAACTCCGACGGGGCGGTCAGCAGGCTGATGTCGGCGGCCGCGATCGCGTCGTCGGCCATGCCGGCGTTGGCGATCATGGAGCAGATGCGCGCGTGGGCGTACTGGATGTAGTACACCGGGTTCTCGTCGCTCTTGGACAGCGCCAGATCGATATCGAACACGAATTCGGTATCGGCGCGGCGCTGGATCAGGAAGTAGCGCACGGCGTCGCGCCCGACCCAGTCGATCAGGTCGCGCATGGTCACGTAGCTGCCGGCGCGCTTGGAGATCTTGACCTCTTCGCCGCCGCGCATCACCTTGACCATCTTGTGCAGCACGTAGGCCGGGAATTCTTTCGGAATGCCCTCTTCGAGGCCTTGCAGCCCGGCGCGCACGCGCGCCACGGTGCCGTGGTGGTCGCTGCCCTGGATGTTCACGGCCTGGTGGAAGCCGCGCTCCCACTTGGCCTTGTGATACGCCACGTCGGGCACGAAATAGGTATAGCCGCCCTCGCTCTTGCGCATCACGCGGTCTTTGTCGTCACCGGTGCCGAGCTCGGTCGTGCGCAGCCACAGCGCGCCGTCCTGTTCGTAGGTATGGCCTTTGGAGACCAGCGTCTGCACGGTCTGCTCGACGCGTCCCGACGTGTACAGCGAGCTCTCGAGGAAGTAGTTGTCGAACTTCAGGCCGAAGGCCTGCAGGTCGAGATCCTGTTCGCGGCGCAGATACGCCACCGCGAAGTGGCGGATATCGTCGAGGCTGTCGACATTGCCGGTGGCCTGCACGGGCTCGCCGTCGGACGCCTGGACCGACTTGCCGGCCTTGAAGTCGTTGGCGATATCGAGGATGTAATCGCCCTTGTAGCCGTCGGCCGGCCATTCGGGGCTGTCGGTGCCCAGTCCGCGGGCACGCGCCTGGACGCTGATGGCCAGATTGTCGATCTGATTGCCCGCGTCGTTGTAGTAGAACTCGCGCGTGACGTCCCAGCCGGTGGCGTCGTACAGACGGCAGATGGCATCGCCGAGCGCGGCCTGGCGCGCATGGCCGACGTGCAGCGGGCCGGTCGGGTTGGCCGACACGAACTCGACCAGCACTTTTTCGGTGGTGCGCGGGGCGCGGCCGAACTCGGCGCCTTGCGTGTCGACGGCCTGGATCACGGCCTGGCGCGCGGCCGGCGTGATGCGCAGGTTGATGAAGCCGGGGCCGGCGATCTCGGCGCTCTCGACCAGCGCGCGGGCGGCCGGGTCGGCGGCCAGCGCATCGACGATCGCCTGCGCGAGTTCGCGCGGATTGCGTTTGGCGGGCTTGGCCAGCTGCATGGCCACGTTGGTGGCGACATCGCCATGGGCGGCCACTTTGGGGCGCTCGAGCTGGATCGTGGGCGTCGCGTCGGGCAGGCTCTGCGCAACGGCGGCCTGGATCAGGGAAATCAGTTGTTTCTGTTGCTCGAGGAGCATGTGCTGTCGGTCGTAAAAGGCGGCGGGCGGGACGGCGGCTCAGGGCCGGGGGCCGGGGCGCCAGGCAGGCCGCGGGGCCGTGTCTGGCGGGCGCCGGATCGGGTCCGGCGCGCACGGGCGCCGGGGGCATGGCCGAGGGTCCCGGAGATGGCTAGATCATAGCGTGAAATGGCTGGTTTCCCCTGCAACATGCTCGCAAACCGGCTTGGTTGGCAGGCTCGGCGCCTTGGGGTAGTGTATGTAATCACCCCCGACTGGAGACTATAAGATGCTGATCACCTTCCACTCCAAAGCCGCTCCTGAAGTGTTGATGCGTACCGAGGATGCCCTGCCCCTGCTGCAGGCCGCCGGCAAAGAATTCACCGATGCCATCCCCGAACGCGGCGTGTTCACGCCCGAGCAGCTGCGCGTCGCGGTGGCGGGCCTCGAGGCCGCCGCGCGTATCGACGGCAAGGCGGGCCGCCCCGACGACGACAACGATCCCGACAAGGATCCCGTGCACCCGATCGAGCGCCCGGTGGGCTTCTCGCAGCGCGCGTTTCCGTTGCTCGACATGATGAAGCAGTCGCTCCAGGCCGATACCGACCTCACCTGGGAAGTCAGCCGCGGCTGGTAACACCGGGCCAATGTCGCAGGCCTGACAGTCGGCGGCGCCGGTTTGCGGCATACTGCCGCGCCGGCCTCGCGCCGACGTCATCCGTCTTGACCGCCCGTTCCAGGAGAGCCCCATGCGCAGCGACGTCACCGTGATCTTCGATCCCCGTCACAAGCTCGACTTCAGCGTCGACGTCACGACCTCGCCGCAGGCCGCCGACGCGGCGCGCGACTGGTTCGACAGTGCCTGGGAAATGCTCGGCTGCGAGCCGCTGCGTCCGAGCGGCAAGGTGCTGCTGCTCGACAAGATCATGGGCGTGGCCGATGCGCTCGGCTACGACACCCTCTCGAGCGACACCAAAGAGAGCCGCGAGTTTGCCGAGCAGGCCGCGCTCGCGCTGGGCCGGCCGCGCATCACGGTCGATCTGCCCGGCCTCACCGTCGGCTATTGATCGCGCGATCGAATCGAAGTCGTGCCCAGACCGGCGCCGCGGCGCCGGTCTTTTCGTGTCCGCGCGTCAGCGTATGCCGGCGCGCATGAACGACTGCACGAACTGACGCTGGAACAGCAGAAAGGCCACCAGCAACGGCGCCGCCGACAGCAGCGTGGCCGCCGTGATCACCGACCAGTCGATGCCCTGGTCGGTCGACGAGAACACCTGCAGGCCGACCGTGAGCGGGCGCGACTCGACCGAGTTGGTGATGATGAGGGGCCACAGGAAGTTGTTCCAGTGGTGGCTCACCGACACCAGGCCATACGCGACGTAGATCGGCTTTGCCAGCGGCACGTATACCTTCATCAGGATCTGGAACGGGCTGGCGCCCTCCACCCGCGCCGCCTCTTCGAGCTCGCGCGGCACGGTCTTGAATGTCTGGCGCAGCAGGAAGATGCCGAACGCCGACGCAAAGTACGGCAGGCCCACCGCGAAGACGGTATCGCGGATCCCCAGCATGCTCATCGTGCGGTAGTTCTCGACGAGCAGCACGTCGGGCATGATCATCAGTTGCAGCAGCACCAGCATGAACACGAAATCGCGACCGCGGAACTCGAAGCGGGCAAAGGCGTAGCCGGCCAGCGTGGAAAGCACCAGCTGCGCGGCCAGCACCATCGTCACGAGCATGAAGGTGTTCAGGAAATAGCGCGGAAACGGCGCGGCATTCCAGGCACGCGCGAAGTTATCGAGCGTGAGCGGCGAAAACAGATCGAAGCGCGTGGCATAGGCCGGCGGATGGAATGCCGCCCATACCGCATAGGCCAGGGGCAGGATCCACAACAGGCCCAGAATCCAGGCGCCCAGGGTGTCGAGCAGTTCGGATTTGGTGTTCATTGGTAGTGCGTCCTGCGGTCGAGCCAGCGGAACTTGATCAGCGCCGTCACCGCGAGCAGGACCAGCAACACCACGGTCAGCGTGGCGGCATAGGCCGTGTCCCAGAAGCTGAAGCCCACCTGGTAGATGTAATAGAGCAGCAGCGTGCTGGCATTGTCGGGGCCGCCGCGGGTCATCACGACCACGTGGTCCACCAGACGGAAGGCATTGATCAACGCGTTGACCAGTACGAACAGCGTGGTCGGCATCAGGAGCGGCCACAACACACGCCGGAAATACTGCCAGCGTGAGGCCCCCTCCAGCATGGCCGCCTCGCGCAGCGACGGCGAGATCGTCTGCAGCGCGGCCAGGTAGAAGATCATGAAGAAGCCCGCTTCTTTCCAGACCGTGACGACCATCAGCGCGGGCAGCGCCGTGTCGCGGCTGCCCAGCCAGTTCGGGCCCTGCATGCCGAAGGTCTGCATCACCTGCGCGATCAAACCGTATTGCGGCGTGTAGAAAAACAGCCAGATATTGGCCACGGCCACCATCGGCAGCACAGTGGGCGTGAAGTACGCCATGCGCAGAAATCCGCGACCCGCCAGCTTGCGGTTCACCCACAAGGCCATCGCCAGCGCGATGCCGATCGAGGTCGGGATGGTGCCCAGCGCGAACCAGAGGTTGTTCCAGAGCGATTGCCAGAACACCGGGTCATCGCGCATGACGGCGTAGTTCTCCAGCCCCACGAACACCGCCGGGCGTTTGCCCTTGGGTGTCGTGAAGAAGCTGTGCCAGAAGGTGGCGATGGCCGGGTAGTGCGTAAAGGCGGCGAGCAGCACGACGGCTGGCAGCAGAAGCAGCCAGCCATAGACCGCCTGGCGTGTGCGATTCATCGTGCCGCCCTCCGTGCTTACTTGTACGGACGCAGGATGCGTTCCGCTTCGCGCTGCGCATCGCTGAGCGCCTGCTTCGGCTGCTTGGCGTCGGTCAGGATCGCCTGCAGCGCGTCGTTCAGCACCTTGGTCACGCGCTGGTTCTCGTGCGTCGAGAACTCAGCCACGCTCACGTCGAGCTGGTCGCGCGCCACGGCGGCCGCCGGCACTTCCTGCGCGTACTTCTTCATCTTCTCGGTTTCCCAGGCCGCCGGCGTGACGGCCACGTAGCCGGTCGCGATGCTCCAGTCGGCCGCGCGCTCCGGCGTGGTGACCCATTGCGCGAACTTCAGGGCCGCCTGTTGCTGCTCGGGCGTGCCGCTCTTGAAGATGTAGAAGTTGCCGCCACCCGTCGGGCTGCCGCCACGCTTCTGCTTGGGCATCATGGCCACGCCGAACGGGAAGTCGGCGTTCTTGCGGATGTTGGTCAGGTTGCCGGTGGTGGTCCAGACCATGGCGGCCTTCTTCTCGAGGAAGTCCTTGGGCGTGGTGCCCCAGTCGATCGTGCCCTTGGGCATGACGCCATGCTTGGCCGACAGGTCGTGCCAGTATTGCGCCGCCTCGATCACTTCGGGCTTGTCGAGGTAGGTCTGGTTGCCGGCCTCGTTCATGAGGATGGCGCCGTTCGGCGTGGTGAGCGCCTGGAACAGCCAGTAGGCGAATGCGCCGCCCGACGGGATCTCGAGACCCCATTGGGTCACGTTGCCCGAGGCGTCCTTTTTGGTGAGCTTCTTGGCGGTCTCGACCAGCTCGGCCCAGGTGGCCGGTGCACGCTCGGGATCCAGACCGGCCTGCTTGAACAGGTCTTTGTTGTAGTACATCACGATGGTCGAGCGCTGGAACGGCACGCCCCACACGTGGCCGCCGGTGCGGCTGTTCTGCATGAAGGCGTCGTAGAAGCCGCCGAGCCACTTCTTGTCGGCCTCGGTCTTGGCCAGGCCGTCGATCGGCACGATGGCATCTTCATCGATCAGCGTGAACATGTCGGTCGACAGCAGCACGGCCAGCTGCGGCGGCGTGCCGCCCTTGAGCGCGGTGAGCGCCTTGGCGATCGAGTCCTGATACGAACCCGCGTAGATCGGCTTGATCTTGATGCCGGGATTTTCTTTCTGGAAATCGGCGACCATGTCGTCGACGATCTTGGTGATGGGGCCGCCCACGGCGACGGGGTAGTAGAACTCGACCTCCACGGGCTTCTGCGCGAGCACGGGCATCGAGAGGAACGCGCCGGCCAGGCCGGCAACCAGAGTTTTCAGAACGGTGCGTCGCATGAGAGCAGTCCTAGAGAGGGGCAAAGTCGCGTGAAAGACAGCCGGCTCAGGCCGGCTGACGGATTGCCGCCTGATCGGCGGCGAAGAAATGCTGCGCGTCGCTGGCCCACGACAGGCCGACGCGCATGCCGGGGTCGGCGCGCAGGTGTCCATTGACGCGCACCGCGATCCCGCCGACGGCGCCGATGCGGCACACGGCGATCGAGTCGGCGCCGAAATACTCCACGCTCTCGATCTCGGCAGGAATGCCGTCGGCATTCAGCGTGATGTGTTCAGGACGAATGCCCATACTCGCGGCACCGGCGGGCGCCTGTTCGATCGCGGGCCCATGCGTGCCGGCGACGACCTGCTGGCCGTGCAGCGCGTCGAGCTTGATGATGTTCATGGGCGGCGTGCCGATGAAGCGCGCGGCGAACTCCGTCGCGGGACGCGCATAGAGTCCATCGGGGCTGTCGAGCTGTTCGATGCGGCCGCCACGCAGCAGCACCACTTGATCGGCCATGCTCATGGCCTCGGTCTGGTCGTGCGTGACATAGACCATCGTGATGCCCAGCTCGCGTTGCAGCGCGCGGATCTCGCGGCGCATCTCGTGGCGCAGCTGCGCATCCAGATTGGACAGCGGCTCGTCCATCAGACAGACCGGCGCATCGGAAATCACCGCGCGGCCGAGCGCGACGCGTTGCTGCTGGCCGCCCGACAGCTGCGAGGGCTTGCGATCCAGCAGGGCCGACAGGCCCAGCAGGCCCGCGACGCGATTCAGGCGGCGCTCGTAATCGCGCGCCGGCTCTTTACGCACCTTGAGGCCGAACAGAATGTTTTCGCGCACGGAGAGATGCGGGAACAGCGCGTACGACTGGAACACCATCGAGATACGCCGCTTCGACGGCTCGAGATGCGTGACGTCGCGGTCGCCGATCAGGATGCGTCCGCCGGTGGGCGTGTCCAGGCCGGCGATCATGCGCAGCGTGGTCGACTTGCCGCATCCCGACGGGCCCAGTAGGACCGTGAAGCTTCCCGCTGGCGCGGAGAAGCTCACCCCTTGTATGGCGGCGGCATCGCCATACTGTTTGCTCAGGTTTTCTAGGACGACATGGGACATGGCGGCTTTTCTTGTTCTGGAGATTTGCCATTCTGGCGGCAAATGAAATCCTTTTCATTCTGCGCTGCAAACATGACGTACGCGTTGCAGCGCAGCGACCGGGCCGTCGATTACTCGTCGATCAGCCCGCCGTCTTCATGAAACGGATACGGACCCGGGTAATCCCCGATGTAGGCGTGATGCGTGTTGAGCGAGCCGTCGAGGTAGTGATGCAGATGGAAGGCCGGCGGCTCCATGACGAAGGCGGACGGACCGCCCACGCGCAGGTCCAGCGCCACCTGATGCGCCGGGCTCGGGCAGGTCGAGGCGATGGTGCCGCCGAAGCGGCGGAAAATGGTGCGGTGCAAATGTCCGCACAGAATCCGCTCGATATTCGCGTAGCGGGAAACCAACGCTTCGAGCTCCGGCGCGCCCGCCAGCAGGCCGATGGCGTCCATGTGCTCGATCCCGGTGGCGAACGGCGGATGGTGCATCACGATGGCGGTCGGACGGCCGGGCTGTTCCGCCAGGCGATCGGCAAGCCAGTTCAATCGTTGCGCACACAACGAACCATGGCTCTGCATCGGCACCACCGTGTCGAGCACAATCAGACGCAAGGGGTGCTCTTCCACCGTGTATTGCAGGAACTCACCGGCCTCGCTCAGGTAGGCATGGTCGGGGAACGCATCGCGCAACCCGTCGCGGGCATCGTGGTTGCCGGGCAGCAGGAAGTACGGCATGCGCAGCGACTGCAACATGGCGCGCAGATGCGCGTACTCGGCCGGCCGGCCGAAATCGGTCAGGTCGCCGCTGATCATGACGAGATCGGGCGTCGGGTCCAGCGCGTTGAGCGCGACCACGGCCGGCGGCAGGTACTGATCCGTCTCGACCACGCGATAGGCCTTCTGGCCGGGCATGCGGATATGCAGGTCTGTGATTTGTGCGATGAGCATGATGAAACCGGAGTGAGGATGAAGGGTCAGTGGGCGGCGAGCGTCACGCTGACGCGCTGGCCGCGTTGATAGTGGCTGTCGGGACCGGTGATCGCGCTCAGGCGTTGCCCGTCGGCCAGGCCGATCTCGTAGCGCACCGAGCCGCCCAGGAAAAAGCGCGCCAGCACTTCGGCCTGGACCGCGTCCGCGCGCGGGTCGGCGAGGCCGACGTGATGCGGCCGAAAGCGCAGATCCTGGGCGCCTTCGATCAGCACGCCATCGCGCACGCCGCCGCGCAGCTTGCACAGCGTGCCCAGAAACTCGCCCACGAATTCCGTGTCGGGCTGGCGATAGAGCGTCTCGGCGTCGCCGATCTGCTCGAGCCGGCCGGCCGACATGACGGCGATGCGGTCGCCCAGCATCATGGCCTCGTCCTGGTCATGCGTCACGATGATGGTGGTGATGCCCAGCTGGCGCAGCATCTGCGCCAGCTCCACGCGCAGGTGCTCGCGCAGCTTCGCGTCCAGCGCGGTGAGTGGCTCGTCGAGCAGCAGCACGCGCGGCTCGATGGCCAGCGCACGCGCCAGGGCGACGCGCTGGCGCTGGCCGCCCGAAAGCTGGCTGACACGCCGTGTCGCGAAGCTTTCCATGCGCACCAGCGACAGCATTTCCATGGCGCGGGCGTTGCGCGTGGCGGCGTCCTGGCCGCGTACGCGCAGCCCATAGCCCACGTTGTCGAGCACGCTCATGTTGGGGAACAGCGCATAGCTCTGGAACACCACGCCCACGCCTCGCGCCTCGGGCGGAAGTTGCGTGACGTCCTCATCGCCATAGCGGATGCTGGCGCCGGCATCGGCCTGCTCCAGCCCGCAGATGAGGCGCAGCACCGTGGTCTTGCCGCAGCCCGAGGGGCCGAGCAACGCGAGGATTTCGCCACCGGGTATGTGCAGATCCAGCGGCTGCAGCGCACGGGTGCCGTCGGGCCAGGTCTTGCCGCATTGGCTCAGGGTGATCGAGACGGGAGCTTTCATGTTCAATGTCCTTGATTCTGGGCGGCCGCCTGGCGCTGCTGCAGGCGGGTGCGGCGTTCGCCGCGGGCGGCCAGCCATTGCAGGCCGACCAGCAGCGGCATCAGCATCAGCAGGAAGACCAGGGTGTACGCCGACGCGACTTCGAGGCGCATCGAGGCGTAGCTGTCGGCCAGGCCGACGGGCAGCGTCTTGGTGAGCGGCGTATGCAGCAACCAGGTGAGGTTGAACTCGCCGATGGAGAGGGTGAGCACGGTCAGGGCGCCCGTCACGATGCCGGGCATCGCATTGGGCACCACCACCGTCAGGAAGCGGTGCATGCGGCTGGCGCCCAGCGTGGCGGCGGCCTCGTCGAGCACGGCCAGGTCCGCGCCCGCCATGCTTGCACGCGCGGCCCGCACCATGAAGGGCAGCGTGAACAGCACATGGCCGATCACGATGAACCACATGCTGCCGCGCAGACCCGACACCGTGCCCCACGAGATGATCAGCGCGAGCGCCGAGGCGAGGCCCGGCACCGCGACCGGCAGGGTCAGCAATTCTTCGAGCGCGCGCGCGGCACGGCCGCGGTGCAACGTCAGCACCCAGGCCGCCGGCACGCCCACTAGCACGCAGACCAGCAGCGTGAGCAGCGCGACGGCGAACGAGCGCCAGATGGTGTCGCTATAGAGCTCCCACACCTGCTCGATCCAGCGCAGCGTGAAGCCGCTGGAAAAGCCGACGAAATAGTTGCGGGTCAGACCCGCCAGGATCGAGAGCACCACCGGTCCGATCAGGAAGGCGGCCACGGCGAGCGTGACGGCCAGTCCCAGGCGCATGTCGGTGCGCGAATGCAGTTCAGTCATGGCGATATGCGGTAAGAAATCTCAGGCCGCCGCGCCGGCGCGGGTGCCCGCGACGCTGTGCGCGACATACAGCACGGCCCAGGTCACCAGGCCCAACACGATCGACAGCGCGGCCGCGACCGGGATGTTGGCGTAGTTGGTGAACTCGTTGTAGATCGTGATGGGCAGCACGTCGATCTGCGTGGCCAGCGTGAACGCCGTGCCGAACGCGCCCATGCTCGTGGCGAAGCTCATGGCGCCCGCGCCCAGCAGCGCCGGCGTCAGCGCCGGCAATTCGATGTCGGCGAAGCGGCGCCATCCCGATGCGCCCAGCGTGCGCGCGGCTTCCAGCAGGCTGGTGTCGATCTGCTCGGCGGCGGCCGAGATCATGCCGATCGTGCGGGGCAACGAGAAGTACAGATAGCCCAGGAACAGACCCGCCATGCCGTAGGCGAACACCAGCGGCTCGGCGCCCAGCCAGCGGCTGATGGTGGCGGTCACGCCCTGGCGCCCGGCCAGCAAAATGATCAGAAAACCCACCACGACGCCAGGAAAGGCCAGCGGAAACATCAGCAGCGCGACCAGCGCGCGCCGGCCCGGAAACTCACGATGCCAGGCCAGGAAACGACCGACCGGCAAGGCGACCAGCAAGGTCGCCAGCGTGGCCACCAGCGACAGCACGACGGTATTGGCCAGACTGCGCCAGTACTGCATGCTGGTCAGCACCGTGACGTAGGCCGAGTGGCCCTCGGCGGTGCGCGCGCCGGTCAGCGCGAGCGCCGCCATGGGCAGCAGCCAGAACGCCAGAAAGAGCGCCGCGGCCGGCGCGGCGAACCAAAGCCATCCGCGGCGCGCCATCTCAGTTCACCTCTTTGGCGTAGCGCTCGGAGAAGCCGCGTTGCGCCGCCGCCATCTGCGCGTAGTCCACCGTGCCGGCACGGGCGTAGTCCGCGGCCGGGAGGAACTTCTTCTGCGCTTCGGCCGACATGGTTTCGGCGCGAACCGGGCGCAGGAAGGCATTGGCCCAGATCGCCTGGCCGGCATCCGAGAGCGTGAAGTCCAGCACCTTGCGGCCGTTGTCGGCGTGCGGGGCGTTGGCCACCAGGCTCATGGTGTAGGGCACCGCGATCGTGCCTTCGGCCGGGATCACGAACGCGACGTTGGCCTCGTCCTTGTACTTGGCGCGGTAGGCGTTGAAGTCGTAGTCGATCAGGATCGGGATCTCGCCGGACAGCACGCGCGCATAGGCGGTCTGCTTCGGCACGATGGGCTTGTTGGCCTGCATCTTCTTGAACCAGCCGATGGCCGGATCGAAGTTGTCCAGCGTGCCGCCCAGCGCGCCGTTCAGCGCCACCGCGCCCACGTAGCCGACGAAGGCCGACGACGGATCGAGGTAGCCCACCATGCCGCGGTACTCGGGCTTGAGCAGGTCATTCCAGGACTTGGGCACGGGCTTGCCGCGCAGCGCGTCCACATTGACCATGAAGCCCAGCGTGCCGGAGTGGATGGCGAACCACTTGCCGTTGGGATCCTTCATGCCGTCGGGGATCTTGTCCCAGTTTGCCGGCTTGTACGCCTGGATGAGATTGTCTTTGTCGGCCTGGATGCCGAAGGTCACGCCGTAGTAGACGACGTCGGCGACGGGATTGCCGCGCTCGGCCGCCAGCGAAGCGAGCGCCTGGCCGGAGTTCTTGTTGTCGCCCGGCACGGTGATGCCGGTGGCTTGTTTGATCGCCTTGATCTGCGTGGCCCAGTCGGCCCACTCAGGCGGACAGTTGTAGCAGATGGCGGATTGCGCCTGAGCGGCGCCGGCGCTCAGGGCCAGTACGGCCAAGGTGGCGCGCGTGAGGTTCTTGAGGAATCGTTTCATGCTTGCTTGATCCTGACGGAGGACGGTTTGGCGGGAGCGGCAGCGACCGTGCCGCCGGGGAAAACACGGTGCGCGAGCCGCACCGATTCAATGGGAATGTCGTTCTGCATGAAGTCGAGCAGACGCGCGCAGGCCTGCGCGCCGATCTCGCGGCTGGGCTGCGACACGCTGCTCAGCGGCGGCATCATCAGCGCGCCGATCGCGACGCCGTCGAAGCCGCACACCGACAGATCCTGCGGCACGCGCACGCCGAGCCCGATGAGCTGCGACAGCACCGAGCTGGCGAGCAGATCGTTGGAGCAGAACAGCGCGGTGGGCGCGTCCTTGCGGGTCAGGGCCATGCGCAGCACGCTGAGATCGGATTCGGTATGGGCCGGCATGGCGAGGTGGCCGACCGCGGGCAGCCCGAGCTTGCGGGCGCAGGCGCGCGCGCCTTCGAGCCGGCGGCGCGCGCGGTCGGACGCCGCCAGCGGACCGGTCACGAGCGCGATGCGCTGATGGCCCAGATCGGCCAGGCGTTGCACCATCTCGCTCGCGGCGGCGCGGTTGTCCACCGACACGAAAGGATGGTCCGGCGACTCGTTGTAGGCCAGCACATGCGGCATGCCGGTGTGCTGCAGAAACTGCAGCGTCGCGCTGTCGGCGGGATTGCCTACCGTGAGAATGAGGCCGTCGATCTGATGATCGATGAGCTCGCGCACGACACGATCTTCGATGTCGGGCTGGTAGCCCGTGGTGGCCATCATCACGCTGTAGCCCGCGGCGCGCGCGTATTGCTCCGCGCCTTCGAAGCAGTCGGCGAACACCGGATTGGTGAGCGTGGGCAGGATCAGGCCGATCGTGCGTGTGCTGCCGTTGCGCAGCGAGCGGCCGACGCGATTGGGCCGGAAACCGCTGCGCTGCGCCACGGCCTCGATGCGCGCGAGCGTTTCGGCACGCAGCAGCTCGGGCTGATTGAACGCCCGCGAGACCGTGGCGGGCGAGACGCCCGCCTTGCGGGCAATCTCGATGATCGAGGGCCGGCTTGGCGCTTTTTGGCTCACAGCAATCCTTGGCGACGAACAGCCTGATGAAAACGATTTCATTCTAGGAGCGCAGCATGACAGCGATATGTCATGCGCCAACTTAGTACAAATGCCGCATACCCGCCACAAGTGCGCGTGCCGCAGCGCCGCATACGCGCGGATCCGCAGTTGGCGAAAGCGCCGAAGGTCGTGGCGGTGCGCCGCATATCGCAACGCGTCACGGGCTTTGCCGGAGAGATGTCGCCGAATTGGTTGCGCACGCATCCTTCGCGGGTTAACCCGGAAACGCGATCCCGGTTCTTTGCATATACCCCGCGCTTGCTTCTACACTGGCCCCGATAGATTGAATGGCGGACGCTACATGGTCCGGCAATACACATACGCCAAGATAGGCGTACATCCGATGATCTGGGGAATTTGGGGATGGCGATAGCCTTGAATCAACTCGGTGCGCTCGATGCGGCGCGCCGGCTCAACCGCCGCGAACTCACCGCGGTGCAGATGGTGCGGGCCTGTCTGGCGCGCATCGAGCAGCGTGAGCCGCAGGTACAAGCCTGGGCCACGCTCGACCCCGCGCATGCGCTGGCGCAGGCGGAGGCACTCGACAACGGCCCCGTGCGCGGCGTGCTGCACGGTCTGCCGCTGGGCATCAAGGACATCTTCGATACGCATGACCTCCCCACGCGCTACGGGTCGAGCGTGTACAGCCAGCATCAACCCGTCGCGGATGCGGCCGCCGTTGCGCTCTGCCGCGAGGCCGGCGGGCTGGTGCTCGGCAAGACGGTCACGACCGAGCTGGCGGCCTATCAGCCGGGCCCGACGCGCAATCCGCGCAACGTCGCCTACACGCCGGGCGGCTCGTCCAGCGGCTCCGCCGCGGCGGTGGCCGACGAGATGTGCCCGCTGGCGCTGGGCACCCAGACCGCGGGTTCCATCATCCGGCCGGCCGCGTATTGCGGCGTGGTGGGCTTCAAGCCGACGGCCGGCCGCATCGCGCGCGGCGGCCTCAAATCCACGGCCGAGTCGCTCGATACGATCGGCGGCTTCGCGCGCAGCATCGACGATATCGGGCTGCTCGCCTCCGTGCTGATGCGCGACGCGCGCCTGCGCCAGCTCGACTACGACGGCACGCCGCGCATCGGCATGCTGCGGACCTTCCAGTGGCGCCTGGCACAGACCGAAAGCCGCGACGCGTTCGAGCAGGCCGCGCTGTTGCTCGCCCGGGCGGGCGCGGATGTGCAGGAGGCCGCGCTGCCCGCCGAAGATTGCGCGCTGGTGCAGTTGCACGCCGACGTCATGGCCTACGAAGCCGCGAGCGCCCTCACCTACGAGCGCACGCAGGCCCGCAAGCAGCTCAGCACGCGTCTCGTCGCCATGCTCGACGCGGGCGCGGAGATCGACACGGCGGCCCACCAGGAACGGCTCGCCCGTGCCGCCCGCGCGCGCGAGCGCGCGCTGCGCTGGTTCGACCAGTTCGACGTGCTGCTGATGCCCAGCACCACCGGCGAGGCGCCCTTCTTCGAGCAGGGCACGGGCGATCCGCTGTTCTGCCGGGTCTGGACCCTGTTCGGCTTCCCTGCCGTGCATCTGCCCTTCACGACCGGCCCGCAAGGCCTGCCCGTGGGCCTGCAGGCGGTCGGCGCGCCCGGCCAGGACCAGCGCCTGCTCGCCGTCGGGCGCTGGATGCACCGCGTGCTGCAGGAAGGTTGAGCGCGCAACCATAAAAAAACCCGGCGATCCGCCGGGTTTGTCTCTTGGGTGCTGCACCACCGGCCTTGTGGGACGGGGCTTGCCGCTGCCGCGCGCGCGATACGCCGCGCGCGGCCCTCGTGCCAGGTACTCAGGCGGCCTCGGCCTCCTGCGCCACGGGCATTTCGCCCTGGCTGGTGATGTGGCGGTTCACGGCGCTCAGGACAGCCTGGAACGACGCCGTCACGATGTCGCGATCGATGCCCACGCCGAAGCCGGTGGACGAGTCGCCCACGCGCAGCTCCACATAGCTCGCCGCGCGCGTATCCGTGCCGGTGCCGATGGCATGCTCGTGGTAATCCATGATGCGTACCGGTGCGCCCAGCGCGGCCACGAAAGCCGAGATGGCGCCGTCGCCGGTACCCGTGACGATGCGACGCTCGCCGTTGTATTCGAGTTCGGCCTGGATGCTGAAGTGCTTGCCTTCGCCCGCGCTGGGATCGCCGTCGATGCGATGGCGAATCAGCTTCCAGGGCGTGCGCTGGTCCAGGTACTCGGACTTGAAGATCGTGTAGACGTCGGCGCTGTTGACCTCGCGGCCGGTTTCGTCGGTGACGCGCTGGATGGCGCGGCTGAATTCGATCTGCAGACGGCGCGGCAACACCAGGCCGTGCTCTTGTTCGAGCAGGTACGACACGCCGCCCTTGCCCGACTGGCTGTTCACGCGAATCACCGCGTCGTAGCTGCGGCCCAGGTCGGCGGGGTCGATCGGAAGGTACGGCACTTCCCAGACCGCATCGGCCTTCTGCAGCGCGAAGCCCTTCTTGATGGCGTCCTGGTGCGAACCGGAGAAGGCCGTGAAGACCAGGTCGCCGGCATAGGGGTGACGCGGGTGCACGGGCAACTGATTGCAGTATTCGGCGCAACGGCGAACTTCGTCGATGTCGGAGAAGTCCAGGCCGGGATGCACGCCCTGCGTGTAGAGGTTGAGCGCGAGCGTGACCAGGTCGACGTTGCCGGTGCGCTCGCCGCTACCGAACAGGCAGCCCTCGATGCGATCGGCGCCCGCCATCACGGCGAACTCGGCGGCGGCCACGGCCGTGCCGCGGTCGTTGTGCGGGTGCACGCTCAGGATGATGCTGTCGCGGCGCTCGAGATTGTTGTGCATCCACTCGATCTGGTCCGCGTACATGTTGGGCGTGGTCGCCTCGATCGTGGCGGGCAGGTTGAGCGTGAGCTTGCGGGTGGGCGTGGCGTCCCATTCGCGGGCCACGGCGTTGGCCACTTCGAGTGCGAACTCGGGTTCGGTGGTCGAGAACACCTCGGGCGAGTACTCGTAGCTCCATTGCGTCTGGGGATGACGCGTCATGTGCTGCTTGATGAGCCGCGTGCCGGTCACGGCGATGTTCTTGATCTCGTCTTTCGACATCGCGAACACCACCTTGCGGAACGCGGGCGCCACGGCGTTGTACAGGTGGATCATGGCCTGCTTGGCGCCGGCTGCCGCGTCGGCGGTGCGCGAGATCAGGTCTTCGCGGGCCTGCGTCAGCACGATGATTTTCACGTCATCGGGAATGCGGTTTTCTTCGATGAGCTTGCGCACGAAGTCGAAGTCGGTCTGCGAGGCGGAGGGGAAACCCACCTCGATCTCCTTGAAGCCGATCTTCACGAGCTGCTCGAAGAAGCGCAGCTTGCGCTCCACGCTCATCGGCTCGATCAAAGCCTGGTTGCCGTCGCGCAGGTCGGTGCTCATCCAGATCGGCGGCTGCTCGATGCGGCGGCTGGGCCAGGTGCGCTCGGAAAAATCACGGGCGAACGGCTTGAACGGTACGTACTTGGTGGCGGGGTTGGCGAGCATCATCGGTACACCTCGGTCGGTATCTTGTGAATCCCGGGAACTTCCCTGCGCGACAGACCAGGATGGCGGTCCGTGTGCGGTGGCCAGGATGGCGGCCGGATTCGGTTTTAACGCGGATTCAAGTGGGTCGGCGTTGCGCTTTTGGGCGCGGCGCGGTCGGAATGCTTGTGTGTGGCGAACACGAGACGAACGTAGAAGGACGAACGTCGGGTTGCCGAGCTACCACTGGGGCACTAGGCCCGGCAACCGATCGGTAGGCGTAGCGATAGCGATAGCGCGCCGGCAGCGGGCACGAAGGCGGCGCGGGCGAGCTGTGCGAGAGGGGCGTGAGCAGGACGCAGGCCGCCGACCGAAGCACGGAAGGCTCCGGTGGTGTGCGCGAAAGAGGTGCGTTGAGCGGCCATAGACGCTAGTCAAACATATTTTTTCGGCCCGTGCAATCCTGTCGTGCCGGATCGGGATACCGGCCTCTGCATTGGGATTGCGGATCGCGGCGACGCTCAGCGATCGGGATCGTCGTTCAGGCGCGGCTCGACATAGCGGCCCGAGGGGCGGACCCGGTCGGCCTCGGGGCGGCCGCGGCTGGCATCGGCCACGGCGGGGGTATCGAGAATGACGGACTGCTCGGCCACGGCGGCGAGCTTGCCGATGCGGTTATGACGCAGCTCGGTACGGGCGCGCTGCAGGTCGCCGACCGTGAAGGGTTCGTCGCGATCGCCCCAGGTCCAGCGCAGCACGGCGACGGTCTCGTCGCTGAGCTGCGGGCGCAATTGCGCCAGCACGCCGGTGGGCAGCATGCGGGCGCGGGCGGCGGCCATATCGGCCATGAGCCAGGCACGCACCGCGAAGAACACGATCAGCGTCCAGATGCCGACCACGATCCACCAGAAGATCGGGTTGTAGCGGGTCAGCATGTCGACGGCCTGCTGGCCCATCGAATGCAGGCCCTCGAACGACAGATTGCGGCCGAAGGCCAGCAACCAGGAGGCGGCGAGCAGCCAGATCACGACCGCCACGGCGATGACGATCGCCCGGACGGTGAGGCGGGGGGCCGCTAATTTCAGCAAGGTTTGGCCGATCAACCGGCTGTCCTGGCGAATGCGTTCGGGCGAAGTGGGATTCATCATGCAAAATATTGTACCTATGACTCGTCCCGCACTAGAACTGCGTCCTGGTCAGCATCTGACGCTGACCCCCCAACTGCAACAGTCCATCCGGCTGCTGCAGTTGTCGTCGCTCGAGCTCGAGGCGGAGATCTCCCAGGTCCTCGCCGACAATCCGTTGCTTGAACGCGACGAAGACACGAGCGCTCAGGCCGAAAACGCCGATCCGCAACGCGAAGCCAGCGTCGAAAGCGACGATGCGCCCGACACCGAGCTGCGGATCGACGAGATGCCCGGCTCGGGCGGGGTGTATCCCGACGACGACAGCGAGACGCCGCAGCAGGCGCGCGACGACACGCTGCGCGAGCATCTGATCGCACAGCTCGCCCTCACCCGCGCCGCGCCGCGCGACCTGGCGCTGGTGTCGCTGCTGATCGACGAGCTCGATGACAACGGCTATCTGGGCTCGCCGCTCGACGAAATCCTGAGCTGGCTGCCCGCCGAGCTCGAGGTCGACGAAGACGAACTGCGCGCGGCGCTGACGCTGCTGCAATCGTTCGACCCCCCCGGTATCGGCGCCCGAGACATGGCCGAATGTCTGCTGTTGCAATTGCGCCACCCCGACCCGGTGCGCCTGCCCGAGGCGGTCAACCCCGCCGTGCTGGCCTGTGCCCGCGAAATCTGCGCGCGCCACCTGGCCCTGCTCGCCACCGGCAACCCCGCCCGGCTGCGGGAGGCGCTCTCGACCGATGACGCGACCCTGCGTGGCGCCCACGCGCTCATCCTGCGGCTCGAGCCGCGTCCCGGCCGTGCCTGGACGGTGCCCGCCGCCGACTACGCCATTCCCGACGTGATCGTGCGCAAGGGGCGTCATGGCTGGCAGGCGGTGCTCAACAGTGCCGTGGTGCCCCGGCTGCAGATCAACGGGCTGTATGCGCAGATGCTGGGCAACCAGCGCGAATCCAGCCATGCGGGCCTGCAGTCGCAGCTGCAGCAGGCGCGCTGGATGATCCGCAACGTGGAGCAGCGCTTCGACACCATCCTGCGCGTGTCGCAGGCCATCGTGGTGCACCAGGACGCGTTCTTCAGCCAGGGGCCGTCGGCCATGCGTCCGCTCATCCTCAAGGACATCGCGAGCGAGCTCGGCCTGCACGAGTCCACCATCTCGCGCGCCACGACCCAGAAGTACATGCTGACGCCGTTCGGCACGCTGGAGCTCAAACGCTTCTTCGGCACGGGGCTGGCCACCGAGAGCGGTGACTCCGCCTCCGCCACCGCCGTGCAGGCCCATATCCGCCAGATGGTCGCCGAAGAAAACCGCGCCAAGCCTCTGTCGGACAGTCAGATCATGGAGCGCCTGGCCGACCGCGGCATCGTGATCGCGCGCCGCACCGTGGCCAAGTACCGCGAAGCGCTGCGCATCGCGCCCGCGGCCGTTCGCAAGGCCCAGGCCTCGGCGCGCTGAGCGGGCCGGCGGGGCGCGGTTTGGCGAGGATCCCGGGTCAAAAAGTGACGGATTAGACGCCCGCAATGCTGCGCTGCGGTGTAAGCCGGGAGATCGCCGTCCGGGCCCGCGCCGCGCACTTTTGTCCCTTATTTCAAAGACATAGCCTCGAAACGCGTTGCAAATATTTCCTGCGGAAAGGCTTGCGTCCGACTGATTTATTTTCGATAATCATTCGCATGTACGTTTGTATCTGCAATGCGGTCACCGAACGCCAGATCCGCGCCTGCGTGGATTCCGGGGCCGCTACTCTGGGCGACTTGCAATTCGAGCTGGGTGTCGCATCCTGCTGCGGACGTTGTGCCTCCACGGCTACGGAATACCTGCCCGGTGGACGCAGCTCCAGCGTGTGCGATGTCCGTTCGCTCGCGGTGCCGGTCAATGCGCCGCCCGCGATGCTCGAGGCCGACGCGCTGGCCGCTAATGCCGGCGTCGATACCGAAGCCGCCGCGGCCAATTCGCCGTTGCGCGCGTTCCCGATCCCGCTGGTCGCCGCCGCCTGATTCCGCGCGCTCGCGGCGGGCCCCGGGCACTCAGGCCCCGTGCCTCGCTCGCCGACCCCCGAATCCCTGGCCCTCGCCGTCATGCATGCCGCCTGACGCCCGAGGGCCTTTTGCTGCCCGTTCGCCTGTGAGTGGGTTGCGTCGCCAGGCGCCTTGGCCGCGCCGCGCTCAGGCCACCTGACGCAGCGGCGCCCTGCCGGCTCCCTGATTGCAGAATGCCTGGATCCGCGCCGCCAGCCCGTGCGCGGCAGGCCCGGCATCGGGCGCCACGCGCAAGGCCAGCTCGCTCGGGGCGGGCGCCGGCAGGCGCTCGTCGTGGCGCAGTCCGGCGGCCTGACAGCGGGCCTCCAGCAGCGCCACCCCCAGCCCGCCCGCCAGCGCGGCCTGCAGGCCGTGCAGATTGGGGCTTTCGTAGCTGATGCGCCAGCGCAGGCCGGCGGATTCGAGCGCATGGATCGCGCGGTTGCGGTACAGGCAGCCTTGCGGAAACACGACCAGCGGCACGGGGTCGGGTAGAGGCAGCAGCACGCTGGCGTCGCTGCCCAGCCACAGCAGTTGTTCGGGCCAGGCGGCGATGCACGAGCCGCCTTCGGGTTCGCGCTTGTGGAGCACCACATCCAGCTCGCCACGGCTCATCGCGCGGACCAGCGCCACGCTCAGATCGCAGCGGACGGCGAGCCGTGCCTGCGGTTGCGTGCGGGCATAGTCGGCCACGAGCTCGGTGAGCGGCGCCACCGCGAAATCATCCGGAATGCCCAGCCGCACCACCTCCACCCGCTCCTGTCCGCCCACGGCCACTCGCAGCTCGGTCGAGAGCGCCAGCATGCGCCGCGCATAGCCGAGCAGGCGTTCGCCGTCTTCGGTGAGGCGCACCTGCCTGCCCTCGCGCACGAAGAGCGCGCAGCCCAGGTCGGCCTCGAGCTTGCGAATCTGCTGGCTGACGGTGGATTGCGTGCGATGCACGCGTTCGCCGGCACGGGTGAAGCCGCCCGCGTCGACGACGGAGACGAAACTGTGGAGCAGGTCGAGGTCCATGGTGGGGGGGATCACCCATCGATTTTTCAAATACTTTTGATCGGAATAAAGCGTTTGTCAATGGATTAGGGCAGGCACAGAATGCGCCTGACGCCTTGCCCGCCGGGCTGGCCCCCGCGGCAGGTTGCCCGCTTCCCGTCATGAACTCGACCCCGATCTCCGCTCCGACCGCCTCCCCCGACGAGGGCCGCACGGCCTGGGGCATGATCGCGCTGTTCTGTGTGCTGTGGAGCTCGGCGTTCGCGGCGGCCAAGATCGCGCTGCGCGACTGTCCGCCGCTCACGCTGCTGAGCATCCGCTTCGCCATCGCCGGCGTGCTCATGCTGGGCGTGGCCATGCTGACGCGGGCGTGGCGTCTGCCGGGCGCGCGCGACCTGGCGGTGCTGGCCGGTCTCGGTGCGCTCAACAACGGCATTTATCTCGGGTTGAGCTGGAGCGGCATGGCAACGGTGTCGTCGGCCTTCGCGGCCGTGCTCATCAGCACCAATCCCCTTCTCATCGGCATTCTCGCCGGCCCGATGCTGGGGGAGCGCCTGACGATGCGCAAGCTGGCGGGCCTGTGCCTCGGCCTGGTCGGCGTGATGATCGTGCTGCGCTCACGCCTGCAAGGCGGGCACGAAGCGCTGGAAGGCACCCTGATGGTCTGCGGCGGACTGCTGGCGCTGGTGCTGGGCACCCTCTGCTACAAGCGCGCCCGTCCCAGCGCGGATCTCTGGACCGCGACGGGCGTGCAGTCGCTCGCCGGCTGCCTGGTGGTGCTGCCCTTTGCGCTCGCCACGGAGTCGATCGGCGACGCCCATCTCACGCTGTCGCTGGTGCTGAGCATGCTCTACACCATCGTCGCCGTGTCGATGGGCAGCTATTACCTCTGGTTCCGCATTCTGAGCCGCACCAGCGCCACCTCGGCCAGCGCGCTGCATTTTCTGATGCCGCCGTTGGGCTTGTTGTTCGGCTGGGCGATATTGCGCGAGCCGGTATCGTGGATCGATCTGCTGGGCATCGTGCCGATCGCGCTGGGTATCTGGCTTGCCACGCGTGCGCGCACCTGACGTGCAATCGCCTTATTTGTTGGCCTGAGCCAACGCCGCGCGTTTGCCAAAAAAAGGCGCGCATATTCGCACTGCGCGGCGTGAGTCTGGAAGCGCTTGCGGCATTATCGGCGCGCGTTTTTCATCAAGCTCATGCCGTAGAGCACCACATGGCGTGATCCGGTGTCCAACGCATCCAGCATGCAGACTCATTCTCATTTTCTTATCGCTTTCTTGTTGCGCTCGTAAAGCGGTTTACCAAATGCAGAGCAAGGCTAGGCGCGGCCTGCCGGGCAGTGTTAGTCTGCCGGGGTTGCGCATGTCGCAAGCCGCATGCGTAGTGGTACCGCGCGGCCTAGCGCGCGCCAGACCGCATAAGGAGTCCATCATGAAAGGCGATAAAACCGTCATCCAGTATCTCAACAAGCAACTCACCAACGAGTTGACGGCCATCAACCAATACTTCCTGCATGCGCGCATGCTGAATCATTGGGGCCTGAAGAAACTGGGCAAGAAAGAATACGAAGAGTCGATCGGCGAAATGAAGCACGCCGACCGCCTGATCGAGCGCATTTTCATGCTCGATGGTCTGCCCAACCTGCAAGACCTGCACAAGCTGATGATCGGCGAAGACGTGCCCGAGCTGCTCGCCTGTGACCTGAAGCTGGAGCAAGGCGCCCAGCAAACGGTCAAGGACGGCATCGCTCACTGTGAGTCCGTGCGTGACTACGTCTCGCGCGATCTGCTGCAGGACATCCTCGACGACACCGAAGAGCACATCGACTATCTCGAGACCCAGATCGGCCTGATCGATCAGGTCGGCCTGCAAAACTACCTGCAGAGCCAGATGGAAGTCGAAGGCTGATCGCCGCGGGTGCGGCTTCGTTTCGCACCCCGCACCTGTCTTGCCCAAACCCCCGGTCCTCGCGCGAGGCCGGGGGTTTGTGTTTGGCCCACGCTGCACGGCGCGGCGTCATGGTCGCCAAGCTGATCGAAGGTGCCGCCGCGGGGCGACCGCGACCGGCGACTCGCGACCGGCGACCGGCGCGGGCAATAAAAAACCCCGCCGAGGCGGGGTTTGGCGCGATGCCGACGTGCTCAGGGGCGCGACGGGCATTCGGCGATGGTGCCCCAGGCGCGGTTGGGCGCGCAGTATTTATTGCGGGCGTTCCAGGAGCAGCTCGGGCGATCGAAGAAGCCCTGCTTCGCGCACTCGGCCAGTTCCTGGCGCAGCGCGCCCTGCCAGCCGGCTGCGGGAGCCGCGCCGCGGTTGGACACCGACCCCGGCACATTCTGGAGGGCGACCGGCGGATTCTGCTGGACCTGATTGCCGTTGCTGGGAATCTGCGGCACCGGGATGCCGAGCTGATTCTGCGATTGCACATCCAGCGTGGTGACGTCGGACGCACCGGACGGCAGCGGCACATCGGAATTGGCCGCGATCTCGCGCGCGCGATCCATCGAAATGGTGTCGCGCGAAATCTGCACGTTGGGATCGCTGTTCGAGTCGAACAGCGACACCGTGTTGACCTGCCATTCACGCGGCGGACCCTGTTCGGGCACGCCGAGCGTGCCGTCGACACGTGGCTGGGGTGGTTGCGCGGTATAGGGCCTGCCGTTGGCATCGAGGACGGGCTGCTGCGAGCCATCGCCGTCCTGGCCAGGGGCCGGGGCGGCCACGGGGGCGTGCGCCACCAGCCAGTCACCAAGTTGCAGGCCGCCCCAGGCGGCTGCGCCCAGAGCGATCAAAAGCGTTGCGATCAATAAACGCCAGGACATTGCTACCCTCTTCACTTCACGGTACGACCGGGTCAGGCCTTGTCTCCGAATACCTTACCGCCATGCTCGCGCATGGCGTGGAATTTCACATCCGGATACAGCTCTTCAGCGACCCGCAATTGCGCGGGCGACCCGATCAGGAATGCCGCGGCATCGACCACATCATAGGCGATATGGGCAGCATTGGCATCCATGAACTTACGCAGCGCGCGGGGATCTTCGGAGGTGATCCAGCGCGCCATGGTGTAGCGCGAAGGCATCATGCGCGCCTCCACGCCGTATTCGGTTTTGAGGCGATGCGCGACCACTTCGAACTGCAGTTGGCCCACCGCGCCGAGCAGCAGCGAACCGCCGGCGGCCTCGGGCCGGAAGACCTGAATCGCGCCTTCTTCGCCCAGCTGGGTCAGGCCGATGCGCAGCTGTTTGGTGCGCAGCGGATCCTTCACTTCGACGGCCTGGAACAGCTCCGGCGCGAAGAACGGCAGACCCGTGAAATGCAGGCTCTCGCCTTCCGTCAGCACGTCGCCCAGTTGCAGGACGCCGTGGTTGGGAATGCCGATCACGTCGCCGGCATAGGCCTCGTCGAGCAGCTCGCGCCGCTGCGACAGGAACGACACCACGTTGTTGGGACGCGTTTCTTTGTTGGTGCGCACGACCTTCAGGCGCATGCCGCGTTCGAAGCGGCCCGAACTCACGCGCACGAACGCCACGCGGTCGCGGTGCGCCGGGTCCATATTGGCCTGCACCTTGAAGACCAGGCCCGTGAACTTGGGCTCTTCGGGCTTGACCTCGCGCTCCATGGCCATGCGCGCGCCGGGCGGCGGCGCCAGCTCGACCAGCGCGTCCAGGACTTCCTGGACGCCGAAGTTGTTGATGGCCGAGCCGAAGAAAACCGGCGTCTGCCTGCCCGCGAGGAAGGCCTCGTGGTCGAAGGCCGGCGCGGCTTCGTTGATCAGCTCGATCTCGCCCGAGGCTTGTTCGAACGACGAGCCGAAGCGCTCGGCGATCGCCGGATTGCTCAGCCCTTCGATGAATTCGTCGTCGTCGTTGCGGCGCTCCTGACCGGCGCGGAACAGGCGCATGCGGTCGCGGCGGATGTCGAACACGCCGCCAAACGCCTTGCCCATGCCCACCGGCCACGAGAACGGCACCGCGTCCATGCCCAGATGCGCTTCGATCTCGGAGAGCAGTTCGAGCGGCTCGCGCACTTCACGGTCCATCTTGTTGATGAACGTGATGATGGGCGTGTTACGCGCCCGACAGACCTGCAGCAGGCGAATGGTCTGCGGCTCGACGCCGTTGGCGGCGTCGATCACCATCAGCGCCGCGTCGACGGCCGTGAGCACGCGATAGGTGTCTTCGGAGAAGTCCTGGTGACCCGGCGTGTCGAGCAGGTTGATGACGCAGTCGCGATATTCCATCTGCATCACCGACGAGGCCACCGAAATGCCGCGCTGCTTTTCGATCTCCATCCAGTCGGACGAGGCGTGGCGCGACGCCTTGCGCGCCTTGACGCTGCCGGCGATCTGGATCGCGCCTGCGAACAGCAGGAGCTTTTCGGTCAGCGTGGTCTTGCCCGCGTCCGGGTGGGAGATGATGGCGAAGGTACGTCGCCGCGCGACTTCGTTGGGTATGGTCATGGTCGAAGGATTGTACAGAGGCGCACACCGCGCCCCGGCGTGCGATGCAGGCTCAGGAATGGCGCCGGAACGTCGCGAGGAACACGCCGGCCAGGATGAACAGCGAGCCGAACACGCGATTCATCCAGCGGATGTGGCGCGCCTCGCGCAGCATGCGCAGCACCTTGGCCGCGAGCAGCGTGTACACGCCCATCGCGACCAGATCGGTGAACGCCAGGGTGCCGGCGAGCGTCACGTATTGCATGCTCAGCGGTTGCGCCGGATCCACGAACTGCGGCACCACGGCCAGCAGAAACACCGTGCCCTTGGGGTTCATGGTGTTGATCAGGAAACCGCGCATGACAAGCTCGCGGATCGACGCGCGCTGCGGATCGCCCGCATCGACGGCCACCGGGGCGGCGTCGGTGCGGATCTGGCGCCAGCCCAGATAGATCAGGTACGCCACGCCAAGATACTTGACGAGCGTGAAGGCCAGCTCGGAGGTGGCGAGCACGGCACCGAGGCCGACCGCCACGATCAGGAACTGGAACAGGATGCCCAGAATGAGGCCGGCCGTGTTCCAGTAACCGCGCGCAAAACCGTACTTCAATCCGGACGACATGGCCGAGATGGCCCCGGCCCCGGGCGAAAACGAGATCGCCCAGGAGGCGACAAAAAAGGTCAGCCAGGTGGATAGCGTCATGATGATCTCTGGTCTTGCGCGGTCGGGTCCTTATTTGCCGAGCAGCACGCCGCCGCGGCCGTTGCCGCTGGGCGCACGGCCCCCGCGGGGCGCGGCCGGACGGCTGCGCGCGGCGTCGTTGCCACCGGCAGCGTGGCGCGGCGCCGAGGCGCGGCCACCGTCGCCGCGCGGCGCGGCACCCGAGGCGTCGTTGCGGCGTTCGCCGCCCTGACCGGCCGGACGGCCCGCGGGCTTGGCGCCCTGACGCGGTTGCGCCGGGCGGCCTTCGCCACGTGCGGGGGCGCTGCTGCGCTGTCCCCGGCCACCGTCGCGGCCACCGCGGCCACCGGGGCGGCCACGGCCAAAGCCGCGCTCTTCGTCTTCCTCGTCGCGCTCGCGCTCGGCCGAGACGCCCACGGGCGGGACCCAGCCTGCGACGGTCTTGCGCTCGATGGTCTTCTTGATCAGGCGTTCGATGGCCTTGAGCAGTTTGACTTCGCTCTCATCGACCAGCGAGACCGCCGCGCCGGTGGCGCCGGCACGGCCGGTACGGCCGATACGGTGCACGTAATCTTCGGGCACGTTGGGCAGTTCGAAGTTGACGACCTGCGGCAGTTGATCGATGTCCAGGCCGCGCGCGGCGATGTCGGTGGCGACCAGCACGGTGACGGTGCTGTCCTTGAAGCCGGCCAGCGCGCGCGTGCGGGCCGATTGGCTCTTGTTGCCGTGGATCGCGGCGGCGGTCAGGCCGTCCTTGACGAGCTTTTCGGCCAGGCGATTGGCGCCGTGCTTGGTACGCGTGAACACCAGTACCTGGTGCCAGCCGCTTTCGCGGATCAGGTGGCTGACCAGGTCGCGCTTGTGATGCTGGGCGACCATGTGCACGGTCTGCGTCACGAGTTCGGTCGCGGTGTTGCGCGGGGTGACCGAGACTTCGCCCGGGTTCTTGAGCACGCCGTGCGCCAGCGCACGGATCTCGTCGGAGAACGTGGCCGAGAACAGCAGGTTCTGGCGCGTCTTGGGCAGCAGCGCGAGGACCTTGCGGATATCGCGGATGAAGCCCATGTCGAGCATGCGGTCGGCTTCGTCGAGCACGAGGATCTCGACGCCCGACAGATCGACCGTCTTCTGGCCCGCGTGATCGAGCAGGCGGCCGGGGGTGGCGACCAGGATGTCGAGCGGCTTGCGCAGCGCGGAGATCTGGGGATTGATGTTCACACCGCCGAACATGACCATCGAGGTCAGGTTGGTGTGCTTGCCGTACACCTGGACCGACTCGGCCACTTGGGCGGTCAGTTCGCGGGTGGGCGTGAGAATGAGGCAGCGCGGGCGTCCCGGCTTGCGCAGCTCGGGCTTGCTCGTGGACAGCAGATGCAGGATCGGCAGCGTGAAGCCAGCCGTTTTGCCGGTGCCGGTCTGGGCGGCGGCCAACAGGTCGCCTCCCTGCAGCACCAGCGGAATCGCCTGAGCCTGGATCGGGGTGGGTGCGGTATAGCCCGTGTCGGCGATTGCGCGCAAAAGCGAATCAGCCAGCCCGAGGTCGGCGAAAGTGGAAGAGGTAGTCAAAAAACAACTCCAGCGGCAGCCTGTCGCTCAAGTTGAGTGACTCCAATCCAGGCAACGTGTGAGGAGATAAAGGGATGAGCCGGCGGTTGTGCCGGACGGGGCGGCGCGCGCCCCGAATGACGTGTGCCGATTGGCACTGCACACGGGCTGGAATTGTAGCTGAAGGCCAGCCGCCTGCTGCACTGCAGCGGCCATAGTTGTAACCATGCAAGACAGCCCGCCGGCTCGGGCGGCCAAACGCGCGATTCCGGCATTTGCCGCGGGCCTCCCCGTGGGCGAGAATCCCGCGCAGCCGGCGTGGTCGCGCGCCGCCCCTTTTCGCCTTCCGAGGATGCTCCGTTGTTTCCTTCGTTGAACCGTACGTCGGCACGCCGTGCAGCCTGCGCGGCCTGGCTGGTCCTTCTGAGTGCATTCGTCCAGCCCGCGCTGGCGGCTCACATCGTGGTCGACACGGGGCACACCCCGAAGCGGCCCGGCGCGACCGGCGCCAGTGGCCGGGTCGAGTATCTCTACAACCTCGACCTGAGCGATGCCGTGGCGCGCGACCTGAAGGCGCTGGGCGCCACCGTGACGCGTGTGGCGGCCGACGGCAAGGAGATCGCGCTCACCCAACGCGCGACCCGCGCGCCCGGCGCGGATTTCTTCGTGTCGATCCATCACGACTCGATGCAGCAGCACTATATCGACGCGGGGCGGCAGCGCGAGTTCGCCGGCTTCGCGCTGTTCGTGTCGGAGAAGAATCCGCGCTATGAGCAAAGCCTGGCCTGCGCCCGCGCGATCGGCGAACAGCTGCTGGCCGCCGGCGAGAAGCCGTCGGAGTATCACGCCGAGCCGATCGAGGGAGAGAATCGGCCGTTCGTCGACCGGCGCCTGGGGATCCACCGCTACGATGGCCTCGCGGTGCTGCGCACGGCGCCGATGGCGGCCGTGCTCGTGGAGGCCGGCGTGATCGTCAATCCCGACGAAGAGCTGCGGTTGGCGCGGCCCGACACGATCGCGCGGCTGGCGCAGGCCATCGCGCAGGGAACGCAGGCCTGCCAGAAGCCGTGAAGAACGCGCTCAAGCCTCGACTTCGAGCCCGGCCTGCGACATCGCCTGCAGTTTAGGCATCAGGCCCAGCAGGTGCTGGCTGTAGGGGTGCCGGGGGGACTCGAACAGGGTCTCGGTGTCGGCCACCTCGAGCAGCTCGCCATGCCGCATCACGCCGACGCGATCGCACATCTGGCGGATCACGGGCAGGTCATGGCTGATGAACAGCATGGTGAGGCTCAGCTGCTCCTGCAGGTCTTTCAGCAGATTCAGGATCTGCGCCTGGATCGAGACATCGAGCGCCGAGGTCGGCTCGTCGCAGATCAGAAAGCGGGGGCGCGTGGCGAGTGCGCGTGCGATGCAGATGCGCTGGCGCTGCCCGCCCGAGAATTCATGCGGATAGCGCAGCGCCGCCTGCGCGCCCAGGCCCACGACGTCGAGCAGATCGGCCACGATGCGGCGCGCCTCGTCTTCGCTGGCGGCCAGGCGGTGAAAGCGGATCGGCTCCGCCACGATGTCGAGCACGCGCATGCGCGGATTCAATGACGAATACGGATCCTGGAACACCATCTGGATCTGGCGCCGGAACGCGTTGAGCTTGCGCTCGTCTTTCAGGCCGGTGAGCTCGGTGCCGGCGAAGCGCACCACGCCCGAGGTGGGCGTGTAGAGGCCGCTGATGAGGCGCGCGACCGTGGACTTGCCCGAGCCCGATTCGCCGACGAGGCCAAAGACTTCGCCTTCGCCGATATCGAGGTCGAGCTGTTTGACGGCGTCGAGGGTACGCCGGTTGCGCGGCAGCAGCGCGGGCCTGAGCACGAAGCGCATGCCGAGCTGCCGCACTTGTACCAGGGGCCCGTCGTGCTGCTGACCGAAGTCGCGGCGCTGTCCGAGCCAGTGGGTCGCGAGATCGAGCTCGACGCGCGCATGGCGCACGTCTTCGATGTAGGTCACCAGCGGAAAGCGCCGCAGTTTCACGTCGGGCCGGGGCACGGCCGAGATCAGGCTGCGGGTGTAGGGATGGTCGGGGTCGCCCAGGATCTTGCGTGTGGGCCCCTGCTCGACCAGCTTGCCGCGATACAGCACCGCCACGCGATCGGTGATGTCGGCAATCACCCCCATATCGTGCGTGATGATGATCATGCCGACCTGCTTCTCTTTGCAGAGCTTGCGCAGCAGCGCCAGGATCTGCGCCTGAATCGACACGTCGAGCGCCGTGGTGGGCTCGTCGGCGATGATCACCTCCGGCTCGCAGCACAAGGCCAGCGCGATCACCACGCGCTGGCGCATGCCTCCCGAAAACTGGTGGGGATACTGCTTCACGCGCAGCTCGGGCTGATCGATACCCACCTGGATCAGCAGCTCGACGGCGCGGGCGCGCGCCTGCTCCACGGTGAGGTCCAGATGCACCCGCATGGTTTCGACGAGCTGGCTCTCCACCGTCTGCAGGGGGTCGAGCGAGGTCAGCGGGTCCTGGAAGATCATGCCGATCCGCCGGCCCCGCACCTTGCGTTGCTCGGCGGGCTTGAGCGTGTCGATGCGCTGGCCGTCGAGGTTGACCTCGCCGCCCGTCACGCGGCCGGGCGCTTCGAGCAGGCCGATCACGGCATTGCCGATGGTGGATTTGCCGGCACCCGATTCGCCCACGATGCCGAGGATCTCGCCCTTTTCGAGCGAGAGCGAGACGTCGTCGATCGCCACCAGCGTGCCGCGGCGGCTCGGGAACTCGATGCGGATATGGTCGATGTCGAGCAAGGCCATGTGTTGTTCCTGAGGCGCCCTAGCGCAGCTTGGGGTTGAGCGCGTCGCGCAGCCAGTCGCCCAGCAGATTGACCGACAGCACCAGCATCACGAGCGCGATGCCGGGGAAGATCGAGATCCACCACATGCCGGAGAAGAGATAGCTGTTGCCGATGCGGATCAGCGTACCGAGCGACGGCGCCGTCGGCGGAACCCCCACGCCCAGGAACGAGAGCGTGGCCTCGGTGATGATGGCGACAGCGAGATGGATGGTGGCGATCACCAGCACCGGTCCCATGACGTTGGGCAGGATGTGCCGGCGCAGGATGGTGAACGGGCGGATGCCGATCAGGCGGGCGGCCTGGACATATTCTTTGTTGCGCTCGACCAGCGTCGAGCCGCGCACCGTGCGTGCGTACTGCACCCAACCCGAAATGCCGATGGCGAACACCAGCACGTAAATGGCGAGATCGTTGTGCATGTCGCGCGGCAGCAGACCGCGGGCCACGCCGTCGATCAGCAGCGCGACCAGGATGGCCGGGAACGACAGCTGCACGTCGGCCACGCGCATGATGAAACTATCGACGCGCCCGCCCGCGTAGCCGCTGATGAGGCCGAGCGTGACGCCCAGCACCATCGAGAACAGCACCGAGGCGAAACCCACCAGCAGCGACACGCGCGAGCCGTAGAGGATGGCCGACAGCACGTCGCGCCCCTGGTCGTCGGTACCGAGCAGGAAGCTCGCGCTGCCCTCTTCGGCCCAGGCGGGCGGTGTGTTGGCGTCCATGATGTTGAGCGACGCGAGATCGAACGGATTGTGCGGCGCCACGAGCGGCGCGCACACGGCGCCCAGCACGATCAACAGGGTGATGGCCGCCGAGATGATCGCGCTGGGTGATTGCTTGAAGCTGTGCCAGACGTCGCTGTCGGCGGCACGGGTCAGCCAGGCGCTCAGCCGCGACGGTGCGGCGATGGGTGTGGTCATGGCCTGTCCTTATTTGCTTTGCACGCGCAGGCGCGGATCGACGACGAAATACAGCAGATCGACGATGAGATTGATCACCACGAAGAAGAAGGCGATCAACACCAGATAGGCCGCCATGACGGGGATGTCGACCATGCTGATGGCCTGAATGAAGAGCAGGCCCATGCCCGGCCACTGGAACACCGTTTCGGTGATGATCGCGAACGCGATGATGGAGCCCAGCTGCAAGCCGGTGATGGTGATCACCGGCACCATGGTGTTCTTCAGCGCGTGGCGCACGTTGATGAGGCGTTCGGGCAGGCCGCGCGCGCGGGCGAACTTGATGAAGTCGGTGCGCAGCACCTCCAGCATCTCGGCCCGCACGAGCCGCATGATGAGCGTCATCTGGAACAGGGCGAGCGTGATGGCGGGCAGGATCAGCGCGGCGAGCCCGGAGGTCGTGAGCAGGCCGGTCGTCCAGCCACCGATCGATAGCACGTCGCCGCGGCCGAAGCTCGGCAGCCAGCGCAGTTGGACGCTGAACACAAGGATCAACAGAATGCCGATCAGGAAGGTCGGCAGCGAAATGCCGGCCAGCGACAGGGCCATGAAGGCCTTGGACAGCACGCCGTGGCGGCGCAGCGCGGTGTAGATGCCCATCGGAATGCCGAAGGCGAGCGCCATGACGGCCGACACGAAGGAGAGCTCGAGCGTCGCGGGCAGCCGCTCTTCGATCAGATCCGATACCGGCCGTCGATGGCGATACGAGATGCCGAAGTCGCCCTGCGCGGCATTGGCGACGAAGCGCGCGTATTGCACGACGAACGGATCGTTCAGGCCGAGTTGCTCGCGCAGCTCGGCGCGCTGCGCATCGGTGGTGTCCTGGCCCACCATGCTGGCGACCGGATCCCCGACATAGCGGAACATCGAAAAGGCGATCAACGCGACCGCCAGCATGACCAACAGCGACTGAAACAGGCGCCGCGCAATGAAACCTAGCATCTATGGGGCCCTGAAAGTTGGAACGACCACCGCCGTGGCCGGCGCGCAGGCGCGCCAGCCACGGAACGGCGTCAAGGCATCACCACGCTGCGCAGATCCAGCACGTCGTCGGGCCGCTGGATCAGCTGGATGCCGTCCTTGACGCCCCACGACATCGGCTGCTGGTGCAGCGGCAGGTAGCCCCAGTCCTTGCGGACGAGTTCGAAGGCTTCCTTGATCATGGCATTGCGCTTGGCCTGGTCGGTTTCGGTGCCGACCTTGGTCGTGAGCTCGTCGACCTGCTTGTTGCAGTAGCCGCCGAGGTTGAACTGCCCTGCCGCGGTCTTGGAATCGCGGCAGGCGGCCAGGTTGAGCAACGCGTTGTGCGCATCGATCGAGCTCGGCGTCCAGCCCAGCATGTACATGCTGGTCTGGTTGCCGGCCTGCAGCAGGATCTTGCCGAAGTACTTGGACTTGGTCTGCGCCAACAGGTTGATCTTGATCCCCACGCGCGCCAGCATGCCGGCAACGGCCTGGCACACCTTTTCGTCGTTCACGTAGCGATCGTTCGGGCAATCGAGCGTCACGGTGAAGCCCTTGGGATAGCCGGCATCGGCAAGCAGCTTCTTGGCGCGTTCGACGTCGGGCTTGAACGGGGTGCCGTAGGAGTCGTCGTAGCCGTTGATGGCGGTGGCCACCAGCGAGCCCAGCGGCTTGGCCGCGCCGCGCATGATCTTGTCGTTGATCGCCTTGGTGTCCACGGCAAGCACGACGGCCTCACGCACGCGCACATCCTTGAACGGGTTCTTGCCCTTCACGTCGGAGAAGAGCAGTTCGTCGCGGGATTGGTCCATGCCGATGAAGATGGCACGGGCCTCGGGCGCGGTCAGCGGCTTCACGCCGGGCGCGTCATCGAGGCGCTTCCAGTCCTGCACCGGCACCGGCTGCACGATGTCCATCTCGCCGGAGATCAGCGCGGCCACGCGGGTGGCTTCCTGCGTGATCGGCTGGAACACGACCTCGGTGACATTGCTCTTGATGTTTTTGTTCCAGTACCCGTCGTAGCGCTTGAGCACGGTCTTCACGTCGGGCTGGCGCTCGGTCAGCATGAACGGGCCGGTGCCGTTGGCGTGCAGGTTGGCGTAGTTGCCCTGGTTGTCGCCCTTGACGTTGGTGGCTTCGGTGGTCTTGTTTTTCTCGGCCCAGGCCTTGCTCATGATGTAGAGGAAGGTCCACTCGCGCGGCAGGATCGGATTGGGGGTGGGCGTGATCACCTCGATCGTGTGGTCGTCGACCTTGCGGATCTCGGAGGCCTTGGCGCCGTAGCCCTTCATGTCGGAGCCCGGCGTGAGGCTGCGCTTCCAGGAGAAGATCACATCGTCGGCGGTGAAGGGCGAGCCGTCGTGGAACGTGACGCCCTTGCGCAGCTTGAACACCCACTTGGTGGGCTCCGGATTTTCCCAGCTCTCGGCCAGCAGCGGCACCAGCTTGAGGTTGCCGTCGTAGCCCGCCAGCGTTTCGTAGATGTTGCCCTGGAAGCCGAGCGTGAACGTCTCGTTCAGTGCCATCGGATCCATCGAGGTGGCATCGCCCTGGTATGACCAGCGCAGCGTCTTGGCCTCGGCCGTGAATGCCACGCCCGCGCAGGCGCACAGGGCCACGGCGAGCGCCGTCTGCTTCAGATTGAGTTTGATACGCATAGCCCTTGAACTCCATGGCGCCGCGGTCTGCGGCTGAATTGAAAGACAGGCCCCGGCGGCGCGACGGCGCGGCCGGGCAAGGCGTACAGCTAGGGAGCAGGAAAGAAAAGGCGGGGGACGGGCAGCCAGGCGCCGGGCACGCCGGGGCTGGCGTCGCACGGGAAGACGCTCGCGGCGAGGCGAGCGGCGCGCCGCGTAAGGGCGTGCATGAATGATGCGCTGGACTTCGACAACACGATAGACCAACCCCTTGAGACGCGAAGGATCCGTTGTCCTTCGGTATGTAGGCGCATCTTATCGATGCGCTCGTTTAAGCGTCAATCGTTTTGGATTGGGGTTATCACGGGTTAGCGGGACGACGTGCCGCGTGCTTCATCCTGCATGAGCAGGCCGGCCAGCGCGGCGACGCATTGCTTGCGCCGTTCGTCATCGTCATGCCCCTGCGCCAACGCCGACCACTCGGGGCGGCTGCGCGCTTCTTTGAGCGGCGCGGGCAAGGGTGCGCGGCGCCAGTCGTCGTCGGTGGTGGTGGCCTCGCCCGCCGTGTGGGCCTGCAATTGCAGCGGCGCACGCGCCGCGTGGCCACGGCGTTCGAGCGCCGCGATGAGCTGGCGCGCGCGCAGCGCGAGCAGACGCAGCACGGGATCGTCGACGCTGAGTTCGCGGTAGCCGCGCACCTTGCCTGCCAGGCGCCGGCCATAGCGTTCGACGCCTTGCCACAGGCCGCCCGCGGCCGCGCCGATCAGGGTGCCGGTGCCCAGGCTCAGGCCGGCCGACAGCAGATCGACCGCTGCACCCGCCATGGCGCCGGCGGCCGCGCCCATGCTGACCTGCACGCCCATGCTTTTGAGCGCTTGCGGATGAAAGAGATCCAGCCCGAAGCGTTCGCCGCTGAGCGGGAGTTCGTCGGCGTGGTAATCGTCGGCGCGGAAGTTATAGAGCGCGAGCAGTGCCGTCACGCAGGCCTGCTCGCGTTCGCGCACGCGGTCGCGCAGTTGCGCGGCGGTGGCGGCCAGGGTGGCGTCGTCGTTGGCGCTCGTGAGGTGCAACGCGGCCACGTCCACCAGCAGTTCAGCGGCAAGCCGATACGCCGTGTCGCGCCGTGCCTGGCGGCCTTGCGCGAGTTGTTCGGCCAGGCGTTGCAGCATCGGCCCGTGCCGATCCAGCAGGACCACGAGCCGCGCGTAGAGCTGCTGCTCGCCGTCGAGCGCGGGTGCCACGGTATCGAACTCGAGCACCGCATGCAGGCCCAGCCGCGCCATCGCATCGCGCCAGGCCTGTGCTCGATGTGCCGGCGCGTTGACGAAGTTCAGCACCGGCAGCAGCGGGCGGCCACAGGCGGCCAGCAGCGCGAGTTCGTCGCGATGCTTGGCCAGCACCGGGTCGCGCGCATCGATCACGTACAGCGCGGCGTCGCAGTCGAGCAGCTTGGCCAACACCCGGGCCTCTTGTTCGAAGCGGCGATGCGCTTCGGGCGAAGCCAGAAAGCGCCGGATCCGCGCCGGGCCATCGAGCCGCTCGCGGGTGGCCTGCTCGGACGCCGTCGACGGATCCTGCGTGGCGTGAGCCGCGCCGTCGTCCTGCGCTGTCGGGCGCGTCGATCCGGGTGCGGGCGCGGCAAGCTGCTCCACATACTCGAGCAACGCGATGCTGTCTTCCATGCCGGGCGTGTCGAACCACTCGAGCGCGCCACCTCCGGTCACGCTGAGGCGCGCGCCCTCGACATGCCGGGTCGTGCCGGGCTGGTCGGCGACCTCGCCGAATCGGGGGTCGCGCGTGAGCGTACGCAGCAGGGAGGTCTTGCCGGTGTTGGTGTGGCCGACCACGGCGATACGCAGGGTGTCAGTCATGGCCCGTCTCCAGCCAGCGGATCGCGGCCTCGGTGTGCTGATGCAATGCCTGTTCCGGCAGCCCGGCCGCGTCGAGGCGCTCCTGCCATTGCCGGCGCCGCGTCTGCAACAGCTCCCGCGCTTCGTCGGTGGCGGGCGAGACCAGCAGGACGCGGGTCTGGCCGGCGTGCGCCGAGAGCGCGGCGATCAGCGCAAGCGTGCCTCGGTCGGGCGTCTGCCGGACATCGCAGGCCAGCAGCAGCCGCGGCGCTGGCGTTGTGGCCAGCGCGTCGAGGAGCGCATTGCGCTGCTCACGGTCATCGAGCATGCCGGCATCGTAATGCGCGGCATCGTTGGCGCTTGCGAGCGCGGGAGGCCAGGCGATGTCGTCCGGCAGCTCGAGCGCCGCGAGCACCGGGCGCTGGCCCAGGTCGGGCAGGCTTTGCCGCACGGTGACGCGAGGCGAATGCAGGGGATCCGCCGGGCGATCGATGCCGGTGTGCTGCGCCGGCGGCTCCAGCCGGTCGCGCAGGGCCGCGTAGCCGGGCAGATCCGGGTCGATGCGCAGCAGCGCCGCGCGGCGCAGGCACATGCCCAGGCAGAGCGCGGCGGCGAGCAGGCGCGGCAGCACGCCATAGCAGACCACCATGCCGATCAGCCAGATGGACCATTGCGTCTGCGCGATCGCGGGCAAGGCGGTGGTGCCGTCGCTCGCGGCCACGAACGCCGGGTCGGGCAAGGCGAAGCCCAGGGCCGCCGGAAACCAGCCGAGCAGCGCCGTGAGCTGCACGAAGGCCTGCGGATCGAGCAAGGTGGTGGCCCAGACGAAGCGATAGCTCTGCGTCGACAGGATCGTGAGCAGCGTGGCGAGCGCGGCCAGCATGGCGGCCAGCCACAGCAGATGGCTCACGGCGCCGAACAGCCACCGCAGCACGCCCGCGCGGCCGAGCAGGTTGAGCAGCGCCTGGGGAATCAAGGCGGCATCCGGACCGCGCGCGACGCGGCGCGTGGCCCACATCCAGATCCGGCCCAGGCCGGTCGCGCCCTTGGGCAAGGGCAGCAGCATGCCGACCAGCCACAGCAGGAACATGATGCCGTGCAGGCCCAGCAGGGCGCCCAGCGCCCACAGCACGTTGACCGGGCGGCTACCGTCGCCGAGCGCGCCGGCAGCGGTGGCTGCGCCTGCGCCCAGCACGAGCAATGTCAGCACCAGAAATGCGAGCGACGCCGATTGGCGCCAGCGGGCCAGCAGCGTGTCCAGCCCTTCCCGGCGGCCCAGCAGCGCGGCGCGCGTCAGGATCCGGTCGGACAGCGTGGGCGCCTTGCGCGCCACCCGCACGGCGCTGGCGTCTTCGAGCGGGCCCCAGTGTTCTTCGCGCAGCCGGATGGCTTCGGCCAGCCAATAGTGGCCGAGGGTCG
This sequence comes from Bordetella genomosp. 5, assembly GCF_002261315.1. NCBI lineage: Bacteria > Pseudomonadati > Pseudomonadota > Betaproteobacteria > Burkholderiales > Alcaligenaceae > Bordetella > Bordetella genomosp. 5. The sequence continues at coordinate 353,970 of NZ_NEVP01000001.1, forward strand.
GGCGCGTGGTGCGATCGGAGGCGGCGGGCGCCGCGGCGTCAGCCGGCACGATGGTCGGATTCCGCCGGACCGAACCATGCCGCGAGGCGCTCGCGGGCCTGTTGCTTGACGCTGTCGTCGATGGTGAAGGCCACGGTGGCGAGCGCCGCCGTCATCACGCTCAGATCGTCGGTGTAACCAATGAGCGGCGCGAGATCGGGAATCGCGTCCAGCGGCAGAATGAAGTAGCCGAGCGCGCCATAGATCACGCGGCGTGCCCACTTGGGCGTGGCGGGGTTCTGCAGCGCGTAGTAGAGCCACAGGGATTTTTCGAGTGCCTGCCGGCCCGCCTTGGTGGCGTGACCGCCCAGCTTGCGCCAGAAGCGCTGCTCGGAATAGGCGTTTTCGTAGCTTGCGTCCAGTGCCATGTCGTCTCCCGGTGAGATAAGAGGTCGCGTCCACGCGGCGCGCCGGGGGATATTCCATTGTAGGGCAAGGCCCGGTCCCGATCGGCACGGATACGCGTCGGCGCGGCGGCGATCGCGGCGTGCCGCCGGCGCGCGTCCGGTGGCGTCCGTATAAGATTCCGGGTCATCCGACCTGGCCCGGGCCCTTCCGGCCGGACCGCTTTCTCACCCCATACGAGACTCGCCCATCACAATGACCGTTACCGTCGACCGCGGTTCCCAGGATCTGCCTCGCGCGCTCGCGTTTGCCTGTGCGCTTGCGAGCGTGTTGTTCATCGGGCTGAACAATACGGTGTACCTGCGTCATGCGCTGCCGCCCGTCGACACGGTGCGTGCGCTGGCCTCCGCGCCGGGGTCGATCGTGCTGTCGGCGATCATCGTGTGGTGGACGGCGCATCGCTGGCTGGCCGCGCGCGGCTATCCCCCCATCGCCGCGGCCGTGGCGCTGCCCGTGTTCCTGGTCTTTCAGGTGCTCGCGATCATTCTGATGGCGTTGGCGGCGACGTTCGTGTTTTACACGGTCGATGCGGTGACGGCGATGTTGCGCGTGGTAGCGCTGCAGGGCGCGCTATCCCAGGTCGGTTGGTTCATCGTGATCTCCAAGCTGCAGGACTTGCTGCTGACGTGTGGGCTCGGCTGGCTGGCCACGCGAGCCACCCTCTTCCTGAGCGTGCGGCGCGCCGCGGTGCGCGCCCCGCTGCCCTGGAGACTGGATCGCGGCACGATCATCGCCGTGGCCGTGGGCACGCTGTACTTCTGGGAGACCTTCCTGGACGCGATGAACTTCGCCAACCTCGGCCTGCTCGATCAGACGCTGGCCGCCGCGATCCTCGACATGGTCGTGCAGCCGCTCATCTCCGCAGGCGTTGCCGCGCTCATCCTGCGCAAGCTGGTGCCGTTTGCCACGCGCGGCCTGACGGTGGGCAGCGCCTTCGGTCTGGGCAGTGCGATCGCGTGGCTGCTGTCAGGCAGCCTGGTGCTGCTGTTGGCGGCCGCGCTCTGGCTGTTGCCGGTCGGAGGTTCGTTGCAGGTGATCGGGCTGGTCCTGGCCAATCCGTGGCCGATGACGATCGTCTATGCGGCGTTGATGGGGCTGGCGACGCTGGGGCTGGGCATTCTGTTTCTCAAGCCCCGGCGGGCCTGACGCGGGCCGCCCGGCGTCGCGCCGGGTCGTTCAGCCGGTGGTTTTCAGACGCCGATACTGGCCGGGCGTGACGCCCAGGCTCAGCCGAAACGCGCGGCTCAAGTGGCTGGCGTTGCCGAATCCGGCCGACTGAGCCACGCTTTCGAGGTCGCCCGCGCGGCCGGTTTCGAGCAGCTCGCGCGCCCGCGCGAGCCGGCGCTGATGCACCCAGGCATGAGGCGTGGTGCCGAACGACACCGCGAACATGCGAGCAAAGTGATAGGTCGAGAGCGCGGCGATACCGGCCAGTTGATCGAGCGTGAGCGGCTCGGCCAGGTGTGCTTCGATGTGATCGCGTACCCGACGCCGCACGGCGGGCGCGAGGCCGCCTCGCAACGGGGCTGCGGCGCGGGCGGTATGGGGCAGCAGCTGATGCAGCACGTCTTCGGCGGCGCTGCTTGCGGCGAGCCGATCGGCCGGCGCATCCCAATGGCGGGTCAGCAAGGTGGCGCAGGCCTGCGCCAGCTCCGGCGCATCGATGTAGGTGCGGTCGCGCAGCTCGAGCGTGCGGGGATCGCGATCCAGCCGCAGCACGGCCTCGCTCGCGAGCCGCTCCGGCGCGATGTACAGATGCAGAAAGTGCACCTGGTCGTTCATGTTCCACAAGGAATAGTGCTCGGAGGGCAGCACGCAGAACTTGCCCGCGCCGCCGAAGCCGGGTCCGCCCACCCGAAACGACTTGTCGCCGCCTTGCAGATAGAGCGACACGGTGTGGTGCCCCGGCGCATCGTAGGCGATGACCTCATGGCCGTCGCGGCCCCAGATCGCCGCGGCCAGTCCCGCGCCCAGGTCGGTGGCACGGACGAGCCGGGCTCCCGTGCGCTGGGCCAGGGTGCCGAAAACCTTGAAATGGGACAGGCTCTGAGCCGGACTGCCGTTCATGATGGCCCTATGCTAGCCCGGCCGACCGCGCTGCGCGCGTGGACGCCGCCGGTCTGGCCGAAAAAGCGCAAGATTCGGCATTTCCGGGCCGGTGCTCAGGCGCAGACTCCCGTCTTCCGCGGCCGATGCCGTGACCCCGTCCGCCCCTCGCGCTCCTCGCCATGAACGCCTCGCTCTATCTCCTCACCGTCCTCATCTGGGGCACGACCTGGATCGCCATCAAGCTGCAGCTGGGGGAGGTCGCGATCCCCGTCTCGGTGTTCTATCGCTTCGCGCTCGCCGGCCTGTTGCTGTGGGGCGCCCTGGTCGTGATGGGCAAGCTGCAGCGGCTCGACCGCCGCGGCCATCTGCTGTGTCTCGGCCAGGGGCTGTGCCTCTTCTGCCTGAACTTCCTGTGTTTCTACACCGCGACCCAATGGATCCCGAGCGGACTGATCTCCGTGGTGTTTTCGGCGGCGACGATCTGGAACGCGATCAATGCGCGGATCTGGTTCGGTACGCCGATCTCGTCGCGCGTGGTGCTGGGCGGCGTCTTCGGTCTGGCGGGCCTGCTGCTGCTCTTCTGGCCCGAGCTCGCCACCCGCGAGGCCAGCCACGAAACCTGGCTGGGCCTGGGCCTCGCGCTGCTCGGCACGCTGTGTTTCTCGACCGGCAATATGTTGTCGAGCGCGCAACAGCGCATCGGCATCCGGCCGCTGACCGGCAACGCCTACGGCATGCTCTACGGATCGGCGCTGCTGCTGGCGGGCTGCGTGGCGAGCGGCCAGTCGTTCGCCTTCGACACCTCGCTGACCTACGTGGGCGCCCTGCTGTATCTCGCCGTCATCGGTTCGGTGGTGGGCTTTACGGCGTATCTCACGCTGGTGGGCCGCATGGGGCCGGCGCGCGCGGCCTACTGCACCGTGCTGTTCCCGGTGGTGGCACTGACCATCTCGAGCTTCGTCGAAGGCTATCAATGGACCGCCACCAGCCTGTGCGGCCTCGCCCTGGTCATGGGCGGCAATGTGCTCGTGTTCGCCCGCCTGCCGCGCCGGCGCGCGGCCCAGGCGGCCTGACATCGCGCCGCACACCGACACGCCGGATGCATGGCGACGCCAGGTGCGGATCTGATGCATGGCGCTGTGTCTGAGCGCGCGCCACGGACACCGCCAGGCGTGCGTCCGCGCGCCAAAGCAAAAAGCCCGGACGCTTGCGCGACCGGGCTTTTCTTGAATCTTGGCTCCCCGAGCTGGGCTCGAACCAGCGACCTGCGGATTAACAGTCCGTCGCTCTACCGACTGAGCTATCGGGGAACAGGTAGAGGGCCGCAATTATGCACGATTTTTTGACTTTGTGCAGAAGTGCCCACCAGCCGGCTTCGCCGACCGCGGAATCGCCTGGGCGCTGCGCCACGGCCGCGGGATTTCAGGCGTAGTCGGGGCGCGCGCATTCGAATCGGGATGGCTTGGGAGTGAGGTGCGCCGCGGAGGGCGGGCTGGCCGGGCGGCTGGAGAGTGGTGCCGGTGAAAGGAATCGAACCCTCGACCTTCTCATTACAAGTGAGCTGCTCTACCAACTGAGCTACACCGGCACGCGCGCTGCCGCCGGGAGGGGCGGCGCGAAGGGACTGTATTGTACGTAAAGATGCGCGAGCCTTGCGGCTCGCGCGGTCTTATTTGACGATGGTGAGGTGCGGGCGCTTGCCTTCGCCGCCCTCGTCGCCGTCGGCGGCGGGGGGCGCGACCGCGGGGGCCGCGGGTTCGGCGTCGGGCGTCTCGCCCTCTTCGCGCACCGGCGGCTCGTAGGGCTGCACTTCGAAGCCCATGCCGGCGCCGGTTTCGCGCGCGTAGATCGCGCTCACCGATGCCACCGGGACCAGCACGTTTTCGGTCACGCCGCTGAAGCGGGCCTGGAATTCGATGAATTCATTGCCCAGCAGCAGCTTGTTGGTCGCCAGCGTGCCGACATTGAGCGTGATCTGACCGTCGTGCACGTGGGCCATCGGCACCAGCGTGTGTTCGTCGACCTGCACGGTGATGTACGGCGTGTAGCCGTTGTCGGTGCACCACTCGTGCAGGGCGCGGATCAGATACGGTTTGGTCGAGGTCTCGCCCATGTCCCAGCCTTAGCGACGCATGACTTTTTCGGAAGGCGTGAGCGCCTCGATGTAGGCCGGGCGCGAGAAGATGCGCTCGGCGTACTTCTGCAGCGGTGCCGCGTTCTTCGGCAGTTCGATGCCGTAGTGATCCAGGCGCCACAGCAGCGGAGCCACGGCCACGTCGAGCATCGAGAATTCTTCGCCGAGCATGTACTTGTTCTTCAGCAGCAGCGGCGCGAGCTGAGCGAGACGGTCGCGGATGGCCTGGCGGGCCAGCACCATCTTCTTGTCGTCGGGCTTGGCGCTGCGGTCTTCGAGGGTCGAGACGTGAATGAACAGCTCTTTCTCGAAGTTGTACAGGAACAGGCGGGTGCGCGCGCGCATGACGGGGTCGGCCGGCATCAGTTGCGGGTGCGGGAAGCGCTCGTCGATGTACTCGTTGATGATGTTCGACTCATACAGGATGAGATCGCGCTCGACCAGGATGGGCACCTGGCCGTAGGGGTTCATCACCGCGATATCTTCCGGCTTGTTGTACAGGTCGATGTCGCGAATCTCGAAATCCATCCCTTTTTCGAACAGCACGAAGCGGCAGCGTTGCGAAAACGGGCAAGTGGTTCCGGAATAGAGCACCATCATGGCGGTAAGTCCTTCGTATTTAAAAGCGAAAGGCCAGCGCTGCCTTGAGGCGGGCGCTGGCCCCGGTTGCCAGGCGACGACAGGGGTGTAGCTTGCCGGTTTCGTCCGTCGCGCCAGGTTATGGGGACGGACGATACGTGCCGGGCGTTACGGTTTACAGGTTAGCGTACATGTTTCCAGTAGGAGGCATTCAGGCGCCAGGCGACGACCAGGAACAGCCCCAGGAAGATCAGAACGCCGACGCCGAGCTGGACCCGGAAGCGCTGAACCGGTTCGGACATCCACGTCATGAACGCGGTGAGGTCCGCGACGTCACGGTCGTAGGCAGCGGCTTGCGCGGGATTCAGGGCCTTGAATCGGGCTTCCGGGTGAGCGGCATGCCCGTGGCCGGCGACGGTTTCGACCTTGGAAGTGGAAAAACCTTGAGCATCATACAACGTCGTGACCTTTTCCCAGCTTTTCTTGCCGTCCGAGCCCTCGACGGACCGGGTGACGACCCGGGTCAGTTCGCGGGGGCCCTGGCGGTCCCAGAGGGCGTGCGGCATGCCCACGTTGGGGAAAACCAGATTGTTCCAGCCGGTGGCCGTGCTGGTGTCGCGATAGAACGTGCGCAGGTAGGTATAGATATAGTCGGACCCGCTCGGGCCGGCATTGATGGACTTCGCACGCGCGATCACGGACAGGTCGGGCGGCATGGTGCCGAACCACTTCTTGGCATCCGCCGGCGTCATGGCGACCTTCATCAGGTCGCCCACCTTGGTGCCTGTGAATAACAGGTTGTCCTGGATCTGCTTGTCGGTGAGCCCGATTTCCTGGAGCTTGTTGTAGCGCATCGATTGCGCGCTATGACAGTTCAGGCAGTAGTTGACGAACAGCTTCGCGCCGTTTTGCAGCGAGGCGAGGTCATTGACCTTGTTGGGCGCGCGGTCGAGGGGAGCGCCGAGCTCGGCGGCCTGCAGGGCGGTGCACGTGAGCATCAGGGCCACGGCGCCGATCAGTTTTTTGATCATGGTCGTTCCGTTTGCGTGTTGGGGCTCAATGGGCATGGAAGGTCACGCGATCCGGGACCGGCTTGAACGTGCCGAGCCGGCTCCAGATGGGCATCAGGAAGAAGAAGCCCAGGTAGATCAGCGTGCCGATCTGCGAAGTGAGGTTGAACGCATCACTGGGCGGCTGCGTGCCCAGGTAGCCCAACACCAGGAAGTTGACGATGAAGATGCCGTAGAGCCACTTGTGCCAGCCCGGCCGGTAGCGGATCGACTTGACGGGCGAGTGATCGAGCCACGGCAGGAAGAACAGGATCACGACGGCGCCGCCCATCGCGACCACGCCCCAGAACTTGGCGTCGATCTGGGTGAGCAGGACCGCGACCACGATCAGGATGACCGGCGGCACGAGGCGCATGATGCCGGTGGCCTTGCTCTTCCAGAGCAGCGCGATGGCACCGAGCAGGGCCAGGCCCGCCAGGACCCAGGTGAACTCCGCGGTGGTCGCGCGCAGCATCGAATAGAACGGCGTGAAATACCAGACCGGTGCGATGTGCGGCGGCGTCTTGAGCGGGTCGGCCGGCAGGAAGTTGTTGTACTCGAGGAAGTAGCCGCCCATCTCGGGCGCGAAGAACACGATCGCGAAGAACACGATCAGGAAGCCCGCCACGCCGACGATGTCATGCACCGTATAGAACGGATGGAACGGGATGCCATCCTTGGGCCGGCCGTATTTGTCTTTGGGGCCTTGCTTGATCTCGATGCCATCGGGATTGTTGGAGCCGACTTCGTGCAGCGCCACCAGGTGCGCGGCCACCAGACCGATCAGCACCAGCGGAATCGCGATCACATGGAAGGCGAAGAAGCGGTTGAGCGTGGCGTCGGACACGACGTAATCGCCGCGGATCCAGATCGACAGATCAGGACCGATGAACGGGATCGCGGAGAACAGGTTCACGATCACCTGCGCGCCCCAATACGACATCTGGCCCCACGGCAGCAGATAGCCGAAGAAGGCCTCGGCCATCAGACAGAGGAAGATCGCGACACCGAAGATCCACACCAGCTCGCGCGGCTTGCGGTACGAACCGTAGAAGAGGCCGCGCAACATGTGCAGGTAGACGACGACGAAGAACATCGAGGCGCCGGTGGAGTGCATGTAGCGCACCAGCCAGCCCCAGGGCACTTCGCGCATGATGTATTCGACCGACTGGAAGGCGCGTTCGGCGTCGGGCTTGTAGTGCATCACCAGGAAGATGCCGGTGACGATCTGGATCACCAGCACCAGCAGCGCGAGCGAACCGAAGAAGTACCAGAAGTTGAAATTCTTGGGCGCGTAGTACTCGGACAGGTGCGCTTTCCAGGTGGAGGTCACCGGGAAGCGTCGGTCCAGCCAGCCCAGCAGGCCTGTCGTCTCGACGATTTTGTCGCCAGCCATAACGGCTCCTTCTCTATTCTCTTGTATTGGCGTATTTGCTGCGATTACGAAGGCCTGAGTGTCCGCGGGAATGAATATTGCGGAGCTCAGGCCTTATTGTCTTCGTCGACGCCCACGATGATTCGGGTGTCGCTCAAATACTGATACGGAGGAACTTCGAGATTGTCTGGCGCAGGTTTGTTTTTGTAGACGCGGCCAGCGAGGTCGAACGTGGAGCCGTGGCAGGGGCACAGAAAGCCGCCTTGCCAGTTTGCGGGCATACCCGCGCCAGCACCGGATTCGAAATGAGGGGTGGGAGAACACCCGAGATGGGTACAGATGCCGACACAGACGAAGAGCTCGGGCTTGCGCGAGCGGTATTCGTTTTTGGCGTAGGCGGGAGTGTAGTCGGGGCGATCCGAGTTGGGATCGGCGACAAGGGCGTTTTGAGTCTGGATGCCCTTCAGCTGATCTTCGGAGCGGCGCATGATCCAGACCGGTTTGCCGCGCCATTCGACGGTGCGCAACTGGCCGGGAGCCAGATCGCCGACATCGACTTCGACGGGAGCGCCGGCGGCGCGAGCTTTTTCTGAAGGGGCGAATGTGCTGACGAATGGGACGGCTGCTGCGGCTCCTGCCACACCGCCCACCGCACAGGCGGTGGTTACCCAGAAACGTCGGGAAGGATCAGGCGGCAAATTGGGATCAACTGCACCGTCCTCGTCATGCAACAGCGTATCCTGACTCATTTCCTATCCTTGTTGGCACAGCATGGCCTGGACTAGCATCAGGACAGCTGCATCCGTTATGCGGGGAATATGTACAGCATAGCAACCGCGTATTATAGCCTTAGCCCAAGCACGGGCGTGTTGTTATTAGGGGGTATGCATGAGCAAAGCCAAAGGTTTTCTGCAGGAATTTCGTGATTTCGCCGTCAAGGGCAACGCAATCGACCTCGCGGTCGGTGTCATCATTGGCGCGGCGTTCGGTAAGATCGTCGACTCCATCGTCAAAGACATCATCATGCCCGTGGCCAACTGGATACTCGGTGGCCAGGTCGACTTCACGAACAAGTTCTGGATATTGCGGATGCCCGAAGGCTATACGGGCCCGATGAATTACGCCGACCTCACGAAGGCCGGCGCCGTCGTGCTCGCGTGGGGTAACTTCCTCACCATCTTCATCAACTTCATCCTGCTGGCCTTCGTGATTTTCTGGATGGTGAAGGCCATCAATTCGGCACGCCACAAGCCCGAACCCGCGCCCGCGAAGCCCGCCGCTCCGCCCGAGGACGTGGTCGTGCTGCGCGAGATCCGCGACCTGCTGCTCAAGCAGAATGCCGCGGTGCCGCATACGCCCGCCAGCCCGGATCCGCTGCGCCGACCCGACACGCTCTGACGTCGTCGTGACGCACCTCGCTCGCCCTGGCTGGCGAGGTGCGGTTGGCGAGGTGCGGTTGGCGAGGTGCGGCCGGCTAGGTGCGGCCAAGGCGCGGCCGGCAAGGTGCGCCGTCGATGCGCGTCTCAGACCGGATTGTCGATGTCGATGAACTCGACGCGGATGTCGAAGGCCTCTGCCACCGCTTCGCCCAGCGCCTGCACGCCATAGCGTTCGGTGGCGTGATGTCCGGCGCCGATGAAACCGGTTGCGGTTTCGCGCGCCAGATGCGTGGTGGGCTCGGACGCTTCACCCGTGATGTAGATCGTTGCGCCCGCATCCACGGCGTCGGCCATCATGCCTTGCGCGCCGCCGGTGCACCACGCCACGCGGCCCACCGGTTGACCGGCATTGCCCACGACCAGCGGCTCGCGGCCCAGCCGTGATTGCACCTGCGCGGCCAGCTCACCGAGCGTCGCCACGCCGGGCGCGCTGCCCAGCCACACGAGATTGTCGGGGCCACAGGTGAGCGGCGCACCGTCGTCGCGGCGTGCGGGCTCGAGACCCAGCACGCGCGCCAGCTGGGCGTTGTTGCCCAGCGTGGGATGCGCGTCGAGCGGCAGGTGGTAGCCGAACACGTTGAGGTCGTGCGCGAGGGTGAGCGCCAGCCGCGTGCGTTTCGGACCGCGCACCCGCGCGTCTTCGTTTTTCCAGAACCAGCCGTGGTGCACCAGCACGGCATCGGCGCCGCGTTCGATCGCGGCGCGCAGAAGTGCCTCGCTGGCCGTCACGCCGGTGATAATGTGGCCTATTTTGCTCTTGCCCTCGACCTGCAGCCCGTTCGGGCAGTAGTCGCGAAAGCGGCTGGCTTGCAGGGTGTCGTCCAGCCAGGCGGCCAGTGCGCGGGTCTCGATCGTATTCATTGCTTGCCCTGTGGAAATTTATGCGTCGCCTTTGGCTGATATTCGCTCAGGCCGTCACGGTCAGTCTGGCCATTTTATTCGTCGTCACCACCTTGCGCCCCGATTGGCTGCAGCTGCAGGGTACGCGTAGCCCGGCGCCGGCAACGCGGCCCAACGGCGCGGCGGGTCCGGCGGTGTCGAGCTACGCCGACGCCGTGTCGCGCGGCGCGCCTTCGGTGGTGAATATCTACACCACCAAACACGTCGACGTGCCGCTCGTGCCGCTCCCCGACGACCCGGCCTTGCGTCAGCTTTTCGGTCAGGTGCCCGGACTGTCGCGGCGCGAGTCCAGCACCAGCCTGGGCTCCGGCGTGATCGTGAGCCCGCAGGGTTATGTGCTCACCAACTTCCATGTGGTCGATGCGGCCGACGCGATCGAAGTGGCGCTGGCGGATGGCCGCGAGGTGCGCGCCAAGGTGGTGGGCGCCGATACCGAGACCGATCTGGCCGTCATCAAGCTCGAGGGCAAGCTCGATCCCCTGCCCGTCGCGGCCTTCTCGAACGCCAAGCTGCGCGTGGGCGATGTGGTGCTCGCGATCGGCAATCCGTTCGGCGTGGGCCAGACCACGACTCAGGGCATCGTGTCGGCGCTCGGCCGCAATGGTCTGGGCATCAACACCTACGAAAACTTCATTCAGACCGATGCCGCGATCAATCCGGGCAACTCGGGCGGCGCGCTGATCGATGCGTCGGGCAATCTGGTGGGCATCAACACCGCCATCTATTCGGAAACGGGCGGATCGCTCGGCATCGGATTCGCGATTCCCGCCGAGACCGCCCAGCGCGTGCTCGACGACATCGTCAAGACCGGCAAGGTCAAGCGCGGTTGGCTGGGCGTGGAGCCGCAGGACATGACGCCCGAACTGGCGCGGGCCTTCAATCTGCCGGCCACCACGCAGGGCGTCGTGATCGCTGGCGTGATGCGCGATGGTCCGGGCGGACGCGCGGGCCTGCGCGTGGGCGACATCGTGCAGGCGGTCGAGGGCCAAGCTGTGCGCGATACACGTGGCATGTTGGGCCAGATCGCGAGTCTCACACCCGGCCACAAGGCCGTACTCAAGGTGTTGCGGGCCGGCAAGCCGCTGGATCTGACCGTGACCGTCGGTACGCGGCCGTCGCGGCCCCGCTAAGGGCCGCGCCGGCCTCGGGAGGGAGGCCGCAGGCCCTTGACCAGCAGGCGCACCACTCCCACCACCTGGCGCCGCGCGGCGGCGTCCAGCGGCGCGGTCAGGGCGAGCAGCTCGCGCTGATAGCCGTCGGCCAGCGCCTGCTCGGCCGCGTCGGGTTCAGGGGGAACATGCTGGGGCGGCAGGTTGGTCACCAACCCTTCGTCGAGCCAGGCGACGGTGGTGTCGAGCGCCTGCGCGAGGCGCCGGAGCGTGTCGAGCCGAGGCGTGTAGTGCTCGCGCAGAAGGATGCGATGGATCGATGCCTGCGGCACGCCGGAGATCCGTGCCAGTTGGCTCTGGCTCTGGATCCCGCGCCAGCGCATCTGCTTGCGAAGTCGGTCGGATAGGCTCATGCCGCCGACTCTAACCACGCGAATGCGCCGCAGAACTCTCAGAATCCCGCAGCAGCGCGTTTGAAGGGCGGGGTGCCCGGCTAGCTAGGGCACCCGGTGAGGGGCGCCCGGCCAGGGGCGCCCGGCCAGGGAGGCCCGGTCAGGGACGCCCGGTCAGGGACGCCCGGTCAGGGGCACGCGGCGAGGGGTGCCCGGCCAGGAACGCCCGCTCAGGGACGCCCGCTCAGGGGCGCTCGGTGAGCGAGCCGCTTTCGGCGTCGGCCCCGCCCCGGGGGTTTGGCTTGATCATGCTGGCCACGATCACCCCGAGCTCGTAGAGCAGGCACAACGGCACGGCCAGCATGAACTGGCTCACGACGTCGGGCGGCGTGACGATCGCCGCGATCACGAACGCGCCCACGATCACATAGCCGCGCGCGGCGCGCAGCTTGGCCACGTTGACCAGGCCGGTCTTGACCAGCAGCACCACGGCGACCGGCACCTCGAAGGTGATGCCGAAAGCGAGGAACATGGTCATGACGAAGCTGAGATACGCCTCGATGTCCGGCGCGGGCGTGATCGATTGCGGCGCGAAGGTCGCAATGAAGTGGAACACCGTGCGGAACACGAAGAAGTAGCAGAACGCCATGCCCAGGATGAACAGCAGCGTGCTGGACACGATGAGCGGCATGGCGAGCCGCTTTTCGTGGCGATAGAGGCCGGGTGCGACGAACGCCCAGGCCTGATACAGCACCACGGGCAGCGCCACCACGAAGGCGGCCATCATCGTGACCTTGACCGGCACCATGAACGGCGTGATGACGCCGGTGGCGATCATGCGCGTGCCCTCGGGCAGCGACGACAGCATGGGCTGCGCCAGCACGTCGTAGATGGCCGAGGCGCCGGGATAGATGAACAGCACGATGAAGACGGCCAGCACCGTGCCGGCGGCCTTCAGCAACCGGGTGCGCAGTTCCACCAGGTGCGAGATGAAGCTGTCCTGCTGCATCTCTTCTTCGTTGTGGACTTGCTGGTTCACGTTGGCGTACCGGTGGACGGGTTCTTGGGCGCGGGCTCGGGGCTGTGCTCGGTGGTGGGCGAGACAGGCGCGGGTGCGGGGGCGGCCGGGGCCGGGACAACCTGGGCCGCGGGGGCCGACGGGACGGGGCTCGGCACGCTATTGCCCGCCGAAGGCGGCGCGATGGTCGGGTCGGGGGCGGCGGGCGATCCCGCGGCCGGCGATCCGGCGGCGGGCGATCCGGCGGCCGGCGATTCCGCGGCGGGCGAGGCGCCGCTCTGCGCCACGGCACGCGCCGTGTCGTCGAGTTCGGCCCGCAGGGCATCGCCGCTCGTGCGCAGCGAATCGGAGGCCTGGCGTACCGAGGTGTGGACTTCGCTGGCGGCGTCGTCCATGTCGCGCTTGAACTTGCGCAGCTCGTCGAGCTCGATCTCGCGCTGGATGTCGGATTTGACGTCGTTGACGTAGCGCTGGGCACGGCCGAGCAGGTGGCCCACGGTGCGGGCCACTTTGGGCAGCCGCTCGGGGCCGATGACGATGAGCGCCACGACGCCGACTACGAGCAGTTCTGTGAAGCTGACATCAAACATGCAGTTGCCGCCAGTGTAGGGAGATGCAAGCGGAACGACGCGCGGCGCGCGCGACCCGAAGGCGGCGCGCGGCCGTGCGAGCTCCGGCAAGGATCAAGGGTTTTGCTTTTCCTTGGCTTGCACGTCGATCGTGTCGTCGGCGCGCTGCTGGGTGTTGTTGGTGACCTGCTCGTTGGGCTTGTCGCCGTTGGCGTCTTTCATGCCTTCCTTGAAGCCCTTCACGGCGCCGCCCAGATCGGAGCCGATGTTGCGCAGTTTCTTGGTGCCGAAAATCAGGGCAACGATGACCAGGACGATCAACCAATGCCAAATGCTGAAGCTACCCATGAGGGATCTCCGTGGTTATGCGTTGGGGGCCGTGCGTCCCTGCCAGGGACGGGCGCCGCCGATGAGGTGGAAATGCAGGTGAGGTACTTCCTGGCCGCCTTCGACGCCCGCGTTCGCCAGGATCCGGAAGCCGCCTTCGGGCCCGGGATTGCAGCCGTTCTCGGCCGCCAGACGAGGAACCAACGTCATCATTCTACCCAACCAGTCGGCGTCCTGCGGCGTGACGTCCTGCATGGACACGACGTGCCGGCGGGGAATCAACAGCAGGTGGACGGGCGCGGCCGGATTGATGTCCTTGAAGACGACGAATTCATCGTCTTCGTAGACCTTGGTGGCCGGAATATCGCCGCGGGCGATCTTGCAGAAAAGACAGTTCTCGCTCATCTCGGGTTCCGTGATCAACCGGCGGGACGCCGGGCTTTCTCTTCAAGGCCCGACAGACCTTCGCGCCGGGCCAGCTCGGCCAGCACATCTTCGGGACGCAGATTGTAATGAGTCAAAGCCACCAGGCAATGGAACCACAGATCAGCGGTTTCACTAATAATGCGCTCGGGCTGATTGTCCTTGGCGGCCATCACCAGCTCGGTGGCCTCTTCGCCGATCTTCTTGAGAAACGAATCGGGGCCCTTGGCCAGCAGCTTGGCCACGTAAGAGGACTGAGGATCGCCACCGCGGTCGGGGCGGCGGCTCTCGAGGGTGTCGGCCACGCGGGCCAGCACGTCGCCGGTGGTGAGGGGGGATGCGCTCATTTGTAGATCAGCTCGGGGTCTTTGAGCACCGGGTCGACGGTGGTCCAGGTGGCGCTGTCGGCGGTGCCGTCGAGGCGGCGGTAGAAGCAGCTGGCGCGGCCGGTGTGGCACGCGATGCCGCCGGCCTGGCGCACTTTCAGCAGGATGACGTCGCCGTCGCAGTCGAGGCGCAGTTCGTCGACCTGCTGCTGGTGGCCGGACTCTTCGCCCTTGCGCCACAGGCGCTTGCGCGAGCGCGACCAATACACGGCGCGGCCGGTGGCGGCGGTCTCGGAAAGAGCGTCGGCATTCATCCAGGCCACCATCAGGATCTGGCCGTTGTCGGCGTCCTGGGCAATGGCGGGGATGAGTCCGTTGTCGTCGAACACGACGTCCGACAACCAGTTGGGGGCGCTAGTCATAAGGATCTCAACAGTCGAGCCGGACTTCGATGCCGCGGGCGGACATGAATTCCTTGCATTCGCGCACGGTGTGCTGGCCGAAGTGGAAGATGCTGGCCGCCAGCACCGCGCTGGCGCGACCGGTGGTCACGCCTTCGGCGAGGTGATCGAGGTTGCCCACGCCGCCGGAGGCGATCACGGGCACGGGCACGGCGTCGGACACCGCGCGGGTGAGTTCGAGGTCGAAGCCCGACTTGGTGCCGTCGCGGTCCATGCTGGTGAGCAGGATCTCGCCGGCGCCATAGGCCGCCATGCGGCGTGCCCACGCCACGGCGTCCAGGCCGGTGGCCTTGCGGCCGCCATGGGTGAAGACTTCCCAGCGCGCCGGCTCGCCCTCGCCGCTCACGCGGCGGGCGTCGATCGCGACGACGATGCATTGCGAACCGTGATAGTCGGCCGCGGCGCGCACCAGCTCGGGGTTGGTCACCGCCGCGCTGTTGATGCTGATCTTGTCGGCGCCTGCGTTGAGCAGCCGCTGCACGTCGGACACCTGCCGCACGCCACCCCCCACCGTCAGCGGAATGAAGACCTGCGATGCCACCTGCTCGATGATGGGCAGGATCAGATCGCGGCCATCGCTGGTGGCGGTGATGTCGAGGAACGTGAGTTCGTCGGCGCCCTGTTCGTTGTAGCGGCGCGCGATCTCGACGGGGTCGCCCGCGTCGGTGAGATTGACGAAGTTCACGCCCTTGACGACGCGGCCGGCGGTGACGTCCAGGCAGGGAATGATGCGGCGGGTCAGCGCCGTGGCGCTGCTGGCGGAAGCGTTCATTGGGTCAGTTCGTCGGCGCGGGCCTGCGCGGCCTGGAAGTCGAGCGTGCCTTCGTAGATGCTGCGGCCCAGGATCGCGCCTTCGACACCTTCGGACTCGACGGCGCAGAGCGCCTCGATGTCGGCGATGCCGGCGATGCCGCCCGAGGCGTAGACCGGAATGCGCACGTGCTGGGCGAGCCGCACGGTGGCTTCGACGTTCACGCCCGACAGCATGCCGTCACGGCCGATGTCGGTGTAGATGATGGCTTCGCAGCCGTAGTCTTCGAACTTCTTGGCGAGGTCGAGGACGTCGTGGCGGGTGAGCTTGCTCCAGCCATCGGTGGCGATCTTGCCGTCGCGGGCGTCGAGGCCGACGATGATGTTGCCGGGGAACGCGCCGCACGCGTCGTGCAGGAAGCCGGGGTTCTTCACGGCCGCCGTGCCGATGATCACGTACGAGATACCGGCATCGAGGTAACGCTCGATGGTGTCGAGATCACGAATGCCGCCGCCGATCTGCACCGGGATGTCGTCGCCCACGGCGTCGAGGATGGCCTTGATCGGCGCCTCGTTGAGGGGCTTGCCCGCGACGGCGCCGTTGAGATCGACCAGATGCAGGCGCCGCGCGCCCTGTTCGAGCCAGCGGGTGGCCATGGCGGCGGGGTCTTCGGAGAACACCGTTGCATCGTCCAGGTCGCCCTGGCGCAGGCGCACACAGCGCCCGTCTTTGAGGTCGATGGCGGGGATCAGGAGCATGATGGGTAGCGAAGGTAAAAAATCGGTTGGAAAAAAGACGGCGGCGCGAGAGTGTTGGCCCCCACGCTGCGCCTTTGGCTTGCTGCCCCCCGAGGGGGCTTTTTTCCTTGGGGCGGCCCGGGAGAAAATTGACCCCCACGCTGCGCCTTCGGCTTGCTGCCCCCCGAGGGGGCTTTTTTCCTTGGGGCGGCCCGGCGGAAAAATTGCCCCCCACGCTGCGCCTTCGGCTTGCTGCGCCTTCGGCTGCGTGGGGGACGTCCGAGGCTTACGGCTGCCAGTCTACAAAATTGCGATACAGGCGCAAACCGTGCGCGGCGCTCTTTTCGGGGTGGAACTGCACCGCGAAAATGTTACCGGCGGCCACTGCGCAGGTAAAGGCGAGTCCATAATCGCTTTCCCCCACGGTCAGGGCGGCATCCCGGGGCACCGCGTAGTAACTGTGGACGAAATAGAAATGGGTGTCGTCGGGAATGCCGTCCCACAAAGGGTGAGAGCGGGTTTGACGGACTTTGTTCCAGCCCATGTGCGGCACTTTGAGGCGCTCGGGGCTGCCCGGCGCCGGCGCGGGGCCGGTCTGGCCCTGCGCGTCGGCATGCACCACATCGGCAAACTGCGGGCCGGCGAATCGATGCACGGCGCCCGGAAACACCGACAGGCAGGGCGTGTCGCCCTCCTGGCTGGATTCGAACAGCATCTGCTCGCCCACGCACACGCCCAGCAGCGGCTTGCTGCGGGCCGCGTCGAGCACGGCTTCGCGCAGGCCGGATTCGTTGAGGGTGCGCATGCAGTCGGGCATGGCGCCCTGCCCCGGGAACACCACGCGGTCGGCGGCGGCGATCTGGTCGGGGCGATTGCAGATGCGGATGTCGGCGTCGGGCGCGGCGTATTGCAGCGCGCGTGCCACGGAATGGAAGTTGCCCATGCCGTAGTCGACGATGGCGATAGTGCTCACTGAGGTCTGCCTGGTGAGAGGTGAACGGCGAGGAAGGCGGGCGCGCGCGGCGCCAAACGGGACGCCGCCAGCGGCGCCCCTGCCCCGATTACAGCACGCCCTTGGTCGAGGGGATCACGTCGCCCATGCGCGGATCGACTTCCATGGCCATGCGCAGCGCGCGGCCGAAGGCCTTGAACACGGTTTCGCATTGGTGATGCGCGTTGAAGCCGCGCAGGTTGTCAATGTGCAGCGTCATGAGGGCGTGATTGACCAGGCCCTGGAAAAACTCGCGCGTGAGGTCGACATCGAAATCGCCGATGCGCGCACGCGTGAAATCGATGTGGTACTCGAGGCCGGGGCGGCCCGAGAAGTCGATCACGACGCGCGACAGGGCTTCGTCGAGCGGCACATAGGCGTGGCCGTAGCGGCGCAGGCCGGCCTTGTTGCCGATGGCCTTGGCGATCGCCATGCCCAGCGTGATGCCGACGTCTTCGACCGTGTGGTGCGCATCGATGTGCGTGTCGCCGTCGGCCTTGATGTCGAGGTCGACGAGGCCGTGGCGCGCGATCTGGTCGAGCATGTGATCGAGGAAGGGCACGCCCGTGTCGATGGTCTGCTTGCCGGTGCCGTCGAGATTGACGGCCACACGGATGCGCGTTTCGTTGGTATTGCGGATGATTTCGGCGGTACGCATGTCAGGACTCGGAGCTCAGGATGTCTTGCAGAGCGGCCAGCAGGGCCGCGTTCTCGTCTGGCGTGCCGACCGAGATGCGCAGGCATCCGGCCAGAAGCGGATGCGCCGCCGAGAAGTTTCTAACCAGTATTTTGCGCGTTTTCAGGGCGAGATGCACGGCGTTGCCATCGGGCTGGCCGCTGAAGCGCGCAAGGATGAAGTTGCCCCCGCTCGGATACACCTGCACGCCCGGCAAAGCGGCCAGCGCCCGGGCCAGCGGCGCGCGGTCGGCCCGCAGCCGCGCGGCCTGGGCGTCGAGCACGTCTTTATGGCGCAGCACGGTACGCAGCACCGCCTGGCTCAGGACGTCGAGGTTGTACGGGGGGCGGACCTTGTCGATCTCGGCGATCCAGGCCGGATGTCCGGCCAGGTAGCCGAAACGCAGACCGGCCAGGCCGATCTTGGACACCGTGCGCATGACCACCAGATTGGGCTGGGCCAGCAGTTCGGGCATCCAGGTGCCGTCGGCAAACGGTTGGTAGGCCTCGTCGATCACCACCAGGCCGGGCGCCGCCGCGAGGATCGCGCGGATCTGCGGTTCGGTCCAGGTGCCGCCCGTGGGGTTGTTCGGCACGGCCAGGAACACCACCTTGGGCTGGGTGCGCTCGATCGCGGCCAGCATGGCGGGCAGGTCGAGCTCGAGGTCGCTCGTCAGCGGGACGGCCTCGAAACGCGCATGGTCGAAGCGCGCGGCCATGTCGAAATAGACGAACGAGGGCCAGGGCGACAGCACGGTGTCGCCCGGCTCGCAACAGGCCTGGATCAACAGGTGGATCAGCTCGTCGGAGCCGTTGCCGAACAGCAGGCCGGCGCCGGCCGGCACGCCGAAGGCGGCGGCGACCTCGGCTTTGAGCGCCTGCTGATCGGAGGCCGGGTAGCGATTGAGTTCGGCCTCGCGTGCCGTGGCGGCGATGGCGTCGCGCACCGTATCGGGCAGCGGGTACGGGCATTCCATGGCGTCGAGCTTGATGCAGCCCGCCGCCTGGGCGACCGGGTAGGCCGTGAGCGCGCGGATATCGGCCCGCACGGTGCGGGCGATACGCGCGGCGACCGCGCTATCGTTCATGCGAGGACTCCCCTGTCCGTGACGAGAGGCCGCGGGCCGGCTCGGCGGCCGGCCCGATGCGGCCGGTCATTCCTTGTCGAGCCGGTACTGCGCGCTGGCGGCGTGCGCCTGCAGGCCTTCGCCCAGCGCCAGTTCGGCGGCGATGCGCCCGAGCGTCTGGGCGCCGGCGTGCGACACCTGGATCAGGCTGGAGCGCTTCTGGAAGTCGTACACGCCCAGCGGCGACGAGAAGCGCGCCGTGCGCGAGGTCGGCAGGACGTGGTTGGGGCCCGCGCAGTAGTCGCCCAGCGACTCGGAGCTGTAGCGGCCCATGAAGATCGCGCCGGCGTGGCGGATCTTCGCGGTCCAGATCTCGGGCTGCTCGGTGGAAATTTCCAGGTGTTCGGGCGCGATGTCGTTGGCGATGGCGCAGGCTTCTTCGAGGTCGCGCACCAGAATCAGCGCACCGCGGTTGGCCAGGCTGGTGCGCAGGATCTCGGCGCGCGGCATTTGCGGCAGCAGGCGCGCGATGGCGGCCTCGACGTCGGCGATGAAGTCGGCGTCCGGGCACAGCAGAATGGATTGCGCGAGTTCGTCGTGCTCGGCCTGAGAGAACAGGTCCATGGCGATCCAGTCGGCCGGCGTCTTGCCGTCGCAGATGACCAGGATTTCGCTCGGGCCGGCGATCATGTCGATGCCCACGGTGCCATAGACGCGGCGCTTGGCGGCGGCCACGTAGGCATTGCCCGGACCGACGATCTTGTCGACGGCCGGCACGGTGGCGGTGCCGTAGGCCAGCGCGCCGACGGCCTGCGCGCCGCCGATGGCGAAGGCGCGATCGACGCCGGCAATGGCGGCGGCGGCCAGCACGATGGGATTGCGCACGCCGTCAGGCGTGGGCGTGACCATGATGAGCTCGGGCACGCCGGCCACCTTGGCCGGGATGGCGTTCATCAATACCGACGAGGGATAGGCGGCCTTGCCGCCCGGCACGTACAGGCCCACGCGGTCGAGCGGCGTGACCTGCTGGCCCAGCGTGTTGCCTTCGGCGTCGGTGTAGGTCCAGGTCTCGATGCGCTGGTGTTCGTGATAGGCGCGCACGCGGTCGGCGGCGGCCTCGAGGGCATTGCGTTGCGCGGTGGGCAGCGCCGCCAGCGCCGACTGCCATTCGGACTTGGGAATCTCCAGCGCGGTCACGTCGGTGGCCGGCACGCGATCGAAGCGCTGCGTGTACTCGAGCAGCGCGGCGTCGCCGCGGCCGCGCACGTCGGCCAGGATGCCGGCCGTCGCGCGGTCGATGGATTCGTCCTGCGAAGCCTCGAAGGCCAGCAGCGTGGTCAGGGCGGATTTGAAACCCGGGTCGCGGGAGTCGAGACGTTTGATCAGAGCCATGATGTCATCGTACGGGCAAGGTCGCGGCGCGCCGGCGGGCGCGCCCGGGGGTCAGGCGTTGCGGGCGGCGGCGCGTTCGAAGGCGTCCAGCAGCGGTTGCAACCGTTCGCCGCGCGTCTTGAGCGAGGCCTGGTTGACGATCAGCCGCGAAGAGATCTGCATGATGTCTTCGACAGCCACGAGACCGTTGGCGCGCAGCGTGCCGCCGGTGGACACGAGGTCGACGATCGCGTCGGCCAGGCCGACCAGCGGCGCGAGCTCCATCGAGCCGTACAGCTTGATGATGTCGACGTACACGCCTTTGCTGGCGAAGTGTTCGCGGGCCGACTGCACATACTTGGTGGCCACGCGCAGGCGGGCGCCCTGGTGCACGGCAGCCGCGTAGTCGAAATCGTGGCGAACGGCGACCGACAGGCGGCAGCGCGCGA
Organism: Bordetella genomosp. 5; assembly: GCF_002261315.1. Taxonomy (NCBI): domain Bacteria; kingdom Pseudomonadati; phylum Pseudomonadota; class Betaproteobacteria; order Burkholderiales; family Alcaligenaceae; genus Bordetella; species Bordetella genomosp. 5. Next base: position 374,605 of record NZ_NEVP01000001.1, read on the forward strand.
TGTTGAGATCGATCGGCTGGTACAGGCGGCCGGGCTGCTGCGCGGCGTGCTCGATCAGCACATCCTTGCCCGCGATGCCGAAATCGGCCGCGCCGTACTGCACGTACGTGGGCACATCGGAGGCGCGCACGATGATCAGCTGCAGACCGGGGTCGCTGGTGGGGAGGATCAGCTTGCGCGAACTTTCGGGGTTCTCGCTGACCTCGATGCCGGCCTCGGCCAGCAGAGGCATGGTTTCTTCGAAGATGCGACCCTTGGACAGCGCCAGGGTCAACGGGCGGACAGTCGCTTGGCTCATGCCGATTCCTTGCCGGTGATACGTTGAATCCGGGCACCCAGGCCCTGCAGCTTGACCTCCATGCGGTCGTAGCCACGATCCAGGTGATAAATGCGATCGACCAGGGTGTCGCCTTCGGCGGCCAGGCCCGCGATCACGAGGCTGGCGGACGCGCGCAGGTCGGTGGCCATGACGGTGGCGCCCGACAGACGGGGCACGCCGCGCACCACGGCGGTATGGCCGTCGATGTCGATCTCGGCGCCCAGGCGGCAGAGCTCCTGCACGTGCATGTAGCGGTTTTCGAAGATGTTCTCGACGATGACCGCGGTGCCCTCGGCGATGGTGTTGAGCGCCATCAGCTGGGCCTGCATGTCGGTGGCGAAGCCCGGGTATTCGTGCGTGCGCAGACCGACCGCCTTGGGGCGGCCCTGCATGCGGGCGCGGATCCAGTCGGGGCCGGTTTCGATCTGCAAGCCGGCCTCGGCCAGCTTATCGAGCGTGGCGCCCATGGCCGCGGGGGCGGCGTCGCGCAGCAGGATGTCGCCACCCACGGCGCCGACGGCGCACAGAAAGGTGCCGGCCTCGATCCGATCGGACATCACGCGGTGGTCCGCGCCATGCAGGCGCTCCACACCGTCGATCACGATACGGTCGGTGCCATGGCCGCTGATGCGGGCGCCCATTTTGATGAGCAGTTCGGCCAGGTCCACGATCTCGGGTTCGCGCGCGGCGTTTTCGAGGATGGTCTGGCCTTCGGCCAGCACGGCCGCCATCAACAGGTTTTCGGTACCGGTGACGGTGACCATGTCGGTGCGGATCGAGGCGCCCTTCAGGCGCTTGGCCCGCGCCACGACGAAACCATGTTCGATGCTGATCTCGGCGCCCAGCGCGGCGAGACCCTTGATGTGCTGGTCGACCGGACGCTGCCCGATCGAGCAGCCGCCGGGCAGACTGACGCGCGCTTCGCCGAAGCGGGCCACCAGCGGACCCAGCACCAGGATCGAGGCGCGCATGGTCTTGACGAGCTCGTACGGGGCCTCGAGCTTGTCGACGCGATCGGCCTGCAGGATCACGGCGTCGGTGCCCGTCTGCTCGCTGCGCACGCCCATGGTGCCCAGCAGGCGCAGCATGGTCGTGGTGTCGTTGAGCTGCGGAACATTGGCCAGCGTGAGCGGCTCGGCCGAGAGCAGGCTGGCGCACAGGATCGGCAGCGCGGCGTTTTTCGCGCCCGACACCGTGACTTCGCCCGCGAGCGGGGCGCCGCCGGTGATGCGAAGCTTGTCCATCAGGTGCCTGCCTTGGCGTACTCGGCGGGGGTCAGGGTGCGCATCGACAGTGCGTGGATTTCGGCCTTCATGCGGTCGCCCAGCGCGGCATAGACCAGCTGATGGCGTGCGATCAGGCGCTTGCCTTCGAAGGCCGGGCTGACGATGACCGCGTCGAAGTGCGAGCCATCGCCCTGCACGTCCAGATGATCACAGGGCAGCCCATCCGCGATGTACTGACGGACCTGTTCGGGAGTGGGGAGCATGGGTCAATTCCTGAGTTTGTAGCCGCGCGAGAGCAGGCGCAGCGCGTAGAGCGACAGCACGACGAACACGCCCGCCACCACGGCGAAACTGCGCCAGGGCGAGACGTCCGACACGGAGAAGAAGCCGTAGCGGAAGCCGTCGATCGTGTAGAAGATCGGGTTGTAGTGCGACACCGCCTGCCAGAACGGCGGCAGCGTGTGAATCGAGTAGAACACGCCCGATAGGAACGTGGCCGGCATGATGAGGAAGTTCTGGAAGGCCGCCAGTTGGTCGAATTTCTCGGACCACAGGCCCGCGATCACGCCCAGCACGCCCATGATGCCGCAGGCCATCACGCCGAACACCAGCACCCAGCCGGGGTGGCGCGGCACCAGCGCGCCGAAATACAGCGCGACCAGCCACACACAGACGCCCACGGCGAGGCCACGCACGACCGCGGCCAGCACGTAGGCGCCGAAGATATCGCGGTGCGACAGCGGCGGCAGCAGCATGAACACCAGATTGCCCGTGATCCGGCTCTGGATGAGCGACGAGGACGGGTTGGCGAAGGCGTTCTGCAGCATGCTCATCATCATGAGCCCGGGAATCAGAAACGCCGTATAGGGCACGGTGTCGTACACCATCACCCGCCCTTCCAGCACGTGCGCAAACACCAGCAGGTAGAGCAGCGCGGTGATCACCGGCGCGGCGATGGTCTGGAAGCTCACTTTCCAGAAGCGCAGCAGCTCCTTGCGCAGCAGCGTCGGAAAGCCCGAGCCGGCGTCGAGACGGGGCTGAACGCGTTGTTCGGTGGCGGGCGTGGTCACGAGCGGGCCTCCTCGGGCGTCAGGTCGGCCGTCTGCGGGTCGTCCTGGTGCATGATGCGGACGAAGGCGTCTTCGAGGTCGACGCCGCCGACCCGCGCCAGCAGCGCCTGGGTGGTGTCGAGCGCGACCACGCGGCCGCCCTTGAGCATGGCGATGCGATGACAGAGCGCTTCGGCTTCTTCGAGGTAATGCGTGGTCAGCATGATGGTGTGACCCGCGCGGTTCAGGCGCGAGATGAATTCCCACAGCGTGCGGCGCAGATCGACGTCGACGCCGGCGGTCGGTTCGTCGAGCACGATCACCGGCGGACGGTGCACCAGCGCCTGCGCCACCAGCACGCGGCGTTTCATGCCGCCCGACAGGGCGCGCATGTTGTTGTCGGCTTTATCGGCCAGGCCCAGGTTGAACAGGATCTCGTCGATCCAGTCATCGTTGCGGCGCAGGCCGAAATAGCCCGACTGGATGCGCAGCGTTTCGCGCACCGTGAAAAAGGGGTCGTAGACAAGCTCCTGCGGCACCACGCCCAGCGAGCGGCGCGCTTCTTTGTAGTGCGTGACGACGTCGTAGCCACAGACGCTCGCCTGGCCCGCGCTGGCACGCGCCAGACCGGCCAGAATCGAAATCAGCGTGGTCTTGCCTGCGCCGTTGGGGCCCAGCAGGCCGAAGAACTCGCCGTGGCCGATGTCGAGGCTGACATCATTGAGCGCCTGGAAGCCGGGCGTACCCGTCTTGCCTAGGACTTTGCGCCAGCCGGCACTGCGCGGCGGGTAGGTCTTGGAGATGTGCTGGAGACTGACGGCGGCTGACATAGATGGGCGCAAGCGGCGCGGCGCCCGCAGGCGCCGAATCGGCCATTATATAAGGCGTGGCGCGCTTGCCCCGCCAAAGCCCCGCCCGGCCGCAGGGCCGGCGCCCCGGTCAAGCGCCGAAGAACGGCGATTTGCGGGCTTGTGACGCTTGGAACAGCCTGGGGAAGCTGGCCGCCCGGTGGACGGCCAGCGAGAGGGATCAGCGGTTACGCTGGTTCAGTGCGGCGATCAGGCCGTCGATGCCGTTCTGGTTGATCTGCTGCGCGAACTGGTTGCGGTAGTTCTCGATGAGCCAGATGCCTTCGACGTTCATGTCGTAGATGCGCCAGCCTTCGGGGGTCTTTTCGAGGCGGTAGTCCACCTGCACCGGTTGGGTGTTGCCCTGGCTGAACAGGCTGCGCACGACCACGTCGTTGGCGTTGGGGTCGCCGCGCTGGGGCAGCAGGGTCACCTTGGTGCTGCCGTCGACCTTGGCCAGCGCGCCGCTGTAGGTGCGGATCAGGGTGCCGCGGAAGGCGTCGGCGAGCGCCGTCTTCTGCGCGTCGGTGGCCTGGCGCCAGAAGCGGCCGGCCGCGAGGCGGGTGGTCTTGGTGAAGTTGACGTACGGCAGGATGTGCTGGTCGACGACCTCATTGATACGGGTGAGGTTGCCGGCGCGCACCGCGCCGTCGGACTTGATGACTTCGAGGGCTTCGTTGGCAGCTTGCTGCACGAACTCGCCCGGGGGGCCCTTGGGGTCGGGCTTGGCCAGGGCGGCGCTGCTGGCGCCTGCCAGCAGCGAGCAGGCCAGCACGACGCGGCCCATCAGAGGGAAAACAGAAAACCGCATGGATACTCCTTCTTGCGCCCGCGTGACTTACTTCGCGGGCGGGTTCGCCGGGGTGGCGGCCGGAGCGGTCGTGTCGGCTTCGTCGTCCTCGTAGTTCGGCAGGGAACCCTCGGCGTCGACGCGGTCGCCACGGACCATGGCCGCTCGTCGTTGCAGATAGGCATCGCGCACGAAACTGTACGGGTCGAGCGCCACGCGATCGACGGTGTCAGTGACTTCGAGCAGGCTGGCACGCGTATCGACGACCTGCAGACCCCAGAGGGAGTTGCGCAGGCGGACGTTGTCGATGGCGGAGACCGAGACGAATTGTCCGGCCTGCCAGTCGCCGGCCAGGCCAGCGCCGTCGCGGACGGTGCTCGAACCGTAAATCGGCAGTACCAGATACGGTCCCGAGCCGATGCCCCACACACCCAGCGTAACACCGAAGTCGTTAGGAATCTTTCGCGCTCCGTTAGCAGAAGCTACGTCGAAACAGCCGCCCACACCCATGGTGGTGTTGAACAAAAAGCGGCCCAGGGTGTTGATGAAATCGTGACCGCGGCCCTGCAGCATGCTGTTGGTGCCGGCCCAGAGATCGTTCACGTTGCTGAACATGTTGTGAACGCAGTCGCGGGCGGGCGACGGCACCACGTAGGTGTAGGCCTGGGCCACCGGCTTGAAGAGCGCGCGGTCGACCGTGTCGTTGAATTTGTACACGCCGCGGTTGAAGCCTTCCCAGGGATCGCGCGGGTCCGGATTCTGGGACGTGGCGCAGCCGGCCAGGAGCGCGCCGGCGAACGTGACGCTGGCGATACGGGACAGGGCTTGCATGGTCATGGTGTCAGGCCTTCAACGGATGCTGATATTTTTGTGAATATGAACGATGTGCGAGCAGACCCCGCCTGCGCGCGCCATCGCCCAATTTATTGCGCGGGTGCCGGTGCGGGCGCGGGTGCGGCCGGCGTGGCCGCCGGAGCGGCGGATGCGCCACCGGCATTGCCAGCGCTGCTGCCCTGCTTCTCGGCCGAGCCATACAGGAACTGGCTGATCAATTGCTCCAGCACCACGGCGCTTTGTGTATAGCGGATTTTGGCACCGTCAGCAAAATTTTCTTCCTCGGCGCCCGCGGTGAGGCCGAGGTATTGCTCGCCGAGCAGACCCGACGTGAGGATCGAGGCGGACGAGTCGGTGGGGAACTTGTAGGCCGTGTCCATGTGCAGCGTGACCACGGCCTGGAAGGTCTGGTCATCGAAAGAGATGTTGGACACGCGGCCCACGACCACGCCGGCGCTCTTGACCGCGGCGCGCGGCTTCAGGCCGCCGATGTTGTCGAAGTTGGCCGTGAGGGTATAGGTGGGGGCAAACGAGAACGTGCTCAGGTTGCCGGCGCGCAGCGCCAGAAACACCAGCGCGAGCGCGCCCAGCAACACGAAGAGGCCTACCCAGAAATCGGTTTTTTCACGAGACATGATGAATCCGTATCAATTGCCAAACATCAGGGCGGTGAGCAGGAAGTCGAGGCCGAGCACGGCGAGCGAGCCCACCACCACCGTGCGAGTCGTGGCCCGCGCCACGCCTTCGGGCGTGGGACGGGCCTGCCAGCCTTCGTAGAGCGCGACGAGGGTGACGGTCACGCCGAACACCACGCTCTTGATAACGCCGTTGGCGACGTCTTTCCAGACGTCGACGCCGCTTTGCATCTGCGACCAGAACGCGCCGGCGTCCACGCCGATCATCAGCACGCCCACGACCCAGCCACCCAGGATCCCCACCATGGAGAATACCGAGGCCAGGATAGGCATGGCGATCACGCCGCCCCAGAAGCGCGGCACCAGGACCCGGCGCACCGGATCCACGGCCATCACCTCCATGGCGGAGAGTTGTTCGCCGGCTTTCATAAGGCCGATTTCGGCGGTGAGCGAGGTGCCCGCGCGGCCGGCGAACAGCAGCGCGGTCACGACCGGCCCGAGCTCGCGCACCAGCGACAGCGCCACCAGCAGGCCGAGCGCTTCTTCGGAACCGTAGCGGTTCAGCGTGTAATAGCCCTGCAGGCCCAGCACGAAGCCCACGAACATGCCGGAGACGGCGATGATGAGCAGCGAATAGTTGCCAATGAAGTGAATCTGTTGCGATACCAGACGCGGGCGTTGCAGCGCCACGCCGCTGCGCGCCAGCAGGCCGCCGAAGAAACGGCTGAAGTAGCCGATTTCGGCGATCAGGCCACGCACCCAGCCGCCGGCCTTGCTAATCGGATTGCCGGTCGAGCTCATCGCTTGCGTCCTTCGTGTTTGGCCAGCCAGGCGCGGAACGCCGGCGTTTCGGGGTACTGGAAGGCCACCGGGCCATCGGGCGCGCCGTCGAGGAACTGGCGCACGTAGGGGTCTTGCGAGGCAGACAGCTCCGCCGGCGTACCGGCGGCCGCCAGCTGGCCGCGGCCGACGAGATAGACCTCATCGGCGATCGCGAAGGACTCCTGGACATCGTGCGTGATCAGCACCGAGGCGCAGTGCAGCCGGTCGGACAGGTGCCGGATCAGGCGCGCGGTGATGCCGAGCGAGATCGGGTCCAGGCCGGCGAACGGCTCGTCGTACAGAATCAGCTCGGGCTCGAGGACGACCGCGCGGGCCAGCGCCACCCGGCGCGCCATGCCGCCGGAGATCTCGGCCACCCTCAGGTGGGCCGCGGCGCGCAGGCCGACGGCGTCGAGCTTGTCGAGCACGCGGGCGGTGATGGTGGCTTCGTCGTCGCGGGTGTGTTCGCGCAGCGGGAACGCCACGTTCTCGAAGACGTTGAGGTCGGTGAACAGCGCGCCCTGCTGGAACAGCACGCCCATGCGCTTGCGCACGGCCTGCAGACCCTCGCGGTCGAGACCGCCCAGCTCCTGGCCGAAGACGCGAACCACGCCCTCCTTGGCGGCGAGCTGGCCGGTGGCGGCGCGCAGCAGGGTGGTCTTGCCGGAGCCCGAGCCGCCCATGACGGCGACCACCTGGCCGGGCTTGACCTGCATGGAAATGCCACGCAGCACCGTAAAGTCGCCGTACCCCAGGGATACGTTCTCCAGGGATAGGGCAAGTTCCGAGCTGTTGCGGGTAGATGCGGGCATAGGCAGCGGGAATGGGTGCGCGCGCCCACTATATATAGGGACGCTGTTACGGCGAGGGGCCATTGTAGCCCGGCCGACGCGTCGCGCCAGCGCCGCGACCAGGAGTGGGACAGAGTAGTCGTCCGCGCCGACAGATCGAAGGCCGGCGTTTCAGCCCGGGTCCGGCCGTGAGGGTCGGCCCTCGACACGCCCGTATCGCGGGGCGCAGCGGCCCGTCGGGCATCTGAAAGCGGGCTGAAACCGGTTGGGCCCCCCCCGGCCCTGCCCCGGGCAGTGGCAGACACCCGGCAATGTGCGGCGGATCGCCGCCCACGGCGATGATGCGCGCGCACAACGGATTCGGCCGGGGATGCGACCCCAGGGAGCGGGGTCCGCCCGCCCCTGCGTCGGGCGGGGCGGACGAGCCCAGTTATTGCAGCGTGATCTTGCCGGTCTTGATCACCTCGGCCCACTTGGCCGTCTCGCTCTTGATGAAGGCGCCGAACTCCTCGGGCGTGCCGCCGCCGGCCTGGCTGCCGGTGTCGGCGATCGCCTTGACCACCTCGGGATCCTTCAGGATCTTGTTGAACTCGGCGTTCAGGCGCGCGATCACCGGGGCGGGCGTCGCGGCCGGCGCCACGATGCCTTGCCAGTTGTACGACTCGAAGCCCGGCAGTCCCGATTCCGCCATGGTGGGCACGTCGGGCAGCACGGCCAGACGTTGCTTGGAGGTGACGGCGATCGGGTGGATTTTCTTGCCCTGGATGGCGGGCAGCGCCGAATAGCCCATTTCGAACATCATCGAGATGTGGCCGCCCATCAGATCGGTGGCGGCCAGGCTGCCGCCCTTGTAGGGCACGTGCACCACATCGACATGGGCCTGTTCGCGGAACATTTCGCCCGACAGATGGTGCGCGCCGCCCACGCCGGACGACCCGAAGGTGAGCTTGCCGGGTTCTTTCTTCGCCAGGGCGATCAGGTCCTGCAGCGTTTTGACCGGCAGGGTGTTGTTCACGCTGAGCACGAGCGGGCTGTTTTCGATCAGCACCACGGGCGCGAGGTCCTTGATCGGGTCGTACGGCATGTCGGGCATGAGGGTGGGGTTCACCGACATCGGGGCCAGGTTGCCGGTGCCGATGGTGTAGCCATCGGGGGCGGCCTTGGCGACCAGATTGGTGCCGATCACGCCACCCGCGCCCGCCTTGTTCTCGACCACCACGGTCTGCTTGAGGTTGTCGCTCAGCTTGCGGGCGAGCAAGCGCACCCGGGTATCGGCAAAGCCGCCCGGTGCATAGGGCACGATCAGGGTGATGGGTTTGCTGGGCCAGTTATCGGCGCTCTGGGCGCGGGCCGGGCCAGTGAGCAGGCAGGCGGCGGCAAGCGCGCCCGCCAACAGGGGGAACAGGGGTTTCATGCGCGGACTCCTCTATACATATTGTGTGTTGCGCGGCAGGAAAATCATTATGCCCTGCCGCCACACAACGCCCGCGCATGTGGCCTGAAAGCTTAGAAGCGATACCCCACGCCGACGGTCGCGACCCACGGATCGATCCGGGCGGTGCCGATGCGCTGGCCGTCGAGCTTCACCTTGGAAGAGATGTCGATGTAGCGCAGGTCGGCGTTCATGAACCAGCGCTCGCTGAGCTTGACGTCGACGCCCACCTGGCCTGCGATGCCCCACGAGTCGGACAGCTCGAGCTTCGAGCCCGACAGGGCGCCGTGGGTCTTGGTGTCGAAGAAGGTGGTGTAGTTCAGGCCGATGCCGACGTACGGCTGCACCGTGCTGTCGGGCAGGAAGTGCCATTGCAGGCTGAGCGTGGGCGGCAGCTGCTTGGTGCTGCCGATCTTGCCCAGGCCGCCGCTACCGCGGATGTCGTGTTCGAAGGGCCAGGCGCCCAGCAGTTCGATACCGACATTGCGCGTGGCCATGTAGGTGACCGTGAACGACGGACGCACGTTGTTGTTGACGTCGAGGCCGACGGCGCCGTTGAGCACGCTGCCGTTGTTGGACTTGGGGCGCACCTGCGTGGCCCCGACCTTCAGCAGCCAGTCGCCTTCTTCGTGAGCGACGGCGGGGGCGGTGGCCAGCAGGGTGCCCCCACAGAGTGCGGCCAGGATCAGGGCGCGGGTGCGCCGATACATCGGGAACATTTCCTCTCTCCGGTTTGCGTGACGATAGGCTGTCAGGTTCGCAGAGGGCGGAAAATGGGGTCTTGATGTGCATCAAGCCCCCGATGGCAGTGTGGTCTTGCCGCCACGCGTCTCGGACGAACGCGAGGTTTGCATCGAGGATCACGCGGCCTCGTGCGCGTATTGCGCCGCCGCTCGCGCGCAGAAAAACAAAACGGCCGGCTCCTTGCGGAGGCCGGCCGTTGCCTTGCCGTGATCGCGGGGATCAGCGCGGCAGGTCGGAGCTGCCCATCAGGAACTCGTCGACGGCGCGCGCGCACTGGCGGCCTTCGCGGATGGCCCAGACGACCAGCGACTGGCCACGACGCATGTCGCCGGCCGCAAACACCTTGTCGACGTTGGTGCGGTAGTCGTCGGTGTTGGCGCGGGCATTGCCACGCCCGTCGCGGTCCACGCCGAAGGCGTCGAGCACGGTTTGCACGGGCGACACGAAGCCCATCGCCAGCAACACGAGGTCGGCCTTGAGCTCGAACTCGGAGCCTTCGACTTCGCGCATCTTCATCTGGCCGGTGGCTTCGTCCTTGAACCACTCGACGCGCGCGCCGATGAGCTTCTCGACCTTGCCGTTGGCGCCCTTGAAGGCCTTGGTGGTCACGGACCAATCGCGCTGGCAGCCTTCGTCGTGCGACGACGAGGTGCGCATCTTGAGCGGCCAGTACGGCCACACCATGGGCTTGTTTTCGCTTTCGGGCGGCTGCGGCAGCAGTTCGAACTGCGTGATCGAGGCCGCGCCGTGACGGTTGCTGGTGCCGACGCAGTCGGAGCCGGTGTCGCCGCCGCCGATCACGATGACGTGCTTGCCCTTGGCCAGCGTCTGGTCGGTCAGGCGGTCGCCCGCCACGGCCTTGTTCTGCTGGCGCAGGAAGTCCATGGCGTAATACACGCCGGAGAGTTCGCGGCCCGGCACCGGCAGGTCGCGCGGGGTCTCGGAGCCGCCGCTCATGACGATGGCGTCGAACTCGGCCTGCAGCGATTCGGGGGTGCGCACCGTCAGGCCATCGGCCGCGGCGTCGCCCTGCTTGCCGATGTAGGTCGACGGCTGGAATTCCACGCCCTCGGCTTCCATCTGCGCCACGCGGCGGTCGATCTGGGCCTTCTCGAGCTTGAAGTCGGGGATGCCGTAGCGCAGCAGGCCACCGATGCGATCGCTCTTCTCGAACAGCGTGACGGCGTGGCCGGCGCGGGCGAGCTGCTGCGCGGCCGCCATGCCGGCCGGGCCGGAGCCCACCACCGCGACCTTCTTGCCGGTCTTGCGCGCCGGCAGTTGCGGCACGACCCAGCCTTCGGCCCAGCCCTTGTCGATGATCGCGTGTTCGATCGACTTGATGCCGACCGCGTCGCTGTTGATGTTCAAGGTACAGGCGGCTTCACACGGCGCCGGGCAGATGCGACCGGTGAACTCGGGGAAGTTGTTGGTGGAATGCAGCACGTCGAGTGCGGCACGCCAGTCCTGGCGATACACCAGGTCGTTCCAGTCGGGGATGATGTTGTTGACCGGGCAGCCGTTGTTGCAGAACGGGATGCCGCAGTCCATGCAGCGCGCCGCCTGTTGCTTGGCCTGATCGTCGCTCAAATGGAGGACGAACTCACGCCAGTGCTTCAGGCGCTTGGCCGGGGCTTCATACGCCTCCTGGAGGCGCTGAAATTCCATAAATCCAGTGATCTTTCCCATTGTCTTTCCTCACGCAGCCATCTGTTGCGGGTTGGCTGCACGCCACATTTCACCCAATGCGCGGCGGTATTCCGTCGGCATGACCTTCACGAACTTGCCGCGCGACGCTTCCCAGTCGCCCAGGATTTCGCGGGCGCGGAAGCTGCCGGTGTAGCGGAAGTGTTCTTCCACCAGACGGCGCAGGATCGCTTCGTCGGTATCGCGCTCGCCGCCGCGTTGCGCGCTGTGCCAGATCTCGATGTTGTTCTGCGACTGCTGCTCGGCGTGCGGCAGGATCGCTTCGAGTTCGACCATCGACAGGTTGCAGCGGTGCTTGAACGTGCGGTCCGGATCCCAGACGTAGGCCACGCCGCCGGACATGCCCGCGGCGAAGTTGCGGCCGGTGCTGCCGAGCACGACGACGGTGCCGCCGGTCATGTATTCGCAGCCGTGGTCGCCCGTGCCTTCCACCACCGTGGCGGCGCCCGAGTTGCGCACCGCGAAGCGTTCACCGGCCACGCCGTTGAAGAAGGCTTCACCGGAAAGCGCGCCGTAGAGCACGGTATTGCCGGCGATGATGTGATCGGGGCCGAAGCCGCGGAAGTCGTTGGGCGAGCGCACGATGATGCGGCCGCCCGACAGGCCCTTGCCGACGTAGTCGTTGCCTTCGCCCACGAGATCCATCGTGATGCCGTGTGCGAGGAAGGCGCCGAAGCTCTGGCCGGCGGTGCCGTTGCACTGGATGTGGATCGTGTCGTCGGGCAGACCGGCATGACCGTAGCGCGACGCCACGGCACCCGACAGCATCGCGCCGATGGTGCGGTTGCGGTTGCGCACCGGCGTGATGAACGAGACCTTCTCGCCGCGCTCGAGCGCGGGCTTGCTGCGCTCGATCAGCTGGTGATCCAGCGCGCCGGCGAGGCCGTGGTCCTGCTCTTCGGTGTGACGCACGGGCTCTTCGGAGACGGCGCGGTGGAACACGCGCTGGAAGTCCAGGCCTTGCGCCTTCCAGTGTTCGATGCCGTTGCGCATGTCGAGCAGATCGGTGCGGCCGATCAGGTCGTCGAACTTGCGCAGACCCAGCTGAGCCATGATCTCGCGCACTTCTTCAGCGATGAAGAAGAAGAAGTTCACGACGTGCTCGGGCTTGCCCTGGAATTTCTTGCGCAGTTCGGGATCTTGCGTGGCCACGCCCACCGGGCAGGTGTTGAGGTGGCACTTGCGCATCATGATGCAGCCTTCGACGACCAGCGGCGCGGTGGCGAAGCCGAATTCGTCCGCGCCCAGCAGCGCGCCGATGACGACGTCGCGGCCGGTCTTCATCTGGCCATCGGCCTGAACGCGGATGCGGTTGCGCAGGCGGTTGAGCACGAGGGTCTGCTGCGTTTCGGCCAGGCCCAGTTCCCAGGGCGTGCCGGCATGCTTGATCGAGGACACGGGCGATGCCCCGGTGCCGCCGTCATGGCCTGCGATCACGACGTGGTCGGCCTTGGCTTTCGCCACGCCGGCCGCGACCGTGCCCACGCCCAGTTCGGACACGAGCTTGACCGAGATCGACGACTTCGAGTTGACGTTTTTCAGGTCGTGGATGAGCTGAGCCAGGTCTTCGATCGAGTAGATGTCGTGGTGCGGCGGGGGCGAGATCAGGCCCACACCCGGCACCGAGTAGCGCAGCTTGGCGATGTACTCGGAGACCTTATGACCGGGCAGCTGGCCGCCTTCGCCGGGCTTGGCGCCCTGCGCCATCTTGATCTGGATCTGGTCGGCGCTGGCGAGGTATTCGGCGGTGACGCCGAAACGACCCGACGCGACCTGCTTGATGCGCGAGCGCAGCGAATCGCCCTTCTTGAGCGGCACATCGGCTTCGATGCGGTCGGCGCCGAGCACCGAGGCCAGCGTGTCGCCTTCTTTGATGCCGCTCTTGCCGGTGCGCATTTCGTTGCGGTAGCGCAGCTCGTCTTCGCCGCCTTCGCCGGTGTTCGACTTGCCGCCGATGCGGTTCATGGCCACGGCCAGCACCGAGTGCGCCTCGGTGGAGATCGAGCCCAGCGACATGGCGCCGGTGGCGAAGCGCTTGACAATCTCTTTGGCGGGCTCGACGTCGTCGAGCGGAATCGCACGGGCCGGATCGACGCGGAACTCGAACAGACCGCGCAGCGTCATGTGGCGCTTGCTCTGGTCGTTGATGATCTGCGCGTATTCCTTGTAGGTGCGGTAGTTGTTGGCGCGCGAAGCGTGTTGCAGCTTGGCGATGGAGTCCGGCGTCCACATGTGCTCTTCGCCGCGCACGCGGTAGGCGTATTCGCCACCGGCGTCGAGCGCGTTGGCCAGCACGGGATCGTTGCTGAAGGCGGCGCGGTGCAGGCGCAGCGCTTCTTCGGCGACCTGGAAGATGCCGATGCCTTCGATGTTGGAGGCGGTGCCGGTGAAGTACTTGTCGACCAGCTCGCGCTGCAGACCCACGGCTTCGAAGATCTGCGCGCCGCAGTACGACATGTAGGTCGAGATGCCCATTTTGGACATGACCTTGTTCAGGCCCTTGCCGCACGCCTTGATGTAGTTCTTCACGGCCTTGTCGGGATCGGCCATGCGGCCCAGCGACTCGAGCGCGAGATACGGGTGGATGGCTTCGGCGCCATAGCCGCCCAGCAGCGCGACGTGGTGCACTTCGCGCACCGAACCGGTTTCGACCACGAGACCGGCGTTGGTACGCAGACCGGCGCGGATCAGGTGCTGGTGCACGGCCGAGGTGGCCAGCAGCGCGGGGATGGCCACGCGCTCGCTGTCGACCAGGCGATCGGACACGATGAGGATGTTGTAGCCGCTTTGCACGGCATCGACGGCGCGGGCGCACAGCGCGGCCACGCGGGCTTCGATGCCCTCGGAGCCCCAGGCGGCCGGGTACGTGATGTCGAGCTCGTAGCTGCGGAATTTCTTGCCGGTGACCTGATCGATGTCACGGATCTGCGCCATGGCGGCGAAATCCAGCACCGGCTGCGAGACTTCGAGGCGCAGCGGCGGGTTGACGTTGTTGATGTCGAGCAGGTTGGGCTTCGGGCCGATGAACGACACCAGCGACATCACCAGCTGCTCGCGGATCGGATCGATCGGCGGATTGGTGACCTGGGCGAACAGTTGGCGGAAGTAGTTGTAGAAGGGCTTGGGGCGGTTCGACAGCACGGCCAGCGGCGCGTCGTTGCCCATGGAGCCGATCACTTCTTCGCCGGTGGTGGCCATCGGCTCGAGGATGAACTTGTAGTCTTCCTGGGTCCAGCCGAACGCCTGCTGCCGGTCGAGCAGCGAGACCGAGGTCTGCGTGGCCGGCGAGCCGTTCTTCGGCGCGGGCAGCGACTCGAGCTTGATCTGCAGCCGCTCGATCCACTGACGGTACGGACGGCTGTTGGCGAGCTGCAGCTTGATCTCGGCGTCGTCGATGATGCGGCCTTGTTCGAGGTCGATCAGGAACATCTTGCCGGGCTGCAGGCGCCACTTCTTGACCACGCGGTTCTCGGGGATCGACAGCGTGCCGGCCTCGGAGGCCAGGATCACCATGTCGTCATCGGTGACGAGGTAGCGCGCGGGACGCAGGCCGTTGCGGTCGAGGGTGGCGCCGATCTGGCGGCCGTCGGTGAAGGCCACGGCGGCCGGACCGTCCCAGGGCTCCATCATCGCGGCGTGGTATTCGTAGAACGCGCGGCGGCTCTCGTCCATCTGCGTGTGCTGTTCCCAGGCTTCCGGGATCATCATCATCATCGCGTGGGCGAGCGAGTAGCCGGAGTTCACCAGCAGCTCGAGGCAGTTGTCGAACGTGGCGGTGTCGGACTGGCCTTCGTAGACGATCGGGTAGAGCTTCTTGAGATCGTCGCCCAGCACGGCCGACTGCATCATGCCTTCGCGGGCGCGCAGCCAGTTGAAGTTGCCCTTGACCGTGTTGATTTCGCCGTTGTGCGCAATCATGCGGTACGGGTGAGCCAGCGGCCAGGCCGGGAACGTGTTGGTCGAGAAGCGCTGGTGCACCAGGGCCACGGCCGACACGGTGCGCGGATCGGCCAGGTCGCGGTAGTAGGCGCCGACCTGATCGGCCAGCAGCAGGCCCTTGTACACCACGGTACGGACCGAGGCCGACGGCACGAAGTATTCCTTGCCGTGCGCCAGACGCATGTTCTGGATGGCGTGGCTGGCGGTCTTGCGGATCACGTAGAGCTTGCGTTCCAGCGCGTCGGGCACCATGACGTCGGCGCCGCGGCCGATGAACAGCTGGCGGATCACGGGCTCGCAGTCACGCACGGCGGGCGACATCGGCATGTCGCGGTCGACCGGCACATCGCGCCAGCCCAGCACGATCTGGCCTTCGGCGCGCACGGAGCGCTCGAGTTCCTGTTCACAGGCCAGGCGCGAGGCGGTTTCCTTGGGCAGGAACACCATGGCGACGCCGTATTCGCCCGGAGGCGGCAGCGCCACGCCTTGCTGCGCCATCTCGTCGCGGTAGAGCGTGTCGGGGATCTGGATCAGGATGCCGGCGCCGTCGCCCATGAGCTTGTCCGCACCGACCGCGCCGCGGTGGTCCAGGTTCTCGAGGATCTTCAGGCCCTGCAGGATGATGGAGTGGCTTTTGCGGCCCTTGATATGGGCGACGAAACCCACGCCACAGGCGTCGTGTTCGTTGGCGGGGTCGTAGAGACCCTGCGCGGCAGGCAGTCCGATGCGACGGGCATCGATGGGGGCCGCCGCGACGGTGCGACAGGATTGGTCTTTCGAAGTATTGGACATAACGCGCTCCGCAGTGGCCTGCGTCGTGAATGTTGCAGTGCAGGGTGCGACATTACTGCGGTGCGAGTTGACGCGCAACAGAATTTTTGGGGGTGTGTCCCTTTTAAATCAAATGAGAAGAATTCTTGAATAATAATAGGGACACTTTAAACAGAGATATAAATCAAGCACTTAAAAAAGACGCCTTCATGACGTTTTTCGGTTTTGCACGAACATTGTGCAAAAATGCCGTTATGCGTCCCCGTTTGATGGAGCATTTTTAGCCCGCGAAAATTGTAAAAAGCAACAGTACCAAAGCAAAGACCCGGCGCGAGGCCGGGTCTGCAAGCACAACGGGGCGGTAGCTCAGCGGGACGCGCCGCCGCTGCCGTGAGGGCCGGCGCCACCATCGGTGGGCGCCACGGGCGGCTCGGTGCCGGGGCGATCGAGACCGCGCGCGGCGGCGGGCTCGGGGGACATATCAGGCTGCTCGTGGCCGGTGGCCGGCTTTTTGCGCGGGCGGCCACGCTGGCCTGGCGCGACACGGCGGCTGGCGGTATGGGCCAGGCTCGCGATGAATTCAGTGCCACCCAGGGCCCATTGGCCCGACACCGCCTGTTCGATGCGCTGCGACTGATCCCGCGAAAGGCCGTCTTGAAGCCGCTTGCGGTAATTGGCCTGGCGATCGAACGGGGTGTTGCCGCAGGCCCAGTAATCGGCGTGATCGGACTGCCATTGCGTGGGCGGGACCGAGGTGTTGCCGGTGTGACTGGCGGCCGAGGACCACGGCCAGGAATCGGGATCGACCGACGCGCCGCTGCGCACCGGGTAGGTTTCGAGCCAGACCAGCGCCGGCAGGACCCACACGCCCGGCTCGAGCAGGGCCGAGCGGTAGCGGCCCGCGAAGACGCGCCCGCCGCGCAGCCGCGCCGCGAGATTGCGGCCCAGCGTTTGCATCAGCCGGGGCAGACCTTCTTCGTCGGCCGGGGTGGCGAGCAGCAGAATGCGGTCGTTGGCGAGTACCCACCCATGAACCGCGACCTTGTGGCGCTGTGCCGACTCGCCGAGCCAGCCTGCCAGTTGGTTCAGGATGTCGCCGGGCGCTGGCTGCGATGGCGCGGCCAGCGACTGTACGAAATTGGCCTGCACCAGTTGGGGCAGCCCAGGGGCATACAAGCGGGGCAGTCGGGCCATAGTCGGGACTTGCGGGTAGCAAGCTCAGTAGATTGCACACACACTATAAATAGTGCCGGCGTGGTCGGCGGTCAAGCCCGGTTGACCCGAATCGGGGGTCGAATGAGTAACCGTCATCGCAGGTTAACATCGGGAACCGTTTTTCAGTACCCCGCAGATACACCTAGGAGTAATGCCATGACCGCCGCGACCGAACGACTTTCGCACCACCGTGCCTTTGGCGGCTGGCAGGGCTATTACCGGCACGATTCGGCCGAAATCGGACTGCCCATGCGCTTCTCCGTATTCGTGCCGCCGCAGGCCGAGCACGGCCCCGTGCCGGTGCTGTTTTTCCTGGCCGGCCTGACCTGCACCGAAGAGACCTTCATGATCAAGGCGGGCGCGCAGCGCCTCGCGGCCGAGCTCGGCCTGATGCTCGTGACGCCGGATACGAGTCCGCGCGGCGCCGGTGTGCCCGGCGAAGATCAGGACTGGGACTTCGGCACCGGTGCCGGCTTCTATCTCGATGCCACGCAAGCACCCTGGTCGACGCACTACCGCATGGAAAGCTATGTGGCGCGTGAGTTGTTCGACCTGATCGGCCGGGAGTTTCCCGCCGATCTGAGCCGTGCCGGTCTGTTCGGTCACTCGATGGGCGGACACGGCGCGCTGGTGCTGGCGCAGCGTCATCCGGGCCGTTGGCGCAGCGTGTCGGCCTTTGCGCCGATCGCCGCACCCACGCGCTGCCCGTGGGGCCACAAGGCGTTTGCCGGCTATCTGGGTGAAGACCGCGCCGCGTGGGCCGAGCACGACGCCAGCGAACTCATGCGCAAGCAAAGCGCGGCGCCCTATCCGCAAGGCATCCTGATCGATCAGGGGCTGGCCGACAATTTCCTGGCCGAGCAGCTCAATCCCGATGTGTTCGAGGAAGCCTGCCGCGCCGCGGGCCAGCCGCTCACGCTGCGCCGCCACGAGGGCTATGACCACGGCTATTACTTCATCTCGACCTTCATGGGCGACCATCTGGCGTTCCACGCCGAACGACTGAAGTAAGACGCGGCCCACACGCGACGAAAAGACGGCGCGTCCCGATGCGGGGCGCGCCGTCTTGCTTTGTGCCGTGCTTAAACCCTGCGGTTCAGGCGCACGCGAAGTGCGCGCGCACCTGGTCGTGACCATGCATGCGCGCCGCGGCGAGCGGCTCGGGTCCGCGCGCCGTGCCTTCGACACTGAACAGATGCACGTCGTGCAGGCCCATCGTGGCCAGCGCATGGCGCAGATACGGCGTGAGAAAGTCCGGCTGGCGCGCGAGCGGGCCGGAAAAGAGACCGCCCGACGATATGGCGATATAGACAGGCCGATCGCGCAGCGCGCCGACCTTGCCATGCGGCTCGATCGTAAAGGTATGGCGCACGCGCAGCACATGATCGATCCAGGCCTTGAGCGCGGAAGGCACCGTGAAGTTGTGCATCGGCGTGGCGATCACGAGGACGTCCGCCGCGCGCAGCGCCGCGATCAATTGATCCGACACGGCGAGCGCGCCGGTCGGCGTGTCCGGATCGTTGAGCGATGCCAGCGCCCGCGCATAGCCGCCATCCACATGCAGCAGGCTGTTGGTGTCGAAGTCGGTGATCGACAACGGCGTGCCGGCGTGGCGGCGCGTGAGGTGCTCGAGAATCTGATCGGAGAGCGAGCGGCTTTCGGAGTCGGCACCGCGGGCGCTGCACAGGAGTCGAAGAATATTCATGGTGGCGGAGTTCGTTAGAGGTCTTGGCCGAAGCGGATGGCGCTGGTGAGCAGGCCCTGACGGAAGTAAAAACGTTGTGCGAGGCTGTTGGCCAGGCCGGTGTCGAGCACCAGCCGGGCGCAGGCGTATTCGCGGGCGATGCGGGCGACCTCGGTGAGCAGCGTGGCGCCCCACCCCGCGCCCCGTTGCGGCGCGCTCACGACGAGATCGTCGACGTAGACGAAGGGCCCGTAGATCATGTTTTCCTGGAAACGGTAACCCGCCAGCGCGACCGGCGTGTCATCTTCCCAGGCGGCGAGGAGATGCCAGTCCTGCGCCTGCTGGCGGCGGCAGCGCGTCACGAAATCGTCGGGACGGTCGAGGTGAGGACGCAGTTCGCGCATCAGGCCGAAGCAGGCCTGCAGTTCCGCGTCGGTGGTGGCGTGCAGCAAGCGGGGTGAGGTGGACATGGTGCGTAAGAAAAGAGTGAGTCGGCCAGCCGTATCGCAGGGCTCGGGCATGTCGTCATCCTACGGAGGGCATGACATAATCCGAAGTGCCATATTCGGTGTTTTTGACTGGGACATGTTTTGCCGTTCGCCCGGTCTTTTTGCGGATCCGCTGCCGTGACGATCGATTCCTTCCCCACCGACCCCGCGACCACCGCCGGGGATCCGCCGATCTACCGCCAGATTTATTGGCAGGTCCGCAATGGCATCGAGTCGGGCACGCTCAAGCCCGGCGACCGGGTGCCGTCGGTTCGCGCCCTGGCCAAGGAACTCGGCATCGCGCGTGGCACGGTCGAGACCGCCTATGCCGTGCTCAATGGCGAAGGCTGGATTCAATCGCGCGGACAGGCCGGCACCGTGGTGACGCCCGGGTTGGCGACGCGGCGGCAGGCCGGGCGGCGGCCGGCCGGGCCGCGTGAGGCCGGGCCTGCGCCGGGATGCCCCGCGCCGGGATGCCCCGCGCCCACCGGCAGCGACGCGGCGCTGGAATCCGATCTGCCCATGTGGCCGCGGCCCAAGACGCCCATGCCGCTGCAGATGGGCCTGCCCGCGCTCGATGCCGTGCCGCGCAAACTGTGGGCCCGGCTCGGGGCGCGGTGTCTGCGCGGCATGCGCCTCCACGATCTGTCGTATCCCGCCACGGCCGGTCTGGACGCCTTGCGCGAGACCACGGCGGCCTATCTGCAAGTGTCACGCGGCCTGCATTGCACGCCGTCGCAGGTGTTCATCACCTCGGGCTATCACCAGAGCATGCAGGTGGCGACGAGTGCGGTCCTGAGCCCGCAGGATGCCGTGTGGGTCGAGGATCCGGGTTATCCGCCCACCCGCGCGTTGCTCGCGCAATTCGGCATGGACTGGCGCGCGGTGCCGGTGGATGAGCAAGGGCTCGACGTGGCCGCCGGCCAGGTCCTCGCGCCGCAAGCGCGCGCGGCCGTGGTGACGCCTGCGCATCAAAGCCCGCTATCCCTCACCTTGTCGCCCGCGCGCCGGCAGGCGCTGCTGGCCTGGGCGGCCGAGGGCGAACGCTGGATCGTCGAAGACGATTACGACGGCGAGTATCGCTACGTGAGCCGGCCCCTGCCCGCGCTCGCCAGCCGCGATACGGCCGGCAGAGTGCTGTACGCGGGCACGTTCTCGAAGGTGTTGTTCCCTGGCCTGCGGCTTTCGTACCTCGTCGTGCCGCCCGCGCTGGTGCCGCGCGTGGAACGCGTGCATGCGCTGCTGGGCGCCGGCGCGCCGTGGCTGACGCAGGCCACGCTGGCGCTGTTCATGAGCGAGGGGCACTTCGCGCGACACATTCAACGCATGCGTCGGCTATATACACAGCGCCGCAGCGACATGGCCGCGGCGCTGGACGCCGCGCTCGGCCCGGGGCTGGGCCTGCGGGTGGAGCCGCAGCCTGGCGGCATGCACATGGTGCTGCGCCTGCCGGCGGGCTACGACGACCGCGCGCTGGCTCTGCGACTGCGCGAGGCCGGGCTGTATGCGCAGCCCTTATCGAGCTGGTCGAGCCTGCCCGGCGCGCCGTTGGGCCTCTTGATGAGCTTTACCAACGTCGCTGATCGCGAGCAGGCCGATGCCCTGGCGGCGCGCATGCGGCTGCTGCTCCGCCCCGAGGTGGTGTAGGGGTGCGGGCGGCCGGCCAGGTGCCGCCGGCGAGGTGCAACCGGCGAGGTGCAACCGGCGAGGTGCGGCCGGCCAGGTGCGGCCGGTCAGACCAGCCCCGCCTTGTCCAGGCCATACTCGGCATCGAGCGAGCCCGGCACCGGCAGGAACGCCACGCTCAGACGGTTCCAGCCATTGATCGCCACGACCAGAAAGCTCAGCGCGCTCAGTTCTTCTTCGGAGAAGTGTTCGCGGGCGGCCGTGAAGTCCGCGTCTGACACACCATGGGCGGGCAGCTTCGTCAGCACTTCGGTCCAGGCCAGCGCTGCGCGTTCGCGCGGCGAGAACAGAGTCGACTCGCGCCAGATCGCGACATGGTGCAGGCGCAGTTCGCGTTCGCCATGAAGCTTGCCTTCTTTCACGTGCATGTCCACGCAGAACGCGCAGCCGTTGATCTGGGACGCGCGCAAGGTTACGAGCACGCCGAGCTCGCGTGCGATCGGGTTCTTGTTCAGCGTCATCTGAAACGCGGTGTATTGCTTGGCGAGATCGGGCGCGAGCTTGTAGTAGTTCAAACGTTGCGACATGACGGGGTTCCTGGTTGGGTGTCGGAGGTCCGGCGGCGATGCGCCGGGCATGGAAGTCATGATGCGGGAATGTGTCCTACCCAAACAGCGCCAAGAATGGCAATTGCAGCTGGGACAGAAGGCGCGCCCTCGCGCGCGTGCAGCCGGGTGGCACACATCCGGTTTCAGCTGGAACACAGGACTTGCGGTCGCGGCGCGGAGGCGCTTCTATACTGCGGCTGACCGTCGAGCCTGGAAGGAGCCTCGTCTTTGATGGATGCGTTTGCCCCGTTTGTTTGGATCGCCCTCGGGGCGGTCGTGGTGTTGCTGATCGGATTGCCGCTGTTGCTCGGGCGCGGCGGGCCGCGCGACGAAATGGGCCGCCGGGTATTTCGTCTGCGCCCGGTGCGCCGCCTGTTCGGTCTGGTGCTGATCGCGCTGGGCTGCGTCTCCGGTCTGTTGGCCTTGTCCCTGGTGCAGTTTTTCCGGCTCACCGACGACGTTCCGGTGGCGACCGTTCAGGTGCGCAAGCTCGCCGAGGGCCAGTACGACGTCGTCGCGCAGTCGCCCGGCCTGACCGGCAAGACCTACACGCTCTTCGGCGATCAATGGCAGATCGATGCCAAAGTGGTGCGCTGGCGCCTGCCGGCCCTGCTGGCCGGCGCGCCGCCGCTCTACCGTCTCGAGCGTCTGTCCGGCCGCTACGAAGATGCCCCCCGCGAGCAGACCGCGACGCGCTCGGTGCACGTGCTGGACGACTGGCCCGCGCCCGACATCGGCGCGGTCAAGCGTCTGATTCCGAACTGGCTGCCGTTCGTGGACGTGCAGTTCGGCAGCGCCGCCTACATGCCGCTGCTCGATGGCGCGCGCTACGAGGTGATGTTCGACCCGCGCGGTGCGCTGTTCATTCGCCCGTCCGACGACGCCACCCGGCAGGCCCTGAAGCAGGCCGGTTGGTAACGCACCCAGGGCGCCCCGGGCGCGCCGCGGAGCGGGTGCCTCGGGTCGGATACATTCCAGGGTCGACTGCCCTCTGGAAATCATATGGGGACGCATCTATACCTAGGTATATCCGCGCCTCCAGGGCGACGCCGGCGGGAACTCCGCTGCGTTGCGGCAGTCGAATTAGCACTCTCGTTATGGGAGTGCTAACATGAACCTATGTCTGTTCCCCGTACCCTGGAGGTCGCCAACATGATGCAAGCCAGTTCGTCTGCCCTTTCCGGCAATGCGTTGGCCTTGGCTGTGGCCAACCCCGGTGCGCTGGGCACCATCGACGCCTATATTTCGACGGTCAACCGTCTGCCGGTGCTGAGCGCCGAGCAGGAATCCGCGTTGGCCCGCCGTCTGCGCGACACCGACGATCTCGAAGCCGCGCGGGAATTGGTGCTTTCGCACCTGCGCCTGGTGGTTTCCGTGGCGCGCCAATACCTGGGCTATGGTCTGCCGCACGCGGACCTGATCCAGGAAGGCAACGTCGGCCTGATGAAGGCCGTGAAGCGTTTCGATCCCGAGCGCGGTGTGCGCCTGGTGTCGTTCGCCGTCCATTGGATCAAAGCCGAGATTCACGAATACGTGATCCGCAACTGGCGCATGGTCAAGGTCGCCACGACCAAGGCCCAGCGCAAGCTGTTCTTCAATCTGCGCAGCATGCGCCCGGATGGCCACACGCTCGATCCCGAGCAGGTTGACCACATCGCGGAGCAGCTCAACGTGCGCCGCGAAGACGTCAGCGAGATGGAAGTGCGCCTGTCGGGCCGCGATATGTCGCTCGAAAACCAGGACGACGACGATGACGCCTACGCGCCCATCGCCTATCTGTCCGACGAAGGCCGCGACGAGCCCACGCGCGTCATGGCGCGCAAGGCGCACGACAACCTGCAGGGCGAAGGCCTTGCCGGCGCGCTCGAGGCGCTCGATCCGCGTTCGCGTCGCATCGTCGAGGCGCGCTGGCTGCAGGACGACGGCGGTTCCACGCTGCATGAGCTGGCGCAGGAATTCGGCGTGTCGGCAGAGCGTATTCGCCAGATCGAGGCCGCCGCGCTCAAGAAGATGCGTGGCTCGCTGGTCCCGGCCTGACACACCGCTGCTAGTGCCCATAAAACGCGCCGCTCATGCGGCGCGTTTTGCTTTGGCGTCCGGGCCGCGGCGCGGTGTCATGAATTAATACAACTTTGTGCGGACCGGAGCCCGAATTCGCGAAACTTCGCGCCACCGCGCCTGACTAACTTACGTAGGCCGCAACTTTGGTGCATTCCAGGTCGCTGTCTTGACGTCCGTCTCGGCTTCTCCTCTTTCCCCTCCCCTATGAGACGGACGCTTACGGGGCACCTCCGCATATCGGTGCCCCGTTTTTTATTCTCACGCGTTGCGCCGCGCGCAACGTGTCCACCGCGACGCGGGGCCTTCGGGCCCCGCGCGTCGTTTGGGCCCTCGCAATAAGGGTGGTTCGGGATCTGTGGGGTAGCGGCCCGGAAAGGCCGCGCCCGCTTGCGCGCAATCAGGCAGCGCGGGCGTCGGTCTCGGGCTGGCGCACGGTCTGCCAGGCGGCTGCGTCGAGGCGCCGCACGCCGGTGGCGAAGGAGCCGTCGCCGTACAGCTTGATCCAGCGGTAGCCGGCGGGCTGAGGATCGATCGCGTGACGGCCGTCGCGGATCGTGAACTGGAAGCAGGTGGACGGCGTGGCGAGCAGGCGCAGGTTGTGGCGCCGGCAGTCGAACTCCTGGTGCACATGCCCCCACATCACCACCCGCACGTGCGGCGAGCGCTCCACCAGGCGGAACAGATCCAGCGGATTGTCGACCATCATCGGGTCATGCCAGTTGGCATCGACCTGGGCCAGGTTGTGATGCAGCGCGATCAGCACATGGCGGCCGGTGGCCTCTGCGTCGTCGACGGCCTGGCTCACGCGCGCGAGCTGCGCGGCGTCGAGATGGCCGCCGTCCGAGCCCGGCACGGTCGAATCGAGCGTCACGATGCGCCAGTTGGCAATGTCGGTGATCGGCGCGCTCCAGTCCGGAAGGGCCTGCCGCAGGACGTCGGGGGCATCGTGATTGCCGGGCAGGCAGCGCACCGGCCAACCCGTGGCCGAGAGGTGCCCGCGCAGGCGTTCGTACGACGCGAGGCTGCCGTCCTGCGACAGGTCGCCAGTGGCCAGCAGCAGGTCGGGGGCGTCTCCGTCGGCGGCGATCTGCGCCAGCACGGCGCGCAGGCTGGCGTCGGTGTTCACGCCCAGCATCAGGGCATCGGGATCGTCGAACAGGTGCGCATCGGTGAGCTGGACGAGCAGCACCGGCGCGTCGGCGGCGCGCGGCGAGCGCAAAGGGAGCTCGGTACTCGGCAGGACGGACAAGGGTTGCTCCTCGATTTGGGGGTGCTGACGCCACGGTAGCGAACAATGATGGCACATGGTGTGCCGCGAGCGCAGCCATGCGTAACGAAACGTGCGACGCTTTCAGGCGGATGGCGGGGAAAAGACGCTATTCTCTTTGCCTCTTTGTTGCCCGCGCATGCGTTTCGCAGTCCCATGGATATTGGTCTGATCGTCTTTGGCCTTGCCGGCCTGCTCACGCTGGTCTGCTTCATGCCGCCCCTGGCCGGCCGCCTGAAGCTGCCCTACTCCGTGCTGCTGGCCATCGTGGGCTGCCTGATCGGCATCGCCATCCACCTGCATGGCTGGGCGCCGCCGGTGCTCGGAGACCTGCTCGACACCATCGAGCGTTTCGAGATTTCTTCCGAAACCTTCCTGATGGTGTTCCTGCCCGTGCTGCTGTTCGAGACGGCGCTGTCCATGAACGTGCGCCGGCTGATGAACGACGTGGGCCCCATCCTCATGATGGCCATCGTCGCCGTCGTCGTGTGCACGGCGGTGGTCGGGTTCACGGTGAACGCGGTGTCGGATTACGGTCTGATCGTGTGTCTGCTGTTGGGCGCCATCGTGGCGACGACCGACCCGGCGGCGGTTATCGGCATCTTTCGCGACGTGGGGGCGCCCAAGCGCCTGACCACGCTGGTCGAGGGCGAGAGCCTGTTCAACGACGCCGCCTCGATCGCGCTGTATTCGGTGCTGCTGGCCGCGCTCGCGGGCAGTGGCGAGTTGTCGTTCTCGGCCGTGTTCAACGATTTCGTCGTGCACTTCATCGGTGGCGGCATTGCCGGCTGGCTGATGGGCCGGCTGGCGTGCTCGCTCTTCATGTGGCTGCGGGGCTTTCCGGCCGCGGAAATCACGCTGACCCTGACCCTGGCCTACCTCTCCTTCTTCATCTCCGAGCACTATCTCAACGTGTCGGGCGTGGTCGCGACGGTGGTGGCCGGGCTGGTGGTGGGATCCACCGGCCGCACGCGCATGTCGCCCACGACGTTCGAATACCTGGCCAGTTCGTGGGGGCAGTTCGGCTTCTGGGCCAACTCGCTGATCTTCGTGTTCGCGGCCATGCTGATCCCCAAGCTCATGGCGGCGGCCGACTGGCAGGAGCTGCTGCTGGTGGTCGTCGTGTTCTTCGCCACGCTGTTCGCGCGTGCGCTGGTGGTGTTCGGCCTGCTGCCGATCCTGCGCGTCTTCAAGATCGGCGCGGAGGTGAGCAACCCCTACAAGACCGTGATGCTGTGGGGCGGCCTGCGCGGCGCCGTGTCGCTCGCGCTGGCGCTCGCCGTCACCGAGCAGGCGTCGGTGCCCGAAGAGGCGCGCCAGTTCATCGCGGTGGCCACCACGGGCTTCGTGCTCGCCACGCTCTTCATCAATGGCATCACGCTGCGGCCGCTGATCCGTGTGCTGGGCCTCAACGAACTCTCGCCGGTCGAGCGCACGATCCGCAACCAGGCGCTTGCCGTGGCGCTCGAAAGCCTGCAGGGCAAGACCGACGAGATCGCCGCCGAAGACCGCGTCAGCACCGAGGCGCGCGATCGTATCCACGCCGTGTTCGACGCCAGCATGGCGAGCGTGCACGACAGTCAGGTGGGCCGCATGAGCGTCGAGCAGCGCACCGCGGTGGGCCTGGCGATCGTGGCGCGGCGCGAAGAAGAAGTGTTCTTCGACATTCTCAAGGCGCAGATCGTCGATTGGCGCATGGCCGAAGCCTTGCTGGCGCGTGCCGAACGCCTCGAAGACGCGATCCGCCAGGGCGGCATCGAAGGGTTCGAGCGCGGCATCGTGGCCGACGTGCGCTATTCGCGCGCGTTCCGGCTCGCCCTGCGCGTGCACTACATGTTCGGATTCCAGGGCTGGCTGGCGCGCGAGCTGTCGCAGCGGTTTGCCAACCTGCAGACCAAGCGTTCGGTGGCGCAGCGCCTCATGCAATTCGCGCGCGAGCAGATCGGCCCGCTGCTGGGCGATGACGCGGCCGCGCGCATCGTGGCGGCGCACCAGCGCCGCCTGGATCTGATCGACAGCTCGCTGCAGGCGCTCAATCTCCAGTATCCGTCGTACGCCCTCTGGTTGCAGGAGAGCTATCTCGGCCGCGTGGCGCGCGAACTCGAGCGCAATCGCTACCGCGACATGCTCGACCAGTCGCTGATCAGCGGGGAGGTCTATGCCGATCTGCTCGAGCAGCTCAAGGGCCGCTGGGCGCACATCGACCGCCATCCGCCGCTGGACATCGAGCTGGGCGCGGCCGAGCTCATCAAGCGCGTGCCGCTTTTTGAAGGCCTGAGCGCGGAGTCGTTGCGCGCCATCTGCAAACTGCTCAAGCCTCGCCTGGCGCTGCCCGAGCAGCCGGTGCTCGGCTACGGGCGTCAGGGCGAGGAGATGTGTTTCGTCGCGTCGGGCGCGGTGACGGTGCACCTGCCCGACAACACCACCATCGAGCTGGGCAGTGGCGAATTCTTCGGGGAGCTGGCCCTGCTGGGCAAAGAAGCGCTGACGCCCAACGTGACCTCGCTGGGCTACAGCAAACTCCTGATGCTGTCGTCGCGCGATTTTCATGCGCTCCTGGCACACGACGCCGACCTGCGCGAGCGCATCGAGGTCGTGGCGCGTCAGCGTCTGCGGGCCATCGAGGTCTGGAAGCAGTTTTCGGAAACCGGCGAGGTCTATCCCCCGCGCAACGGCCCCGCTTCGCCGCTGCCGCCGGCGCCCGGCGCCGGAACGCCGGCCGCCGGAACGCCGGCCGCGGGCACGCCCGGCACCTCGACGCCCGGCACCTCGACGTCCGGCACCTCCACGCCAGGCAACTCGACCCCCGGCGCCGTCCCGACCACCGACATGGGCATCTGAGCGCGGGCCACCGCTCAGGTGGTCTGGCGTCGCACGAGCGTGAAGCCGAGGTCGATGTGCGGGGCGTCGATCGGCTCGCCCGCCAGATGACGGGTGAGCAGCGTGGCGGCGGTATCGCCGATGTCGAAGCGCGGCGTGGCAATCGTCGACAGCGGCGGCGTGGTCCAGGCGCTGCCCGCCAGATCATGGAACCCCACCAGCCCGAGCTTGCCCGGCACCGCGACGCCCAGCCTTGCGCTCTGGAATACCGCGCCCTGCGCCAGGTCGTCGTTGCAGAAGAAGATCGCATCGCAGTCGGGATGATGCGTGAGCTGCTGCGCGAGCAGGTCGGCGCCCAGCGCGATCGATGACTTCTGCGGCGTCATGATCTCGAGCGCGGGATCGTAAAGATCCGCGTCGCGCAGGGCCTGCCGCCCGCCCTCGCAGCGCCGCAGCGACCGCGGATCCAGCTGCGCGCCGATGATGCCGATGCGGCGATAGCCGCGCTCGATCAGGTGGCGCGTGGCCGCATGGCCCGACTCGTACTGCGAGAAGCCCACGCTCATGCCCGGTTCGCCGGCGGGTAGCGTCTCGATCGTGTGGACGGCCGGAATGCCGCGGCTTTGCAGCAGGTCCCAGACCCCGGGGTTGTGGTCGATGCCCGTCAGGATGATGCCGTCGGGCGCGTGGCGCAGATAGGTGCGTAGCAGCGCCTCTTCGGCGTCCTGCGAGTAGCCGGTCACGCCCACCAGCAGGTGGTAGCCGTTGGCGTCGAGGTGCTCTTTGATGCCGGCCACGATATCGACGAACACGACGTTCGAGAGCGACGGAATCAAGGCGACGATGATGCGCGAGCGCGCCGAGGCCAGCGCGCTGGCCGCGTGGTGCACGACATAGCCCATCTCATTGCACAGCGCCTCGATGCGCTCGCGCAGGGCCGGCGCCACCTTGTCGGGGTCGCGCAGGGCACGGGAAACGGTGATGGCGGACACGCCCGCGCGGCGGGCCACGTCCTGCATCGTGACGCGGCCACTGTGGGCGCCTCGGGATTTGCGTAACGACATGGAAGTGGGGAAGACGGGCAAACCGCGAGTCTGCAACAAATTCGCGGCACGGGCACGTCTTAGGGCCTTTACTAGGTTTACAAGCCAAAAATGTTAGCGCTAACATTGGCACAAGCTTAAAAAAAGATCAATCGGAGACACTCATGCGGCCTGATCAGCCTCCATCCCGCGCGGGCTCCCTGCGCGAGGGCCTCGCGCGTGCCGCGCACTGGAGTTTCACCCTGCAGACCTGGCTGATGGTGGCCTGTCTGATCGTCATGATGGTGCTGCTCTTCGGCAACGTGACGCTGCGCTACGTCTTCAACTCCGGCATCAACGTCTCCGACGAGCTGTCTCGCCTGGCGTTCGTGTGGCTGATCTTCCTGGGCGCGGTGCTGGCGCTGCGTGAGCGCGCCCATCTGGGCGTGAACATGCTAGTCAAGCGTTTCGGACCGATGGCCCGTCGCGTCACGCATCTGTTCTGTCAGGGGCTGGTGCTGTGGGCGCTGTGGCTGATGATCGATGGCGGCTGGCAGCAGACCGTGATCGGCATGAGCACCGACCTGCCGGTCACCGGCCTGCCCATCGCGGTGTTCAACGCCGCCGTGCTCTACGCCGCCGTGTTCATGATGGTGCTCACCATCCTGGACGTCCTGAGCGTGCTGGCGGGCGGCCCCGTGCCCGTCGATGCCGAGCAGGACGATCCGCTGGCCTGAGCCGGCTTCGCGCAACCCCGCCGCCTACACCATGACACTCACAATCTTTTTGGTAGTCATGCTCGGACTCATCGTCCTGGGCATGCCGATCGCCTTCGCCCTGCTGCTATCGGCGATGGCGCTGATGATTCAGCTGAATTTCTTCGACGCGCAGATCCTGGCGCAGAACATGCTCAGCGGCGCCAACAGCTTCACGCTGATGGCCGTTCCGCTCTTCATGCTGGCCGGCGAGATCATGAACGCGGGCGGCATTTCGCGCCGCATCGTGAACCTGGCCACGATGTTCGTGGGTCATATTCGCGGCGGGCTGGGGTATGTCGCGATCTTCGCCAGCGTGCTGCTCGCGTCGCTGTCGGGCTCGGCCGTGGCGGATGCCGCGGCGCTGAGTGCGCTGTTGATCCCGATGCTGCGTCGCAAGGGCTACAGCGCCGCGCAGTCGTCGGGCCTCATCGCGGCAGGCGGCATCATCGCACCCATCATTCCGCCGTCGATCGCCTTCATCATCTTCGGCGTGGCGACCAACGTCTCGATCACGAAGCTGTTTTTCGCGGGGATCGCGCCCGGGATCATGATGGGGCTGACCCTCATGGCCGTGTGGGCCTGGACGGCGCGCAGCGGGCCGTCGGATGCCGAGCCGCGCCAACCCTGGAGCGCGCGTCTGAGCGCCCTGCGCGAATCGTTCTGGGCGCTGATGCTGCCCGTCATCATCATCGGTGGCCTGCGGGGCGGCATCTTCACCCCGACGGAAGCCGCGGTGGTGGCAGCGGTGTATGCCATGGTGATCAGCCTGTTCGTGTATCGCGAGATCAAGGTGCGCGATCTGTACCCGCTCTTCGTGAGCGCGGCGCGCACGACGGCGGTCGTGATGTTCCTGGTGGCCGCGGCCATGGTTTCGTCGTACATGATCACGCTGGCCGACGTGCCGCAGGATCTGATCGCGCTGCTCGATCCGGTGATGGATTCGCCCAAGCTGCTGATGTTCGCGCTGCTCATCCTGCTCACGCTGGTGGGTACCGTGATGGACCTGACGCCCACGATCCTGATCCTGGGCCCCGTGCTGATGCCGGTGGTCATCAAGGCCGGTATCGATCCCGTGTACTTCGGCGTGATCTTCGTGATGGTGGGCAGCGTGGGCCTGCTCACGCCGCCCGTGGGCACGGTGCTCAACGTGGTGTGCGGCGTTGCGCGCATCAATATGGAAACGATATGCCGCGGGGTGTGGCGCTACGTGGTGGCGTACACCCTGTTGCTGGTGTTGCTGGTGCTCTTCCCGGAACTCATCACGGTTCCGGCGCGCTGGCTGCACTGAGGCTGCACATAACGACACCACGCATCATCATCCCGAGGAGACAGACATGTTCAAGCACTTCAAGGCCGGCGTGATCGCCGTGGCCGCACTCACCGCCTGCACCATGGTCGGATCGGCCTGGGCGCAGGACATCAAGCCGCGCCTGATCCGGTTCGGCTATGGCCTGAACGACGACAGCGTACAGGGCCGCGCGGCCCGCCATCTGGCCCAGGAGCTCGAGAAGCTGTCCGGCGGCAAGATGAAAATGAAGACCTTCGGCTCGGCCAGCCTGGGACCCGACGAGCAGATGCAGAGCGCGCTCGTGGGCGGCGCGCAGGAAATGATGGTGGGCTCGACCGCGCCGCTGGCCGGCATGGTCAAGGACTTCGGCATCTTCGATCTGCCGTTCCTGTTCGAAAGCGAGAAAGAGGCCGATGCCGTGCTCGACGGCCCGCTCGGCACGCGCCTGCTCGGCAAGCTCGAAGAGAAAGGCCTGGTGGGTCTGGTCTACTGGGAAAACGGCTTCCGCAACATGACCAACTCCAAGCGCCCGATCGTGCGCGCCGAGGACATGCAGGGCATCAAGCTGCGCGTGATGCAGAACCAGATCGCGCTGGGCGTGTTCAATCAGCTGGGTGCCAACGCGGTGCCGATGCCGTTCTCGGAGCTTTTCACCGCGCTCGAAACGCGCACGGTCGATGGCCAGGAAAACCCGGTCACGACGATCCAGAGCAGCAAGTTCTACGAGGTGCAGCCGTACCTCACGCTCACGCGCCACGTCTACACGCCCTGGGTCGTGCTGGCCTCCAAGAAATGGTGGGACACGCTCAATCCCGCGGAGCAAAAGCTGATCCGTCAGGCGGCCGCCAACTCGCGTGACTTCGAACGCAAGGACAGCCGCGCCGATTCCACCAAGGCCATGGGTGTGCTCGAGAAGTCGGGCATGAAGATCAACACCCCCAGCCCCGAAGAAGTGGCGCGCATGCGCGAGAAGGTTCAGCCCGTGGTCGACAAATACACCCAGGAACTCGGCCCCGAGCTCGTGCGCGAACTCAACGAAGAAATCAAGAAGGCCCGCGGCTGATCGCCGCACCGGGCGGGCGCGCCGCTTGCTGCGCCCGCCTGTTCACCTGCCGTACCGGAACGCATCATGTCAGACACGCCTACCCCCAAGCGCCTGCGCAGCCAGAAATGGTTCGACGATCCTTCGCACGCCGACATGACGGCGATCTATGTGGAGCGATTGCTCAATTACGGTCTTACCCGGGCCGAACTGCAATCCGGCCGGCCCATCATCGGCATCGCCCAGACGGGCAGCGACCTGGCGCCGTGTAATCGGCACCACCTGGAGCTGGCGCGCCGGGTGCGCGAAGGCATTCGGGATGCCGGCGGCATTCCGATGGAATTCCCCGTGCATCCGCTGGCCGAGCAGGGTCGCCGCCCTACGGCGGCACTGGATCGCAACCTGGCCTATCTCGGCCTGGTCGAGATCCTGCATGGCTATCCGCTCGATGGCGTGGTGCTGACGACCGGCTGCGACAAGACCACGCCCGCCTGCCTGATGGCGGCCGCGACGGTCGATCTGCCCGCCATCGTGCTGTCCGGCGGACCCATGCTCGACGGCTGGCACGAGGGCCAGCGGGTGGGCTCGGGCACCGTGATCTGGCATGCGCGCAACCTGATGGCGGCGGGCAAGCTCGACTACGACGGCTTCATGGAGCTGGCAACGGCCTCGTCGCCGTCGGTGGGCCACTGCAACACCATGGGGACCGCGCTCTCGATGAACTCGCTGGCGGAGGCGCTGGGCATGTCGTTGCCCACCTGCGCCAGCATTCCCGCGCCCTACCGCGAGCGCGCGCAGATGGCGTATGCCACCGGCAAGCGCGCGTGCGAGCTGGTGCGCCAGGACATCCGCCCCTCGCACATCATGACGCGCGAGGCATTCGAGAACGCCATCGTGGTGGCCTCGGCGCTGGGCGCGTCGAGCAACTGCCCGCCCCATCTGATCGCCATCGCGCGCCACATGGGCATCGACCTCGGTCTGGACGATTGGCAACGGCTGGGCGAAGACGTGCCGCTGCTGGTGAATTGCATTCCGGCGGGCGAGTACCTGGGCGAAGGCTTTCACCGCGCGGGCGGCGTGCCCGCGGTGTTGCACGAGCTGCATCGCGCGGGGCGCCTGCACGGCGCGGCCCGCACGGTCGGCGACAAGACCATCGGCGAGATCGCGGAGGCGTCGCCCACGCACGATGCCAAGGTCATCAAGCCGGTCAGCGCGCCGCTGAAAGACCGCGCCGGCTTCATCGTGCTCTCGGGCAACTTCTTCGACAGCGCGGTGATGAAGATGTCGGTGGTGGGCGAAGATTTCCGCCGGGCGTATCTGTCCACGCCGGGCGACGAGAATGCCTTCGAAGCGCGCGCGATCGTGTTCGACGGCCCGGAGGACTATCACGCACGCATCGAGGACCCCGCCCTCGATATCGACGAAAACTGCATCCTGGTGATCCGCGGCGCCGGCACCGTCGGCTATCCCGGCAGCGCCGAGGTCGTGAACATGGCGCCGCCGGGGCACCTGATCAAGCGCGGCATCGATTCGCTGCCCTGCATGGGCGATGGCCGCCAGAGCGGCACGTCGGCCAGTCCGTCCATCCTGAATATGTCGCCGGAGGCCGCGGTGGGCGGCGGGCTGGCCCTGCTGCGCACGGGCGACCGGATCCGGGTCGACCTCAACCAGCGCAGCGTGACCGTGCAGCTCGATGCCGAGGAGCTCGCGCGCCGCCGCGAACACATGCATATCGACATTCCGCCCGCTCAGACGCCCTGGCAGGAGCTCTACCGGCAGAACGTCGGGCAGCTTTCGACGGGCGGCTGCCTGGAGCCCGCCACGCTGTATCTCAAGGTGATCGAGACGCGCGGCGACCCGCGCCACTCGCACTGACGGGCGTCAGGCCAGTCCGTGCGCGCGGCGGTGCAGAATGTCTTCGACGATCACGAGCGCGGCTTCGAGCGTGATCTCGCTGCTTTCGATGAGCTGCACCGCGCGCGCCTCGGACACGGCCGCGATCTCCATCACCTCGCCGTCGCGGTTGGCGGGTTCGGTGCCGGCGTCGAGCACGCAGCTGCTCGTGAGCAGGTCTTCGACCTGATAGCCCTCGGGCAGGCGGCGGTGCATGCGCAGCACCGTGCGCAGCGGCCCGCGCCGCGTGAGCTGATGCGGATCCAGTCCGGCTTCTTCGCCGCACTCGCGCACCAGCGCGGTTTCGAGCGGTTCTCCGCTTCCGACCAATCCGCCGACCAGCGTGTCCCACATGCCCGGGTCGGTGGATTTGCTGAGCGACCGGCGCGCGATCCAGAGCCGGCCGTCCGGCGTCCAGGCATTCAGATGCACGGCGCGTGTGACCAGCCCGAGCGGGCGCATGGCGGCGCGTTCGATCACGCCCAGATGATGTTCGCCGGCGGTGACGTCGAGCAGCTCGTCGCGCCAGCCGCGCAGGCAGCGGGCTTCGCGCAACACCTGAGCCACCTGGGCCAGCACGGCGTTGAGTTCGGGACCGGCGCGCAGGCCGGGGCCGATGCGCAGCGCATCGGCATCGAGCTGGGCCAGGCCGGTGGGCCGCAATGCATCGCAGGCGGCGAGCGTGGCCCAACCGCAGCAGTGGCCATCGATATAGAGCGGGCGGGCCAGCTCCGGCGGTTGTTGCTGGGCGAGGTCCTGCAGACGGGTATACAGTGCCTGCAGACGTGCCAGGGTGACGGGTTGGTTGGCTTCGGACATGGTGCGGATTTTAGTGCAGTGCCGCACGGCACTGCGGCAAAAAAACACAATATGCAGGGGAGATAATGAGACTTAGACGTCAATCATCATAAAGACCATTAGGATTTGTCTCCGTTATAATTCCGCGGTTTACGTTGTGAAATCTTGTGTGGGAGCGACAGGGTCGTCTTTCCCCTGTTTCGTGACTACCGTCTAATAATTGCGCGTTCCCCTGCCTTCCGGCGGCCCGTACGGCGTGCGCTGGGTATTGGGCCATCCGCGCCATGTTTCGAGGTAAGCATGAAGAAGTGGAGAGGGTTGCTGGGAGCTTGTGCATTACTGATGGGCAGCGCAGCGGTCGCTCAGGTGAAGGACATGCCTGGGGGGCCGCGGGTCAATCAACTCAATTTGCATGAAGGCGTCACGCAGATCGCGCGCGATGTCGTCTGGCTGCATTGGATGATGCTCACGATCTGTATCGTGATCTTCATCGGTGTGTTCGGGGTGATGTTCTACTCCATCTGGGCACACAGAAAGTCGCGCGGGGCCAAGCCCGCCACGTTCCACGAACATCTCGGCGTCGAAGTCGCCTGGACCGTGGTGCCGTTTCTCATCGTCATCGCCATGGCCCTGCCCGCCACCAAGACCGTGGTGGCCATGAAAGACACGTCCAGTCCCGATCTCACCATCAAGGTGACGGGCTACCAATGGAAGTGGGGCTACGAATACCTCGACGGCGATGCCGCCGGGCTCAAGTTCCTGTCCAATCTCTCCACCCCGCGCGCGCAGATCGAAAATCGCGAGCCCAAGGGCGAGTTCTACCTGATGGAAGTCGACAATCCCCTCGTGGTGCCGGTCGACAAGAAGGTGCGCATCGTCCTGACGGCCGGCGACGTGATCCACTCCTGGATGGTGCCCGACCTGGGCGTCAAGCAGGACGCGATCCCGGGCTTCCTGCGCGACACCTGGTTCAACGCACAAAAGGTCGGCATGTACCGCGGCCAATGCGCCGAGCTCTGTGGCAAGGATCACGCGTTCATGCCCATCGTGGTCGACGTGCGCAGCCAGGAAGACTTCGACAAATGGGCGGGCGAGCAGAAGAAGCTGATGTCCGCTCAGGCCGACGATCCCAACAAGGAATGGACCGGTCCCGAGCTGATCGCGCGTGGTGAGAAAGTCTTCGCGGGCAACTGCGTGGCCTGTCACCAGGCCAACGGCAAAGGCCTGCCGGGAACCTTCCCGCCGCTCGACGGCGACAAGGTCGTGCTCGGGCCCAAGGCCGAGCAGATCAACGTGGTGCTCAAGGGCAAGCCCGGGACGGCCATGGCCGCGTTCGGCGGGCAGCTCAATGATGTCGAGATCGCCGCTGTCATCACCTACACCCGCAATGCCTGGAGCAATGAGGGCAAGGGTCAGGACCCCATCGTCCAGCCCAAGGATGTCGCGGCCGCGCGCTAGGCGCGCGCTGTTCCAGAAGCTGTTTCCGTACCAAAAGATACGCCGCCGGCCACGGGGAGCACCCGGCCGACGGCTTCAGCAGGAAGGAGTCGATCATGAGCAGCGTCACTGTAGACCACGTGTCGCCGGGCCACGGCCACGGTCACGATGACCACCACCACGACATGCCTACGGGCTGGCGTCGCTGGCTGTTTGCCACCAATCACAAAGACATCGGGACGATGTATCTCATCTTCTCGTTCGTCATGCTGCTCGAGGGCGGCACGCTCGCCCTCTTGCTGCGCACCGAGCTGTTCCAGCCCGGCCTGCAGTTTTTCCGCCCCGAGCTGTTCAACCAGTTCACCACGATGCACGGCCTGATCATGGTGTTCGGCGCGATCATGCCGGCCTTCGTGGGCTTCGCCAACTGGATGATCCCGCTGCAGATCGGCGCATCCGACATGGCGTTCGCGCGCATGAACAACTTCAGCTTCTGGCTGCTGCCGGTGGCGGGTCTCATGCTGACCGCCTCGTTCTTCGTGC
This sequence comes from Bordetella genomosp. 5, assembly GCF_002261315.1. Lineage (NCBI taxonomy): Bacteria > Pseudomonadati > Pseudomonadota > Betaproteobacteria > Burkholderiales > Alcaligenaceae > Bordetella > Bordetella genomosp. 5. The sequence goes on from NZ_NEVP01000001.1 coordinate 411,059, forward strand.
CGGGCGGCGCCACCGCCGCGGGCTGGACGCTGTACGCGCCGCTGTCGGCGCAGATGGGCCCGGGGATGGACCTCGCGATCTTCGCGATGCACATCATGGGCGCTTCGTCGATCATGGGCGCGATCAACGTCATCGTGACCATCCTCAACATGCGCGCGCCCGGCCTCACGCTCATGAAGATGTCGCTGTTCTGCTGGACCTGGCTCATCACGGCCTTCCTGCTGATCGCGGTGATGCCCGTGCTGGCCGCGGCCATCACGATGGTGCTGACCGACCGCCACTTCGGTACCGGCTTCTTCAATGCGGCCGCCGGCGGTGACCCGGTGCTGTACCAGCACGTGTTCTGGTTCTTCGGCCATCCCGAGGTCTACATCATGATCCTGCCGGCGTTCGGGATCGTGTCCGCCATCGTGCCGGCATTCGCGCGCAAGCGCCTGTTCGGCTACGCCTCGATGGTCTACGCGACCGCCTCGATCGCCGTGCTGTCGTTCATCGTGTGGGCCCACCACATGTTCACGACCGGCATGCCCGTGACGGGCCAGCTGTACTTCATGTACGCCACGATGCTGATCTCGATCCCGACCGGCGTGAAGGTGTTCAACTGGGTCGCCACGATGTGGCGCGGCTCCATGACCTTCGAAACGCCGATGCTGTTTTCGATCGGCTTCATCTTCGTGTTCACGATGGGCGGCTTCACCGGCCTGATCCTGTCGGTGGCGCCGATCGACATCCAGGTGCACGACACCTACTACGTGGTGGCGCACTTCCACTACGTGCTGGTGGCCGGCTCGCTGTTCGCGCTGTTCGCGGGCACCTACTACTGGCTGCCCAAATGGACCGGCCGCATGTACAGCGAGCGCCTGGGCAAGCTGCACTTCTGGTCGTCGATGCTGTCGTTCAACCTGACGTTCTTCCCGATGCACTTCATGGGGCTGGCCGGCATGCCGCGCCGCTACGTGGATTACGCGGCGCAGTTCACGACCTTCCACCAGATCGCCACCATCGGCGCGTTCTGGTTCGGCCTGTCGCAGCTGATCTTCCTGTACGCCGTGCTGCGCTGCTATCGCGGCAAGGGCGAACCGGCGCCTGCCAAGCCCTGGGAAGGCGCCGAAGGGCTCGAATGGACCGTGCCGTCGCCGGCGCCGTTCCATACCTTCGAGACGCCGCCCGAGGTCAAGTAACGATGGACAAGACGGTCATGACACCCGAGCAACGCCGCCGTAATCGCATCGCGGGCCTGATCCTGCTGCTGTTCGTGCTGGCGGTGTTCGGCTGGACCTTCCTGCGTGGCGCGTCATTGCTCACCAACATGATGGGCAACTGACATGAGCGACGACCTGCACCAGCTGTCTCGGCGCAAGCTGAGTTTTCTGCAGACGGTGCGGGCCGTGCTCTGGGCTTTTTTTGGCGTGCGCAAGGGCAAGGGTTACCAGGAAGACATCGCGCGGCTCAACCCGGTGCACCTGATCATCGCCGGCCTGCTGGGCGCCGCGATGTTCGTGATCGTGCTGGTGCTCATCGTGCGCTTTGCCGTGGCCAGCCTGTCCTGATCAAACGTATTCCCCAACGATCCTCCAATCATCGGCATCAGGGAGAACATCATGAGTGCAAGTCACTCGGCAACACACAAAGAGGCACCGTACTACTACGTCCCGGCGATGTCCGGCCATCCGGTGCGCATGGCGCTGGCGCTGCTGGCCACCGGCGTGGGCGCGGCCGGCTGGGTCAACGGCGTGCCCTACGCCAAGTGGCTGGTGCTGGCGGGCCTGCTGGCGGGCGTGGTGGTGCTGTATTACTGGTTCGGCGACGCGATCGCCGAATCCGAGAGCGGCCTCAACAGCAAACGCATCGACGCGTCGTACCGCTGGGGCATGAGCTGGTTCATCTTCTCGGAGGTGATGTTTTTTGCCGGCTTCTTCGGTGCCCTCTGGTATGTGCGCACCATCACCACGCCGTGGCTGGGCGACATCGATCACCGGCTGATGCTCTGGCCCGACTTCCAGGCGCAGTGGCCCAATTTCGGGCCCGCCGGCGTGGTCGAGGCCTTCCAGACGGTGGGGCCGTTCTGGTTGCCCACCATCAACACGGCGCTGCTGCTGACCTCGGGCGTCACGCTCACGATTTCGCACCATGCGCTGCGCGAAGACCATCGCGGCAAAGCCATTTTCTGGCTCGCCGCCACGGTGATCCTGGGCTTTCTGTTCGTGGGCTGTCAGGCGTATGAATACATTCACGCCTATCGCGACCTGAACCTGAAGTTCAACTCGGGCGCCTACGGCTCGCTGTTCTACATGCTCACGGGCTTTCACGGCTTCCATGTGATCATGGGGGCCACGATGCTGACGGTGATTCTGGTGCGGCTGCTGCGCGGGCATTTCCGCCCCGACCATCACTTCGGGTTCGAGGGTGCCGCCTGGTACTGGCACTTTGTCGACGTGGTGTGGCTGGGCCTGTACCTGTTTATTTACTGGTTCTAGCAAGGCCGGCGCCGGCCTGCCGGCCCGCCTGGCGGGTCAGCGCAGGCCGGTGCTTTCGATCCAGCCCAGGTGATGGGCCAGCAGCACGAACAGAAACAGCGCCACCGACAGGCCGATGCGTACGGTCAGTGCGTTGACCGTACGATTGGTCGAACCCTTGTCGCGCATGAGGTAGATCAACGCCGAGCCCAGGCTGACGAGGATCCCGATGAAAGCGACCACCACGATGATGCGCATACCGGCCTCCGGTTAAAACGAAATTATTGCAGACATGGCTTTTCCGCACTCGCGACGCAAGACGATTTTGGCGTTGTTGTTGCTTGCCGTCGTCATCGCCGTCACGGTGTCGATGGGCCGCTGGCAACTGCGCCGCGCCGACGAGCGCCGGGCGGTGGCCGCCGCGATCGAAGCGGGCCGGCAACAGGCGCCGCTGAGGCTGTCCGCCGGTCAGGGTGCGGCCGCCTATATGCCGTGGCGGGCGGCCGAAGCGCGCGGCGCCTGGCGGCCCGAGCTCAGCGTCTGGCTCGAGAATCGCAATCATCAGGGCCGGCCGGGATATTGGCTGGCCACCCCGCTCGTGTTCGACGATGGCCGTAACGCCGTGCTGGTGCTGCGCGGCTGGGTCGCGCGCCAGCCCGGCTCGCAGCAGGCGCCGGCCGTGCCCGCCGAGGCCGGGCCGGTCACGGTGCAGGGCGAGCTGGCCGAGCGCGTGCCGCGCCTCTTCGAGTTGTGGTCGTTCGGTGGCGCGGGCGCCGCGCGCCTGCCGGCACGCCTGGGCGACGGCCCGGCGCCGGTGCTGCAGAACCTTGATCTGAAGGCCTATGCGCAGTCGACCGGGCTGGCGCTCTTGCCCACCGTGCTGATGCAGACGGCCGCGAGCACTTCGCCCGCCGATGGCCTCGTGCGCGACTGGCCCGGGCCGTCTGTCGACTACAGCCAGAATCAGGGCTACGCGCTGCAGTGGTTCAGCTTCGCCGCCATCGCCGCGCTGGCGTGGCTGGTGGTGGCGGGCCGGGCCTGGAAGCGGGCGCGGCAGCGCGCCAATGCGCAGCCGTAGACGTGGGCGCCCAGCGGGCGCCCGTTGCTGTTTCATCGATCAGGGCGCCCCGCGCCGCCACGCCAGACCCTCAACGACAGATCGCCTTCCATGACTGCTTCCACCATGCCGACTGCCCAACCCAAACGCTCGCTCACGCCGCTGGTCCTGGTGTTTCTGTGCGCGCTGGCGCCGATCGTGGCTGCCTTCGTCGTCTACTTCAATCCGCAGTGGTGGCCGCAGGACCAGAAGAACTACGGCACCCTGGTGACGCCGCAGCGGCCGGTGCCCGAGGCCAGCGCGCTCGGACTCACCACGCTCGACGGCAAGCCCTTCGATCTGCGCAGCCTCGACGGCAAGTGGATACTGCTCTCGGTCGACCTGGGCGCGTGCCCGGAATCGTGTGCGCGTAAACTCTTCATCGCGCGCAATTCCCACGCGGCCCAAGGCAAGAACGTCGACCGGCTGGCGCGGGTGTGGATCATCACCGACGACGCGCCGGTACCCGAAAAGGTGCTGAACGCCTACCAAGGCACGGTGATGGTGCGGGCTCGTCCCGACGCGCTGCGGTCCTTCTTGCTGGGCCCGCAGGCCGCGACCGACGACGCGTCCGCGCTGCTGGGCCCGATCTGGGTGGTTGACCCGCTGGGCAACCTGATGCTGCAGTTCCCGGACAACGCCGATGGCGTGTCGGTGCGCAAGGACATCAGCCGGCTTTTGTATAACTCGCGTATTGGCTGATTCATGGATCGCATCAAAGAGCGCTATCGCAAGCTCGTCTTCTTCACCTGGTTTCTCACGCTGGACCTCATCATGTTCGGCGCCTTCGTGCGCCTGACCGACTCGGGCCTGGGCTGTCCCGACTGGCCCGGCTGCTATGGCAGCGTGACGCCGCTGGGCGCGCGCGCCGACATCCACGAAGCGGCCCAGGCCATGCCGTTCGGGCCGGTGACCCTGTCGAAGGCCTGGATCGAGATGATCCACCGCTATGTCGGCGCCTTCCTGGGCATGCTGATCATCGCGATCGTTTACATGGCGTGGCGCCACCGCCGCGTGCTCGGCCGCACGCCCACGCTGGCGACGGTGTCGCTGGTGGCCGTGTGCATCCAGGGCGCCTTCGGTGCCTGGACCGTCACGCACAAGCTGATGCCCGCGGTGGTGACCGCCCACCTGGTGCTGGGGCTGTCGCTGCTGGCCTTGCTGACCTGGCTCGCCGCGCGCGAGCGCCCGCACATCGCCCTGCCGGCCCAGGCGGCGCGCTTCATGGTGCCGCTCGCCTTTGGCCTGGGCTTGTTGGCCGTCCAGGTGACGCTGGGCGGATGGGTGAGCACCAATTACGCCGCGCTGGCCTGCATGGATTTCCCGACCTGCCACGGCGCCTGGGTGCCCGAGATGGACTTCCACGGCGGGTTCTCGGTGATCCGGGGCCTGGGCGAGCTGCCCTCCGGCGAAATGATCTCGCAGCATGCGCTCACGGCGATCCACTGGGTCCACCGCAATTTCGCCTTTGTCGTGCTGGCGTATCTGGGCGTGCTGGCCTGGAAAATGCAGCGTCTGGCGGGCGTGCGGGGTCCGGCGCGGCTGATCCTGGTCCTGCTGGCTGCGCAATTATTGACCGGCCTGACGACGATTTTCTTCCAGTGGCCGCTGCTGATCGCGGTGTTGCACAATGGGGGGGCTGCCGGCCTGACGCTGGCCTGCGTGGTGGCCCTGGTGCGGCTGGCAACGGCCGGCGGGCCGCCGGTGCGACAATTTGCCCCGGCAAGTCCTTGACTTGGTTGGTAAAATACTGAGCATCATGTCTTCAATCGCTGCTCCCCAACAGGGTTTGCTGCGTCAATACCTCGTGCTGACCAAGCCGCGGGTGACGCAGCTCGCCGTCTTCTGTGCCGTCATCGGCATGTTCCTCGCGGTTCCCGGTGTCCCCCCGCTCGACAAGGTCGTGTTCGGCACGCTCGGCATCTGGCTCCTGGCCGCCGCCGCGTTCGCCATCAACTGCCTGATCGAGCAGGAGGTCGACGCGCGCATGGCCCGCACGGCCCGCCGCGCCACGGCCCAGGGCACCATTTCGCCCGCGCACGTGCTGGCCCTGTCGGGTCTGCTCGGCGGCGCCGGCATGCTGGTGCTGTATCACCTGGTCAATCCGCTCACGATGTGGCTCACCTTCGCCACGTTCGTCGGTTATGCGGTGATCTATACCGTGATTCTCAAGCCGCGCACGCCGCAGAACATCGTGATCGGCGGCCTGTCGGGCGCGATGCCGCCCGCGCTGGGCTGGGCCGCCGTGGCCAACGCCACGCCCGCCGAAGCCTGGGCGCTGGTGCTGATCATCTTCATCTGGACCCCGCCGCACTTCTGGGCGCTGGCGCTCTACCGCTGCAAAGACTACGAGCAGTCGGGTCTGCCGATGCTGCCCGTCACGCACGGCAGCAAGTACACGCGTCTGCAGATTCTGCTGTACAGCTGTGTCCTGCTGGCGGTCACGATCCTGCCTTACGTGATCCGCATGAGCGGCCTGTTCTATCTGGCCGTGGCCGTCGTGCTGGGCACGATCTTCCTGGCGCATGCCTGGGGCCTTTACCGTCATTACACCGACGAGCGTTCGCGCCGTCTGTTCCGCTTCTCGATCCTGTACCTCGCGCTGCTGTTCGGCGCGCTGCTGGTGGATCACTGGGCCTTGGCGCTGCTGCGCTGAACGCCACTTACCGGAGACCTCGCCTGATGTCCTTGCTTTCCCCTGTCCGTCGCCGGCTGCTGTGCGCCGCGGCCGCCGCCACCGTCGCCTTCACCCTGGCCGCCTGCGGCGAGACCAAGCCGGCGTTCAAGGGTAGCGACATCACGGGCACGCAGCTGGGCAAAGGCCTGGATCTGGTCGACCACAACGGCACGCCGCGCAAGCTGTCCGACTTCTCGGGCAAGGCGCTGGTGGTGTTCTTCGGCTTCACGCAGTGTCCCGACGTGTGCCCGACGGCGCTCGCCGAATTGGCCCAGGTCATGGAAAAGCTCGGCCCCGACGCCGACCGCGTCCAGGTCATGCTGGTGTCGGTCGATCCCGAGCGCGATACGGCGGATATCCTGAAGCAGTATGTAACGACGTTCGATTCGCGCTTTCTGGGCCTGACCGGCACGCCGGAACAGGTGCGCAAGACGGCCGGCTCGTTCAAGGCCTATTACGCCAAGGTGCCGAGCAAGGATGGCAGCACCTACACGATGGACCACTCGGCGGGCTTTTACCTGTTCGATACCAAGGGCGATTCGCGCGTGCTGGCCAACAGCACCATCGGCGTGGACGCCGTGGCCCACGACCTCAAGCTGTTGCTCGACGCCAAATAATCGAGCGGGCGCCGCCGGGGCAATCCCGGCGGGCTCCCCTTGCGGAGCTCAGCGTGCCGCGCCCTGGTGGGCGCTTTCCCAGGATTGGAATGCCGTGCGCGCTGCCTCGGACAGCTCGGCGCGCGCGAACTCGCGTGCATGCGCCATGATCATGGCGGCATAAGGCACCGCCAGCGCGGCGGCCTCGGCGCACAACCGCGCCTCTTCGCCCTGCGAGGGCAGACGGTTGCGCCAGTAGTTGATGGCCTGCTCGAGGGCGGCCAGCGTGATGGGCGTTTCAGCGGAAGTCATAAGACCATTGTCCCAGAATCGGCAGGGCTGTCCAGCCGCGAGGAAGGGGCCCGCGAAAGGCGGCGTGACCGGTTTTGCAAAGGGTCACGAACGCAATACGCCGAAACCGCGACACGCCTGCCGGGGTGCTATACAACGGGCCGTTACCGTTACGCATGGAGCACGCCATGAACACTCCGTCTGCCGGGTCGTCGGGCCCGGGTCCGCGCCGCGGATTGCACCCGCTTTTCGCCGCTGCCGCGGTTGCCGTGATCGTGTTGTGCACGGTGGCGGTCGCCGCCATTCTGGGCTGGCTGCCCACCCCCGGGGCGCAGCAGCGGCCTGGCGACGCGCCGATGAGCGCGGAGCAAGCCGCCAATTCCGGCCCCGAAGCCGCCAATCTCGCGCCGGCCGATCCCGGCGCCGTCCCGGCCGCCCGCGCCCAGAACGGCCTGCCGTCGCACGTCGCCCAGGGGCAAGCCCAGCCCGCGCCGGCGCAGCCGGCCCCGCAGGCACGCCAGCCCGCGTCCTGCCCGAGCTGCGGCACCGTGGCATCGATCCGCACCGTGCAGGTGCCGGTGCGCGACAACAGCAATCACATCGTCGGCACGGTCGCGGGCGGCGTGGTGGGCGGCGTGGTCGGCAACCAGTTCGGCGGCGGACACGGCAAGGACGCGCTGACGGTGCTGGGCGCCGTGGGCGGCGCTTTGGCAGGCCGCGAAGTCGAGCGTAATATTAGGCAGCAACAGACGGTGACGCATTACGAAGCCGTGGTGCGCATGGACGACGGCAGCCAGCGCACTTTCCGTAGTGCGCAGCCGTTCGCCTTCGCCACCGGCGCGCCGGTGCGTGTCGAAAACGATCAATTGCTGCCGCGCTGAGCGCCGCCCCGACGCACCACAGGAGACCGAATGAGCGATTCGAACACCAACCCGTTCGTGATGCCCGGCATGGGGCAGGATTCCGATTTGTCGGGCAATCCGCTGCTCGCCAGCATGGAAATGATGCGTCAGGCCTGGGCCGGCCTCGCCGGGCCCGGCGGGCTGGCGCAATCGCTGCCCATGACGCCGCCGCTCAATGTCGAGGAGCTCGAGCGCCGCATCACCGAGCTGCGCGCGGTCGAAGGCTGGCTGCGCCTGAATCTGCAGATGCTGTCGTCCACGATCCAGGGCATGGAGGTGCAGCGCGCCACCATCGCCACGCTGCGTTCGTTCGTGGGTAGCGTGTCCAGCATGGACACCGGCTCGCCGCGTTCGTCGAGCGACCCCTCGCCGCTGGAAGTGGCGCTGGGCCTGAAGCCCGCGCCGGGCCAGCCGGCGGGCGCTTCGCCGTTCGGTCAGTCGCCCTTCGGCCAGACGCCGCCGCCGGACGCGACGGCCGAACCGCCCGCCGATGCGGATGCGGCCACCGGCGCGTCGGCCGCGGATGCCGGCGCGGAAGCGCTCAACCTCGCTGCCGCGCAGGCCACTCAGGCGTCACAGGCCTGGTGGGGGCTGCTGCAACAGCAGTTCAACCAGATCGCCGCGGCCACCGCCGCCACGCTGCCGCAGATGATGGGCGAGACCGGTGCCGATACGCCGGGGGCGGCCTCCGCCAAGCCCTCCGCGGGCACGGCGCCGGCCGGCAAGCCCGCCGGCAAGTCCGCCGCCAAAACGGGCGCAAAACGCGCCTCCAAGACCGCGGCCAAAACCCCGGTCAAGAAAGCCGCGAAGTCGGCCACCAAGACCACCGAGGCGGCCAAGAAGCCTGATGCCAAGCCCGCCGCGCGCGGCGTGGCCAAGACCTCGATCAAGCCGGCACGCCGCTCCACGTAGGGGCTGCGCCGATTCTTCCGAATCCAGGCGGACACGCCGTGTCCGCCCTTTTAACTTACGTGTTGGTTCTATGCTCAATGTAGTCATCCTCGCCGCTGGACTCGGCAAACGCATGCAGTCCGATCTCCCCAAGGTATTGCACACGCTGGCTGGCCAGCCGATGCTGAGCCACGTGCTCGGCAGCGCACGCCAGCTCGATCCCGCCCGCGTGATCGTGGTGGTGGGCCATGGCGCCGACCGCGTCAAGGCGGCGTACGAAGGCAAGGAAGACCTGGCTTTTGCGCTGCAGCAGCCGCAACACGGCACCGGCCACGCCGTGCAGCAGGCCGTGCCGCAATTGCTCGAGGGCGATGGCGCCGACGACGTCACGCTGGTGCTCTACGGCGACGTGCCGCTGGTGCAGCCCGAGACGCTGCGCAAGCTGCTCGAGGCGCGCGGCCAGGGCGTGGCGGTGCTGACCGAGGTGCTCGAAGACTCCACCGGCTACGGCCGCATCGTGCGCAGCCAGGCCGGCCAGGTGGTCGCCATCGTCGAGCACAAAGACGCCAGCGAGGCGCAGCGCGCCATCAAGGAAGTGAACACCGGCATCCTGTGCGCGCCCACCGCGAAGCTCAAGGACTGGCTCACGCGCATCGACAACAACAACGCCCAGGGCGAGTACTACCTGACCGACATCATCGGTCTGGCCGTCGCCGACCATGTGCCGGTCAACGCCGCGCAGCCCGGCGCCAGCTGGGAAACGCTGGGCGTGAACAGCCGCCTGCAACAGGCCGAACTCGAGCGCCGCTGGCAGCACGAACAGGCGCGTCGCCAGCTCGAGGCCGGTGTCACGCTGGCCGATCCGCACCGTTTCGACGTGCGCGGCAGCCTGACCTGCGGCCGTGACGTGTTCATCGACGTGGGCTGCGTATTCGAAGGCAAGGTGGTGCTCGGCAACGGCGTGCGCGTCGGCCCGCATTGCGTGCTGCGCGACGTCACCATCGACGCCGGCACCCAGATCGAGGCGTTCAGCCACCTGCAGCAGGCCAAGGTCGGCGCCGATGCGCGCATCGGCCCGTACGCGCGCCTGCGCCCGGGCGCCGATCTGGGCCCGCGCACGCACGTGGGCAACTTCGTCGAAGTGAAGAACAGCGTGATCGCCGAAGACAGCAAGGCCAATCATCTGGCCTATATCGGCGACAGCGACATCGGCGCGCGCGTGAACGTCGGCGCGGGCACCATCACGTGCAACTACGACGGCGTGAACAAGCATCGCACCGTCATCGAAGACGACGCTTTCATCGGGTCGGACACCCAGCTGGTCGCGCCGGTGCGCGTCGGCCGGGGTGCCACGCTGGCCGCGGGCACCACGCTCACACGTGACGCGCCGGCCGAGAAACTCACGCTTTCGCGCGCTCGACAGACCACGGTCGACGGCTGGAAACGCCCGGCCAAGAAGTCGTGAGCACGACGGGCGCGCCAGGCGGCGCGCCTGACGGCCTGCCCACGCCGCGGCGCTACTACGCCGCGGCCACCGTGCTGGTCGGCATGAGCCTCTCGGTGCTCGATGCCACCATCGCGAACGTCGCACTGCCCACCATCGCCGCCGACCTCGACGCCCTGCCGTCGCAGGCCGTGTGGGTCATCAACGCCTACAACCTGGCCGTGGTGATGATGCTGCTGCCGATGTCGGCGCTCGCCGAGCGCATCGGCTTTCGCCGCATGTTCACGTTCGGCCTGGTGCTGTTCACCTCGGCGTCGCTGGCCTGCGCGCTGTCGCAGTCGCTCTGGCAGCTCAGCATGGCGCGGGTGTTCCAGGGGGTGGGTGCGGCCACGCTGATGTGCATGTTCGGCGGCCTGGTGCGCAACATCTATCCGCTGCGCCTGTTGGGCCGCGGCATCAGCATCAACGCCACCACGGTGGCCGTGATGTCGGTGCTCGGTCCCACCATCGGCTCCTTCATCCTCACCGTGGCGCCGTGGCGCTGGATCTTCGCGGTCAATCTGCCGTTTTGTATTGCCGCGATGTTCGGGCTGCGGTTCCTGCCCGATGTGCCGCGCAGCAGCTCCCGGCTGGATTGGGTCGCCGCGGTGCTCAGCATGATCACGCTCGGCGTGTTCATCTCCGGCGTGGACATGCTGGGTCAGGATCCCCTGCGCGGGATCGGCCTGATCGCGATTGCCGCGGTGGCCGGCTTCGTACTGGTGCGGCGCGTGCGCGGCCAGCCCGCGCCGCTGGTGCCCGTGGATCTACTGCGCATCCGGCCGGTCGCCTATGCGGTCGCGGCGTCGGCCTGCACCTTCGCCGCGCAGATGGCCTCGTATGTGGCACTGCCCTTCTATTTTCAGCAGGTGCTGGGGCGTCCGCATCTGGAAGTGGGGCTGCTGATGGCGGCCTGGCCGGTGGGCACCGCGCTGGTCGCGCCGTTCGCCGGCCGCATGTCCGATCGCTACTCGGCCGCGGTGCTGAGCGGCGCGGGGGCGGCGGCCATGGTGATCGGGATGCTGTGGGTGACGGTGTTGCCGACCTCGGCGGGCAATGCCTGGATCATGGTGGGCATGTTCATCGCGGGTTGCGGCTTCGGCTTCTTCCAGACGCCGAACAACCGCGCCATGTTGTCGTCCGCGCCGCGCGAACGCAGCGGCGCCTCGGGTGGCCTGCAGGCCACTACCCGGGTGTTCGGCCAGAGCTTCGGCACCGCGCTGGTCGCCATCGCGTTCAGCCTGTCGGCCTCGCACGGGCCGACCGTGGCCCTGGTGCTCGGCACGGTCTGCGCCGTGCTGGCCGTGGCGGTCAACATGGTCAGAATCGCCCGAAAGGTCGGGTCGTCGGCGGCTTGAATCCGCGCCGGTGGCCCCCGCCGGCGCCCGCGCGGCCCTGGTTTTGCACGGCGAATCGGGGCCATGGTTGCCTGCCAAAGGGCCGTTTTTCGGGAATACGGCCTGCTGTCACGAACTGACTTTTATAATCCGCAGCGGTGGCGTATTGCCATCGTTTTGGCTAGGGATCAGGCAACACATGAAAATTACAGTCATCGGCACCGGCTATGTCGGCCTTGTTTCGGGCGCGTGCATGGCCGATATGGGCAACGACGTCATGTGTCTGGACATCGACGCGGCCAAGGTGGCCGGGCTGCGTGCCGGCCAGATTCCCATTTACGAGCCCGGCCTCGAAGACCTCGTGAGCCGCAACGTGGCCGGTGGCCGCCTGCATTTCACCGACGACATCGCCGAGAGCGTGGCGTTCGGCGACATCCAGTTCATCGCCGTCGGCACGCCGCCGGGCGAAGACGGCACGGCCGATCTGCAGTACGTGCTCGCCGCCGCGCGCAATATCGCGCGCCACATGGACGATCGCAAGGTCGTCGTGAACAAGTCGACCGTGCCCGTGGGCACGGCGGATCGCGTGCGCGAGGCCATTGCCGAAGAGCTCGCCGCGCGCGGCCTGGACCTGCCGTTCACCGTCGCCTCGAACCCCGAGTTCCTGAAAGAAGGCGCGGCCATCAACGATTTCATGAGCCCCGACCGCATCGTCGTGGGCGCCGACGACCCATACACGGTGGACGTGATGCGACGGCTGTACGCGCCGTTTCAGCGGACCCACGAGCGTCTGATGGTGATGGACGTGCGCTCCGCCGAGCTCACCAAGTACGCCGCCAACAGCATGCTCGCCACGCGCATCTCGTTCATGAACGAGATGGCCAATCTGGCCGAGAAGCTCGGCGCCGATATCGAACAGGTGCGCCGCGGCATCGGCGCCGATCCGCGCATCGGCTATCAATTCCTGTATCCGGGCGTGGGCTATGGCGGCTCGTGTTTCCCGAAAGACGTGCAGGCGCTGCTGCGTACCGGCGCCGAGCAGGGCGTGCCGATGCGCGTGATCGAAGCCGTGGAGGCCGCCAACGACGCACAGAAGCTGCGCCTGGCCGAGAAGGTGATCGCGCGCTTCGGTGAAGACCTGAGCCAGCGCAGCTTCGCCGTGTGGGGCCTCGCCTTCAAGCCGAATACCGACGACATGCGCGAGGCGCCCAGCCTCTCTTTGATCGCCGCGCTCACGCGCCGTGGCGCTCAGATCCGCGCCTACGATCCCGTGGCCATGCCGCAGGCGATCCGCGTGCTGGCCGATAACCCGAACGTGACCATGGCGCCGGACATGTACGCCGCTCTCGACGGCGCGGACGCCCTGTTGATCGTGACGGAGTGGAAGGTGTTCCGCGCGCCCGACATGTCGCGCGTGCAGAAGCTGCTCACGCGTCCGCTCATCATCGACGGCCGCAATCTGTGGACGCCGGCGGAAGTGCGGGCCCAGGGTTTCGAGTACGAGGCGATCGGCCGCTGATGAAAATCCTACAGCTCAATTTTGAGAAAGGCTGGCGCGGCGGCGAGCGCCAGACGCTGTACTGCATGCGTGCCTTCCGCAAGGCCGGTCATGAGGTCGAGATTCTGTGCCGTGCCGGTGGCCCGCTCGCGCAGCGCGCCACCGACGAAGGCTTCAAGGTGCACGCGGTGCGCAACGTGCCGGGCCAGCTCGCGTTTCTCGCGCGTCATGGCGCGGGCTACGACATCGTGCACAGCCAGACCGCCAACACCAATACCTGGGCCGTGCTCACCCGGCTGTTCCATCGCCGCCCGGTCGTGTTTTCGCGCCGCACCTCGTTCGTGGTCGAACCCAAGGACGAATGGAAGACCGGCTACAAATGGCGCAATGTCGATCTGTTCGTGGCGATCAGCGAGATGGCGGCCAGCGAGCCGCGACGTCTCGGCATCGAACCGGTGATCATCCGCAGTGCGGTCGAGCCGCACGAGATCGATCAGGCCAACGTGGCCGCGCTGGTGCAGGAGTTTGCCCTCACCGGCCGCCGCATGCTTGCCACCTCGGCCGCGCTGCTGCACGACAAAGACCCCGTCACGCTGGTGCGCGCCATCGGCGAACTCGCGCGCACGCGTTCCGACTTCGTGTTCCTGCATTTCGGCGCGGGCGGCAATCGCGAGGCCGAGGCGCGCGCCGAAGTGCAGCGCCTGGGCCTGCAGGACGTGTACCGGTTCGCCGGCTTTCGCAAGGGCGTGGAAGACTTCTACAGCGTGATGGACGTCTTCGTCATGGCCTCGCTGGAAGAGGCGCTCGGGAGCAGCGTCCTGGACGCGTTCCTGCAACGGGTGCCGGTGGTGTCGACCGATGCGGGCGGCCTGAAAGAAAGCCTCGCCGACGGCCGTGGCGTGCTGTGCGCGGTGGGCGATTATCAGGCGATGGCGGCCGGCATGGCGCGCTGCCTGGACGACGCGGCCTTCCGCGCCGACGTGACCGAGCGCGCCTACGCCTACGTGAAGACCGAGCACGACGTGACCGAGATGGGCCGCCGTTATCTGGCCCACTTCGACCGCCTGCTCGCGGCCAAGCCGCGGCGCTGAGCATGATGCTGCCGCCCGCGATCACGCCGGCGGCAGCTCGATCCGCGTCTCGAACTTGGCGCGATGCACCGAGAAGAAGGTGCGCACGTTGCGCACATTGGCATGCGCCGTGAAGGCCCGGTGCGCGAGTGCGTGATAAGCGGGCATGTCGCGCACCTGCACGATCACCACGAAATCCGGGCCGGGCGACACGCGGTAGCACTGCAATACCGCCGGCTCGGCGAGCAGGCTCGCCTCGAATTCGTCGAGCCGCTCGGCCGCCTGCACGTCCAGCGTGATCTCCACGATGGCGGTCAGCGTGCTGCCCAGCGCGGCGGGCGACAGAATCGCCACCTGCTTTTCGATCACCCCCGATTCGATCAGACGGCGCACCCGGCGCAGACAGGTGGGCGGCGAGGCATGCACGCGCTCGGCCAGATCTTGGTTGGTGAGCGAGCTATCCTGTTGCAGTTGTTCCAGAATGCGGCGATCAAGGTCGTCCAGCGGGGCACTGGCGGGCGCGGATTCGGGCGAAATCAGTTCATTTTGCATGATTCGTTCATAAATCAGGCTGTAGAGAAATTATATTTAATCACGTTCTTGTAAGAAATTAATCTTTCAGATGGCGCTAAATATAGAAATCTAATTTCGTGAAGGGGGATGCACAATGCGTCCACTTTCTCTATTTCTCAGGAGCACAGCATATGTGCGGCATCGTAGGCGCCGTCGCCCAGCGCGACATCACCCCGATCTTGGTCGAAGGCCTGAAGCGGCTGGAATACCGCGGCTATGACTCCTGCGGCGTGGCGCTGCACACGGACGGCCATCTGCGCCGCACCCGCAGCACGCAACGCGTGGCCGAGCTGGCCGACCAGGTGGCTGAAGAGTCGCTGTCGGGCTTCACCGGCATTGCCCACACCCGCTGGGCCACGCACGGCGCGCCGGCCACCTACAACGCGCACCCGCACTTCTCCTCGATCGGCAAGGACGAGCCGCGCATCGCGCTGGTCCACAACGGCATCATCGAAAACTACGCCGAGCTGCGCACCGAGCTGCAGCAGGCGGGCTTCGTGTTCGAAAGCCAGACCGACACCGAAGTGATCGCGCACCTGGTCAATCACCTGTACAACGGCGATCTCTTCGACGCCGTGCAACAGGCCGTGCGCCGCCTGCACGGCGCCTACGCCATCGCCGTGTTCTGCCGCGACGAGCCGCACCGCGTGGTCGGTGCGCGCCAGGGTTCGCCGCTGGTCGTGGGCCTGGGCAAGAACGAGAACTTCCTCGCCTCCGACGCGCTGGCCCTGGCCGGCACGACCGACCAGATCGTCTATCTGGAAGACGGCGACGTGGTCGACCTGCAGCTGCAGCGCGTCTGGATCGTCGACGCCGAAGGCAAGCCGGTCGACCGCAAGACCAACACCGTGCACGTGCATACCGGCGCGGCCGAACTCGGCCCCTATCGCCACTTCATGCAGAAAGAGATCTTCGAGCAGCCGCGCGCCGTCGGCGACACGCTGCAGGACATCGACGCCATCACGCCCGAGCTGTTCGGCGATGAAGCGTTCAAGATCTTCAAGGACATCGACCGCATCCTGATCCTGGCCTGCGGCACCAGCTATTACGCCGGCATGACCGCGAAGTACTGGATCGAATCGATGGCGCAGATCCCCGTGGCCGTCGAAATCGCCAGCGAGTATCGCTACCGCGACAGCGTGCCGAATCCCAAGACCCTGGTCATCACGATCTCGCAATCGGGCGAGACCGCCGACACGCTCGCCGCGCTGAAGCACGCGCGTTCGCTCGGCATGAACCACACGCTGACCATCTGCAACGTGGCCACCAGCGCCATGGTGCGCGAGTGCGTGCTGTCGTACATCACGCGTGCAGGCGTCGAGATCGGCGTGGCATCGACCAAGGCATTCACGACGCAGCTCACCGCGCTGTATCTGCTGACGCTGACGCTGGCCCAGACGCGCGGCCTGCTCAGCAACGAGCAGGAAGCCGAGTGCATGAAGGCGCTGCGCCACCTGCCGGCCGCCATCGGCTCCGTGCTCGCGCTCGAGCCGCAGATCATGGCCTGGGCCGATCGCTTCGCCACCAAAGAAAACGCGCTGTTCCTGGGCCGCGGCATGCACTACCCGATCGCCCTCGAAGGCGCGCTCAAGCTCAAGGAAATCAGCTACATCCACGCCGAGGCCTATCCCGCCGGCGAACTCAAGCACGGCCCGCTGGCCCTGGTCACCGACCAGATGCCCGTGGTCACTATCGCGCCCAAGGACGCCCTGCTCGAGAAGCTGAAGTCCAACATGCAGGAAGTGCGTGCGCGCGGCGGCGAGCTGTACGTGTTTGCCGATTCCGACAGCAAGATCAACAACGAAGAAGGCATGCACGTGATCCGCATGCCCGAACACTACGGCATGCTGTCGCCGATCCTGCACACCGTGCCGCTGCAACTGCTGGCCTACCACACGGCGTGCGTGCGCGGCACCGACGTCGACAAACCGCGCAACCTCGCTAAGAGCGTGACGGTGGAGTGATGTGAGGTGATGCGGCGGGAGGTCTGAAAACGAGAAATAAAGTCGGTCGCGCGGAATAAAGTCGGTCGCAGGCTGAACAGCTTCTATTTCCTAGAACGTCCCGTTTTCGTCTTGGATCTGGTCGTCATTATGAAGAAAGGACCGCATTACGCGGTCCTTTTTTATGTGGCTCGTTCTCCGCCGAGCATCACGGCCGCCGTGCTGGGAACCCGCGCTGGGCTTCGGCCGAAACTCGTGTATCGAAGACTCGGTCGAGCGGCAAATGCCGTCTACGTAACGGCTCGATCCCCAAAAAACAACCGAAGCACTGGATAGTAGAAATTTGCGAAAGCTGGATTGAATGCGATTCGATATCGTGTCTTGCAAGGACGGATCGCGACAAAAGATAGAAGTGGCCCATCGAACGAAAATTTGTCGAACACCAATCGGCTGTTCGACAGCCGCCAGAGTACTTGCTGAACTGTTAGGGGGCCCTCAGCAAACATCTCATCAAGCTCACATCCGTACATCTCGCTCAGCTGCGCGTGCGATGCCTCTATGACCTGACCGCATCTGGTCCCGCTTGCTATTCCTGTCAGCGCCATAAGAACAGGCTGATCGGAGTCAACCCGAAGTTCCTCACCGTAATACTGCATTGAGAGTTGGTCGAGGCGGAAGACTGTGCCTGCGAGTTCGCGGCGCGGCCCCTCGTTCACCGTAAACAACGCGCTTTCCGCGAAAGCATCAACCCATGCAACTTCGCCGGCAGGCACAGTTGGGATTGGCCAAGTCTGTTCCCAACGATACGGTACGCGGCCCCAACAGCGCTTGCCATCTAGTCGAGTGCGCCATTTTTCGTCCTCATAACCGCATAGTCGTGCATCCAACGACTCAATCTTTCGTTTCAAGGCGGTGTAGGTAAACCCATACTCTTCGCTTAGATGGTCTAGCCATTGAAGGTACGTGCGTGAAGAGTCGGCGCGAGACGCCAACCGCGCCCGCGTTCGTAGCCCTTCCAAAAATTCAAAGGGGTCTGTAAAGGAGGACATCGTCATTGCTCCATCGCCACGACCCATAGTGGACCCCCCACACCAAATGAGCCGCCTGGGGCGGTGTAGACAATTTTCGAGTATCAGACGGCGGTGAATAGACTTTGCAATGGGGGTCGCAGGCTTCCGCTCAGCCGGAGCTGAGTGTAACCCGGGCTGGGCGTTGCACGAAAACATCACGCAAGCAGGGGGACGCATGCAGCAGGTATTTCGAAGCGAGCCTCCACGCAAACTGACGATACGGCAGTGTGTATCAGATCGCGTTTGGGTTTTAAGGTGTCAGACTGCAATTTCGTTGCAGCCAGAGCACATAGACGCGATTCGCATGCAACGTCATGAGGGGCGGCAATTCATTGGCCTGTTTTCTTGGGGCGGCCACGCGCTGAGCCTGTCGCGACCGCGTAATGCTTCAGATAGCGCGTGAGCCACTCGACGAATAGTTTGGTGCGTCGGCTCACCCGCTTCGATGACGGATACATCACTGAAATGGGTGTGGTCAGGCCACCCCAATGTTCGAGGATGGGAGTCAACGCGCCCGCTTCGATCAACTTGTCGACGACCAGGCGGTGAGTTTGGCCGACGCCCTGGCCGCCGACGAGCATCGCAATCTGCCCGGCGCTATCGTTTGAAAGCATGTCGAAGCGCGTGGCCTGATGCACGATGTTCTTTTGCGATAGCGTCAACGGCCAGATCTCGCTCGTTGCCGATCCAAAATAACCTACGAGCTTGTGCGTGGCGAACAATTCATCGGGGCTCTGCGGCACGCCGAATCGCTCCAGGTAGGCTGGACTGGCGCAGGTGACCAACTGGTCGACAAATAGCGTTTTGGCGACCATCGCGCTGTCTGGCAAAGCGCCTGAACGGATGACGCAGTCCACACCCTCTTCGATGAGATCCACGGGTCGGTCGTTGATGCCCATGGCAACCTGCACGTCTGGACATTCTGCTTTGAAGTATCCCAGAGCGGGAATAAGCACGTGATGCGCGAATGAGGAATAAACGTCGATGCGGACTCGCCCTTGCGCAGCCGAACCCATGATGCGCAGCGCTTCGTCAGCCTCCTCCAGATGCGCCGTCACCTGTTGCGTCCTGCGGTAATACTCCGCGCCCTCGACGGTCAGCGACACTCGCCGAGTCGTTCGTTGCAGCAGCTTGGCGCCGAGGTGGGCCTCCAGCGCAAGCAGCCCTTTGCTCACGGTGGAGCGCGGCAGGCCGAGGTGCGACGAAGCCTGCGTGAAGGAACCCGTCTCCACGATTCTGTGAAAAATTCGGATGCTGAGCAGATGGTCCATGGCGTAAACGACTGGCGGGCGGCGTCGTCAATTGTGCACTGGTGTGCACAGATATTCCACTTTTACAGGCTAATTGGGCGGCGGCCACTTCCTAGAATGACGACAATGCTAGGAGAAATCATGGACCGCGAAGCTCATCACGCAGCGCTGCTTGCAGCACGATATGGCAACCAGCCGAAGCCGCAACACATCCACTGGACCAGTGTTGTGGAGCAGCAGCTGGCGCATAAATCCGTACGTACATTTCTGAATCACCCTCTGCCGGAAGGCACGCTCGATACGATGGTGGCCGCCGCTCAATCGGCGTCCACGTCGAGCGCGCTACATCTCTGGAGCGTGGTTGCCGTGACCGACAAGGCGATGAAGCAGCGCATCTCGGACACGATCGCCGCGACTGTACCGACAGATCGCATTCCATGGATCGAGGAGGCGCCCGCGCTGCTGCTATGGGTGGCGGACGCATCGCGGTCGGCGACGTTGACGCAGGAGCACGGGGAAGATCCGGTCGTGCTGGAGCATCTCGACAGCTTTCTGATGTCGTCGATCGACACGACACTCGCCGCGCAGAACGCCGCCCTCGCCGCAGAGTCGATGGGCCTTGGTATCGTGTTTCTGGGCGTGATGCGCAACGCGGCCAAACAGGTGGCCGAGTTGCTGGGGCTTCCTCCATACACCTTCGTGGCCTTCGGCATGGCCGTGGGGAAGCCGGATCCTGCTCGGGCCTCTGCCGCGCGCCCACGGATGCCGCCGGCGGCGGTGCTGCACCACAACGGCTTTCAGAAAGACCGGTATCGCGCCTACCTCGACGGGTACGAGGCGGCATACCTCAAGTTCCGGCAAGAGCAGAACATGAAGCCGAAAAGCTGGCAAAGCTCCGTTCGCGAGGCAGCCACCAGCATGAGTTACATGGGCGGGCGCGAGCACCTTCGCGAGATGGTGACCGAGCAAGGCTTCAAACTTCGTTAGCGTGCGCGGGGCTTTAAAGTGTCAGACTGCAATTTCGTGGCGGGATCACTGCGTGCAGCGCGCGAACGCTGGTGAGCGTTGGGGCATGCACAGCTACGGAATCAGGAAATCAGAGTCTGACACCATAGATTCCGTCTCACGATTGAGCAAGCGCGGCTAGGCGCGATAGATCGATTATGGACGAACATGACGCCTGTCGTTCAATCCAGATAAATCATGCCAACTCATGTCGGTTCCAAAAGTGCTTATGCAAAGCGCTTCAATGCCGTACTCACGTACATCGAGATGAACCTCGATGGCGACCTGTCTGTGGAAACGTTGAGTCGCGTGGCGAATTTCTCGAAATTCCATTTTCATCGACAGTTTGCAGCCTACGTGGGGACGCCGGTGGCGCGCTACGTGCAATGGATGCGTTTGCGGCGAGCCGCCCATCTCCTGGCAGCGCAGGACCCATGCTCGGTGCTTGACGCGGCGTTCGGTGCGGGATTCGACAGTCCGGAAGCATTCAGCCGCGCATTCAAACGTACGTTCGGCATGGCTCCGACTGTTTTTCGGCGACAGCCAAACTGGCAGATCTGGAGTGCAACGCTTGTCGTCCCCTACCTTTCAAGGAAACTCACCATGCAAGTAAGAATCGTCGATTTCTCGGCAACTCGCGTTGCCGCTCTGGAACACAACGGGGCGCCTGGGCTTGTCAGCGAAAGCGTGAACAGATTCGTCGACTGGCGCACGCGAAGCGGACAATCTCCTGTTGAGTCGAGCAGAACGTTCGGCATTCCGCACAACAATCCGGACACGACTCCTGCGGACGAATTCCGCTTCGATATATGCGGGGAAATCCACGAACCCATCATGCCGAACGCCCATGGAGTTCGCGAGTCCGTCATTTCTGGTGGTCGATGCGCAGTAATCCGGCATGTCGGCTCGACCGATCACATTGGCGAGACTATCTATCCAATCTACCGGGATTGGCTCCCCGCCAGCGGCGAGGAACTTCGGGACCATCCACTATTCTTTCACTACTTGAGCGTCTTTCCGGAAACGCCACAGGATCAGTGGCAGACGGACGTCTACATTCCCCTCAAGTGACGGGTTTTAAGGTGTCTGACACCATAGATAGGAAATCAGAGTCTGGCACCATAGATTAGAGGCACTTTACGGAGAAAGTATTGAAAATTGGCGTCCTTCTTGCGGTCAGTCTGGTTCTCGAGATGATGCTGTTTTCTGAGGCGGGTGCCGCAGAGAACGCAGCAAAGGCGGCATGGCGCGACAAACGCGACGCGTTCGAGCTTTGCCAGGCGCAGAACCGGGTTGCGGCTGAGTATTTCGCTGATGCGCAGGCGAGAGATAGACAAGTTCGCCCTCCCGTTCCTACGCCTCCGTGTGTTGACCCCGGGGCGTTCAACCAGGAGGGTGCGCCGAATCCGTTGGAGGGGGGAGGGGCGCATTCCCCTCCAGAAACCGCTGAGACTCCGCCCAATAACGCCTCGCCCCAAGCAGAGCCTCAGAGGGAGCAGCAGCCTGAGGCCAAGAGCTGAAGAGGTAGCAAGGGCTTAAGGCGTCAGATTGCAATTTCGCTTTGCTTTGGCGTCAGCCGAGTCTCGCAGCCACGGAAGAACTACTCCCCCGTCTTTCCATTCTTTCGATGCGAGCGAAACAGCAGGTGGGTCGCCGCTAGGTGGAAGCGCACCGCGATCTCCGCGCATGCGGGATCGCGCGCGCGTATCGCGGCGATGATCTGGCGATGGTGTTCCACGCTGCGCAGGGTTTTAAGGTGTCAGACTGCAATTTCGTGGCGGGATCACCGCGTGCAGCGCGCGAGCGCTGGTGAGCGTTGGAGCATGCACAGCCACGAAATCAGGAAATCAGAGTCTGACGCCATACATTAGTGGCGAGATCGCTGGCTGGCGGGAGCACTGCGTTCATGCAAATGCGCCGGCGAGCATGGCAGCATGCTCCTGAAAACGCGAAATAGAGTCGGTCGCGAAATAAATGTGCCTATGCTGATGGCCGCGCGCCACTGACGCCGGGCCGGCCGGATCAGAAGGGGGCCCTATCCGCCCCGGCACCGCCAAGCCCAGCAGACCGCCCCGATCGGCGCAAAGATCGCCAACCACGACACCCCGTCCCACACCCCATCGCCCAGCAGCGCCGACACCAGCCCCACCACCGAGGCCACGCCTAGCCAGAATGGCAGGCGGAACACATCGCCCGCCGATTGCAGGTTCTCGGTCCGCGCGCTGCGCACATCAACGTTCTTGCTCATTGCGCTGCCCCTTGCCGATCACCCTGCCGCAGCGCGCCGGCGGTCTCTGCGGCATCCTGGGCCAACGATTTCGAGGCCGTGGCCGCCTTGGGCTTGCGCAGCCATAGATAAAGCCCGCTACCCAGCACCACGATCGCAAAGAGATCCAGCACCGCCCAGAGAATCTTGAGCGGCAGGCCGCCGTAATCCCCAAAATGCAGCGGTTGCGAAAGGAACAGGGTCTTTACGTACCAAGGCATCTCTCGCGTGTCGGTCAGCTCGCCGTTAGTGGCGTCCACCAGCGCGGGCTTGAGCAGACGCGAGGTCACGGGCGTGTTGCCCCTCATGAAGAACGTGTAGTGATGCGGGCTGGAAAACATCGTCCCCGGAAACGCGACGAGGCGAACCGCCATGTCCGGCACCGCATCGCGTGCCGTGCGGATGGAGGCTTCCAGATGCGCGGGTTGCGTGACGGGCGGCAGGCCGCGGAACGGCGCGGTCATTTCCGCCATCTGGTCCATCTGCCAGAGGCTCAGCACGACGCGGTTCAGCGTATTGATGCTGCCCGTGATGCCAACGACCAGCAGCCACACCACGGTGACGATGCCCAGCAGGTTATGCCAGTCCAGCCATTTGACGCGGGTGCTGCGCTGAGTGCGCAGCGCGCCGAATTTCAGGCGGCGCATGAAGGGGTAATACAGCACCACACCGGACACGATGGCGACCGCCATCAAGAGGCCCATCGCGCCCAGGAACAGCATCCCAGGCAGGCCGGCGAACATGTCGGTGTGCAGCTTGAGCATGACGTACATGAAGCCTTCGTCGGTGGCCGGTTCGTCCAGGACCTTGGCCGTGCGCGAGTCGATGACGACGGCATTGTTTTCCTCGGGCGGCGCGTCGACGGCGCTGGCCATGGAGACATACGTGATGTCGGGATGCTCGTCCTGATCCCAGAACATGTAGCGAATGACTTCGCCCGGGCGGCGCTCCAGCGCGGTCTGGGCGATCCGGTCCATGCTGGCGTTGGGCGTGCCAGCGGGCATGGGCGGCGCTTCGACCACGCCCGACAGGTGCTCGATCTCTTCGTGGAAGATGAGGGGCAGCCCGGTCAGGCACAGCAGCAGCATGAAGACCGTGCAGACCAGACTGCTCCATTTGTGTACCCAGGACCAGGCTTGCGTGGACATCCCGACTTCCTTAGAACGCGATGCTGGTCGAGAAGGTGTAGGTGCGCGGCGATCCTACGAACAGGTAGCCTGCCGTGGCGGTGCCCCAGTAGTTCCGGTTGAACAGGTTCTCGACGTTGAAGCGGAAGGTGACGGGGGTGCCGCTGATCTTGGTCTCGTAGCGGGCGCCGGCGTCAACGCGGGTCCAGCTTGGCACCGACAACGTGTTGTCCGCGTTGGCATACGTCCTGTCGGTGTAGATGACGCGGCCCAACACCGTCAGACCCGGGAGGAATGGGGTGTCCCACTCGGCGCCCAGGTTGAATTGCCAGTCGGGCACGCCGACGGCCTTGTTGCCCTGTAGGCCGGGGGTGGTGGCCTTGTTGATGACGGCGTCGATGTAGCTGATGCCGCCCAACAGGCGCACGCCCTTGGTGACTTCACCGGCAAAGCTGGCTTCGACGCCGCGGTTGCGCTGTTCGCCGAATTCGCCAAAGGTGTTACCCGAAATGCCGGAGCTGGGGCGTGTCAGCTCAAAGAGCGCGACAGTGGCCAGCATGTCGTCGTTCAGGTTGTACTTGACGCCGAGTTCCTTCTGCTTGGACTTGAACGGCGACAGGGTCTCGCCCGGGTTGGTGATGGCCGCGGTGGTGGGCGCGGTGTCGCCTTGCGACAGGCCTTCGACGTAGCTGGCGTAGACCGACAGGTCCGGCCGCACCTTGAAGACGACGCCGGCCAGCGGCGTGGTCGCGCTTTTGTCGTAGCGCGCGCCGCTCGGCTCGCCGTTGGTGAAGTCGTAATTCTGGCCCTGCACGTTCTGGCGGCGCGCGCCCAGCGTCAGTTGCAGGCGGTCGTCCATGAAGCCCAGGGTGTCGGCCAGCGCGTAACTGGTCAGCTTGGTGCTTTGGTAGCGGTTCAGCGGATTGTTGCTGCCGGAGATCGACGGCGTATCGAAGACGGTGCCCGCGTAGATGTTGGAACTGCCCGACGGAAAGTTCCTGTCAAAGCCCAGCTCGGAGTCCTGGTCCAGCAGCGTGTAGCCGAAGGCGACCTTGTGGCTCACGGGACCCGTCTTGAAATTGCTGCGCAGGCCAGCCTCGGTGGACTTGCTGTCCACCGTCATCCGTTGCCATCCGCCAAAGAAATCGTAATCGCCTTGCGAATTCTGCAGCACGGGGTTGGCGGCAAAGGCGTCCCAATCCAGCTTGCGCTGGCCGTAGCCCGCGTAGGCAGTCAGGTAGTCGGTGATGTCGTATTCGATCTTGAAGACGCCGGCGGTGTTGCGGCCGTCGCTCCAACCGAGACCGGGATACGGGTTCTTGTTGGCGGGCGCCTCGGGAATCGAGGTCAGGTCCGCGCCAAGCTGGAACTGGCGCACGACGTTGTCGATGCGTTCCTTCTGCCAGATCAGGTCCAGGGACGTGCGCAGTTTCTGACTACGATAGTCCAGCGCGACCGAGCCCAGCGCTTCGCGCGTGGACTGGTCCTTGATTGGCGTGTCGCCGTCGCGCAGCATGCCGTTCACGCGGATGCCGAAGGCGTTATCGGGGCCGAAGCGGCGGCCGACGTCCGCATGCACGCCAAAGACGGAGTCGGACATGACCGAGCCCGTGAGCCGGGTGATGGGCTCATCGGTGGCGCGCTTGGGCACCAGGTTGACGACGCCCCCCACGCTGCCGCCCGGCGTCATGCCGAAGAGCGCCGCCGACGGTCCCTTGATGATCTCCACGCGTTCCAGGGTCTCGACCGGTGCGCGCCAATAGGGCGTCAGGCCGAACATGCCATTTAAAGCAAAGTCCGCGGTCGGCACATTGAAGCCGCGGATGGTGAGGTCTTCGTTGATGTTGGAACGGGCACTGCTCATGCGCACCGACGGATCCATGGTGGCCACGTCGGCGACCGACCGGGCCTGCTCGTTCTCGATCTTCTTGGCGGTATAGCTGGTGACGCTGAACGGGGTGTCCATGACGGACGTGTTGCCCAGGATGCCCATGCGGGCCCCGCCGCCGATCAGACCGCCGGCGATGGGCGCGGGCGCCTCGCCCAGGGCGACAGGCGCGCTGGTCACCGTGACGGTGGGCAGGACGCTGATCGCGGCCGGCGCCTGCGTCTGTGCCGATACCGAGGCGGCATAGAGCGCGGCACTGCCCGCCAACGCCTGTTTCACCGCCCGGGCGACGCCCTTCTGCCTGCCTTGACGGCCATTCGATGCCTTACCCACAGCCCCACCCCACGTGTTCTATTATTTAAAACACGCATAATAATCATTCTTATTCTCTGTTCCTAGCGGAGGTTTGTTCGGATGTGGCGTACGTACATCGGTTACGAGGGCTGTGCCGATGACGGTCGAACGAATCGCTATGGTTCGGGAAGCGTGGCCCCCCTTACACATCCGGGCTGCTGTTACGTAGACCAGTCCGGCAGCCGCCCGCTTTTTGCGCACGCCGCATATATCCAGCCCCAGTTCGCCAGCGGCCAGCCGCTTGCGCTGATCCGGTTCGTTGCGCCGGTGAGCATGGCAGCATGCTCCCGACGAAATCAGAGTCGGACGCCATATATAGGTGCGCGCATGAACCAAAGTCGCTGGCGCTTTCGACGGGGTCAGTGCTGAGGCCCGGGGTTGCTGCTCAGCGGGGGGGCCAAGAATGTCGGCGCCGTGTGCACGAGCTTCGCGGCTGATCGAGCCCCGGAGCGGCGAGAGAACTACTCCCCCGTCTTTCCGTCCTTTCGATGCGAGCGAAACAGCAGGTGGGTCGCCGCCAGGTGGAAGCGCACTGCGATCTCCGCGCATGCGGGATCGCGCGCGCGTATCGCGGCGATGATCTGGCGGTGGTGTTCCACGCTGCGCAGCATGTCTTCGGGGGTGTAGAAATAGAACGAGCCGATGATGATCGGCATGTCGAGCAGGTTGTCGACCAGGGACCGCACGCGCGCGGACTGCGCGGCTTCGAGCAGGGTGTGGTGAAAGAGGTTGTTGTAGTGCTGGACCTGCGCGACGTGGTCAGGTGCGCCGGAGTTCACGGCGTCGAGCATGCATTGGTTGATGCGCTCCAGCTCGTCGATCTGTTCGGGCGTGGCGCGCGTGGCGGCGGCCTTGGCGGCGTATGGCTCCAGCAGCATGCGCAGCTCGAAGGCCTCGTCGATGTCGCGGTCCTGCCAGCCCAGCACGACCGCGCCGCGGCGGCCTTCGCGGGTGACCAGGCCGTCGGCGATCAGGCGTTCGATCGCGTTGCGCACGGGCGTTCGGCTGACCGAGAGTTGCGTGGCGATGTGTTCCTCGCGCAGCGGCTCGCCGGGCAGGAACGATCCGGCCATCAGGCGGCGGCGCAATTCGCCGTAGACGTAATCACTGGCGCTCGACATGAGGAGGCTGGCTCTTCCCGGTTTCAAAGCTGCGACTATAACAACGGCGGGCGCGGCACCTTGATCCCGTGTTCGGCCAGGCGCGCCAGAAAGCGCGGCCAGACCTCGGGGTTGAGCAGGCGGTCGGGCCTGCGTCCGGCCAGCATGTCGATGATCTGCGTGGCCGAGCCCTGCGCGACCTTGCGCCGGCCCTCGTGCGTCACGCCGCCCGTATGAAAGGCGACGGCCACGTCACTGCGTTGCAGCAGTCCACTGTGCGGCGGCGGCGGCTCGACCTGCCAGACGTCCAGGCCCGCGCCGGCGAGGTGGCCGGACTCGAGCGCGGCCAGCAGCGCGTCCTCGTCATGGATGCCGCCGCGCGCGGTGGAAATGAATAGCGCGCCGGGCTTCATCCGGCGCAGCGCGGCCGTGCCGAACATCCCTCGCGTCCCGGCGTTCAGCGGGCAGTGCAGGCTCACGATGTCGGCCTGCTCCAACAGCGCGGCAAAGGTGACGGGCGCGGCGCCCCGGTCGGTGATCTGCGCGTCGGTCAGCAGCGGATCGTAGGCGATGACCTTCAAACCGAACCCGGCCGCGATGCGCGCGACGCGGCGCCCGATCTCGCCGATCCCGACGAGGCCGATGACGCGGCCTTCGATCTCTCGGCCCATCAACGCCTCGCGGCTGACGGCCGTGCCCGCCCGGAGCGCGGCTTCCGATTCGCCCAGCCGCTTCACGAGCGACAACAGCAGGGCGAAGGTCATTTCGGCCACCGACGCTGCGTTGGCGCCGGCCTGATTCACCACCGCCACGCCCGCACGGGTGCAGGCGGCCACATCGACGGTGTCGTAACCGGCGCCGCCCGACGACACGCACAGCAGCTCGGGGCACAGGGCCAGGAGGTTGGCGGACACCTGCCAGCGCGCGGGGACTTCGTCCTTGGCCGCGCTGACATGGTAGGCGTGGGCGCCGGCCAGGCCGGCCGCGGTCACCGCGTCGCCCTGGGCCGGGAGCACCCGCAGGTCCAGCCTGCTGTCCTGCGCGATCGCCGTGTCGAACGCGGGATCGATCCACAGATCCAGCCGCACGACGCGCAGATCGGGCCGGCCGACTGATGCACCGCCCATGGCTAGACTCCCGTGCAGCCCTGCGCACGCAGGCGGTCGTCGATCCACGAGGTGTCGAGCGTGCCGGCGGCGATGTCGGCCAGCATTTTGGTCTCCACGTCGTGCTTTGCCGCCGCCGCCTGATAGATGGCTTCGGCCTGTTCGTACGGCACGGCGAGCAGTCCGTCGTCGTCGCCGAGGATCAGGTCGCCCGGCGCGATGGTCATGCCGTCCAGCGCAACCACGCAGTTGATCTCGCCGGGGCCGTCCTTGTAGGGGCCGCGGTGCGTGACGCCGGCCGCATAGACGGGGAACGCGCTGCGGCGGATGGTGCCGCAGTCGCGGATGGCGCCGTTGATGATGATGCCCGCGATGCCGCGCGATTCGGCATAGGTGGTCATGATCTCGCCGATGATGGCGTTGGTCAGGTCGCCGCCGGCGTCGACCACGATCACGTCGCCGGGCTGTGCCAGGCTCAGCGCCTTGTGCACCAGCAGGTTGTCGCCGGGGCGCGTGCGCACCGTGAGCGCCGGGCCGGCCAACGGATGACCATTGTGCATGGGCCGCAGGCGCGCGCCGCCTGCCGTCATGCGCGACATGCAGTCGCTCACGTTGGCCACCGGCACCTCACGGAATTTGTCGACGAGTTCCTTGCTGACCGCGCGCTGGCGGGCGTGGATTTCAAAACCTGGCATCACTGCTCCTGATCGCTGAATGGATACGTGTCGGGCTTACTGCTTCGGAATACCGGCTTCTTCCACGACCTTGCCGAAGGCGTCGTGGTCGGCACGGTGGCGGCGGCCCAGGTCTTCGGGCGAACCCGTCAGGACGCTGTAGCCGGCCTCTTCGAGCTTCTTGATCAATTCCGGATTCGATTGCACCTTGCGCAGTTCGGCGTTCAGCGTGGCGATGACGTCGTCCGGCGTTTTGCCCGGCGCCATCAGGCCCCACCAGATCGACTGGTTGATGGTCGGAAAGCCGCTTTCCGGAAAGGTGGGCACGTCGGGCAGCGCGGGCGAGCGCTCGGTGGCGACGACGCCCAGCGCACGCACCTTGCCGCCACGGATCTGCGGCAGCAGCGACGCCACCGATCCGACATACATGTCGATCCGGCCGCTGGCCAGGTCGGGGAAGGCCTGGCTCCAGCCGCGATAGGGCACGTGCATGAGCTCCATCTTGGCCGCCTTGCGCCACAGATAGCCGGTCAGATCGCCGGTGCCGCCGATGCCGGGAATGCCGAGCGAGACCAGGTTGGGTCGCGCCTGGGCGGCTTTCACGACATCGTTGAGGGTTTTGTAGGGCGAGTCGGGCAGCACGACGAACACGCTGGGCGAGCTGGCCACCGGGCCCACCGGCTTGAAGTCCTTGAAGGTGTCGTAGCTGAGCTTGGTGTAGAGCCAGGGGTTCAACACGATGTTGTCGGTCTGTGCCATGACGAGCGTATGGCCGTCCGGACGCGCGCGCGACGTGGCGTCCAGCGCCAGGTTGCCGCCGGCGCCGGGCTTGTTTTCGACCACGATGTTCCAGCCGGCATCCTGGCTGATCGCGTTGCCGATCATGCGGGTCAGCGTGTCGGTGCCGCCGCCGGGCGGAAAGGGCGAGATCAGGGTGATCGGCGACGAGCCCAGGTCGGCGGCGTGCGCCGCGGCGCAGCCCAGCACCAGGGTGGCGGCCAGCATTTTCTTGAACAGTTTCATTGTCTTCCTCACGCAGTGTTTTTCGGATTGGGGTCCGCGCTCTGGGGCGCGGTGGCGGATCAGGACTGGCGGGCCAGTGTGGTGAGCCAGGCAAGGCGGGCTTCGACCGTGTCGGCGGCAGGGGCCTCGCCCTGGGCGCGCGCGGCTTCGACGCCGCGGGTGGATCGCGCGAAGAGCGCCTCGACGCCGTTGAGCGCCAGCGGTTCCAGGCCCGCTTCATGCAGTTGGTCGCGCGCTTCGCGCACCTCGGCCAGGCGGCGCGGCGCATGCAGCACATGCGAGCGCACGAACGAGTCCATGAACGCCGTGAGCGGCGTGCGGTCGATGTCGGCGAGCACTTCGTACAGAGAATCGCGCAGGCCCATGCGTTCGGCCGCGACCAGGCATTCGACGGAGAGGCTCTCCATGCCCTTGGTCATGATGCTGCGCAGGAGCTTCAGGCGCACCGCGTCGCCGGGCTGGCCTTCGATGATCCGGACCGTCGCGCCCGCGCTTTCGCCCAGCTCGGTCACGACCGCCGCGCCCTCCCCGGCGCACAGCAACGGCGTCTTCTCGGCCAGCAGGGCGATGGCGCCCATGATGGCGACGTCCATGAAAGGAATACCGCGCGCGGCGGCCGCGGCGGCGGCTTTCTGCATGTCGGGGGCGCTGGCGGTGGTGAAGTCCGCGTAGACCGCATCGGCGCGCAGGTGGGCGAGCGCCTGCGCGGCGACCTCGGCGGCGTTGTAGCCGTAAACGGCCGAGACCACGACGTCCGCCTCGGCCAGCCAGGGGCCGAGTTCCGCATGCAAGGGCGCGCCGGCTTCGCTGGCGCGCGCCGCCATTTCCTCGTCCGTCCGCCATTCGCAGATGCCGACGATGCGGTGGGCCGCGGCGGTCCAGGCGCGGGCATAGCAGTGCCCGACTTCGCCGCATCCGATCAGTGCAATTTTCATTTTAAAAAAACAATAAAAAAACAATGTGTGTTTATAGATCGGGAGTTATCCGCGTAATAGAGGGTGTTTACCCGTAGAGTTGGGCGGGTGCTGGTACATTAAAAAAACATTAGGACGGGTTGCTCTCCCCACGGGGGGGCAGCGCGCGGGCCACCCCCGGGGGGGCCCGCCGCGCGGGTTGAAAGCGATAGACCAGGGCCGGGGGCGACCCCACCGCCCCGGGCTCGAACCCGCACCCGCAGCCGGACCCGTATCCGCACCCGCAGCCGGACCCGCACCCGCACCCGGACCCGTACCTGCACCCGCAGCCGCGTATGCGCCTTGCCCTCGGCAATGTGGCAGGCAAGAAAAAAAAGGCCACTTGCGTGGCCTTCTGGTCTTCGGGTGTGGCGCCGTCGAAGGGACGAACGATGCGACAACCGGGCTGGGTGCCACCTCCGGGGGCAGCGTTGCGGAGCGTGCCGGCGCGATTGTTCAGAGCCCCAGCTCGGACAGCCCCGGATGATCGTCGGGGCGGCGGCCCAGAGGCCAGTGGAATTTGCGCTCGGACTCCTTGATCGGCATGTCGTTGATGCAGGCGTAGCGGCGGTGCATCAGTCCGTCGGGCATGAATTCCCAGTTTTCGTTGCCGTACGAGCGGAACCAGTTGCCCGCGTCGTCGTGCCACTCGTAGGCGTAGCGCACGGCAATCCGGTTGCCGTCGTGTACCCAGAGCTCCTTGATGAGGCGGTAGTCGAGTTCCTTCTTCCACTTCCTGTCGAGGAATGCCTGGGCTTCGGCGCGGTTGTTGGCGAACTCGGCGCGATTGCGCCACTTGGTATCGAGCGTGTAGGCGAGCGCCACTTTGGCGGCGTCGCGCGTGTTCCAGCCATCTTCGGCGAGTCGGACTTTCTGGATGGCGGTTTCTTTGGTGAACGGCGGCAGCGGGGGGCGGGTTTCCATGGTGGCTCCTGGGAGAAGGAAAGAAGTAGAACGATCTGTCTACCTGCGCAGATTAGCGCAGGTGGAACGACCTGTCTACTTCTGATTGCAGGAGGTGGACCGGTCTGTCTACAATGCGTCATGGCCCGCCACATTTCCCCCCCCGACGATCTTCCGCCGCGCGAGCGCATCCTGCATGCGGCCCATGCGCTGTTCTATGGGCAGGGCATCCGCGCCACCGGGATCGACAAGATCATCGAAGCCGCTTCCGTCACCAAGGTGACGTTCTATCGTCACTATCCCAGCAAGGAGCTGCTGGTGACGGCGTATCTCGAGTTTCGCCACGAGCGGTGGATCCGCTGGTTTCGCGAGAGCCTCGAGCTGAATCTGGCCGCCGGCACCTCGAAGATCGATGCGCTGGCCTTCACGCTGCGCGACTGGTTCGAGCGCGAGGAATTTCGGGGCTGCGCTTTTCTGAACGCGGCGGCCGAGTTCGGCTCGACCCATCCCGACATTCTGCAGGTGGTGCGCGACCACAAGAACGACGTCGCTACATGCCTGAACGAGGTCTTCGAGAGCCGCGACGCAGGCCTGGGGCGCTGCCTGACGGTCGCCATCGACGGCGCCATCGTGCACGCGCAGATGGGCGAATCGGCCGACCGCGCCATCGACGCGCTGCGCGGGCTCGCGCGCTGCGTGCTGGACGACTGAGCGCGGCGGCGACGGCCTCAGCCCGCGGCTTTTTTCTGGTGTGCGGGGGGCGAGGCCGTCGGCGCGGTTCCGGGTGCGGGCGCGAGGCGGCCGTTGAGGATGCCGTAGGCGAGCAGGCCGATCAGCAGGCCCCAGAATGCGCCGCCGATGCCGAGCATCTTGATGTTGGCGGCCGCGGCCAGAAAGGTGATCAACGACGCCTCGCGCGTTCTGACATCGGTCAGGGCGAGGGCCAGGCTCGTGCCGATGGTGCCGAGCAGCGCGAGCCCGGCGAGCGTCGCGATGAAGGTGGCCGGGAACGCCATGAAGACGGCAGCCAGCGTGACGCCGAACACACCGACGAGGATATAGAAAATACCCGCGGCGATACCCGCGACCCAGCGCTTGGACGGGTCTTCGTGCGCCTCTTTGCCGGTGCAGATCGCCGCCGTGATGGCCGCGACATTGAAGGCATGCGATCCGAACGACGCCATGACCAGCGAGCCGAGCCCGGTGACCGCCACGATGGGGTTGGCGCTGGTTCGAAAGCCGTCGTTGCGCAACACCAGCATGCCCGGCATGTACTGGCCCGTCAGCGTGATCAGGAACAAGGGAAGCGCGACGCTCAGTAGCGCGTTCAACGAGAACGCGGGCATGGTGAATACGGGCTGCGCCAGCTGCAGTTGCAGGCCGGCCAGATCCACGCGGTCTTGCAAGAGGAGGTAGGCCAGGCCGAGAACCAGGATGCCGACGATCGCGTAGCGAGCGGTGAAGCGCTTCAACACCACGTACGCGAGAATGAGCAGCCCCGCGAGCACCGGGTCGAGGCTCATGCTGCCGAATGCGCCGATGCCGAATTGCAGCAGGATGCCGGCCAGCAGGCCCGCCGCGATGCCGGGCGGGATGAGTCGGATGACGCGCTCGAAGCATCCGGACAGGCCGAGGACGACGAACGCCGCCGCCGAGATCAGATATGCGCCGATGGCTTCGGCGTAGGACGTGGTCGCCAGGGCGGTCACCAGAAACGCGGCCGCGGGTGTGGACCACGCCGTGATGATGGGCTCGCGGGTCACCCAGCTGAGAAATATCCCCGTGACGCCCACGCCGATCGAGATCGACCAGACCCACGAGGCGGTGAGCTCGGGGCTGAGGCCCGCGACCTTGGCCGCCTGAAAGACGAGCACGAAAGTGCCGCCGTAGTTGACGATGACGGAGATCAGCCCCGCGACGATGGGATGGGTAAGGTCGCTTGCGCGAAGCGAAAGGTGGGGGGCGGTGGATGCCATGGCGACGCGAAACTCCTGGGAACGGGCGGACTGCCTTCGGCGATTTTTTAACGCTAGAATGGTCCGAATAAGCCGACCAATATTCGGCAGTCGAGCAGACCATTGGCGCTTGCTCGCAGCGGCCGCCGCGGCAGGCGTGGCCCGCGTTGGGCTTACGGCGTGCGACGCCCGGCGCGGCGATCGCCGGGCATGGGAACGCCCGGCATGCGACCGCCCCGTGCGCCCCGACGCGAGGCGCGAACCGCCAGGCAATGTCTGGGCAAAGGCTTCAGGGGCCGACACATATGTTCAAACACGCACAGCTGGAGACCGTGAAGGCATGGATCGAGAATCCCGCCCACCGGTCCATGCCGCTGCATCTGCGGATCCAGCGCGCCGTGCGCGAACTGATCCTCAACGGCACCCTGGGCGTCGGCAGGCCGCTGCCCGCGTCGCGGGGGCTGGCCACGTCGCTCGGCGTGTCCCGCGATACGGTCGAGGCGGCCTATACACAACTGCAGCTGGAAGGCTTCATCGAGCGTCATGTGGGCGTGGGCAGCTTTGTCTCGCAACGCGCGAAGCGCTCGACCCGAAGGCTCGCGCCGCGCAAGTCCACCGGCGCCGAGGCTATCCGCCTGAGTCAGCGCGGCACGGCGATTTTCGAGAGCGGCGGTCTGCGGGAGTTTTCGTTTCCGCGTCCGTTCGCGCCCGGCGTGCCCGAGACCCGCAGCTTCCCGCTCCCGACATGGGAGCGGCTGCAACGCCAGATTCTGAAGGAGTACGACAGTCACGCCCTGGCCCATAGCCCGCCACAGGGTACGGAAAGACTGCGGCGCGCGATCGCCGACTACGTCAGCCTGGAGCGCGGGGCGCGGGCCACGGCCGAGCGTGTGCTCGTGCTGACCAGTTCGCAGCAGGCGTTGACGCTGTGCGCGACCGTGCTGTTGGATGCGGGCGATGGGATCTGCGTGGAGGATCCCGGATACCCGGGCGCGCGCAAAGCCTTCGAGGCCGCGGGGCTGCGATGCGCGCCGGTGCCGCTGGACGATCAGGGGATGCTCGTCGATCGCCTCGACGTGATCGGGAAGGACGCCAAGGCCGTGTCCCTGACGCCCTCGCATCAGTTTCCGACAGGCAGCACGCTTTCGCTGGAACGCCGTCTGGCGGCCATCGAGTGGGCCCATCGCAAGCGCGCCTGGATTCTGGAAGACGACTACGACAGCGAGTTTCACTATGCCGGCAAGCCCACGGCGTGCGTGCAGGGGCTCGATGCGCAGGAGCGCACCATCTACATCGGCACGTTCACCAAGTCCATGTTTCCCGGCCTGCGCATTGCCTACATGGTGCTGCCCGCGCCCCTGGTCGAGCCCATGACGGTGGCGCGCACGCTGCTCGACGGCCACAGTGCCACGCTTGCGCAACTGACCTTGGCGCGCTTTATGGAAGGCGGGCACTTTGGCGCGCATGTGCGGGCCATGCGCAACGTCTATGTCGAGCGCCGGGACACGCTGGTCCGTCTGGTGCGCAAGTACCTGGGCGATTACGTCGAACCCTGCGTGCCGGTCGGCGGGCTGCAAATGCAGTGCGTGCTGACATGCGACATTCGAGAGGAGCTGGCGGTGGCCGCGGCGGCGAAGGCGGGTGTGGACCTGCTGGGGCTCACGCCCCTGCATGCCTCACGCCGCGATCGCGCCGGCTTCTTGATGGGGTTCGCAGCCTACTCGCCGCGGGAGATGGAAATCGCCGTCAGGAAGCTGAGGGACGTGCTGCGCGCGCTGGCGCAACGCAAGTGAATCGCGGCGGCATGGCGGAGAGCTCAGCGCTTGCCGATCGCGATGCCGGTCACGACATGTTCCACGCCACCGGGCGGCGGTGCGGCGATCTGCCACGCGAGACTCAATTCGTTCGAGCCTTTGGTGGGTTTGATGAAAATCTGCACGTTGGCCGGAATTCCGTTTTCCAGATCCTTGATCAGCGTGAGCCCGCGCGGGCTTGTGCTGGATACGCTCAGCGGTTGAAGCGAGACCTGAGCGTAGCGCTCTGCGCTCGCGGGCACGGGCGCGAGACTTTCCGTCTGTGCGGGTGCGGCAGGTGACGCTTGCGCAGGGGCGTCGAGTCGGGAGAGGGAGTTGAGGTTGTTGGAATTGATCTGCATGGTCATTCCTATCTCAAACCCGCAAGCCGGGGCCGCCCATCCCGGGCAGTCTGTTCGCCCGTGATGCCGCACCGACCAGCTGCTGGTAGTGCCTGCGCGCTTCCGCCGCCAACAGGCCAAAATTGGTAAGCGTGTTCTGAAATCGAGCGAAATCCATGCCAGTGAGGTCGCCGACAAACCGGTAGATGGCCGACCTGTCACTCGGATCCAGCGCGAAAGCGCCAGACGACAGCGCCGGCTCGGCGTTGAGCTCCAGCATGGCCGACAAGACGGACGGCGATACCTGCACCTGGGCCTCGCCGAGCGGCGCCACCAGAATGAACGTTTCGCCCGGGCCAGGCGGGTGAACCAGATAGAACGGCTCGGACTGACCGGGCAGGCTCA
Source organism: Bordetella genomosp. 5 (assembly GCF_002261315.1). Lineage (NCBI taxonomy): Bacteria > Pseudomonadati > Pseudomonadota > Betaproteobacteria > Burkholderiales > Alcaligenaceae > Bordetella > Bordetella genomosp. 5. The sequence continues at coordinate 447,085 of NZ_NEVP01000001.1, forward strand.
GGGGCGCAATGGCCTGCTCGCCGTGCCAGGGGGGAGATGCGTCGCCCGACATGCGTCCAAGCCAATCGGTGAGCAACTGCCGGAAATCGTGCGCCATGCCCCACTCCTTCGAATAAACGGCCGGCGTAAGCCACGGCCTTGACAGGGTTTCCTGGCGTTGGTGACGCGACAGCCAAATAGGTTCCATTGGCCGAAATCGTGATGGCATCGTGGCGTCGAAGCCACCCCGAGTGGCATGATGCCGAGATCCGGAGAAAGCGGGGGGCAGGATGAGCCATAAGGATTTCGCGTCGGCCGACGGCGTCACGCCGAGGCAACGCTGGGGCGCGGTGCTGGCGATCGTCGGTGCGGGGATCGTCGCGGCCCTGCAGGTTGGCAAGGTCATTATCGCCGCGCCGCTGCTGCGCAAGGACCTGGGCCTGGACCTCGCCGCCATCGGCACACTGACGGCCGTGTTCTCGATCCTCGGCACGGTAGGTGGCATCGCGGCCGGCGGCGTGATCGCGCGTTTCGGCGCCCGGCGCATGCTGATGCTGGGCCTCCTCACCACCGCGGTAGGCACCGTGATCGGCGTGCTGGCGCCGGGGTATGGCGTGTTGCTGGCCTCGCGGGTGGTCGAGGGCCTCGGCTTCCTGATGATAACGGTGGCCGGGCCCGCCGCGCTGCAGCGCATCGTGACGGGCAACCGGCGCGATCTGGCCTTTGCGCTGTGGAGTTGCTACATGCCCGCCGGCATGGCGATCGCGATGCTTGCCTCCCAAGCCTTCGCCGACTGGCATGCCTATTGGTGGTGCGCGGGGGGAGCGGCAGCGTCCGCGTTGGTTGCCGTGCTGCTGCAGGCGCCTGCCACGCCCCGCGGTGCCGATCTGTCCTGGCGCGGCCTGCGCCAGGATACGGTGGACACCCTCGGCGCCGCGGGCCCCGTCCTGCTCGCGCTCTCGTTCACGCTGTACAGCCTGATGTTCTTTGCGCTGTTCGCGTTCCTGCCGGTGCTGCTCATGGAGCGGCTGGGGCTGACGCTCGCGCAGGCGGGGCTGTACAGCGCCATCGCCACCGCGGCAAACATGATCGGCAACCTGGGCGCCGGCGTATTGCTGGCGCGGGGATGGCGGCGTTCGACGCTGATCGCGTGCGCCAGCGCGGTGATGGTGTGCGTGGCGCTCGTGATCTTCGGCGCCGCGCTGCCGGCCATGTCCACCTTCTTGTTGTGCGTGCTGTTCTCGGCGGTAGGCGGTCTCATTCCGTCCACGCTGCTCGGCACGGCGCCGCTGGTGGCGCCACGCCCCGCGCTGGCGGCGGCATCCGTGGGCCTGGTCATGCAGGGCAGCGGCCTGGGCCAGGTCATCGGGCCGGTGTTGGTGGGTGGCGCGATCGACCGCCATGGTTGGACGGTCGGGTCCTTCATCGTGGCCTCGGTGGGGATCGCGGGCGTGGTGGTGGCGTGGCGATTGCGGCGGGTCAGGACGGCGAGCTTATAGGCATGGGCGTAGAGAACCTGTCCGGGCCTGAGGCCCGCGTCAGCCCGGGCCGTCGCTCGCTGCGGCGAGGAGCGGTACGACGACGTCGCTGATGGGCGTGGGGATGCCGTGGATCCTGCCGCGGCGAGCGATGACGCCGTTGCGCACATCCCATTCGAGCGGGCGACTTGCTTCGCGATCGGTCAGGATGGACGTGCTCATGTCCGCCGCTGAAGCCTGAAACTTGCGCAGGATCTCCTGCGGCACTTCGTCGCCGAGCTCGGCGCCTTCGGCGCGGGCGACGGCGAGACACTCATGCAGGTAGGCCAGTGTCAGCCGGGCGATGTCGGGCCGCGTGTACATGCCCGAGCGGCGGTGCGTCAGGGCCATGAGCCCGGCCACCGCGTTCTGCATCAGCTTGCGCCAGGCCTCGGCCTTGAAGTTCGCGGTGATCTCGACGGCGCAGCGCGTCTGGTCCAGTGCATCGCGCACGACGTGAGCGGCCGGTGTGTCGGGCAGGCTCAGGCGCGCGTCGCCACGCAGTCGCACGGCACCATCGGATTGCGCCTGCGCAGGAAACCACACGACGGCCGGAACGACGGTGGCGGGCGGAGCGTGCGGGGTGACTTGCTCCACCTGCTCGACACCGTTCTGAAGCACGCACACCACCGTCTGCGGCCCGCACAGCGAGGCGAGCCACGGCGCGGTGGCTTCGATCTGGGTGGCTTTGATCGCAAGAAAGACCAGGTCGGCCGTGCCGGTGAGCCGGGCGGGATCGGTCATGACCGGTCCGGGAACGATGACGCGGCGATCCCCATCCAGCAGCGTGAGCGCTTCGCGCGACGAGCGGCCGCAGAGCAGCGGTGTGCGGCCGGCCTCATGCAGCGCGGCGGCGATGGTGGTGCCAATGGCGCCGGGGCCAACGATGGCGATCGATGTGTCGGTGGCGGTAATCATGACCTCGCGCTCCTCTGTGCAGGCTCACTGTATCGCGACAGTAGCCCAACAGGCCGTCTGCCACCTGAATGCGTGTAGCGCCGATGAGCTGACGGGACGCAAGCGCCTGTTTTGTCATCGGCGGCGTTCTTCGGTATGGTGCCGGGTCCCCTGATTCTGTGCGCCCTTGCCAATGCTCTCGTTCCGATCGATTCTTGCCGCGTTTCGCATTCTGTCGCGGGTCGACGCGTGGCGCCTGCCGTTCGCGGCGCGCGGTGTGGCGCTGGTCTCGGCCGGGGCGCTGTGTGCCCTGCTGAGCGGTTGCGGGCTGACGTACATGGTCGGCAAGGCGGCGGTGACGGTGCCCGGCGATCTGGCGGCGAGGGGCAATCATGCGGCCGCGTCGAAGGCGATGGACCGCGGCGATGTCGATGCCGCCATCGGCCTGTTGTCCGACACGCGTTTCAACATGGTGGATAAGGCACAGATCCGTGGCCGTCCGGGGTGGGGCGAGGTCTATTACAAGGCCGCCGCGCTGGTGGATCGCGCGCACAACGACGGGCGCGTGATCGACGATGAGGTGCTGCTCACGGCCTATCAGATCCTGGCCCGGGACTACGACTACACGGTGGCGGCCCGGTATCTCACGCTGGCGCGTCCGCTGGTGGTCAAGCGCCATGGTCCGCGCAGCATGGAGCTGCTGGAGCTCGTGCTGGATGATCGGCTGATTCTGACCTCCTATTTCAAGGCAGGCGGCGCCATCGATCTGTACGGCACGCTCAACGAGATCACCATGATGGACATGGTCGATGCGCGCTCGCGCCGACCGGCGAGCAAGCTGTCCTACGATCCCGAGTTGCTGCTGGCGTTCCCGATGCGTTTGTCGCGCGAAGACCGCGAACTGTTTTTCGAGATGGGCCGCTTTGCCTTGCTGCCGCGCGCGCAGTGGCATGATCCGGCGGCGTTCAAGCGGGTGCTGGCGACCGACGAGTATCTGTGGTGGCTGGAAGAATGGCGCAGCTTCAACGTGTACTGGCGCCTGACGCGTGCGCTGAACGAGTTCAATGCACCGGCGTCGGTATGCTGGGCGCGCGCCGCGGGCTACAAGGTGATTCCGCACGCATCGGCTACGCCGGCAGAGGTCGACCCGCCGGGCTGCCTGCCGCGCTGAAGCCGGAGGCTGGCGCTGGCCTCAATGTTGGCCATGTGATCAACGCGGCTTCCAGGTCACGCCGTCGGTGCTCCGAAATTCCGGCTGACCCGTGCAGCAACCGCCGGCCCCCATCGCCTGCCGCCCGATGAAGGCGGTGACGCCGCTTTTGTCTGCCGTGAGCGACTGCCGCACGCAAGCGGTGGGCAGCGGATAGAAGTCCCCTTCCAGAACCTTGGTCCAGGCCACGTTGCCGGCCCCGGCGTCGTCGACCCGGTAGACCTTGCATTCGTGGACCAGCAGATGGATGGCCTGACCGGCGAGCACGCCCTTGAATTGCTGCCCGGGTGGCGTGTCGCGCGTGGCGATGGTCTCGGCGCTGAGTGCCGATCCGGCGGGCGGCGACGGCAGCGTGGGGTCGCACGCCGCGAGCGTGCCCGCGGCGCAGAGGGTCAGCAAGAGTCGATAAGGGGATGGTGTCATCGGGACGAGGTCCGGTCAGTGGGCACGGCGTGTCCGCGCGCGACGCCGCGAATCAGCGGCGCGGCGTGCCGGCGGCGGTGTTCGATTGCTTTACGTAGTCGACAAAGGCCTTGAGCGGCGCCGGCATGAACCGGCGGCCCGGGTAGTACAGGTAGGGGCCGGGAAAGCTGGGCCACCACTGTGGCAGTACCGGCGTGAGCGTGCCGCTCGCGAATTGCGGGCGCAACCATTCTTCGAAAAGATACACCACGCCGGTCCCGGCCACGGCGGCCGCGACGGCGAGGTCCACGGCACCGCCGAGCCGCACGACCAGCGGCCCGGCGGGCTCGAGCAGATGCCGCTCGCTGCCGCGCTCGAACTCCCATGCCGGCATGGCGCCGCTCGGAAACCGGCCCCGCAGGCAGGCGTGCTGCATGAGGTCGCGCGGGTGACGCGGTGTGCCGTGCCGCGCCAGATAGGCAGGCGCGGCGCCGGCCGCGAAGCGCTGCACGCGCGGGCCGATCGGAATGGCGATCATGTCCTGCTCCAGCCCTTCGCCATAGCGCACCCCCGCGTCGCAGCCTTCTGCCAGGATGTCGACGAAGCTCTCTTCGGCCACGATGTCGAGCCGGATGTCGGGGTAAGCCGCGAGAAAGCCCGGCACGAGGTCGGGCAAGACCAGCCGCGACACGCTCAGCGGTACGTTCAGGCGCAAGGTGCCGGCGGGACGGTCGCCGCTGCGGCTGAAGGTGTCGACGGCGGCGGCGACTTCGGTGAGTGCCGGGTCGAGGCGGGCGAGCAGGTTGCGGCCGGCCTCGGTCACGGCCACGCTGCGGGTCGTGCGGTGCAGCAGCCGCGTGCCCAGGCGCTCTTCCAAGCGCCGCACGGCGTCGCTTAGACGCGATGCGTTGGTGTTGCCCAATCGGGCCGCCTCGCGAAAGCCGCCCGCGCGCGCGACGGCGACAAAGGCGTTGAGGTCGTTCAGATCGATCTGCATTGTGCGATATCCCGTACACGCTGTGCAGATTGTACGGGCTTATCAACGGCCCGCCGCAGGTCTATCTTGAGGTCTGTCGTATCCCTTGATCCTCTGACGGAGCCTCTCATGACCTTCTCGCAATCCTCTATCGACGCCAGCGCTGACTGGCAACTCGGTGACCGCCGCGTGCGTCGCCTCGGCTACGGCGCCATGCAGCTGGCGGGCCCGGGCGTGTTCGGCCCGCCCAAGGACAAGGAGGCGGCGCTCGCCGTGCTGCGTCTGGCGGTGGAATCCGGCGTGAACCATATCGACACGAGCGATTTTTACGGGCCGCACATCACCAACCAGCTCATTCGAGAGGCGCTGGCGCCCTACCCCGAAGACCTGACGATCGTGACGAAGATCGGCGCGCGCCGCGGCGACGATGCCTCGTGGCTGCCCGCTTACACGCCCGAGGCGCTGACGCAGGCCGTGCACGACAACCTGCGCAACCTGGGCCGCGATGTGCTGGGGGTGGTGAATCTGCGCATCATGTTCGATGTGCACGGCCCGGCCGAAGGTTCGATCGAGGCGCCCCTGACTGCGCTGGCCGAGCTGCAGCGCCAGGGGCTCGTGCGCCACATCGGCCTGAGCAACGTCACGCCGAAGCAGGTGGCTCAGGGCCGGGAGATCGCCGAGATCGTGTGCGTGCAGAACCAGTACAACCTGGCGCACCGCGGCGACGACGCGCTGATCGATGCGCTTGCGCGCGACGGCATCGCCTACGTGCCGTTTTTTCCGCTGGGCGGCTTCAATCCGCTGCAGTCGCAGGCGCTGTCGGCGGTGGCGGACGAGCTCGGCCACACGCCCATGCAGGTGGCACTGGCCTGGCTGCTGCGGCGCTCTCCCAACATCCTGTTGATTCCGGGCACGTCGTCGACCAGCCATCTGCGCGAGAACCTGGCGGCGGGCGCACTGATGCTGCCCGAAGACGCAATGCGTACGCTGGACGGCATCGGTGGCGCGGGCTGACTGGCGCGGCGGGAGCGCGGTGTCGCGGCGGTGTCGCGCAAGCGCGCGCGCGGGGTCAGCCCTGCCGGCCGAAGCCGCCTGCCGCCCAGTCCGAGGCGCGTTGCACGGTGAGCTTGTAGTTGGGCGCCACCGTGATCTCGGCGAGCTGCTCGCCGGATTCGTCGTAGGCGCTGAGCAGAGCGTAGGGCTCGTCTTCGTCGGGCACGATGTCGAGCTTGATGGTCAGGCGGCCGGCGTCGGTGTCGATCTTCACGCTCTTGTGCAGCGTGGCGTGCAACTGCTGCTCGTGACGGCGCAGGACTTCGTTGGCGGTCTTGACCAGCGTAATGAAGGCGGGCGAGTCGAGCGGCTTGGGATTTTTCTTGTCGCGGCCCATGGTCCAGGGGCCGACCAGCGCGGGCTCGGCCTGGCCGTCGAGGGTCATTTCCACGGCCCAGCCGTCGTCGTCTTCGTTCTTGATGATGCGGGCGGTCCAGCCGTCGTCGCGCCAGAGGGTGGGCGTCTGTTCCTTGCGGTCTTCGGACGTATCGGCGTCCGACAGGGAGTCGTCATTCACGGGGGCACTGCTCCTGGATTCGTGCGCGGCACGGCCCGACCGCCGCGGGCGATCGCAGGCCGATGCCTTGGGATGACCGTCATTTTGGCACGTCCGGCCTGCTTCCCTGGCGGGGGTGTGACCGGGAGCGCCCGCCAGGGAGTGACCGCGAGGCCGCGCCGGTACGCGGCCCGGGCGCCCGGACGCCCGGCGCACGGATGCCCGGTGCCCGGCGCCCGGCGCCCGGTGCCCGGCGCAGCGATGCCCGTCGTCAGAACCGCCAGGTGGCCTTGACCGACCCGCCGGAGCTGCGCGCGCGATCGGAGAGCAGGCCGTCGTACTGCAGGCGCAGGTCGAAGCCCGCTTTGCTCGCGAGCTCGACGCCCACGGTCGCGTGCCCGAATACGCGGCCGGTCTCCAGCGTGGTGCGGAAGTCGCCGCTGCCGCCGGGCGCCGCGGCCAGCTGCGCTTTGGTCGTCCAGTTGTCGGTGCTGGCCAGCGATACGCCGACGTTGACGAAGGGCCGTGCGGTGTAGCCGTTTTTCATGTCGAAGCGCGCGCCCACTTCGACGCCGGGTGTCAGCAGCGCGGTGAACTTGTCCGCGCTCTTGACGTCCAGGTTCAGCGGGCCCGCGCCGCGCTCGCTGTACGAAGGCATGCGGGTATAGATCAGATCCAGGTTGGTGTAGGGCTTGATGTAGGCCGTGTCCGTGGCGTGGGTGTAGGCCGCGCGCAGTTGCTGTCCGATAGACCAGACATCCGAGCTGCTCTTGGCCTGCGCATTGGTCAAAGCAATGCGGCGGGTGTTGTCATACGAGCCGAAGCTGCCGTACGTGGCGCCCGAGAACGTCCATGGGCCCGTGTCGTACTTCAGCACCGCGCCCACATAACCGGCGTCGCCCTTGGTCTGGACCCGGCTGTCGTCCGCGCGCACGTTGCTGTGTTCGTAGGCGGCCGATACGCCGAAGACCCAGTTTGGCGCGATGCGCCGCTGGGCGCCGAGTTGGTAAGCCGTGGTCCGTGCCCGGGTCGCCGCGGTGCCGCGTCCGGCGTCCAGATGGGTGGTCTTGTCGCTGACGCGGCCCCACACGCAGTCGCCTTCGGCGGTCCGCGCGTTGGCGCCATCGAACCAGGGGCAGCTGAAGAGCGCGTCGGCGAAGCTTTTCATGGCGCCGGTGGCGAGTGCCGCCGGCGCGGCCGACAGGCCGGGCGATAGATCGCTCAGCGCCGAGGCGTATCCCGAACGTCCGGCGCTCGCTGCGTGATCCAGTTGCGCGTACAACGATCCCAGTGCTTCGTTGCTGCCGCGGTCCCAGATGTTCTGCAGATGTTCGCTGACCTCGCGCAGGTTGTTGCCCACGCCGTGCAGGTCGGACACGGCCTGGAAGTTTGCCTGGCCTGCCGACACCGCGGCGGTCTGCTCCGTGTAGCGGGTATTGAAGCTGAACAGCGACGATGCACCGCCGACGCTCGCACCCGAAGTGAGCGTTCCGGCCTGCAGGAACGGCAGTTCGCGGTTCGGCATCAGCGTGACGGCGTCGATCCGGACATGACCGCCGAGCGACGCGGCACCGTCGACGGTCAGGGTGTCCGCGCGCCGGCCGGAGAAGTCGGCGCTGACGTGCAGGGTGCCCGCACCGCGCTGCGTGTAGTCGTTGGTCACCCGCATGCTGTCGATCCGTGCTGCCGATCCGATGAGGACGTTGCCGTCGTTGAAGACCGACCCTCTGACGGTCTGCGCGTTGAGCAGGGTGCCGGTGTTGTTGATGGCGCCCACGGTGGCGGCGCCCTGCGCGGTCAAGAGCAGCGTTCCCGAGACCTGCCCCGCATTGTTCACCGTGGTGGTGCCGAAGCGGGTCTGCTGCACGGCCGTGGTCGAGAGAATCTTGCCGGTATTACTGACGGTGACCACGTTCGCATCGGAACCGCCATCGAGCCAGAGGCCGACGCCGTTGGGATCGTCGGTGGTGGTCTGGAGCAGCCCGCCTATGTTCAGCGAGATGGGAGATGCCATGGCGGTATTGCCGTCGCTCTGGGCGACCACGCCGACCGGGTCGGGGCCGTAGGAGAGGACTCTGCCATCGACGTCCTGGGTAAACGTGATGCTGCCCGCTTTGCCGCCTCTGCCCGACGCGTGGTCGAATACCGACCCCGCGAAGCTGCCTTGCGCCGTGCCGCCCAGTCCGCCGCCGTCGGCGATCGACTGCATGACGACGCCGATGCTGTTGGCGCCGTTGACGTACAACTGCGTATTACCCATGTCGAGCGTGATGTCGCCGCCCGAGGCCCGGTTGGGGCTCGGGCTGGTCTGCCCGCCGCCCTGCCACCCCATTTGCAACGGCGCGCCGGGGTCGCCCGCGATTCCGCCGCCGCCGCCGATCGATTGCAGCACGATGCCGTACGCTGCCGTCCCCTGGGTACGAATATCGTAGGGCGGCAGACCGGATGTCCCGGGAGCCACGGTGTTCAGGGTTACGTTGATCGTGCCGCCCGACGCGTCGTAGGCATTGCTCTGCTGCGAGGTGTCGATGGTCGCACTGGCGATGTTTGCCGCCTGACCGGCATAGGCGATCCCACCGCCGCCTCCGATGCTCTGCGCAACCAGGCCGTAGGCGCCGTCTCCGCTGGTGTACACCCGCAGCGCCGTGTCGATGTTGATCGCGCCACCGCCGCTGTCCCTGCCCGATCCTCCGCCACCGAGGTTCAGCACGAAGGCCTCGTTCACGAGCGACGCGCTGTTGCTGGCGTTGGCGCTGGCCGCGCCACCGCCGCCCCCGATCGACTGCAGCACCACGGCATGCGATCCCGTGCCCGAGGTCGCCGCGCCGAACAGGCTGTTCGGCGCGTTCAGATTGACGGTGCCGCCCAGGCCGCCGGCGCCGCCCTTGCCGCCCACACCGATCACGAGCGAGGGGGTGCTGCCGGTTTGATACGTCACATTGCCCGAGCCGTCGGCGGCCTGGCCGCCGCCGCCGCCGATGGATTGCGCCAGCACGCCGTACGAGACGTTGCCCTTCGTGATCACCTGTGCCGTGAGCACCTGCGGATTGGCGGCACTGGCCTGGCCCAGCATGTTGAGGTTGATTTCGCCGCCATTGCCTCCGGTGCCGCCCGCGCCGCCGACCGCGATCGACAGGTCCAGGTCGCCCTGGGCGCCCTTGGCGGTCGAGGTGCCGCCCACGCCGCCACCCCCGCCGATGGATTGCACGATCAGGCCGTCGGCGAGATCGCCCTGCGTGGTGATGTAACCCGTGTGGTTGACGGTGACCGTCCCGCCGTTGCCGCCGCCACCGCCTTTGCCGCCCACGGCGACCGACAGGGTGTAGGTGCCGACATTGTTGCCGTCGGGGTCATCGCCCGGATCATCGCTGCTGGCGACATCGGCATCGTCGGGGTCGTCCGAGGACGACGACGATGACGAAGGGCCCGACGATGCGTCCGAGCTGGCCGATCCGCCGAGCCCGCCGCCGCCGCCGATGGATTGCAGCAGGACGCCATCGCTGTCGTTGCCCGTCGTGTTGATCGTGCCGGCATGCGTGAGCTGCACGACGCCGCCGCTGCCGCCCGTGCCGCCATTGCCGCCGACGGAAACGCTGACCTCGGCCGCGAAACCCGGGGTGGCATCCGCATCGGCATCGTCGTCGCCGCCACCGCCGGAGTAGGACCCGCCGACATCCACGGTGGTGCCCTGCGAAGCGCCGCCTCCGCCGCCCACCGACTGCAGCAGCACGCCGCGCGAACCCGCGCCGTAGGTGGCCAGCGCGGTGTTCTGGGCCAGTCCGGCCTGCGCGGCGCCACCCGAGCCGCCGGCATAGCCCTTGCCGCCCACGCCGACGCTGACGTTGATCTTGTTGCCGTTGGCCCTGCCACCGCTGCCGCTGCTGCCTACGCCGGCATTGCCGCCGCCGCCGCCGACCGACTGGCCCATCAGTGCATTGGAGAAATCGCCGTAGGTCGCGATCTGCGCCTGGTCGAGCATCTGCAGGTTGACCAGCGCGGCGCTGCCGCTCACGCCGCCGTTGCCGCCCACGGACACATCGACATTGACCGCAAGGCTGGCGCCAGGAAGCGATAGGGTGCGGCCCATGGCCTTGGAATCGCCGCCGTGGCCGCCACCACCGCCGATGGATTGCGCCACCACCCCGTGCGAGCCCTGGCCGTTGGTGCGGACGAGGCTGGTGCCCGATAGGGTAGTGTCGGCTTCGGCGCCGTTGCCGCCGCTGCCGCCCGTGCCGCCGACCGCGACCGTCGAGCTGATCGCCAGTGTCATGTCCTCGTCCACCGGAATGGGCAAAGCGAGGCCACGCGATGCGACGCTGCCGCCGGCGCCACCGCCACCGCCGATCGATTGTGCAAGGATGCCGATGGAGTCGGTCTGCGTGACCACCCCGCCCGCGGCCGGTGCCGCCTGGCCCGCGACCAGCCCGCCGGTATTGATCTGCGTGTCGGCCAGCGTTACCGCGACCTTGTCGGCCGTGCCGCCCTCGCCGCCCGAGCCCCCGACGGCCACGCCCAGACTGAATCCCACGTTCACATCCATCGCGGTCGCGGTGCCGCCGCTGCCGCCTCCGCCGCCAATCGACTGGGCCACGATGCCCGATGCGCTGGCGCCGTTGGTCTGCAGGCTCGCGCCGGAGGTATTGACCGTGACGGTGCCGGCGTTTCCCCCGCCTCGCGCCGCGCCGCCGATCGACAGGGACACCGGATCCACGATGGCGACGTTGTTGGCGTTGCCACCGCTGCCGCCGCCGCCGCCGATCGACTGCGCCAGCGCGGCCGTTGCGCCGTCGCCCCAGGTCGTGAGCGTGCCGTCGTTGTTGACCACGAGCAGCACGTTGCCGCCGTCGCCCGCCGCGCCGCCACTGCCGCCGATGGCCGGTGTCGCGGTCGCGGTGGTCAGCACGAGGGCGTCGCCACCGTTGCCACCGCCTCCGCCGATCGACTGCGCGACGGCGCCGTAGGCGTAGTTGCCCGTCGTGCGCTGGGTGCCGTTCGCCGACACCGTGACAGCGCCGCCGATGCCGGCCGCGCCGCCTGAGCCACCAATGGCGAGCAGTCCCGCCGCCGATGCCGCGTTGCCGCCGCCGCCGCCGATCGATTGACCGAGCAGTGCGATGGCGGCCGCGCCCTGCGTGACAACGCTGCCGGTATTCGTCACGTAGACGGTGCCGCCATTGTTGCTTTGCGCGCTGGCGCCCGAACCGCCAACCGCGAACAGGCCGGTGCTGGAGCCTGCCGCGCCGCCGCCACCGCCGATCGATTGGCCGGCCATGCCGATGGCCCCGTAGCCATTGGTCGTGACCGCGCCCGCATTGTCGACGTTGGCCGTGCCGCCCGCGCCGCCGGCGCCTCCGTCGCCGCCGAGCGCCACGATCAGGCCTTCACCGACGCCGCCCGTGCCACCGCTGCCGCCGATGGACTGCGCGAGCAGGCCGTAGGCATGCTGGCCGGTGGTGGTGATCTGGCCCGAGGTGGAGATCGTCGAGTTGTTGCCCGAGCCGCCATTGCCGCCGTTGCCGCCCGCGCCGGCCAGCCCGATCGTGAAGTCGGTGCCGGTCCCGCCACCGCCGCCGATCGACTGCGTGACGATGCCGGCCGCGTAGTCGCCGATCGTCGTGACCGACGAATAGTTGAGGGTGGTTGCGAACGCGGTGCCTGCGTTCTGGCCGATGCCGCCTTGCGTGGTGCCGATCCCGCCGTAGCCGCCTACGCTTTGCGCGAGCAGGCCGTAGGCATTGGTGCCGTTGGTGGACACCGAGGACGCCTGGTCCGGCGGGCTGCCGGCGTAATCCAGTGAGATCGACACGGCGCCGCCCATGCCGCCGTTGCCGCCGTTGGTCGCGTGGTGCGAGGCATCGCCCGAACCACCATCGGCGCCGCGTGAGAGCGCAATCACGCCCGCGACGTTGGCGCCGTTGGACTGGACCGTGGTGTGGTTGAGTTGAATCGTGACTGCGCCGGCATTGCCGCCCAGGCCGCCGCCGGCACCGTGGGAGTCCTGGGCACCGCCCACGCCGCCTCTCGAGAGTCCCAGCACCGCCGCACTGGTGCCGGTCGGAGTCTCGGCGCTGTCGATCACCACCGAGGTCGGATTCGTGCTGGGCGTGCCTTGAGTCGGGCCCAGGTTGATCGTCACGGTGCCGGCGTTGCCACCATTACCGCCCGCGTCGTCGCTGAAGTTGCTCAGGCCGCCGCTTCCGCCTACGCTGCGAGCCATGATGCCGACCACGCCGTCAGGCGTGGTGTCGGTGGACAGGTTCTGCCAGTACACGCCCACGTTGCCCTGGCTGTTCACGGTCACGTTGCCGCCATTGCCGCCTTCGCCGGCCGCGTCGCTTGCCAACTGGCCTTTTGCGTACTCGCCTCCCATGCCGCCGAAGCTCTCGGCGGCCACCCCCCACGCGCGGGTACTGCCGGTGACACGCGTCGTGCTCGATCCGATGGTCACGCCGGCATAATTGTCCAGCGTGATCTCGGCTGCCGCGCCGCCATTGCCGCCGTAGTAATCGATGACATCCGAGTTGCTCGCGGCGCCATTGCCCCCGGCGGACTCCGCGTATACCCCCATCACCCCGGTGGAGTAGTCGGCGCTCGCGTCCTGAAACATCGAGACGGCGGCGTTGTTGGTCAAGGTGACCGGCATGCTGTAGCCGCCCACGCCGCCCGTGTCGAGGTCGCTTGGCGTGGCACCGATGCCTCCCCGACTGGATGCGCGCACGCCGATGCCCATTTGGCCGCCGCTGCCGGTCAACGTGACGGTGACGCTTCCGTTGTTGGTCAGTGTCACGGGATGACCTGCGCCGCCGTTGACGCTGCTGGGGGTGCCCGTCGCGCCATCGCTGATGACCTGCACGCCCGTGGCACTCGAATTGGGGGCCAACACCAGATCGGCGTTGTTGGTGACGATCAGGTTGTCGTTGTTCTGATTGAGAACCACCGGCGAGCTCAGCGACTGACCCCCGTCGTTGCTGCAGACCAGACCGCCGTTCTGCGGGCCGCAGCTGAGGTTCTGCTGGGCTTGGGCCACGGGCCAGGTCGAACACCATGCCAGCAGGAACAGGGTGCGGGCGTGGTTCAGGCTCAGCGCGGCGGGTCCGTGCGACGGGCGCGACGTGACCTTGCGTTGACGGCGGGCCACGCGTTTGGGCAACTTGGAGGGGGTCTGCATCGATACACTCATGAGATCACCCGGCCCTTGCGCAACGGGCGGGTGTGGCCGGATAAGTCATGAACGGGCGGGACGGCGCGCGGCCCGGGGGCGGGATGGCGGTGTCCGCCGTATCCACGTTCCTGACATGCACATAGCGCGTCATGGTCGTGGCGAGCTCGAGGAGCGTCTATCGGTTTCGCGCCGGCACCTGTCGGGAAAGCGCTTTTTTCGCATGCCGGCACCGCTCCCCGCTAACATGCGTGCTGTTTCCGTCCGAGTGATCTCAGATGCTTGCGTCTCTGTTCGACCCCGTGCCGTTCGAGCAACACCGTCTCGTGAACACCAGCGACCTCGACGAGGCGCGCCACGAGATCGGTCGGATCCTCAATTCGTATCGGCTGCAGGTCGTCAGCGGCCGCGTGGTTCACAGCCGGCTGGACCTGCTGCCCTGCGGCCGCATGTCATTGCTCAAGATGCGGCATGGCTACGGCGCGGACCTCGATATCGATCCCGATTGCGACGGCCTCGATGGGTACTACCTGCTGGTGCTGCCCACGCAGGGTCAGGCCGTTTTTTACTTCGATGGCAAACGCATCGAGGTGTCGTCCAATCAGGCCTTTCTGCTCAGCCCGGGCCGGCGTTTTTATTTTCGTGTCGGGCACGATTACGAGCAGGTGCTGCTGCGCCTGGATCGTCCGGCCATCGAGGAGGCCTGGCAACGGCTGACCGGCGAGGATCAGGTGCCGGACATCTGCTTCGACGCGGTCATCCCGCTCTACACCGCGGGTTGGCAGGCGTTGGTGCCGATGCTGCAGTGGGTCACGCGTTGCTCGGGGCTGAGCCAGGAGCAGAGCCTGGCCCAGGCGGCCCTGCTGGCGCAGACCGAAATGCTCGTGGCCACCACGCTCCTCCTGCATCAACCTCACAGCATGGCGGCGCGCCTGTGGCCAGCGCCGCCGCCCGCGGCGCCCAAAAGTCTGCGGCGCGCACAGGCCTACATGCTCGAGCATCTGGGCGATCGTGTGCCGGTCGCCATGGTGGCAAGTCACTGCGGTCTGTCGGTGCGGCGGCTGCAGGCCTTGTTCCAGGATGAGTGCGGGCAGTCCCCGCTGCAATGGTTGCGGCAGCAACGACTGGAGGCGGTTCGGCGCGCGCTGTCGCAGCCTTACCCCTCCGAGACGATCAGCGCCATCGCCACGCGCTTCGGCTTCAGCCACCTCGGCGAGTTTTCGCGCGCGTATCGCCAGGCCTTCGGCGAAACGCCGCAGGAAACACGCCGCAAGGCGGCATGAAGCAGAAAATCAGTGGGCATATTGACATATCGGGAAATCCCAATATGATGGAAGCCATGGAATTACTCGACATCTTCAAAGCGCTCTCGAATCGCACGCGCCTGGACATCCTCAAGGGCTTGAAAGATCCCGAGAACAGTTTCCCTCCGCAGGACGAGGGTGACGTTCACGAGGTGGGCGTTTGCGTGAGCAGCATCCAGGAAGGCATCGGGCTGTCGCAATCGACAGTGTCCGACTACCTGGCCACGCTGCACCGTGCCGGTCTGGTCGAGGTCCGGCGCATCGGCCCCTGGACGTATTACAAGCGCAACGAAGCCACCCTTCGCGCGCTGGCCGAGGTCATCGGCAAAGAGCTCTAAGCCCCTTTGTTTTATTGCCCGCAGTTTTTTTCATCTGCCGATATCGGAATTTCCCGATATCCCAATATACCGATATAAGGAATGAACATGAAAGCGATCGTACTGACTTCTTTTGGCGGCCCCGACGCCTTTGCGCTGCGCGACGTGCCCAAGCCGGTGCCGCAGGCCGGCGAGGTGCTGGTTCGCGTGCACGCCACCTCCATCAATCCGCTGGATTACCAGATCCGGCGTGGCGACTATCCGGAATCGGTACCCCTGCCCGCGATCACCGGCCATGATGTCTCTGGCGTCGTCGAGGCGGTGGGCCCTGGTGTGACCTCGTTCGTGCCGGGCGACGAGGTCTGGTACACGCCGCAGATCTTCCAGGGGTCCGGCAGCTATGCCGAGTACCACGTCGCATCCGAGACCATCATCGGCAAGAAGCCCGCCGCGCTGAGCCACCTCGAGGCGGCGAGCCTGACGCTCGTGGGTGGCACCGCCTGGGAAGCGCTGGTCGTGCGTGCGGGGCTGCGCGTGGGCGAAAGCATCCTGATCCACGGTGGCGCGGGCGGTGTCGGCCATGTGGCGATTCAGCTCGCCAAGGCCATCGGCGCGCGGGTGCTCACGACCGCACGGGCGTCCAACGCCGAGTTCGTGCGCGGCCTGGGCGCCGACGTGGTGATCGACTACGAACAGGAAGACTACGTGGCGGCGGTGCTGCGTGAAACCGGTGGCCGGGGCGTCGACGTCGTGTTCGACACCATCGGCGGCGACACGCTGTCGCGCAGCGCCGATGTGCTGAACCAATTGGGCCGCGTGGTCTCGATCGTGGACATCGCGAAGCCGCAGAACCTGCTGCAGGCCTGGGGCAAGAACGCCAGCTATCACTTCGTCTTCACCCGCCAGCATCGCGGCAAGCTGGACGAGCTGAGTGCGCTGATCGAACGCGGGCAACTGCGCCCGCATGTGGGGGCCGTGTATTCGCTGGCTGACATCCCGGCCGCGCATGCCCGGCTGGAGAGCCCCAACAATGGTCTGGTCGGAAAAATCGCCATTGCGGTCGAACCCAGCCTGGCGCCTTGAGGCAGGGACCGCGGGGCGCCCACACCGCCCCGCGGGCACAGGACTTGCGGGCCTTCGCGCCGCAATCCTGTGCCCCCTGTCCAAGAGGCGTCGACGTGAATCAACTCATCGAATACCGGTATTCCCCGACCGTGGGGCCCCTCCACGCGGTACTGCTCGCGGGGGCGCTGCCCCTGTTTCTGGGCGCGGCCCTGTCCGATTGGGCCTACGCCAAGACCTTCGAGATTCAGTGGAACAACTTCGCTTCCTGGCTGCTGGTGGGCGGCCTGATGATCGGCGGCCTCGCGCTGATCTTTGCCATCGTCGATCTGTTCCGGGCGCGCCAACGCGCACGCGGCATCGTGCTTTATGCCGTGGTGCTGCTGGCGGCGTGGGTGGTGGGATTCTTCAACGCGTTGATCCATGCGCGTGATGCCTGGGCCAGCATGCCCACGGGCCTGATCCTGTCTGTCGTGGGAACGCTGTTGATGCTCGTGGCCGTCTGGCTCGGCTTTCGCACGCCCCGTATCCGGAGCGCCGTATGAAAACCCTCAGCCTGCTTGCCCTCATTCCCCTGACCGCGGCGCTGGCCGTCGCCCATGCGCAACAACCGCCCGCTTCGCAGGTCGGCCCGAACCCTGACCTGCCCAAACCCGAACGCGGGCTCTTGCCCGACATGGTGATCGCCAAGCCCGCGCAGTGGGGCGACAAGCTGCCCACGGTGCCCGAGGGCTACACCATCAAGGCGATCGCCACCGATCTGAAGATCCCCCGGCAGACGCTGCTGCTGCCCAACGGCGACATTCTGGTTGCCGAGGGCAGAGGAGGCAACGCCGGCAAGCTCAAGCCCAAGGACGTGATCGCCGGCATCATCAAGGCGCGCGGCACCAGCCCGGTCAAGGGTGGCAATCGCCTGACCTTGCTGCGCGATCCCGAGGGCGACGGCACATACGAAGCATCGGTGTTCGCCGACAACCTCAACGCGCCCTACGGTCTCGCAGTGATCGACAACGCGATCTACGTGGCCAACCAGGACGCGCTGGTGCGCTTCACCTATCAACCGGGACAGACGAAGGCGAGCGGGCCACCCGAGACCGTGACGCTGCTGCCGTCGGAGTTGAATCATCACTGGACCAAGGCCATGACGGCGAGCGCCGATGGCCAGTATCTGTACGTGGGCATCGGCTCCAACAGCAATATCACCGAGCGCGGCATGGCCGTGGAGGCCGATCGCGCCATGATCTGGCGCATCAACGCACAGACCGGCGAGCACAAGCCGTATGCCACGGGGCTGCGCAATCCCACGGCGCTGACCATCCAGCCGGGCACGGATCAGCTGTGGGCGGTCGTGAACGAGCGCGACGAGATCGGCCCGGATCTGGTGCCCGACTACCTGACCTCCGTGAAGGAAGGCGCCTTTTACGGCTGGCCCTATAGCTACTGGGGCCAGCACGTCGATGATCGCGTGCGGCCGCAGGATCCGGCCAAGGTCGCGGCCGCGATCGCGCCGGATTACAGCCTGGGCGCGCACGTCGCCGCGCTGGGTGTGGATTTCTCGACCGACACCATGGGCGCGAAGTTCGCCAATGGCGCGTTCGTCGGCGAGCACGGCAGCTGGAACCGCAAGGATCCGGTGGGCTACAAAGTCGTGTTCGTGCCGTTCCAGGATGGCCGGCCGTCGGGCCCGCCGGTCGATTTCGTGAGCGGGTTTCGCGATGACGACGGCACCACGCGCGGCCGCCCGGTCGGCGTAACGGTCGACCCGAAGGGCGCGCTGATCGTTGCCGACGATCTGTCGAACACGATCTGGCGCATCACGCCCACGCAGGCGGGCGGCGCGCGCTAGGGCGCCGGCCGGGGCCGGGCTGAAGTGTCGTAAATTGGTGGGCTGCGACGGGTCGAGCGCGCCTCGTCCGGCGACATGCAGGCATCCTGCATCGGCCCACCTTTCTTCATTCCGCCATGTCATCCCTGCGTCTGGACAGTCTGGAAATCTTCGAAGATGTCGTACGGCACGGCGGCTTCCGTGCGGCGGCGGTGAAGCGCGGCGTATCGTCCTCGGCCATCAGTCAGTCGATCACCGCGCTCGAGGCCGCGCTCGGCATCCGGCTGCTGCACCGCACGACGCGCAGCGTGTCGCCCACCGAGGCGGGCGAGCGCCTGCTCGGGCGGCTCTCGCCCGCGCTGCTCGACATCCGTACCGCCATCGACGAGCTCAATCAGTTTCGCGAGAACCCCACCGGCACCCTGCGCATCAATGCGCCCGGTCCGGCGGTGGACCACGTGCTGTGTCCGCTGGCGTTTCGTTTCATGGAGACCTATCCGGACGTGAAGGTCGAGATCGTGAGCGATGCGGCGATCGTGGACATCGTGGAGCAGGGCTTCGACGCGGGCGTGCGGTTCGGCGCGCAGCTCGCGCAGGACATGGTCGCCATGCCGCTCGGCCCCGCGCTGCGCTACGCGATCGTGGCCTCGCCCGGCTATCTGCAGAAGTATCCGCGCCCCGTGCTGCCCTCCGATCTCGCGGCGCACGACTGCATCCGGCGCCGCTTCCCGGGCGGCACGACCGTCACGTGGAAGTTCGGCAAGGATGGCGAGACCCCCGAAATCGTGCCGCAGGGCCGGCTCACGCTGAGCTCCGCGCAACAGGAGCTGCAGGCCGCGCTGGCCGGCGCGGGCGTGGCGCATCTGTTCGAGGATTACGTGCGCGAGCACATCGAACAGGGCAGTCTCGTGGAGCTGCTGGTCGACTGGAAGCAGACGCTGCCGAGCTGGTGTCTGTATTACCCCAGCCGGCGGCATCCGAGTGCGGCGATGCGCGCGTTCATCGATTACGTGCGCGATTACGACTGGGTCTGAGCGTCCGGCAACACGAGCACTTCATGCACCGCGCTGGCCTGATCGCCACCCACGCGCAGACCACCGCCCACCACATGAATGCGATTGCCGATGACGGCCGCGCCCAGACCGTGCCGCGGCGTGGGCAGGGGCGGCAGCGCGCTCCAGCGATCGCTCGCGGGCTCGTAGACCCACGCATTGGCGAAGACCTTCTGCTCGGGCACCCACTGCTCGCCGCCAAACACATACAGGCGTCCGCCATGCGCGGCCGCGGCCAGTCCGCCTTGTGCCTGCGGCATCGGCGCGCGCTGCGACCAGCGATCCGTGCGCGGATCGTAGACCTCGAGCTGCGCCACATTGACCTGGCGCAGCGAGCCATCGGCCTGCTTGATCGCCTGGCGCCCGCCGACGACGAACAGGCGGCCACCGATCACCGCCGCCGCCGCGCTGTTGCGGGCGGTGGGCGCGTCGGCGATGGCCGACCAGCGCCCATTCGCCGGGTTGAACACCAGGCTGCGCGCGGTGTCGGCGTGATCGTTGAAGTGGCGTGCGTCATCGTGCGCGCGCACCCGCCCGCCCACGAGATAGAGCCGTTCCGCAATCGCGGCGAACACGCCCTCGGCCGTCGGATAGGGAATGGGCGTGCTGTCGCGCCAGCGGTTGGCGCGCGGGTCGTACACATAGGCCGAGGCCTGCGCGCGCCAGTTGGGGAAGCCGCCGCTGAAGCCGCCCACGCCGTAGATTAGGCCGCCCGTCGCGGCCAGGGCGATGTGATGCCGGGCCTCGGGCAGCGTTGCCAGGCGGGTCCAGGCGTCCGTGGCGGGGTCGTACGACTCGAAATGCGCGGAGTAGCCGGTGTTGGGCGTGAGCAGTCCGCCCGCGACATACAGCCGTCCGTCCAGCACTTCGGGATAGAGCTCCTGGCGGGCCACGGTCGGCGCGGCCGCCGTGGTCCAGCGCGGCGCGGGGGTTTGGGCGAAGGCGGGTCGAATGAAAGGCACGGCGGCCAGGGCAGCGCCCAGGCGCAGAATGTCGCGTCGTTGCATGGTCGGTCTCGTGCGTGGAAGGGTTCGACCATGGTAGGGAGACGCGGCGCGCGATACTAGACGCTCGGGCCTTAGCGGGCTGTTCAGCGTGGGTTAACAATCATGGCGGCTCGCTGGTTCCGCCGGACCCGTCGCCAACTAGCCGCCGAACAACGACCAGGGCTTCTTGATGCAACGCATCGAGAAGCCGTAGGCACGGCCCACGAAGTTCAGGTTGGCCGCCTTGGCGTCGGTTTTCAGGTAGTAGAAAAACACGTCGCCCTGCGTCGTGCGGCTCCAGTAGGCACCCTGCGCGGGGGCATACGAACGATCTTCACGCACCTCGAAGCCCATCCCCTGGGTTTGGCCCTCCAGGGCGCGATACATGGCCATCGGCAGGCGCAGCTTGTCGAAGGCATCGGCGGCATTTGCGATTTTCTCGGCTTCCCACTCGGCCTTGGTGGGGATGTCGAAGCCCTTGGGGCAGGGGTTATTGGCAGCCTGCCAGCCTTCGTCGCTCCATTCGACCTTCTTGCCTTCGAGTACGCCCGGCTTGAGATCGATGGACTCATCACCCCAGCTTTCGGGATCCCATTTTTCAAGGTCGTGGATGGCGTTGCCGATGTAGGCCTTGGCCCGGTTCCAGCGGTAGATCGATCCGAAAGCGTGATCGTCCATCGGATTCTCGGCGACGCGTTCCGCGCCGAGGTTTCGGTCCATCCAGAGCCGGCCGGTGACCGGGCTCTTGATCGTGGCAATGTCGGAAGCTGCGGCGCCCAGGGGCAAGAGCAGCGTCGCGAGCGAGACGCGCAGTGAAGCGGAAATAGACATGACTACGAAATGGGCGCGTGGCTGCGCCTGTACAGGGGTGACTGCGGAGGCCGCATTGTAGCGATGCATGCAAGGAGACGTGCGACACACGAACCGCTCCTTTGCGTTTGCGCATAAGTACGCCCGCTGTGACGGGCCCACTTCGCGTGGGCCCGTCGCAGCGGGCGTGGCTGCACCTGCCTCGATTACTTCAGACGCGCCTTCAGTTCCTCGGCGGCCTGGTGCAGTGCCGAGCGGGTGGCGGGCACGTCGGACAGCACGTTGAGCAGACCGAAGTCATGGATCATGCCGTTGTAGCGGGTCACGACCACGCTCACGCCGGCGGCGTCGAGCTTGCGGCCGTAGGCTTCGCCCTCGTCGCGCAGCACGTCCTTCTCCGCGGTCTGGATCAGCGTGGGCGGCAGGCCCTTGAGCTGGTCCGGGGTGGCGAGCAGCGGCGAGGCGTGGATGTCTTGGCGTTGCTTGGGATCGGTCGTGTACGCATCCCAGAACCACTTCATCATGTTGCGCGTAAGAAAGTGGCCTTCCGCGAACTCGTCGTACGAGGCGTTTTCGAAGTTGGCGTTGGTGACCGGCCAGAACAGCACCTGCGCGCGCAGTGCGGGCTTGCCCTTCTCCTTCGCCATCTGGGCCACGACCGTGGCCATGTTGCCGCCCACGCTGTTGCCGGCGATGGCGAGACGTTTGCCGTCGACGTTGATCTGCGCGCCGTTCTCGGACACCCACTTCGTGGCCGCGTAGATCTCGTTGATCGCGACCGGATAACGGGCTTCGGGCGACGGCGTGTAGTCGACGAAGATGGCGGCCGCGCCGGAGTCGGCCACGAGATCACGCACGAAGCGTTCGTGCGTGGGGAAGTCGCCCAGGATCCAGCCGCCGCCGTGCACGAAGATGAAGCCGGGCAGCACGCCCTTGGCGCCCGCGGGGCGCACGATGTGCAGCTTGATCTGCTTGCCGTCGACCGTGATCGTCTTTTCGCTGACGTCGGCGGCAGGCAGCTTGGCACCCTGCTGAGCGCCGACCAGCACCTGGCGTGCGGCGGCGGGCGTCAGCGTTTCGAGCGGCTGGCCCCCGCCCTTGGCGAGGGCTTCCAGGAAGGCTTGCGTGTTGTGCTCGACGCCGGCGCTGCCGGCGGCGAAGGTGGTCAGGGGAGCCAGAGCCAGCAGGGAGGCGGCGAGGAGCTTGCGGGGGAATGCCATGATGTGTTGTTCCGTGTGGGGTTGCGATGGGTGTCACTTTAGGCCCGTTGGCAAAACTAAAAGTCACGTATAGTCTTGAAAACTTGATTAGGAGTATTTTCATGGCGGACGTGTGCTCGGACCGGCTGGACGCCCTGCTGAACCGTTTTCCGGTGCGCGCGCATCTGTTCCACGCGGGAACGCTGTGCGGCATCAACGGCCTGGCCGACTCGGAGGGGGGGCGCGGCCAGCTGCATCTCGTCAAGGCGGGCACGCTGGATATCGTCCATCCCGGGCGCGACCCGCTGCGCGTCACGGAGCCCAGCCTGCTGATGTATCCGCGCCCCATGCCGAGGCAGTTCCACACCGACCCGGAGCGCGGCGCCGATATGGCCTGTGCCGATCTGGAGTTCGACGGCGGCGCGACCAATCCGCTCGCCGCGGCCCTGCCCGACGTGGTGTGCGTGTCGCTGCGCGAGATCGATGGCGCGGCGCCGATTCTGGGCGTGCTGTTCGACGAGGCCTTCGGTGAGAACTGCGGCCGCTATCCCTTGATCGACCGCCTGTTCGAGGTGGTGCTGATCCAGATGCTGCGCCACTTGATGGAGACGGGCCGCGTGGCGGGCGGCATGCTGGCCGGCATGTCGCATCCGCAGCTGCGCCGCGCGCTGGTCGCCATGCACGAGCAGCCCGCCCACGAATGGACGCTGGCCTCGCTGGCCGACGTCTCGGGCATGTCGCGCAGCGTGTTTGCGGGGGCGTTCCGGGACGCCGTGGGCTGTACGCCCGGGCATTACCTGCAGGGCTGGCGGGTGCGGCTCACGCAGCAGGCGCTGCTCTTGGGCAAGCCACTCAAGTCGATCGCGATGGACGTGGGATATGGCAGCGAGGCGGCGCTGTCGCGCGCGTTCAAGGCCATCAGCGGGATGACGCCGCGGGAGTGGCGGCAGGGGCAGGAGCGGGCCTGACCGCGCGCACCTCTGAAGGGCGGGCGTGCAAAAAAGGGGCCGCACCTGAGGTACGCTTGCGCCTTTCTCTTATCCCGGTATCCCCATGAAGTCGATTCCCTTCGCGCTGGCCGCGCTGTTTTTGCCCACCCTCGTGAGCGCGGCCTATACCCCGACGCCGCTCGAAAAGGCGTTGATCGAGCACGAAATCCGCGAAGAGCACAGTGAGTTGCTCAAGGGCGCGCGCCGCGTGATCGCGCAACGCATGGATCTTTCTCATGAGGAAGTGGCCGATGTGGCCAAGGCGTATGCCAACGGCCCCTCGGAGCGCTTGCCCGCGGTCATCGAAACGCCGATCCTCTTGCGCGGCAAGGTGGACACCTCCGCCACGCAGGGCACGCGCGTCACGTACGTCACCGAAGCCGGCGCGACGGTGCGCGCGGAGCTGCCGCAAGCCTTGGCATCGCAGACCGAGCCGGTGGTGCTGTGCGACAAGCTGACGTGGAGCGACGGCGCCGTGCTGTTCACCGGCTGCGCCGACTGGAAGACGGTCGTCGAACAGAAGATCGCGCAGTACCGTGCCGAGATCACGGACTTTTTGCAGGGCAAGCCCGCGCCGGCGGACGTGAAGCGAGTCGTGGTCCAGCTGTTCGTGGTGGCGGACGATATGCCCGGCATGAGCGGCTGCCCGGATGACTACGCCAGGTGCACGGCTGCCATCCGCAACACCGACATGACGCGCGAGGGCTACGCCGCCGTGCGCGCACGCCTGACGAAGGCCGGCGTCCAGGCGGAACGCTGATCGCGGGACAGGAGCCGCCGGGGTGCGGCCGGCCAGGCACGATGATCAGCGGCGCTGAGAAACGCCTGGGATCGTCGCTGCGCTGCCGGTCGCGCCCCTACTCGTTATCCATCGACACCAGCGCGATCGGAATCAGAAACTGGCCGTCTTCGTACGGCAGCGTGTAACGGTGGCGCGTGGTGGCGACGGTGGCTTCGACACATTCGCCGTTTTTCTCGTCGGCGCGCGTGGTCGTGACCACTTCGGTGGCCATCAGGTTGCGCCCGCTCATCGCGAGCGTGCGGCGGGTGCGGATGAATTCGCCTTTGCACTGCGTGTCGTACTCGCCCTGGAGCCGCTCCATCGACACACCGTCCAGCGCCATGCGCAGCGTGTCGCCCTCGGGCACGAACAGACGCAGACTCGTTTCCTGGAACGGGTTCGGCTGTGAGCCGTTGGCGCGCGCGATGCGCACGCCGAACGCGCGTTTGCCGTCGACGCCGTAGCGCGCCGTATCGAGCGTCACGTCGAAGATGCGCACGGCATCGTCGGTCATCAGGCCGGTGATGCGCAGCGACTGCCGCACCTGCAGGGTGTGGGCATCGAGCACATAGAGGCCCAGGTCGCCCGCGTTGCCGTCGTTGCTGTCCGGGACATCGGCCATCACGGGCACCGCGGCGAGCATGAGATTGGTGTCCGCCGGCCAGACCTTGCAGGCCACGCGTGGCACGCTCTCGAACTCGCGCAGCGCAATGCGCGCCATGCTGTGGCTGTCGCCCAGCGGCATGCGGCCATTGGCGTCGGGGCCGCTCGCGCTGGGCCAGATCGCCCGCACGATGTCGGCCGCCTGGGGACAGGGCGTGGCGGCGTGGGCCGCGCCGGCGCAGAGCACGGCGGTCAGCGCCAGGGCGGCGTGGCGCGCGAGGAGTCGGAACATGGCAACCCGTCCAAAATCAGATCCGGGTATTTTAGGGGGGCCCCCCTAGGCGGGCCCTGTGGCCCTCTGGCGCGTCGGCCGTCCGTGCCCGATGCGGTCGCTATTTCATCGCCAGTGAGGCGGCGTCGGTCTTCTGCTCATCGGAGAGTTCGAGTTTGCCCATGACCTCGCTGAGCTGCTGCGTGGCGGTGGCGAGCGCGCCGGACAAGGTGGTGATCATGGACTTGATCTGCGAGGCGCGTGCTTCCTTCTGCTCGGCGGAAAGCGAGCGGTCGGCCATCACCTCCTGCAGTTTCTGTTGTTGTTCGCGCAACTGTTCCTTCAGTTCCCGGATCATCTTGAGCACCCGCTTCACTTCATCGGGCAGGTTGCTCTCTTCGATGTCCTTGTCGCCGTCGGCCGATGGTGCGTTTCCCATGGCTGCGAGCGCCTTGCCGGGCGCCGACAGACGGATGGATTCCCGCGGCGCGTCCACGGCGTTGCGCTGGAGGGGGCCGCTCCCATCGCCCGGCGCCGCTGCGGCACTGGCGGCCGGCGTGCCGGCGGCCCGCGTACCGGTGCGCAGCGTCGTGAAGTCGGAAGGCAGGTCGGAAGAGGGCGCTACAGTGATCATGGAGGCGAGGTCCGGGATGTCGTCTGTCCCTATAACGGCATCCATCGGTCTTTCTTTAGAGCAGAGCCTCTTCCCCGAGGACAGGCGTCCCTCCCATTGCGCTTATGATGGCGCACTCTGTCAGGAATTCTCATGAACAAATTCGAACTCGAAAAGAACAAGTCGCTCAAGGTCGTGGGCCAGCTCAAGCAATCCAGCACGCCCGGCCGTTTCGGTGGCGACGCCGTGCCGGATCGCCGCGAGCAGCGCAAGCTGGATCAGGCCGCGGGTCTGGTGCCGTTTCCGCTCAAGCTCACGCAGGCCCAGGCCGACCGCGTGCGCGCCATCGCGCAGGAGCGCGGCGTGTCCACCAACGACGTCGTGGCCGAGTTGCTGCAGAAAGCGCTGGACGCCTGAGGCCCATGCATATCTGGGTCGACGCGGACGCCTGCCCGGCGGTCATCAAAGACATCCTGTTCCGGGCGTCGCAGCGCTGGCAGGTGCCGCTCACGCTGGTGGCCAACCAGATGCTGCGCACGCCGCCCTCGCCCCTGATCCGCGCGGTGCAGGTGCCGCGCGGCTTCGATGTGGCGGATGCGCACATCACGACCCATGCGCAGGCCGGGGATCTGGTCATCACGGGTGACATCCCGCTGGCCGCCGACGTCCTGGCCAAGGGGGCGATGGCGCTCAATCCGCGCGGCGAACGCTATTCGCCCGAGACCATCCGCGAGCGCCTGGCGTTGCGCGACATGATGGAAGAATTGCGCTCGAGCGGTGTGGATACGGGCGGCCCCTCCGCCTTCAGCCAGTCCGACCGCAAGGCGTTCGCCAACCAGCTCGACGCGCTGCTCGCGCGTCTGGCGCGCCAGCAGCCCAAGCCGGCCGACTGAGCCTTAATGCCGGCCGGACTCCTGCACCAGCAACCCGTGGATATACCGGCCCGCTTCGAGAATGTCGTCGCGGATCGCCTGGGCCACGCCCTGCGCGTCGCGCGCGGCCAGGGCTTCGACGGCCGCCGCGTGGTGATCGGTGGCCTTCAGGTGCGGCACGTACTCCGGCAGCACCATGTTGAGCACCGGCCCGCAGCGCAGCCACAGCGTCTCGATGCTGTCCTGGATCACGTCCAGACCGCTCAGCCCATAGAGATGGAAATGAAAGCGCCGGTGCACGTCGAGATAGCCCTGGCGCGGCTCGGCGTCGATCAGCTGCGCCATGCGCGCGTGCAGACCACGCATCGTCTGCACGTCGTCGTCGGTGGCATGGGCCACCGCGTCGTGCGCGGTGCGTGACTCGAGCTCGGCCCGCATGATCACCAGCTGCTGGAACACGCCCGCGTCGACGTGGGGCACGGTCGCGCCGCCGCCCTGGCCGCCGGTGCCGCGCTCGAGGATGCGCTCGGCGGTGAGGCGGTTCACGGCGTCGCGCACGGGTGTCAGGCTGATACCGAGCTCGGCGGCGACCTCGCGCAGCACGATGCGATGCCCGGGCGCGTAGCGGCCGTTGAGCAGCGCTTCGCGCAGCGCCGCATAGGCGCGATCCCAGAGCGTCTCGCGCTCCAGCGGACGCAGGATCGCGGTCCGTTTGGGGGCTTGCACGCCAGGCTGACGGGAAAAATCGGGCACGGAAACTTCCTCTGCAGATAGGGGCCGCGGATGCGCACATTCTCGCATTACGTGCTGCGCCGCATGATCGATGATGATTGTTGTTTGTTATAACGAATGATAGAGTAAGTCTCGAGTACCCACAAAAACAGCCCTGAGAGGCGGTTCACGAAGCGTCCTCATGGCGACTTTCGGAGGAGACTGAAATGTCGGTTCTGTCCAAGCTGATCCTGGGCGTGTCCGCCCTGGCGTGCTGCAGCATCCCGTTGGCAAATGCCGCGGACAAGACGTATCCGGCCCGGGAGATACGCTTCGTCGTTCCCTGGAATGCCGGCGGCTCCAACGACATCGCGGCGCGCATGCTGCAACAGCTGATCAGCGAGCAGGGCGTGACGGTCGTGGTCGAGAACGCGCCCGGCGCCACCGGCGCGATCGGCATGACCAAGGTCGCCAACGCGGATCGCGATGGCTACACGGTGGGCATGGGGACGAGTTCCACGCTGGCGCAGATCGCACAGAACCTGACGCCGCTGCGCAACGAGCAGTTCACCCACATCGCGCGGGTGTCCACCGATCCGCTGATGCTGCTGGTGCCGGCCGACGGGCCCGCCACGCTCGAGGCCTTCCTGGCCGAGATGAAGAAGAATCCCGGCAAGGTTTCGATCGGCACGCCCGGCAACAACAACCTCAATCACATCTTCGCCGAAATGACGGCGCGCGCCGCCGGCGTGCCTTACGTCAACGTGCCCTACCCCGGCGGCTCGCGCGTGATCGCCGATCTCTCGGGCAAGCAGATCAACGCGGCCGTGCTCAAGCCCTCGGAGAGCAAAGGACAGATCGACGCCAAGCATGTGAAGCCGATCGCGGTGTTCGCCAACGAGCGGCTCGCGCTCTATCCCGACGTGCCGACCCTCAAGGAAAAAGGCTACGACGCATTCCCCTACGGGCCGCTGGTGCAGATGGCCTATGTGGTGGCGCCCGCGGGCATCCCCGATGACGTGCGCAAACGCCTGATCGAGATCTTCGACAAGGCCATCCAGAGCGAGAAATTCAAGACCTTCGCCACGCAGAACGGGTTCCTGGTCGACGACAAGACCGGGGCCGCGCTGGACAAGGAAGTGCAGGGGGTGCAAACCACCCTGAACGACGTCGCCAAGAAAGTATTCGTGTCCGCCAAATAAGCATCCTGGGAGCAAACAGTGAGTCAGATCAAGAAAGTCACCTGCCATGTCGTCAGCGCACCGGTCGAGCGGCCGTTCACGTCGTCGCGCGGCTGGCTCTACAAGCAGCGCGGCTCGTGCATCGTGGAGATCGAGACGGCCGACGGCATCGTGGGCTGGGGCGAGTGCTACGGGCCTTCTCAGGTGGCGCGCGCCTACATCGAGTCGCAGTATGCCGCCCGCATCATCGGGCGCGATGCGTTCGACGTGGAGGTCATCTGGGAAGACCTCTACAACCGCATCAAGGACTACGGCAACAAGGGCATGGCGATCTCGGCCCTGAGCGGCATCGACATCGCGCTGTGGGACATCATCGGCAAGAGCTGCGGCAAGCCGATCCACAAGCTGATCGGGGGCGCCTACCGCACCGAGGTGCAGTCGTATGCGACCGGGCTGTATTTCATCGATATGGACCGCCTTATCGAGGAAGCCGTGGAAGAGGCCCAGGGCTATGTGGCCGAAGGCTTCACCGCGATCAAGATGAAGATCGGCCTGGGCTCGCCCAAGCTGGACCTCGAACGTGTGCGTGCCGTGCGCGAAGCGGTGGGCGGCGATGTGCGCCTGATGGTGGATGCCAACCATTGCTTCACGGTGCCCGCCGCGATCCGCCTGGGCCGCGAACTCGAGAAGCTCGACGTGGAGTGGTTCGAGGAGCCGATCTCGCCCGAAGACCTCGACGGTTACGTGGAAGTGACGCGTGCGCTCGACATGGCGGTGGCCGGCGGCGAGAACGAATTCACGCGCTGGGGCTTCCGCGACATCGTGGCCCGCAAGGCCATGGATATCGTGCAGCCCGACGTGTGCGCCGCTGGCGGGATCAGCGAGTGCCGCAAGATCGCGACCCTGGCCGCCGCGCACGGCGTGGAATGCGTTCCGCACGCCTGGGGCTCCGCGATCGGCCTGGCCGCCACCCTGCACTTCATCGCCGCGCTGCCGGATCAGCCTCCGAGCTTCCGCCCGATGCCGCCGCTGCTGGAGTTCGAGCAATGCGAGAACCCCTTCCGCGACCTGCTCACCGAAGAGCCCATCGTGCAGCATCGCGGCGTGGTGCAGATCCCGACCGGCGCGGGGCTGGGCATCGAGGTCAAGCGCGAGATCATCGAACGCTACAAGGTGGCCTGATCCCATGAAGTTCGTGACGTTTGTCTGCGAGGACGGGCAGCCGCGTCCGGGGTTTCTGTCGGCCGGGGACAGCGAGGTGGTGGACGCGCGGCATGCCGACGGGCCGGCATGGGCCCGTGCCCTGCCGCCCGCGTTGATCGACTGGATCGACCTGGGCTTGCCGGCGCTGGCCGCGAAGCTGGTCGACAGCACCTATCCGCCGCAAGCCCGCCGGCCCGTGTCGAGCGTGCGGCTGCTGGCCCCGCTGCCGCGACCGGGCAAGGTGGTGGGCGCGGCCTTCAATTTTCATGACGCCCTGCGCGAACGCGGCATGGCACCGCCCGAGGCGCCGGTGCTGTTCGTCAAGTCCGGACGCACGGTAATCGGGCCCGGCGAGGCCGTGCGCCTCGCGCCGGACGTGGGCAACGTGACCTACGAAGCGGAACTCGGCGTGGTGATCGGCAAGACAGCGCTGCGGGTGAGCGCGGAGACGGCGATGGATCATGTCGCGGGTTATCTCATCGTGAACGATGTGAGCGCCACCGATATGGTGCGCGCCGACAAGGGCTTCGTACGGGGCAAGAATCAGCCCACGTTCTGCCCGGTCGGGCCCTGGCTGGTCACGCCCGACGAGATCGCGGATCCGCACGCGCAGCCCATCATGCTGGAGCTCGACGGCGTGGTGCGACAGCAGGGCACGACCGCCGATCTGGTGTTCGATATTCCCGCGCTGATTGCCCACGCATCGACGCAGATGCCGCTGGATCCGGGCGACATCATCGCCACCGGCACGCCGGCCGGCGTGGCCGCGAACCATGAACCTCCCGCGTGGCTGCGGCCGGGGGCGCGCATGCGCGTCGTCCTGCCGGGTCTGGGCACGCTGGATACCCCTGTCATCGAGGACCGCTAGCCGATGCCTGACCTGCCTGTCGTTGCCCTGACGTCTCCCATTCATCCCGATGCGCACGCGCGGCTGGCCGCCGAGTGCGAGGTGCGCGTGGCCGCGGGGCCCGATGCCGACGCATTGCGCGCGGTGGTGCGCGAGGCCGACGGACTCATCGTGCGCAACCATCTGCCCGAGGATATCTTCGACCACGCCCCGCGGCTGCGTGCCGTGATGCGCCACGGCGTGGGCCTGGACATGATTCCGGTGGAACGCGCCACCGCGCGTGGCATCGCGGTCGGCAATCTGCCGGGCTCCAATACCGCCGCGGTGGTCGAGTACTGCCTGGGCGCGATGCTGCAATTGCGCCGTGGCCTGAGCACCATGGACGCCGCGTTGCGCGGCCAGGGCTGGGCGCCCGCCCGCGCCATGGCCGATCGCGGCACCGAGCTGCGCGGCACCACCTGCGGCATCGTGGGGGTGGGCACCATCGGCGCGCAGCTCGCGGCGCTGTGCCAGGCGCTCGGCATGCGCACCCTGGGGCTCACGCGCCGTCCCGACACCCTGCCCGCCGGCGTGCAGGCCGCCGACCTCGCCACGCTGATGCGCGAGTCGGACGTGATCGTGCTGTGTTGTCCGCTCACGCCGCAGACGCGCGGCCTGATCGATGCCGACGCGCTTGCGCTTGCGCGGCCCGACGCGATCCTGATCAACGTGGCGCGCGGTCCCGTGGTGGTTACCGCGGCGCTGGCCGATGCGCTGGCGCGCGGTGCGCTGGGCGGCGCCGCGCTCGACGTGCACGACATTCAATCCCTGCCCGCGGACGCCGCGATCCTGCACGCGCCGCGCACGCTGCTAACGCCGCACGTGGCGGGCAGCACCGCCACCAGCATGCGCCGCATGAGCGATGGCGCGGTGGACGACATGCTGCGCATGCTGCGCGGCCAGGCGCCGTCCCATCCCGTGAATACCCCCTGATTCCTTTCGGAGCTCTCATGAAGATCATCGATATCAAGGCCGTCCCGATCTCTTTTCCGGTGCCGGAGAACCGCTCGGTGCGGCTGGGCATCGGCCGCAGCGTGAAGCGCGACGCGGTGCTGGTGCGCGTGACGACCGACGAGGGCGTGTCGGGATGGGGCGAAGCGCATCACGGCCGTTGCCCGGGCGCGATCGCGCGCCTAATCGACACCACCTTGCGCGAGCTGGTGCTCGGCATGGATGCGCTCGACAACGTCGGAGTGACGGCGCGCGTGCTCAAGATGCAGTTCGCCAGCCATGGCATGGGCGCGGCGGCGGCGCTGGCGTTGAGCGGCCTGGATCTGGCGCTGTGGGATATCCGCTCGCAGGTCACGCAGTGGCCGCTGTACCGCCTGCTGGGCGGATCGGCCAAGCCGGTGAAGGCCTACGCCGGCGGCATCGCGCTCGGCTGGCAGCCCACGCAGCAGCTGGTGGACGAGGCCCGCGGACTGGTCGAGCTCGGCTATCGCGCGCTCAAACTGCGGGTGGGCGATTCTCCCAAACGCGACGTGGAGCGGGTGGAGGCCGTGCGCAAGGCCTTTGGCGACGACATCGAACTGCTGGTGGACGCGAACACCGGCTACAGCTTGGATGATGTGCGCCGCGTGATGCCCGCGTTCGAGGCGCTGGGCGTGGGCTGGCTCGAGGAGCCCTTCCCGGCGCACGATCACGATGCGTATGCGCGCGCCGCGAGGCTGGGCCGCGTGCCGCTGGCGGCGGGCGAGAACCACTACACGCGTTATGAGTTCGGGCCGCTGATGCAGGCTGGCCACGTGACGGCGATCCAGCCCGATCTGTCGAAGACGGGGGGCGTCACGGAGGCCATGCGCATTGCGGCCATGGCGGCGGCGCTCAAGCTCAGCATCAACCCGCATACCTCGGCCACGGCCATCAACATGGCCACCAGCATCCATTACCTTTGCGGCATCGACAACCCCGGCTACTTCGAGGCCGACGTCACCGTGTTGAACCCCTTCCGCGACGAACTTGCCGACCGCCTGCCGTACGAGCTCGATGCCGACGGCTGCGTGCGGCCGCTCGATGGCGTGGGCATCGGTCTGCGCATCGACGAAGACTTCATCGCCAGGCATCCGCTCATCGAAGGGCCCTGCTACGTGTAAGGCCACATCGAGCGAGCGCCGCGCCGTTGCGCGGCGGCCCGCGGCCCGCCCGGCCGGCGCCCGGGCGGGCTTCGTCGCTCAGTCCGCCTTCAGTCCCGCTTCCTTGATGAGCGGCGCCCACTTCTTGCGCTCGCTCTGTGCGAACTGGCGCAGCTCGTCGGCGGAGCCGCCGGCGGGTTCGTGGCCCAGTTCGAGCAGGCGTTTGCGCACATCGGGTTGTTTGAGGATCTTCGCCAGCGCCTCGTTGAGCGTGGCGACGACGGCGGGCGGCGTGCCGCGTGGCACGTATACGCCATTCCATGCGATCACCTGAAAGCCGTCGACACCCTGGCCCGCCACCGACGGCACGCCGGGCAGCAGGGCCGATGGCTTGAGCGAGGTCACGCCGAGCGGGATGAGCTTGCCGCTATCGATGAAGGCGCGCGAGGCGCTCACGGTATCGACGGCCACGCCGACCCGGCCGCCGATGAGGTCGGTCATGGCGGTGCTCGAGCCCTTGTACGGAATACCGGCGATGCGCGTGGAGGTCTGCTTTTCGAGCAGCTCCAGCACCAGCCGCGCGGTGGTGCTCGGCAGCCCCACATCCACCGCGTCGGGCTTGGCGCGTGCCGCCGCCAGCAGGTCCTGCAGCGATTTGTAGGGCGAGCCCGGCGGCGTGAGCAACACCATCGGGAACGAGCTCACGAGGATCACCGGTTCGAAGTCCTTTTCGGGATCGAACGGCAGCGTGCTGTACAGATACTGGTTCAGGACATGGGTGCCGTTGGTGCCCATGAGAATGGTGTAGCCGTCGCCGTGGGCTCGGCCGACCTCGGCGGTGCCGATGTTGCCGCCCGCGCCGGGGCGGTTTTCGACGACGAAGGTCTGGCCCAATGCGCGGCCCAGATGTTCGGCCAGGAAGCGCGTCGCCACGTCCGTGCCCTGCCCGGCCTGATACGGCACGATGACGCGCACGGGTTTGCCGGGATAGGTGTCGGCCCACGCGGGCCGCAGGCAGGCCACGGCGGCCAGCAGCGCCGCGCTCAACAGTGATTTCATGATTTGTCTCCGGGTGGATGGATCAGGCTTTTTTGTTGTGCTACCCGCCGCCACGTCTAGGTGGCGGACGGCAAGGCGCCGCACGCGCGCAACTGCGCGATGCGGTCCGGGTCGTACCCGGCCTCCTGCAGGATCTCCTCGGTGTGTTCGGCGTAACGGGGGGGCGCGCGGCCCGGGGCGCCCGGCGTGCGGCAGAGTTGATTCGGCAGGCCCACGCCGTGATAGCCGTCGCCGTCGACGCGCATCGCGGCCGCATGCGGCTGCGCGAACGCCTCGGGCACGGTGTTGACCGGACCCGCCGGCACGCCCAGCCCCATCAAGGCCTGACACAGCCCCTGGCGGTCCCGGTCGCGCAGCGCCGCTTCGATCGCCTCGCGCAGACTGTCGCGATGCGCCAGGCGGCCTGCGTTGTGGGCGTAGCGCTCGTCGGCCAGCACCTCGGCCAGGCCGAGGTAGTCGCAGAATCGCCGGAACTGCCGGTCGTTGAGGATGCCGAGAAACACCGGGCCGTCGCGGCACTGAAACTTGTCGTACGGCGCGATGTTGGGATGTGCGCTGCCCAGCAGACGCGGCGCCTGGCCCGATTCCATCCAGTTGGCCGCATGCGGCACCAGCAGGCTGAGTGCCGTGTTGAAGAGCGTGGCCTCCACGCGCTGGCCGCGGCCGCTGCGATGGCGTTCGACCAGCGCCATCAGAATGCCGGTCATGGCGGTGTAGCCCGTCAGGTGATCCACGATCGGGATGCCGATGCGGGTGGGCCCGCAGGATGGCTCGCCATTCACGCTCATGAGCCCGCACATGGCCTGCAGGATGGCGTCGTAGCCCGGCAGGCCGCCCAGCGGCCCGGTGTCGCCGAAGCCGGAGATGGCGCAATAGATGAGGCGCGGAAAGCGCTCGGCCAGCGCCTGCTCGTAATCGAGGCCCCAGCGCGCCATGGTGCCGGGCATGAAATTCTCGACCAGCACGTCGGCGTCGTCGAGCAGGCGCAGAAGCACCTCGCGGCCCTCGGGGTGGGCCAGATCGAGCGAGAGCGCGCGCTTGCCCCGGTTGACGGCGCCGAAGTAGGCGGCGTCGCCCGAGGCCGCGAACGGCGGGCCCAGCGTGCGGGTCTCGTCGCCCGACGGCGGTTCGATCTTGATGACGTCGGCGCCATTGTCGGCCAGCATCTGCGTGCATAGCGGCCCGGCCAGCACGCGCGACAGATCGACGATCTTCAGACCGGCCAACGCGCCGGTCTGCGGTACGGAAGCTTCGGACATGGTCGCCTCCAAGCGATGGGCCCCGGCGCGAGCCGGGTGTCCGGGGCCCCGGCGATGCCGGGGCGTCCGCAAGACGCGGGTCAGCCGCGCGAAGGCAGCTCCACCACGCCGGTGCCGAGTACCGAAAGCTCGTCATCCTGGTTGCGCGCCTCCTGCTCGATCTCGACCAGGTGCTTGCCGTCTTCGATGTACTTGCGCTTGACCCGGCCCTTGAAGAACAGCATATCGCCCTCGGGGTTGTGGCGGCGGATCTTGCAATGCGATTTGCGCAGGAACCCGTCGTCGCCCATCCAGTTGGTGAGGTGATGCGTCAGCCAGGAGTTGCGTTCGGGACCGTAGTCGTAGGCGCCCGGCGCGCCGACCTCGAGCGCGAAGTCTTCTTCCCAGTGGACGCGCTCGGGCACGTCCGGAATGCCGAAGCGGTTGGTGATGCCCACGCCGGGGTGCGCGTCGATCAACTGCCACGCGATCTTGTTGGCGCGGATGTACAGGCCGCCCCAACCCTGCGCGAAGGCGATGAAGCCCGTGACGGTCATGGGGCCCTTGAACAGCACGGGCAGCTCCTCGCCTTCGGTCACGTCTTCCCAGTAACGCGTGTTGGCGCCGCGCACCTCTTCCTGCGCATAGAGCTTGTAGGCCTCGCGGATCTCTTCTTCGCTGTAACGGCGCGGCTCGCGCGCGCGCACTTCCTTGTATTTGCTGCCTTGCTCGCGGGCATGGTCGCGCTCGGTGCGGAAGCACCAGCTGTCGGCCTCGGCCACCTTGTCGCCCTCCTGGTTGAAGAAGTCGACGTGGTAGATCTGCTGCACGGCGCGGCCCGCGAAGCGGGTCTGGTGCTCGATCAGGTCTTTGAGATGGGCCTCGGTGGAGATCGTGTCGTTGCGGCGCACGGGCTTGTGCCAGGTCCAGTCGGCGCCCGACCACATCGCATGCACGCCGGGCAGGCCGCCCACATAACCCGACACGATGCGGCTGGTCGAGAAGAGAAAGCTCGGCAATGCCACGATGCCGCCGTAGCGCGTGCCCGCGGCGTATTCCGGATCGCACCACAGGGGGTTGTCGTCGCCGATGCCGTGCGCGTAATGACGGATGTTGTCGCGCGTGGCCTCGTAGCACCAGGGCTCGGCGGTGGCGCCGATCTTGACGCCGATGCGGTCGCGCAGCTCTTCGAGCCCGCGCTCGGTGATCTTGGGAAAACTTCTGGGCGTTTGCGTCTGGGTCAACATGATGTCTCCGTAGCGTTATTCGTCATTGCACGGCGGCGGCCGTGGCGGGGGATGCAACAACTTCCTGCTCACGCAATTTCTTGCGATGGATCTTGCCGGCCGGGGTCTTGGGCAGTTCGGCCACGAAGGCCACCTGACGCGGGTACTCGTGCTGGCTCAATTGGGTGCGGACGGCGTCCTGGATTTCCTGGATGAACTGCGCATCGCCGGGGCGGCGTGCCACCACGAAGGCCTTCACGACCTGGCCGCGCAGCGCGTCGGGCACGCCGATCGCGGCGGCCTCGGTCACGTCGGGATGCTTGAGGATGGCGTCTTCGACCTCGACGGCGCTGATGGTCCAACCCGCCGAGATGATCACGTCGTCGGCCCGCCCGCCATGCCAGAAGTAGCCGTCGTCGTCGACGCGGCCGAGGTCTTTGGTGGGTACCCAGGCGCCGCGACGCCACAGCTTGATTTCGCCGGTGACGCCCGGTGCGCAGGGCGCGCCGTGGGCGTCCTGCACTTCGACGCGCAGGCCCGGCACGGGCTTGCCCAGGGAGCCGGGCTTGACCGGAAAGTCGGGTGCGCCGGGGTAGTTCACCAGGCAAACGCCGATCTCGGTGGTGCCGTACATGCTGCAGGCCGGCCGGCCGAAGGTCTGCGCGACGAACTCGGCGGTTTCGCTGTCGATGGGCTCGCCGGTGAAAGAGAGCTTTTGCAGGTGGTAGCGGAACTGGGGCGCGGCGCCCGAGTTGCGCATCATGCGGTAGTGCGTGGCGGCCGCCGAGAGGTTGGTGAAGCGATGATCCTGCAGCGCGCGCAGCAGGCGCTCTGCCTGATATTTGCCGGCGTAGGCGCCGATCGTGACGCCGAGGGCGAGCGGCGCGAGCGTGCCGTGCCACAGGCCGTGACCCCAGGCGGGCGACGACGGACACATGAACCGATCGCCGGGCCGCACGCCGGTGCCGTAGAGCGTGGCGAGCATCAGCGTGACCAGCGCCCGATGCGTGTGCTTGACGGCATCGGGCAGCTCGCGCGTGGTGCCGGAGGTGTACTGAAAGATCGCCAGATCGTCGGCGCGCGTGGCGGGCGCGTAGTGATCGGGCAGGTGCGAAAGCCCCGGCAGAAAGCCGGCGTCGGCCACGATCACCTCGAGCCCGGGCAGGGCCGGTACCTGCGTCGCCTTCTCGGCGTTGGTGATGAGCAACCGGGGCCGGCAGTCTTCGATGCGCAGCCGGATGCCGTCGGGGCCGAACAGCGTGAAGAGCGGCACCGCGATGGCGCCGTGCTTGATGGCGCCGAACAGCGCGACATAGAACTCGCGCGACGGCTCCAGCATGACGGCCACGCGGTCGCCGGGTTCGATGCCGCGTGCGGCGAGGGCGTGCGCGAAGCGGGCGGAATCGCGTGCCAGCGCGTCGAAGCCGATCTCTTCGTCGGTGCCGTCGGCCTTCACCAGGATGATGGCGGGGCGATCGGCGCCGGCGTGGCGATCGATGCACTCGTGTGCGATGTTCATCTGCGCCTTGTCGCCGTCGAACAGCTCCCACAGTTTGTCGGGAGAGCAATGCGCCTGCGCATCGGCGTAACTGAGGTACTCCGTCAATCGGGTCATGACGTTATGGCTCCTCGTGCTGGTGAGGCTCACTTTGCGCGCCGGCCCGATAATTGTCAATAGCTTCCGTGAATTGTATATGTACAATGAGTCAAAATGCGTCGGGGTACGGTCGCGCCGGATTCCGGCGTATCCTGTGCCATCGACGAACGGAGATTCCTGCGCATGACTGAAGTGACCGAAGCCCGCGAGAAGCCCGGCCCGCGCATTCGAGAAGTGCCCGCGGTGACGCGCGCCATCGCCATCCTGCGTCTGCTCGGACGCGGCGGCGAGCCGCTCACCTTGAAAGCCATCTCGCAAGAGCTGGACATGGTCACCAGCACCTGCCTGCACATCCTGCGCGTGCTGGTGGACGAGGGGCTGGTCAAGGTCGATGCGGGTAGCAAGCGCTACAGCCTCGGCGTGGGCATGCTGACGCTGGCGCGCAGCGTGATCGAAAGCAGTCCGTTTCCGGCCTTGGCGCAGCCGGTGCTCGACCGCCTGTCACGCGATGCCAACGTGACCGCGATCGGCGTGGAGATCGCGGGCCAGGATCACATGGTGGTGCTGGCGCTGTCGCGCTCGCATGCGCCCTTCCGCCTGCACGTGGATGTAGGCAGCCGCTTTCCTGCGCTCATCAGCGCCACCGGCCGGCTGGTGGCCGCCTACGGTGGCATGAGCGATGCCGAAGTCGAACGCCGCTTCAAGGCGCTGCGCTGGGATCAGGCGCCCGATATCGATAGCTGGCGCAAAGACGTGGAGCAGGCGCGCCGCAAGGGCTACAGCATCGACCGGGGCAACTACATCGATGGCGTGACCGTGCTGGCCGTACCGGTGCTCGACAGCCAGGGCCGTCTGTCGCATTCGCTGGTGGCCGCGGCGCTGTCGACCCAGCTCGGCGCGGCCAAGGCGCAGTCGCTGGCCAAAGAGATGCAGCACGAGGCGCAGAGCCTGTCGCACATGCTGGCGGCGCGGAGTTGACGATGAGCGAACACACGCAACAACACGATGACGCCTCGGCAGGGGCGCGCGACGCATTGCGCGCCGCCGGCTGGGCGGAGCGCGAGGGAATGGGATTCTCGGCGCACGTGGGCCCGATCTGGTCGCGCCAGGAAGGCGACGCGTGGGCCTATGGACTGCTCACGGGTCCGCAGCATGCCAATCGCGCGGGACTCGTGCATGGCGGTCTGATTGCCACGCTGATGGATCAGGGGCTCAGTGCGATCGCCTGGGAAGCCATACAACGCCAGCCCTGCGTGACCGTGCAGCTGGACACACACTATTTGTCCGCGGCGCGGCCCGGGCAATTTCTCGAGGCGCGCGGACGCGTCACGCGGGTGACGGCGAGTCTGGTGTTCGTGCAGGGCGAGATCACGGCCGACGGACAGGCCGTGTCCAGCGGGGTGGCGATACTCAAGCGCATCCGCCAGCGCGGCTGAGCGGCGCGGGGGCCGGCAGGCATTGCGCCCACCGCCCAGCGGCTTGGCCGCTCAGCTGCGTTGCAGGTACGCCTTGACCTTCTCGACGGAGGTCCCGGCCTGGGTGACCGCGTCGCGCAGCGCGTCTGTCGATACGCCGAGCTCTTTGGTCCAGTAATCGACTTCCCATTGCTCGCGCACATTGATGCGGCTGCGGTCCTGCGGCCCGCGGTTTTGCAGATCGTCGCTCATGGCTCACTCCAGGGGTTGAGGAGCCGCCTTCATCGCAATCGCCGTGCCTGTTACATCGCCGTTGAAGTTGCCGCCGTGGAACGGACGCCGTGGAACGGACCCCGTGGAGCGGCCGCCATCGCTGAGACCACGCGGCGCGGCGGGCGGGAAGGCCCGACGAGCACGGCGCACCCCGCTCACCCCCGCCGCGCCGTCTCACGCCATCGTCATCAGGCTCGCGTTGCCGCCCGCCGCGGCGGTGTTCACGCTCAGGGCGCGCTCATGCACGAAGCGCTCCAGCGGCACCCGCGTTTCGCCCGGCGCGAGACCGGTCAGCGTCACGATCGCGCCCGGCCGGCGCGCCAGCTCGGCAAGCGTCGCCTGCAGCGCCGCCGCATCGCCGTGTTGCACGGCGGCGTCGAACGCGGCCTGGCTCGGATCGTGCGCCAGCGTGACGCGGGCACGCACCTCCTGCGGCAGGCGAGCGTAGAGCTGGGCGGCCTGCGCGTCGGCGCCAGGCCAGACGGCGCGGCTGCCGGCGGCCAGCACCGCGGCAAGCTGCGTGAGACGGTCGGCATCGGTGGCGGCGAGGCACAGCACGGCGTCGCGCGGCGTCAGGCGGTAAGTGTTGCGCTCACCGGTGGGGCCGGCCAGCTCGAACACGGCACC
The DNA here is from genome assembly GCF_002261315.1 of Bordetella genomosp. 5. Classification (NCBI taxonomy): domain Bacteria; kingdom Pseudomonadati; phylum Pseudomonadota; class Betaproteobacteria; order Burkholderiales; family Alcaligenaceae; genus Bordetella; species Bordetella genomosp. 5. The sequence continues at coordinate 486,946 of NZ_NEVP01000001.1, forward strand.
CGTGAACAGGGGCTGGGGCCGCGCCAGCGCCACACCCTGCGCCTGGCACCATTGCGCGAGCGCGGCGCAAGCGGCGGCGTCAAGCGTCCGATCCGGTGCCGCGCTCTGTGCCTGCACGGCAAAAGGCCGCGCGAGCGCGCGCTCGGGGCGTTCGGACAGCAGACGATAGAGATACAGCGGACCGCCCGCCTTCGGGCCCGTACCGGAGAGCCCTTCGCCACCGAACGGCTGCACGCCCACCACCGCACCCACGATGTTGCGATTCACGTAGACGTTGCCGGCATGCGCGCCGTCGACCACGCGTTCGATGGTCTCGTCGATGCGCGTGTGCAGACCGAGGGTCAGGCCGTATCCGGTGTTGCGGATGCGTGCGAGCAGGGCGTCGAGCTCGGCGCGGCGGTAGCGCACCACATGCAGCACGGGCCCGAACACCTCGCGCTCGAGCTCGGCGATGTCGTTCAGTTCGATCAGCGTCGGCGCGATGAAGGTGCCCTGGCGCGAGCTTGCATCGCGCTGGCACAGCTGATGCACCGTGCGGCCCTTGGCGCGCAGGGCATCGATGTGGCGTTGGATGCCCGCCTGCGCGTCGGTATCGATGACCGGGCCGACGTCGTTGGCGATTTGTTCGGGATTGCCCAGGCGCAACTCGGCCATCGCGCCCTTGAGCATCGTGATCAGTCGGTCGGCCGCATCTTCCTGGACGCACAGCACTCGCAGCGCCGAGCAGCGCTGGCCGGCGCTGTCGAACGCCGAGCTGACGACGTCCACCACCACTTGTTCCGTGAGCGCCGACGAGTCGACGATCATGGCGTTCTGCCCGCCGGTTTCGGCGATGAGCGGCACCGGCTGGCCGGCCGGCGTGAGGCGCTGCGCCAGCGTCTTCTGCAGGATGCGCGCGACCTCGGTCGAGCCGGTGAACATCGCGCCCTGGACGCGGGCGTCGCCGATCAACTGCGCCCCGACGGTCTCGCCGCGGCCCGGCAGCAGCTGTACGGCCGCACGCGGAATGCCGGCTTCCCACAGCAGGCGCACGGCCTGCGCCGCGATGAGGGGCGTCTGCTCGGCGGGCTTGGCGAGCACGGTGTTGCCGGCCGCGAGTGCCGCGGCAACCTGACCGGTGAAAATGGCCAGCGGGAAATTCCACGGACTGATGCAGGTGACCGGACCGAGCGGCGTGTGCGTGGCGGCGTCGAACTCGCTGCCGGCCTGCGCGGCGTAATAGCGCAGGAAGTCCACCGCTTCGCGGACCTCGGCGATGGCGTTGGCGTAGGTTTTACCGGCCTCGCGCACCAGGATGCCCATCAGGGGCACCATGTCCGCTTCCATCGCGTCGGCGGCGCGCAGCAGCGCCGCAGCGCGCTCGCTCGTGGCCGTGGCTGCCCACACCGGCGCGTAGTCATGCGCGGCGCGCAGCGCGGCGTCGGCCTCGGCGGCCGACGCTTCGCGCACGGCCCCGACCACGTCGCCATGGTCGGCGGGATTGATGACGGGCGCGCTGGTACGCAGCTCGCCCGCGAGGTCGCCGGCGGTCGCCTGCGCCAGCATCGGGCCGGCCTCGTAGGAGGCGCGCGACGCCGTGCGCAGCGTGGCGCTCAGCTCGGCCAGCGTCTGGTCGTTGGCCAGATCCAGGCCGCGCGAGTTGGCACGATCGATGCCATAGAGTTCGCGCGGCATGGGAATGCCCGGGTGCGACTCGCCGAGCGTGCGTTCGGCCTGCGCCAGTTGCTCGATCTGCGCCACGGGGTCCTGCACCAGCGCGGCGATCGGATAGTCGTGGTCGGCCACCTGATTGACGAACGACGTGTTCGCGCCGTTTTCGAGCAGGCGACGCACCAGGTAGGCCAACAGGGTTTCGTGCGTGCCGACCGGGGCGTAGATGCGGCAGGGGCGGCCGAGCTTGCCCTCGGCCACCGGGCCCACCACCTGTTCGTAGAGCGGTTCGCCCATGCCGTGCAGACACTGGAACTCGTATTGGCCCGCGTGATAGGTCTCGGGGTCGGCGAGCTCGTACACCGTGGCCAGCGTCAGGGCGTTGTGCGTGGCGAACTGCGGATACACCGCGTCGGGCGCCGCCAGCAGCTTGCGCGCGCAGGCGATGTACGACAGATCGGTGTAGGGCTTGCGGGTGTAGACAGGGTAGTCGTCCATGCCGTCGAGCTGGGCGCGCTTGATTTCGCTATCCCAGTAGGCGCCCTTCACCAGTCGCACCATCAGGCGCTGCCCGCTGCGGCGCGCCAGATCGATGACAAAGTCGATCACGTAGGGGCAGCGCTTCTGGTAGGCCTGGATCACGAAGCCGATGCCCTTCCAGCCTTGCAGCTCGGGCTCGAAGCAGAGCATCTCGAGCAGGTCGAGCGAAAGCTCCAGGCGGTCGGTCTCCTCGGCATCGATGTTCAGGCCGATGTCGTACTGCCGCGCGAGACGGGCCAGCGCGAACACGCGCGGATAGAGCTCGGTCATCACGCGCTGCACCTGGGCGCGGCTGTAGCGCGGATGCAGTGCCGACAGCTTGATCGAGATGCCCGGACCTTCGTACACGCCGCGGCCCGCGGCGGCGCGGCCGATGGCGTGGATCGCCTGCTCGTAATCGTTGTAATAACGCTGGGCGTCGGCCGCCGTGAGCGCGGCCTCGCCCAACATGTCGTAGGAATAACGAAACCCCTGGGCTTCGAGCGACTGCGCATGCGACAGCGCCTCGGCCATGTTCTCGCCGGTGACGAACTGCTCGCCCATCATGCGCATCGCCATATCCACGCCCTTGCGGATGAGCGGCTCACCGCCGCGCGCGATCAGACGCGTAAGCGCGTTGCCCATGCCGCCCTCGCTGTGCGTGGCGACCAGCTTGCCGGTCAGCATCAGGCCCCAGGCGGCCGCGTTGACGAACATCGACGGGCTCTGGCCCACGTGTTCTTTCCAGTTGCCGCGGCTGATCTTGTCGCGGATCAGCAGATCGCGCGTCGCGGTGTCGGGAATGCGCAGCAGCGCTTCGGCCAGGCACATCAGGGCGATGCCTTCCTGCGACGACAGCGAGAACTCCTGCAGCAGGCCCTGGACCAGACCGGCCTTGCCGCCCGCGCTCTTGCGGGTCCGCAGGGCGGTGGCGATGCGTGTGGCGAGCGCCTGGCTGCGCTCGGCCTGCGTCGGGTGCAGCCGGGCACGCTCCAGCAGCCACGCGACGGCAACCGGCTCGGGACGGCGCCAGGCCAGCGTGATGGCCGCGCGCAGGGGCGTCTGCTCCGCCAGCGGCGTGATGTGGGTAAAGCGCTCGGCGCGGGGGGAGGACGATACGGTATTCATGGAGACAAACATCTGACAATGCGAGGGGCAGGATGGCGCGGCCGGGGCTTGGAGCGGCCGGGCGCGGGGATGCCACGAATGACGAAAGCGATTGCGGGACGGGGGTTCGGAACGGCGGGGTGCCAGACGCGGGAAAGCCGGACATCCCGAGGGATGGCCGGCGGTCTTGCTGGCGTGAAGCGCAACGCGGGATCAGACGCTGTCGAGCTGCGTCCGGTCCACGGCCAGGGCCTCGGCGCGGGCCGCTTCCACGGCCTGAAGAAACACCGGCGCGCACAGGCCGGCGATCACGGTCGCCAGGTCCAGGTCGGCGTGGTCATAGGCGTGGCGCCCCGCGAGCAGGTTGAGCGAACCGATGACCTTGCCCTGGTGGCGAACGGGAATGTTGAAGGCGGAGTGCAGACCGCGCTCGATCAGGAACTCGGCCTCGGAGAACACCGTGCGCACGTCGTCTTCGGTGCTGGCCACGCTGAACTCGCCCTGGTCGAGCACCTTGCGCGACCAGGGGCCGTTGCCGGTGGCCTTGAAGCCGCCCAGCGGGCTGATGGTCTCGTCGTTGGTGTAGAGCCGGCGCATCAGGCGCAGGTCTTCGAGGTAGACGAGGGCCGTGAGCAGCTGGTAGCCGAAGGCCTGTTCGAGCAGGGCCGAGATCGCGTCCCACTGGCCTTCGCGCGTTTGCGCCAGGGCCAGCGAGCGGGCGTGCGCGGCCCAGGGCTGGAAGGCGGCGCTCATCCGTTGATTTCCTCGAGCACCACGCCACGCGTGTTTTTGCCGTAGAACAGAATGCCCAGGCCGCCGATCAGCAGGATGCACGTCATCATGGCGAACACGCCGCCGAAGCCGAGCACCGGGTAGGCCACGCCCACGATGGTGGGCGAAGCGATGGAGCCGATCCGGGCGAAGGCCGAGGCGGCGCCCATGCCGGTGGCGCGGATCGCGGTGGGATAGATCTCGGCGGTGTAGGTGTACTGACCCGCGATCACGCCGTTCATGCCGAAGGACAGCAGCATGCTGAGCAGGATGATCTGCGTTTCACCGGTGGCGAAGGCCAGACCCAGGGCGGCCAGGCACGACAGCAGCATGTACGCCAGGATGGTGTACTTGCGGCCGACCTTGTCGTTGAAATAGGCCGCCGAGAAGTAGCCCGGAATCTGCGCCAGGTAGATCAGGATGGTGTACGAGAAGCTCTTGGTGATCGTGAAACCGCGCTCGACCAGCAGGCTGGGAATCCACACCAGGAAGGCGTAGTAGCAGAACAGCACGGTGATCCAGAACACCCACACCAGCACGGTGGTGCCCAGGTAGGTCTTGGAGAACAGCGTGGCCAGCTTCTGCATGGCGGTCTGCTGCGGCTGCGCGGACACGGGCTGCTTGCGGGTCGAGACCGGCGGGGGCAGCGGGCGACCAATGTGCTTCTGCACGTCGTTTTCGATCGCGGTGCAGATGCGGTCGGCCTCGGCGGTCTGGCCGGTGTGTTCGAGCCAGCGCGGCGATTCGAACAGCGACTTGCGCCACCACAACAGGAAGATCACCGGCACGGAGGCGATGATCATGATCCAGCGCCAGCCATCTTCGCTCATGGGCACGATGAAGTAGCCCAGCAGCGCCGACATCACGAAGCCGAACGAAAAGAAGCCGGCCAGCGCGCCGGTGAAGCGGCCGCGGTATTTGCTGCCTACGAACTCGGCGAGATACGGCGCAATGATGGCGCCTTCGGCGCCCATGCCGATACCGGCGATCATGCGCAGGATGTAGAACTCGTGATAGTTGCGTGCGAAGGCATTGATGAAGGTCGCCACGCAGAACAGCATCAGGGCGTACAGCATGACCCGCTTGCGGCCGTAGCGGTCGCCCAGAATGCCGGCGAACAGGGCGCCGACCAGGAAGCCGACGTAGGTGCTGCTGGCGATCCAGCCGATTTCACCGGTGGTGAGGCCCCACTGCGTGCGCAGCGACGGGATGATGAAGGCGATGATGCCGGCGTCCAGGGCCTCGAAGGCGAGACCCAGGCCGCCGATCAGCAGCAGCTTGAAGTGAAAGCGGCTGAAAGGTAGCCGCTCCAGGCGTTCCGAAACGGAAAACATGGGGTAAGTTCCGAGAAAATTGAGGGAGACTTCAGCAGTCGTTCTTGTGCAGCAGGCCGCGGTTGACGATCAGCTTGATCGACTCGGGCTGCGTGAGCAGCGCGATGTCGTCCAGCGGATTGCCGTCGATCAGCAGCAGGTCGGCGTGGGCGCCCTCCACCACTTCGCCCAGCAGCCCTTCCTGGTTCAGGATTTCGGCGCCGATCAGGGTTGCCTGCTGGATCACCTTGGCGTTGCCCAGCACGCTGGCGCGCAGGGTGAGCTCTTCGGACTGCATGTAGTGCGTCTCGCCCAGCAGATCACTGCCGTAGCCCATCTTCACGCCCACTTCGTCGAGGATCTCGAGCGCGCGCAGGCCGTGCGTGCGCACCGTCGCGATCTTCTTCACCGAGTCCAGCGGCAGGCCGTAGCGCTCGCCGTCGTTGGCCAGGCCCTCGTAGGTGATGAGCGTGGGCACCATGTAGGCGTTGTGTTCTTTCATGACCTGCGCGGCGTCGTGGTCGACCAGATTGCCGTGCTCGATCGTGCGCACGCCGCAACGCACGGCGCGCGTGATGGCGCGCGGCGTGTAGGCGTGGGCCATGACATAGGTGTTCGCGTTGTTGGCTTCTTCGACGATGGCGACCAGCTCGGCCTCGGAGAAGCCGAGGTTCTGGATCGGATCGTTGGGCGAGGCCACGCCGCCGGAGGCCATCACCTTGATCTGCGTGGCGCCCTTCATGATTTCTTCGCGCACCGCGAGGCGGCAGTTGTCGACGCCGTCGACCACGCGGCCGATGTTGCCGATCTTGACCGAGCACGGGCAGGGATCGAGTTCGTCGTTGCGCTCACGGAAGTCGCCGTGGCCGCCGGTCTGCGACAGGGCCTTGCCCGAGCAGAACAGGCGCGGGCCATCGATGAGGCCGGAGGTCACGGCCTCGGCCAGTGCCCAGTCGGCGCCGCCCGCGTCGCGCACGGTCGTGAAGCCGCGGTCGAGCATGCCTTGCATGATGGGCAGGGCGCGCAGCAGCGCCAGCGCATTGGGCATGGCGGCCACGCGGCCGAGGTTGAACGACGATGCGACCACGTGGACGTGGCAGTCGATCATGCCGGGCATGAGGGTCTTGCCGCCGGCGTCGATCACGTCGGCGTCGGGGTGAGCCAGCTCGTCGGAACTGATGCGGGAAATCATCCCGTCTTCGAGCAGCACGTTCGATGGGCCATCGAGGACGAGTGTCCGGGTGTTGAGGATCCTGCAGTTTTTGACGATAACCGGCTTCATAAATCAACCACGTAAATGCGTTGCCAAGGCGTGAAAAAAATGGCAGTGCGAACTCTACCGGTACAATCCGGGGGTCCGATACCGGGTCTCCCCTTATGTGTTCGACACAATTAAGAAGGCCCCTATGACCTTTACTCATACCCTGCGATGAGACGTCGCTGCCCTACCATTTCCGAGCTGAACGCCTTTACGGCCGCCGCGCGCCATTTGTCGTTCTCGAAGGCCGCCAAAGAGCTGTTCGTGACCCAGAGCGCCATTAGCCGGCACATCGCCACCCTGGAAAATTATCTGGGTCATACCCTATTTCTTCGGACGACGACCGGCCTGCAGCTCACCCGCATGGGCGCCACCTATCTGAGCCTGATCCGTCCGGCGCTGCACACGCTGGAGAGCGCGACGTCGCAGGTGATGACCACGCAGCAATCGGCCAAGTCGCTCAACGTGTCGGCGGCGCCGACGTTCGCGGCGCAGTGGCTGTTTCCCCGGCTGCGCGTGTTTCGGGAGGTGCATCCGGACATCTCGGTGAACTTCGTGCGCTACAGCGTGGCCGATTACAAGAGCACCGAATTCGATTTCGATGCCTCGATCCAGTACGGCTATGGCGATTGGCCGGACGGCACCGCCACGTACCTGACCGGCCGCGAGACCCGCGTGGTGTGCTCGCCCGACTATCTTGCGCAGCAAGGCATTCAGAGCCTGGAAGACCTGCGCCGCTGCACGCTGCTTCAGCACATCGAGATTCCGCTGTCCTGGGAATATTGGTTTTCGACCTATGCCGGCGAGTTCGACCGCTCGCGGTTCGGGCCGGGCTTCAGCCTGTTTTCGATGATTATCCAGGCCGCGTCGTCCGGTTTCGGCGTGGCGCTGATCCCGGACTGCCTGATCGAGAAAGAGCTCGAAAACGGCATCCTGGTCGATGTATTCGGGCGTACCTTCGAGAGTCCGCTCGGCTATTACCTGTGCGCGCCCAACTGGCGCAGCAACATGGAAAGCTACGACCTCCTGAGCGAGTGGCTCTCGCACGAGTGTTCGCATCCGGCCGGCGCGCTCGCCTCCGCCGGCAAGACGCTCGCGGTCACGCCCGGGCCGGCCGGCCGGAACCCGCCCGCGAGCGCCCTCGATTGCATCTACTGCAAGGCGGGGAGCGCGCCGGCCGCCTGAAGCCGGCGCCCTGCCCCGGGACGCCTCAACGTTTGGCCTCGTCCGGCGCGCGGCGCGACATCTCCAGAAACTGGGCCACCACCTGATCGGCGTGCTGGTCGATCCAGGCCGACATGGCGAGCTCCTCCTGCAGGATGTCTTCGCAGACCCGCGCCGTTTCGGTGTCGCCCACGAAGCGGGCCCCCGCGATGATGTTCTTGTAGGCCGCGATCTCCATGTTCTCGAAGGCGTAGCTGAACATGCTGCCCTTGACCACCTCGTCGGAGGCCATCGCACCCGCGAAGCCCTGCATCGTGGCCATGGCCTTGGCGGCCATGTCCTTCATCATCGACGTGTCGCCGCCCAGCCGCTCGATGCAGCCGCGCACGCGCTCCGCCTGGTTGCGCGTTTCTTCGATGTGCTGGCGGATGCGCGCCTCCAGCTCCGGATAGTTCTTCAGCCGGCCGGCCATCGACGTCAGCATGGTCTCGGCCTGCTCTTCCATGGCGTGCGCGTCGCGCAGCCAGTCGAGCACGTGTTCGCGCGCCCGGTCATATTCACGTTCCGTCATGAGGATCCCCTTGAAGATCGGGCGGCGGGCGGGATGCCCGGCCGCCCTGTTGCGCCCGCGTCAGGGCAGGTCCGGTTTGGCGGGCATGCCCGCGCCGAGGTCCACGCCCGTGGCCGGGTCCGAAGACTGATCGGACGCCGTACGCGAGGCATAAGCCTGCATGGCGGCCAGCTCGTCGGGCTGCAATGTCACCGACGCCTGTCCGTCGCCGCCGTCGACCGCACGCTGGCGCTCGCGGTCTTCGACGAAGTCGAAATTCTCGTCGCTGTTCCACGGACCGCGCTGGTCTCCGGGGCCTTGCGACATGTCGAAGTACGTGCGGGCGAAGCGCGGGTCGCCCGGCAGCTTGCCCGGCGGGAAATTGGGCTGCATGGAGTACAGCGCCTTCTCGAACGACTTCTGATGCGCCACTTCGCGCGTCATCAGAAAGCCCAGCGCTTCCTTGACGCCCGGATCGTCCGTGACGTTGATCAGGCGCTCGTACACGATCTTGGCGCGTGCTTCGGCCGCGATGTTCGACCGCAGGTCGGCCGACGGATCGCCGATCGTGTCGATGTAGGCGGCAGTCCAGGGCACGCCGGCCGAATTGGTGAGCGGCGGGCCACCGCCGTACAGAATCTGCGTCACGTGCGAGTCGTTGCCCGCGCCGTGGATCTTGCGGTAGAGCTCCGCTTCGCTGTCGATGGCTTCGGCCAGCTCGCCCTTCGCGCCCTTGTTGAGCATGGCCACGAGCGATCCGATGATCTCGAGATGGCTCAGCTCCTCGGTCGCGATATCGAAGAGCATGTCGCGGCGGCCCGGATCGTCTTCGGCCACCGCCTGAGTGAAGTATCGACACGCGGCTGCCAATTCTCCCTGCGGTCCGCCGAATTGCTCCAGCAGCAGATTGGCCAGACCCGGGTTGGTCTGCGAGACGCGCGCGGTGTATTGCAGGCGTTTGTTGTGCATGAACATGGAAGGCTCCTCGAATGGAAATGCCGGCCCGCGCCGGCGGGGAGCAAGTCGCACACGGCGTTCCCACGACGCACTTGTTGCCGGGATCGCAAATTGCGCCGAACCCTGCAAGCCATGGGCGCCAATCCCTGATGGAGGACACAGCATGAGCCGCTATCGATCGATGCTTTTCCTATTGCCGGGAAGGGCGCTGGAGATCGCCGCGATGCCGATGTTCGCGCCCGGGTGAGTACACCCCTTTTCACATGCATCGGCGGGCCAGCGCGCCTTCCAACGCATGGCGAGCGACACACTTACGGACAGCTACGCCATTAGATGCATGCCCATGCAACTAATCGAAAGCCGAGTCGGCCAGAGGCGGCGCGCCGCGCGCCCGGCGACTCAGGGCCGGGCGGGTGCTGTCCGCTCACTTCAGGAGAATGCCGTGAAGGAAGGACAAACCCTTATCTTGACCCTCGGACAGGCGCGTGGCATCGGTGCCGCCTTTGCCGACAACCTGTGCGTGCCCCCGCACCTGGGCGAAGAGATCGCCCGCCGCTGGTATGCCCGTACGCAGGGTCCGAATGCGAAAACCTGGAAAAGCCTCACTGCCACGCTGACCCGTGAGCTGACCGCGCTGCGCGATGCGCAGGCCCAGGGCGTGGACGATGGATCCGGCGCGCCGTCGGCGCAGGGGCCGCCGGCGGGCACGGAGGGCGCATCGCGCACCGAGCCCGCGGGCGGTTAGCCGCGCCGCGCGCGGGGCTTGCGGCCGGGCGGCTGGTAGCGCAGCGCCTCGACGACCCGCGCCAGCGCCGGTGCGATGGGGCTGCGGTTGGGGTAATAGAGGTGGTAGCCGCTGTGCTGGGGCCACCACTCCTGCAGCACGGGCGCGAGCGCGCCCGTGGCGACGTGCGGTTGTGCGAGGTCGGCGGGAACATAGGCCAGGCCGAGGCCGTCGAGCGCCGCCTGCATCATCAGGAATGTGTTGTTGAACACGGTCTGCCCGTCCACGCGCACGCGCACCTGGCGGCCGCCGCGTTCGAATTCCCACGCATACAAACCACCGTGGGTCGGCAGGCGCAGATTCACGCAACGGTGCTGGGTGAGGTCGCGCGGACGCGCTGGCGCGGCCTGTGCTCGCAGGTACGCGGGGGCGGCAAACACGCCCATGCGAAAGTCCGGGCCGATGCGTACGGCGATCATGTCCTTGTCGATGATGTCGCCCACGCGCACGCCAGCGTCGAAGTTTTGCGCGACGATATTGGTGAGGCCGTAGTCCACGCTCAGTTCGACGTTGATGCCCGGCTGCTCGAGCAGGAGTCGGCTCAGGCGCGGCCATAGCACCGTCTGGATGGCGTGATCGTGAGCGGTGATGCGCACGGTGCCCGCGGGCTTATCCTGCAGTGCGCGCAGCGCGGCAAGCTCGTCGTCGATCTCGCTCAGCCGCGGTCCGGCCGTGGCGAGCAGCCGTTGGCCGGCCTCGGTGAGTGCGACGTTGCGGGTGGTGCGGGTGAGCAGCCGCACGCCCAGCCGCGCCTCCAGGGCCAGCATGGCATGGCTGAGCGCCGAGCGCGACACGCCCAGCCGTGCCGCCGCACGGGTGAAGCTGCGTTCGTGCGCCACCATGACGAAGCCGCGCAGGTCGTTGAGGTTCTCCATCGCGATATGAATCCGGATATTGGTGAGCAAAATTCACCAAAGCATGCGGATTTTACTGTCTTATCGGCAGACGGTTCGCTCTCTACACTCGATTCCAGGCTTACAAGAAGGGAATCGATCCATGAAATCCATCGCAGCAACCGCGCTCTCGCTCTCCATGGCGGCGGCGAGCGTCGGCGCCCAGGAGCGCGGCACCTCCCTGACGGTCACGTCTGCGGGCACGCAGGCGTCGGTCAAAGGTCAGGCCGACTTTTTCACCGGCGCCGTCCGCGTGGACAGCCTGTTCCAGGCTCCCCAGCCGGCCCGCGTCGGCGGCGGCACGGTCACGTTCGAGCCGGGGGCGCGCACCGTCTGGCATACCCATCCGCTCGGGCAGACGCTGATCGTCACGGCAGGCGTGGGCCGGATCCAGGAGTGGGGGCAGCCGGTGCGCGAGATCCGCGCCGGCGATACCGTATGGATCGCACCCGGGGTGAAGCATTGGCACGGCGCGGCGTCCACGACCGCCATGACGCATATCGCGATCAATGAAGCGCTCGACGGCAAGGCCGTGGACTGGCTCGAACCGGTGAGCGAGGTGCAATATGCTGGCAAGTAAATTGCGTTCCGCTTCGATGTTCGCGTCGTTCGTGATGGCCGCGGGCATGACCGCCGCCTGCGCCGAATCCGCCGCGCCGAAGGCCGCGAGCGCGGGTGCGAATGGTGGTTCCACGGCGGCTTCCGCCGACAGCGCGACGCGGCTGTCGGCCGCGCAACTCGCCATTGCGCCGATCGGCGCGACGGCGGCGGTGGGCGATATCGCGGGGCTGGAGCGCGCGCTCGAGCGCGGCCTCGATGCCGGGCTCAGCATCAGTCAGACCCGCGAGATCCTCGTGCAGGTCTATGCCTATGCAGGCTTTCCTCGCAGTCTGAACGCGCTCAACACGCTGATGAAGGTGCTGCAAGCACGCAAGCAGCGCGGCATCACCGATACCGAGGGCACGCCGCCCACGGCCTTGCCGGCGGATGCCGACCTCACCGCGATGGGTACCGAGACGCAGACCAGGCTCTCGGGCGCGCCCGTGAAGGGGCCGTTGTTCGAGTTCGCACCCGCGATCGATCACTATCTCAAGGCGCATCTCTTCGGTGCGATCTTCGCGCGCGACAATCTGGATTGGCGCGCACGCGAGCTGGCCACGGTCGGCATGCTGTCGGGGATGACCGGCGTGGAGCCGCAGTTGCAGGCACACATCCGCATCAGCCTGAACGCGGGCCTGACGGCGGCGCAGCTGCGGCAGTTACCCGCCGCGCTGCGGGAGCAAGGCGCGGCGCAGGCCGCCACGCGGCTGGAGGCGGCGCTGGCGCAGGGCGCCCGCTGATCGCGCAGCCCGCCGAAACGACGGCGGCGACCGGGCGGCCGGGCGGCCGGGCCGCCGGGCCGCCGCCGCCGTCATGTCGGTTGCCGCGTTGCCGTGCCCTCGCGCGGTACGTGTCCCATCACCTCGAGCCGCCGCACCAGTTCGCCCAGGCGCCGCAGCCGGTAGGCGGCCACATCCTGGTCCCGATAATCGTAGAAGCCCAGGCCGTCGCGCAGTCCGTTGCGGCCCTGCTCCATATTGCGTTCGATCACGGCCGGCGCCTGGAAGCGCGGCCCCAGCGCCACGTCGAGGTAGCGCGACGCGTAATAGAGGATGTCGTTACCGCCCCAATCGATGAACTCGAGCAGGCCCAGCACCGAGAAGCGCAGGCCGAAGCCCAGTCGTACCGCCGTGTCGATGTCCTCGGCGCTGGCCACGCCTTCCTCGACCATGCGGGCGGCTTCGTTCATCGCCAGCGCCTGAATGCGCGGCACGATGTAACCCGCCGAGGGTGAGCAACGGACGGGCACTTTATGCGCCTGGCGCAGCACCGCTTCCAGGCCATCCACGACCTCGGGTAGCGTGTCCGGACCGGGACTCACTTCGACGAGCGGGATCAGATGCGCGGGGTTGAGCCAGTGTGCGTTGAGAAAACGCGCGGGGTCCGGCGCGGCGTCGGCGAGCTGGGTGACGAGAAACGTGGACGTGGTGGAAGCGAGCACGCAGTCCGCGCCGATGCGTTCGCCGAGCCAGCCGAACACGTCCCGCTTGGCGTCCAGCCGCTCGGGCACCGCCTCGAACACGACCGGCGTGGCGCGCAACGGCGCCGCCGCGGCATCGCGCTCGTGCAACGTGATCCGGGCGAGCACCGCGTCGATGCGCTCTTGTGCGAGCAGGCCCAGCTGCGCCAGCGTGTCGAGCTCCGCGCGCAGGGCCTGGCGCACGCCGTCGAACACGGCGTCTTGCGCCGGCGCGTGGCGCGGCTTGGCATCGATCAGCGCCACCGGTAGCCCGGCGAAGGCATACGACACCGCGATGCCGATGCCCATGCGGCCCACGCCGACCACGGCGATGGCCGCGTCCTGCGGCCTTGCGGCCAGCGATCGCGGGTCTTGGCTCATGCCGGCACTCCGTCATGCAGCAGCGCGCGCAGCTGCGCCGGCGTCAGATGGTCCAGGCCCAGCGCGGTCAGGGTGCGGCCTTCGGCATAGAGATCGCGCCCGGTCACGGCGCTGGCAAGGCTCAGCAGGCCCTGCGCCACCGGTGTGGGTACGCCTGCCCACCGTCCGACCGATACCAGAAACGACAGACCCAGCCGCGTGTCTTCGAGCATGTAGCGGTGCGTGTGGAGGTCGATGTGTTCGCGCCAGTCGCCACTGTCGGTGAGCTTGCCGTGCGCGCCACGGCCGTACATCCACTCGTCGCCCGTTCTAGCGTAGTGATCCGCCAGCGGAAAATGCGGCGCGCCATACCCGAGCGCCTCGCGGACGGCGACGCGCTCCGCGTCGAGCGCATCGGTGACGCTGCGGATCGCGGCTTGTGTGCCCTCGTTGTGGATGTCCCAGGACTCGAAGTGTTGCAGCGGCCCGGCGTTCATCATGATGAGCGGCGGATGAATGATCGGTCCGGCGTTCATCAGCGCGCCGGATAGCGCGTCTTCGATGGGTTCGACGCTGGGGTAGGCGGCACGCAGGATATCGAATGCCGGTTCGGACAGGCGGCGGGGCAGGACGCCGGTCGGCAGTCGCGTGGCGTACGCGCTCACCACCACCCGTTCGCCGTGCTTGCGTGCCAGATAGGGCAAGGTGCCGGTCTCCGCGAAGGCCACGTCGGCCGTGTTGCCGGCCTCGCGCAGCGCCCGGGCAAACAGGTAGCTGCCGAAGGTGCCCGGCGGCAGGAACACCACCTGGCCGTCGCGCAGCAACGGCGCCAGCGCGGGCGCGAGCGATTCGTGTGTCGTGGCGGGGAGCGGGATGACGATGAGCGCCGCGCCGGTCACGGCCGCGCCGAGGGCGTCGGCGATCTGGATGCGGCCGGGGCCCGCGCCGAGCGGCACGGTGCGCGTGCCGCGGTAGTCGGTGACGCCGAGCGAGCCGGCCTGGCGCAGCGGCGCGAAGGCGGCGCCGTCGCGGCGCCACCAGGTCACCTCGTGGCCGTTGCCGGCGAGTTCCGCGGCCGCGGCGTAGCAGCCGTGCCCGCCGCCGATGATGGTGATGCGCATGATGCGGACCCTCGAACAGTTGCGTTGCGGGTCATGCTATCGGCGCGCCGGCGCGGATCATGGCCGGAATGCGCAGGCGCCGTTCCAAATCGGCAGCGCCGTGGCGGTGTCAGTGGCTCGCCGCCCGCAAGGTGTCGGAGGGCAGGCAGCCGTAGCGCTTGCGATAGTGCTGCGCAAAGTGGCCGAAGCTCGCCACACCGTGCCGCAGCAGGATGTCGGTGACGCTGGCGCCCACCGGCGCGTCGCGCAGTGCGGCATGCACCTGGGCGAGGCGTTGGCCGCGCATGTAGTCGCTGGGATTTTGCCCCAGGAAGCGCACGAAGCCGTTTTGCAGCGTGCGCACCGACACGCCGCAGTGCGCGGCCAGGTCGGCGAGCGCGATGCTGGCGTCGGCATGCTCATCGATGTAATCGCGCGCTTTGCGCACGTGGGCCGGAAGCGGCTGGCGCCGGTCCTGGGTGAGCGCGTCGGTGTGGTTGTGCGGCAGTTGCGTGAGCAATAACGAGGCAAGGTAGTCGTCGAACCCGGCGGCGAGCGTGCGGGACACGCTGGGCAAGGGCTGCGCGTAGAGCTGGCACAGATAATCGAGCGTGGCGCGCACGGCGGCCGCTCCCGGGTGCGAGGCGGGCACGTCGACCTCGAACACGATGGGCTGGCGCAGCGGGCGTTGCAGAAGATCCTGCAGATGGCGCTCGAGCGTGGTGCGCTCCATCCGCAGAATGAGGCTGCGGCAGTCCTGGTCGATGCTGATGGCGCTGTGCTCGGACGGCGACGAGAGCGTGAGTGATCCGGCGCGCAGGCCGGCACGCCGCGTGCCCTGGCGCAGCTCGCCGCTGCCCTGCAGCGTGGCCCGCACCAGATAGCAGCTTGCGATGTCACCGGCATCGATCTCGACGGCGGCGCCGTAATGCAGATCGTAGAGCGCGGCGCCGCCGAAGCGTACGCCATACAGGCGCGAGTGCAGATCGACGCCGGGCGCCACGCGCATGCGGTGCGACCACAGATGCTGGCTCACCTGATCCTTGATCTCGGCGGCGTTGGCGGACTGAAGCAGACAATGGCGATGCAGCGGGGGAGGAGAGTCGAGCATGCTTTCCTGCGCAAGAAGAACAGTCGTTGCGCGCGCGGTATAGCTGCGGCGCCCGCAAGGGCCGTAAAACGGTGAGACTGAACAGAAGGACTGCAAACGGATCTGCGTGACGGCCGGTGACCGGATTCAGGCAACGCAAGCCGCGGGCAGCTTCATACAAGGGGAAACCATGAGTGCCGACACCCGCGGGGACACCCCGCCGCGTAGTCATGCCTATGAATGGTATGTCGTGCTGATCTGCATGCTAGCGTACATATTTTCGTTCGTCGAC
Source organism: Bordetella genomosp. 5 (assembly GCF_002261315.1). Taxonomy (NCBI): domain Bacteria; kingdom Pseudomonadati; phylum Pseudomonadota; class Betaproteobacteria; order Burkholderiales; family Alcaligenaceae; genus Bordetella; species Bordetella genomosp. 5. The sequence continues at coordinate 502,813 of NZ_NEVP01000001.1, forward strand.
CGGCAGATCCTGGCCCTGATGATCGAGCCCATCAAGCGCGATCTGCAGCTCTCCGACACCCAGTTCAGCCTGTTGCATGGCCTGGCATTCTCGCTCTTCTACGCGGTGATGGGCCTGCCCATCGCGGTGCTGGCCGACCGCTACTCGCGGCCACGCATCATCGCCATCGGCGTTGCGTTCTGGAGCCTGGCCACGGCGGCCTGCGGCCTGTCCCGCAGCTTCGCGCACATGTTCCTGGCGCGCATCGGCGTGGGCGTCGGCGAGGCCGCGCTGTCACCGGCCGCGTACTCGATGATGAGCGACATGTTTCCGCGCGACAAACTCGGGCGGGCGGTGGGCGTGTATTCGATCGGCGCCTTCGTGGGGGGCGGGCTCGCCTTTCTGATCGGCGGCTACGTCATCGATCTGCTCAAGACCGTCGATAGCGTAGCGGTCCCCTGGGGCACGATGAAGCCCTGGCAGCTGACGTTCTTCATCGTCGGGCTGCCGGGCGTGCTGGTGGCGCTGCTGATTCTGCTCACTGTGCGCGACCCCGTGCGCAAAGGGGTGAGCCGCGACGCGAACGGTCAGGCGGCCCGGCCCGGCATGGGCGTCACGATGCGCTTCCTCGGCCGCCACCGCGCCACGTTCACGTGTCACTACCTGGGCTTCTCGTTCTACGCCATGATTCTGTTCTGTCTGCTGGGATGGGCGCCGGCGTACTACATGCGCGCCCACGGCCTCACGCCCACGCAGGTCGGCTACATGCTCGGCGTGGTGGTGTTGATCACGAACACCGCGGGGGTGTTCTGCGGCGGCTGGCTGATGGACGCGCTGGCCCGCCGGGGCCGTCGCGATGCGCCGTTGCGTGCCGGCGTGATCGGCGCATGTCTGATGGGCGTGCCGGCCGTGGCCTTCACGCAGGTCGACAATCTTTACGTCTCGGTCGCGCTGCTGGTGCCGGCGATGTTCTTTGCCTCGTTTCCGATGCCCACCTCGACCGCGGCCATGCAGATCCTGCCGCCCAATCAGTTGCGTGCGCAAATATCCGCGCTGTTTCTGCTAGTGTCGAATCTGATCGGTCTCGGACTCGGCACCACGCTGGTGGCGCTGCTCACGGATCGCGTGTTCGGCACGCCCGCCGCCGTGGGCGACTCGATGGCGGTGCTGATCGGATGCGCCACGCTGGCGTGCATCGTGTTGTTGGGCGCGGGGTGTGGCGCCTACCGGCGCAGCCTGGCGCGCGAAGAGGCGCACGAAGCCCAGCCTGCGCCCGATGGCGCGGGCGACGCCGGATCAACCGCCGGCGTTGCGCCCACGGCGGTGACCGTGCGCTGATGACGGCGCCGCCGCCATCAGCGTGTCCAGAAACGCCTGGGCCAGGGCGGCGCGCACGCCGTTGCGCGGCCACAGCATGCCGATCTGGCGCACCGGGCACGGCGCCGGCAGCGCCCAGCGGCGCAGTGCGGGATCGGGCGCGCCGATCACCGGCCAGTCGGGCAGCACCGATACGCCGAAGCCTTCGGCCACCAGGCGTGCGATGTGCTCGATGCCATCGAGCTCGAACTGCACCTTGGGCCGGATGCCATGGCTGCGCAGGTACTGGTCGGCCATCTTGCCCGCCACCACGTTGCGGTCATAGCGGATGAACGGTTCGCGGGCGGCCACCCGCAGCGGGTCTCGCACCCGCAGCCCGGCCGGGGTCAGCAGGATCAGCGCCTCTTCGCGCAGCGGATGCCACGCGTAGGTCTTGGTCAGCTCGAAGGCCGGATGCACGAGGATCGCCGCGTCGAGGTCGCCCGCCGTGACGCGATCGAGCAGCCGCGCCGACGTGCCGGGCTCGATGTAGATCGGGATGCCGGGATGGGCCTGCTTCCAGGCGCGCAGCATCGGCGGCAGCATGCCCATCAGCGCCGATGGGGTGGCCCCCAGGCGCAGCGGGCCCGCGGGCAGGCCCGTGGCCGAAGCGGCCGAACGCAGATCGCTGGCGTCGCGCAGCAGGGCGCGGGCGCGATCGAGGATGCGCTGGCCCGCCGCGGTGGGCTGCACGGTGCGGCCGGCGCGTGCCAGCAGCGGCGTGCCGATGTCGGCTTCGAGCGCGCGCAGCTGCTGCGTGACCGTGGTGGGCGCGAGGTCGAGCCGCCGGGCCGCCTCGGCGATCGAACCGAACTCGGCGACGGCGACGAAGCTCTGCAGGAAACGGGTGTCCATGACCGCGTATTTTACGTGGTCTGAAACTGGAAATCGCCGATTCTTGTGCGTTCTCGCACAGGGCAGACTGGCTGGGCTTTGTTTCTCGACACGCACTGTCCCGCTGCGCCGGGGCGCGTGTACCGATCACTCAGGAGACCCTCTTGCCCATCATCGCCTCTATCGACGTCTGCGCGGCCCGTGTGCCGCTGGACAAAGTCACTTCGTTCTCCAACCGTACCGTCACGGAGCGCCACTACGGCCTGGTGAAGGTGCGCAGTGCCGACGGCATCGAGGGCGTCGGTTTTTGTTATGTGGGCAGCGCCGCCGGCGAGCTGTTCCGCGTGGCCGTGGAGCAATTGCTCGCCCCGGTGGTGCTGGGCCGCGATTCGCTGGCCGTCGAGGCGCTGTGGCAGGAGATGTACCAGGAAAGCCTGCTGCAGGGCCGGGCCGGGACGGTGCTGCGCGCGATCAGCGCCATCGACATCGCGCTGTGGGATCTCAACGCCAAGAGCGCGGGGCTGCCCTTGCACAAGTATCTGGGCGCGGCCCAGACCGACAGCGTCGCGGCCTACGCCAGCGGCGGCTATTACGTGGAAGGCAAGACGGCCGAGATGCTGGGCGAGGAGATGGCCAGCTTCGTCGAGCTGGGCTTCTCCGCGGTGAAGATGAAGATGGGCCGCTGGTCGCCGCAGGGCGAAGAGTCGCGCGTGCGCGCGGCGCGCGAGGCGATCGGCCCCGACGTGGAGCTCATGCTCGATTGCAATAACGGCTGGGTCGACACCGTGCAGGCGATGCAGTACCTGCGCCGGATCGAGCAGTACGACCCGTACTTCATCGAAGAGCCGTTCAGCCCGGACGACATCGAGAGCCACGCGCGCCTCGCACGGCTTACCAAAGTGCCGGTGGCCACGGCGGAAATCGGCTACGGCCGCTGGTATCACAAGCAACTGCTGGACGCGGGCGCGGCGGCCATTCTGCAGACCGACGCCGCCGTCTGCGGCGGCATCACCGAATGGAAGCGTATCGCCGCGATGGCGGCGGGCTACGGCGTGCAGGTGTGCCCGCACTGGTTCCACGACGTGCATGCGCCGCTTGCGGCCGCCACGCCGAACGCGCGCTATGTGGAATTCTTCTGGGACGACCAGGTGCTGAATTTCCGTCGGCTGATCGACCGGCAGCTGGAGCATCGCAAGGGCCGCGTCGTGCTGCACCAGGAACCCGGCCTGGGCTTTGGTTTCGACGAGAAGCAGGTCGCGAAATACGGCACCTGGAACCGCGTGTCCTGAGCCGATAGCCGCGCGCTGACTGCCAGGTGCGCAGGGTGCCGCGCGCCGGCTCAGGCCGGGCGCTTGCGGGACCGGCCCGCGCCCGGCGCCACGCCGATGCGCGGGTCGCGCGCCCGCACCGCCGCGACGAGCCGCGCGGCCGTGCTTTCGAAATCTTCGTGGTCCTGCGGCAGATACAGCCACTTGCCCAGCACCGGGTGTGGGCGCAGCGCGGGATACGCCGCGGCGAGCGAAGCATGGTGGGCATGCTCGGTACACACGAGCAGGCCGCTCCAGGGCGGATCGCGGTCGGACACGGTCAGGCAGAGCTGGCCGTCGAGATAGGCCGCCTCGCTACCGAAGATCCGGCGCCGCGCGTAGCCAGGGTCGGACTCGAGCGGTTCGAGCACCCACAGCAGCGTATTGGCGACCGCCGCCCGCGTGCGCGCGGGCGGGGCGAAGGGGTCGGCGCGGCGGCTCACGCGCGAGTCTTCCACGAGCCTGTCATTCGAGATTCGGATGACGGTCGGCGAGCCGCTGACGGCGTTCGCGCAGGGCCTCGATTTCCTGCTCCAGCGTTTCGATCTCGGCGTCGATGTCCTGCACGCTCTGCTCGATATGCTCGTAAGCCTGCTGCAACAGCACCTTGGCCTCGCGCCGGCTCGACGCGGTGGGCGTGGCGCCGCGCATCGGCCGGTTGGCCGTCTCGGGCAGGAAGAACGAGGTGATCAGGCCGACCACCGAGGCCGCCATCAGATAGAAGGCCGGCATCATGAGATTGTCGGTTTCTTCGACCAGCCACGCGGCCACGGTAGGCGTGAGACCGGCCACGATGATGGCGATGTTGAACGAGCTGGCCAGCGCGCTGTAGCGGATGCGCGTGGGGAACAGCGCGGGCAAGGTGGCGGCCATGATGCCGATCAGGCAGTTGAGGAACACCGCGATCAGCAGCAGGCCCAGAAAGATCAGGCCGGTGTTGTCGCTGCCGATCAGGTGGAAAGCCGGAATGGCCGACACCAGCAGGCCCAGACTCCCCACCAGCAGGAAGGGTTTGCGTCCGACCTTGTCGCTGATGAAGCCGACCACCGGTTGCACGAACAACATCCCGACCATCACCACCACGATGATGAGCACGCCGTGGCCTTCGGTGTAGCCCAGGCTGCCCGACAGATAGGTGGGCATGTAGGTGAGCAGCATGTAGTAGGTGATGTTGGTCACCAGCACCATGCCCACGCTCACCAGCAGGGCGCGGCGATACTTCGAGAAGATCTCGCCGAACGCGACCTTGGGTTTTTCCTGCACGGCATCGCGGTCTTCCTGCTCCATCTTCTCGAGCTGCTGCGTGAACGCCGGGGTTTCTTCGGCGGCGTGCCGCAGGTACAGGCCGAGCAGGCCGAGCGGGCCGGCCACGAAGAACGGAATGCGCCAGCCCCAGTCGAGGAAGGTCTGCTCGCCCAGCATGGTCTGCAACAGCACCACCATGCCGGCGCCGATCACGAAGCCCGCGATGGAGCCGAAATCGAGCCAGCTGCCCAGGAAGCCGCGCTGGCGGTCGGGCGCGTACTCGGCCACGAAGACCGCCGCGCCGGTGTATTCGCCGCCGACCGAGAAGCCCTGCGCCAGCTTGCACAGCAGCAGCAGAATGGGCGCCCAGATGCCGATGGCGGCGTAGGAGGGAATGAGGCCGATACAGAACGTGCTGATGGCCATGATGATGATGGTGAGCGAGAGCACCTTCTGGCGCCCGAAGCGGTCACCCATCACGCCGAAGAAAATGCCGCCCAGCGGGCGCACCAGGAATGGCACCGAAAACGTACCGAGGGCCGCGATCGTCTGCACGGCCGGCGAGGCGTCCGGAAAGAACACCTTGCCCAGCGCGAAGGCCACGAAGCCATACACGCCGAAATCGAACCATTCCATCGCATTGCCGAGCGCGGCCGCGGTCACGGCCTTCTTGAGCTTGGAATTGTCGATGACGGTGATGTCGCCGATCTCGAGCGGACGAACTTCTTGCTGCGCCGGGGTAGTCTCAGCCATGGCCTGTTCCAGAGAATGCACACCCACTGATTATGACCCCGAAATCGGCCTGCGGGTCGGTACCGATAATTCAGGAAATAGTCAGGATTGGCGCGGTGTTCGGCGGTGTCGCGGGCTGCTGCGCCGGCGCGTGATCGATCGCCGGACCACGTTCAATGACGGGTGGCCATCCAGAAGAAGGTGATGCCCGACACGATCAACAGGCCGTCAAGCAGCCGGTCGTAGGTGGTCTTCGACAACGCGAGGACGAGCGGCTTGCCGAGCGCCGTGCCGAGCATGATGCCGGCGCCGGTGAGCAGGCCCTGGGCGAGCACCGGCCACGGCAACGCGCCCTGGCTCGCGAAGGTGATCACCTTGCCCACGTAGAGGAACAGCGAGCTCAACGCCTCGGTGCCGAGAAAAGCGCCGCCGCTCAGGCCGTACGCCGTGAACGCCGGCACGCTCAGCGGGCCGGTGGAGAGCACCAGGCCGGTCAGAAAGCCGATGCCTGCGCCGCAGGCCGCAAGCTGGGCGAGCGAGAGGCGGCGCTGCCCGCGCGCCAGATGCCGCCGTACCCACACCATCGTCAGGAAGAACACGCCCAGGCCCGCGTCGATCGACCAGGCGGGCAAGCTCAGCATGGTGCGGGCGCCGAGCGCGGCCGCGGGCACGCCGGGCAGCGCGAACGCGAGCGCCGCGCGCCAGTCGGTGTCGCGCCACCAGACCAGGGCGCGCGCCAGATTGCCCATCACCGCGGCCACCGCCATGATCGGGATCGCGGCCTTCGGGCCGTACACGGATACGAGCACGGGCAGCAGGATCAACGAGGAGCCCGTGCCGATGACGCCGCTGATGCCGCCGGCGAGCAACGCGATCGCGAAAACGAAGAGATAGAGCAAGGTGCGGAGGGAGGAGACGCGCAGCGTGGTGGCAGGCATCTTAACCAACCGTAACGTCACCGGGGGCGGGCTTTAGTAAGATCGCTCGACTGCCCCGGCCGCGGAGGTGCAGGCGCGGCCGCCGCGCGCATCGCCTCCGGATTCTCTACTCTGCTCACTTGGCGCCCATGAACGATACCGTCATCGCCTGTCCGATCCGACGCCGCCTGAGTGCCTGGCGCAACGGCGATTGGTCCGGCGCCAGCGCGGGGCTCGATAAATGGCTGGCCATTCAACGCGATCCGCTGGCGTGGCTGGCCAGCGTGCATCAGGCCCAGCCCGATATCAGCAGCATGCGCATGGGACCGCGTCGGGTCTGGTGCGTGTTCCATCCCGAGGCGGTGCATGCGCTGATGGTCACGCATCGCAGCGACCTGCGCCGCTGGGAGCCCAGCCTGTGCATGATGCGCCAATGGAACGGCCGCAGCTTCATGATGCGCGAAGGCGCGCAGGCGCGCGAGCAACGGCAGAAGGTGCGGCCGCACATCCAGCCGCCGCCCGTCGACGACATCCTGCGCCTGGCGCAGCGCTGGTCCGACGGCATCCCGGCGGGCGCCCGGCGCGATCTCGATCTGGAAATGGCCTGCTACAGCATCACGCTGACCGGGCACGCGCTGTTCGGGCTGGACCTGAGCGAATCGGCCGAGCCGATCGCGCGCGCGGTGCGCATTCTGTCGCGCGTGGCCCTGCTCGAAACCAGCACCGGCCTGCCGCTGGGTCATTGGTTTCCGAGCAAGCTGTGCCCGCGCAAGCGTTGGGCGCTGCGTACGCTGCGCACGCAGATCGAAAGCGTGGCTGCGCGCTCGACCCGGCCGCTCACGGTGCATCGCGAGGACCTCGCCACCCTGCTGATGGCGGCGCATCAGTCCACCGGCGCCACGCTGGCCTGGACGCAATTGTTGCTCGCGCAACATCCCACGATCCGCGATGCGCTGCGCGCGGAGCTCGACGGCATCGACTGGCGCGATATCACCCGGCTGCAAGATCTGCAGCGCGCGCCCTTGCTGCGAGCCGTGATCCAGGAGTCGATGCGGCTCTACCCGCCGGCGTATGCACTCGTGCCGCGCCAGCTCTCGCGTGCGTTGCAGGTGCAAGGCCACACCTTGCATCGCGGTGACATCGTGATGGTGTCGAGCTGGATCACGCATCGCGATGCACGCTGGTTTCCCGACCCCACGCGTTTCATGCCCGAGCGCTTTCTGGGCGAGCACGATCGGCCGCAGGGCGCCTATTTTCCGTTCGGTTTGGGCGACCGCGCCTGTCCCGGTACCGGCATGGCGATGCTCGACCTCGCGGTGTCGCTGGCCTACTGGGTCACGCATTGGGATATCGAGCCGTTGCAGCCGGTTCAGCCACAGGGCTGGTTTTCGCTGCGGCCGCGCCAGGCCGAGGTGCGCTTCGTGCCACGCGCCGGCGCGTCGCTGCGCGGCATGCCCGATCGCGCGCCGATGACCGTGGCCGCCTGATTGCCGTCATCGGATCGCGCGTGTCTAATGCGGGATGCGCTCCTTCAGCGCCCTGCCGCCATGACACATCAGCCAGATACCGACCACGACGACGATTCTTCTCTGCCCGACGCGCCGCACCGGCCTTTCGTGCAAAACGCCGGCAATCGCCGTTCGCTACATTTCACCGGCCAGGAAGTGCAGAGCAGCATGTCGGTGCTCAACCCCGACGCGCTCGAGATCGAATACACGCGGATGATGATGGGCTTCGTGCTGTGGCAGCCCGAGCCCGCGCGCATGTTGATGGTGGGTCTGGGCGGCGGATCCCTGCCGAAGTTCTGTCATCGCTATCTGCCGGCATCCGATATCACGGTCGTGGAAATCGATCCCGCGGTGATCGCATTGCGCGAGGCCTTCATGGTGCCGCCGGAAAGCGAGCGCTTTCGGGTGGTGCAGGCCGACGCGGCCGACTATATGGCCACGCTCGACGGCGAGATCGACGTGCTCATGCTGGATGGTTTCGTGACCGGCGGCATCCCGCCTCAGCTCTGCTCGGAAGCGTTCTATGCCGATTGCCATCGCGCGCTGCGCGACGATGGCATCCTCGTCATCAACTTCCACGTCAATCATCGCGAGCATCACACCTACCTGGACCGGGTGCGCGCGGCCTTCGGCCCGGCGATGTTCGAGGTGGTGGACGACGACATGACCAACAGCATCGTGTTCGCCTGCAAAGGCGATCTGCTCGACGACCCCGCGGCGGCCGCGCTGGCTCGCCCCGCCTCGCTCTCCAAGGATGCGTGGCGTCAGCTCATGCCCACCATGCGCGTGATCGGCGCGACGCTCGAGCTGCGCTGAACGCCGCCGCCACGGGCAATGATCGGCAACGCAAGGAAATGCCGCGATATATGCGGTTCCGCGCGAATTTGGCCCCGATTTTCATGACGACGCGTGGGTCGGCCAAACCAGAAAGATTGGCCTAAAACGCGCCGCTCCTCGCCTGATCTGTCCGCCACCCCGATTGCTAGCATTCGGGCTCCATCGCGCGATATGCCGCTACGGGCGCGTCCGCGCTGGCCATTACATCTATCTAACAGCATCATTTTGGAGGCGGATCTCCAGGGCAGGCGGGTGCGTGGGTTGCCGCGTTGCCATACGCCTTGGCAGCATTCGGGGCAGTCATGAAGAATCTGAAGCTTGGGACCCGGCTCGCGGCCGGCTTTGCCGTTCTGTTGGCGATGATGATCGTCATGTGCGTGGTGGGCCTGTACAGCCTGGCCGACATCAATCGCGCCGTCGACAATGTGACGCATCAATCGCTGACCAAGGATCGCATGGTCAACGACTGGAGCCGATTCATCCATACGGGCGTCACCCGCACCACCGCGATCGCCAAGAGCAGCGATCCCAGCCTCGCCGGGTTCTTTACGCAGGATGCCGCCGCATCCACCGCCCAGGCCTCCAAACTGCAACAGCAGATCGAGCCGCTGATCCAGGGCGACGCCGAGAAGCAGGTATGGGCCGGCATCGGCAAGGCGCGCACCGAGTACCTCAGCTCGCGCGACCGCATCTTCAAGGCCAAGCAGGAAGGCAATGTCGAGCTGGCCGAGCGCATCTTCACGCAGGAGTATCTGTCGGCCTCGCGCCGCTTCATCGATCTGATCACGCAGCTCTCCGACATGCAGCGCGCGGACATCGACGCGCAGGCGGTCAGCATCGAGAGCTCGTATAACGTCGCCAATCTGTGGATGATCGTCCTGGGCGCCATCGCCGTCCTGAGCGGTCTGGCGCTGTCGATCCTGCTCACGCGCAGCATCACGCGGCCGCTGGCCGACGCGGTGCGCGTGGCGCGCACGGTGGCCGACAACGATCTGACGAGCCGCATCACCGCGACGTCCAAGGACGAGATCGGCGAACTGATGCACGCGCTCGAGTCGATGAACAACAACCTGGCCCACACGGTCACCCGCATTCGCGCCGGCGTCGAGAACATCGCGTCGGCGTCGGGCCAGATCGCGGCGGGCAACACCGATTTGTCGTCGCGTACGGAGCAGCAGGCCGCGTCGCTCGAAGAGACCGCCGCGTCGATGGAAGAGCTGTCCTCCACCGTCAAGCAGAATGCCGAGAGCGCGCGTCAGGCCAACCAGCTGGCGGCTGCCGCGTCGGATACCGCCTCGCGCGGCGGCTCTACGGTGTCGGAAGTGGTCAGCACCATGAGCGCGATCTCGTCGAGCTCGGTGAAGATCGCCGACATCGTGTCGGTGATCGACGGCATCGCCTTCCAGACCAACATCCTGGCGCTGAACGCCGCGGTGGAAGCCGCGCGTGCCGGCGAGCAGGGCAAGGGCTTCGCGGTCGTGGCCGCCGAGGTGCGCACGCTGGCGCAGCGCAGCGCGCAGGCCGCCAAGGAGATCAAGACGCTCATCGAAGACACGGTGCAGAAGATCGGTCAGGGCTCGGACAGCGCGGCGCGCGCCGGCGCCACGATGCAGGAGATCGTGAGTTCGGTGCAGCGCGTGACGGACATCATGGGCGAGATCGCGGCCGCGTCGGCCGAGCAGGCCGATGGCATCGAACAGGTCAACCGCGCCGTGGCGCAGATGGACGAAGTCACGCAGCAGAACGCGGCACTGGTCGAAGAGGCCGCGGCCGCCGCGGGCTCGATGCAGGACCAGGCCGCCGATCTGCGCGGCGCGGTCAGCGCGTTCAAGCTGCAGGCAGGACAGGGCCAGGCGCAGGATGCGCGCGCCGCCGCCCCGCGCCTGAGTGGCGCGCCGCTGCAGCTCGCAGCCTACTGAGCGCCGGCCGGCCCACCGCGCATGCCGGGCCCAGGCCCCGCGTGCGCGTGACGCGGCCCGGCTCGCGACGAATCCCGCAAGAAAACTGCCCGCACGCCGTAAGGCGATGCGGGCAGTTTTCATGGGCGGGCGGGCGCGTCAGACGGGCAGGTCGAGTCGCTCGGGCCGCACGAAGGCGATGCGGTTCTCGCTGGACTGGCCGAATACCAGGGCGTCCTGTTCGTAAGAACTCTCGCCGAACAGCGAGGCCTCGTCGATCTTGGCGAGGCCGGTGGCCAGGCCCTTGAAGTCGAACAGGTTGGCGTCGACCAGATGCGAGGGCACCACATCGGTCAGGGCGCGGAAGACGTTCGCGACGCGGCCCGGGGTCTCGCGCTCCCAGGTTTGCAGCATTTCCTTCACGCGCACGCGCTGCAGGTTCTCCTGCGAGCCGCACAGGTTGCACGGGATGATCGGAAACTCCATCGCCTGCGCATACTTGGCGATGTCGCGCTCGCTGCAATACGCGAGCGGGCGGATCACCACGTGGGCGCCGTCGTTGGTGGCGAGCTTGGGCGGCATGGCCTTCATCTTGCCGCCGAAGAACAGGTTCAGGAAGAAGGTCTCGACGATGTCGTCGCGGTGATGACCCAGCGCGATCTTGTTGCAGCCGAGCTCTTTGGCGGTGCGATAGATCACGCCGCGGCGCAGGCGCGAGCACAGCGAACAGGTCGTCTTGCCCTCGGGCACCTTCTCTTTGACGATCGAGTAGGTGTCGGCCTCGACGATGCGGTACGGCACGCCGGTTGACGCGAGGTAGCGCGGCAGCACGTCTTCGGGAAACCCGGGCTGCTTCTGGTCGAGGTTCATCGCGACCAGCTCGAACTTGACGGGCGCGCGGCGCTGCAGCGCCATCAGCACCTGCAGCATGGTGTAGGAATCCTTGCCGCCGCTCATGCAGACCAGGATCTTGTCGCCGTCTTCGATCATGTTGAAATCGACGATGGCCTTGCCCGCTTCGGATTGGAGCCGATTCTCGAGCCGGTGGAAGTTGTTGGAGTCCTTCATGACCACGCAAAAATGCAGGAAAAACAGCATTTTAGCGCGGGCGCGCGGCGCCGGCCCGTGCCCTTGCCGGCGTTGCGGGCCGTGGGGCGCGATGCGCCCGGGCCCGCGTTCGGCCGTTCAGCTGGCGTTGAGCACGCGCACCGGCTGCCCGGCGGCGAAGCCGCGCACCGCCTCCAGCGCGTTGCGATAGAACGCCTGGAAGTTTTCCTGGCTGACGTAGCCCAGGTGCGGAGTCAGGATCACGTTGTCGAGATTGCGCACGGAGTCGGTGGGCGGGAGCGGCTCGACCTCGTAGACGTCCAGGCCGGCGCCGGCGATCCGCCCCTTGGCCAGCGTGTCCATCAGGGCGTCCTGGTCGACCAGGCCCGCGCGCGAGGTGTTCACGAGGAACGCGGTGGGCTTCATGGCGGCCAGTGCGGCCGCGTCGACCACGTTGCGGCTGCGCTCGCTCAGGATGAGATGCAGGCTGACCACGTCGGCGGTGGAGAACAGCGCGTGCTTGTCGACCCGGGTGACGCCGGCCTCGGCGGCGCGTTCGTCGGTGAGGTTGGGGCTCCAGGCCACGACCTCCATGCCGAACGCGCGGCCCACCTGCGCCACGGCCTGGCCCAGCTTGCCCAGGCCGACCAGGCCCAGCCGCTTGCCCGCCAGCGGGATCGGCATGCCGGTCTGCCACATGCCACGGCGCATGGCGTCGTCTTCCTGGGGCAGGTGCTTGAACAGCGCGAGGATGTGCGCCCAGGCGAGCTCTGCCGTCGCCGTGTTGGCGTCGGCGCTGCCGGGCGCGCCGCTCACCACGATGCCGCGCGCCGACGCCGCGTTCATGTCGATCGCGTTGTTGCGCATGCCGGTCGTGACGAGCAGGCGCAGACGCGGCAGGGCGGCGATCAGCTCGGCCGGGAACGGAGTGCGCTCCCGCATGGCCACGATCACATCGAAGGGCGCGAGCGCGTCGGCCCGCGCCTGGCCTTCGGGCAAGGCGTCATTGAACACGGTGACGCGGGCGTCGGGGCCGAGGCTGGCCCAGTCGGCGAAACGCTGCGCCACGTCGTGATAGTCATCGAGAATCGCGATATCCATTGCCAGTCTCCAGGTATTGTTTTCGAGCGGTTGGTGTCCGGCGGGTGAGCGCGCCCACCCGTGCAAAGCAATCGGCCCGCTGGGAGGCGGGCCGGAGAATCATTTGAGGCGTTCCTGCAGTTGCTCGATCGGCAATGCGCCGCTCGCGCGGCTGCCGTCGGCGAAGAAAAGGGTCGGGGTGCCCCGCACCATCAACTGCTTGCCGAGCGAGACCATCTGCTCGACCGGCGCGTCGCATTGCACCGAGGCCGGGCGCTTGCCGCGCAGCATCCAGTCGTCCCAGGTCTTGGCGGGATCGCTGGCGCACCAGACATCGCGCACCTTGGTGGTCGAGTCCGGCGACAGGATCGGGTACAGGAAGGTGTAGATCGTGACGTCGTCCACGTCTTCGAGCGTGTGGCGCAGCTGCTTGCAGTAGCCGCAGTTGGGGTCTTCGAAGATTGCGACCTTGCGCGTGCCCTTGCCGCGCACCTGCTTGAGCGCGAGGTCGAGCGGCAGCTGGTCGAACGACACCTGGCCGAGCTGTTCCTGGCGCTCCTGGGTGACATCGCGGCGGCTCGCGGCGTCGATCAGCGGACCTTCCATGACCCAGTTCACGCCCTCGTCGGTGTAAATGAGGTCCATGCCCAGCTGCACCTCGAAGAGGCCGTAGGGAGTGCGACGCACGGCGGTCACGTCGAAATTCGTGAAGCGCTCCTTGAAGCGCGACTTGACCGCATCGGCCACGGGATCCGGAGGCGTCACCGAGGCGGTGTTGTAGACCTTCTCGCCCGGCTTGGCGGGCTGGCCCATCTGGGTGGTGCCGGTGACCTTGTCGCCCGCGGCGGGGGCGGGCGGGTTGGCGGTGGAATAGACCTTGTCGGCGGCCTGTGCCCCGGCGGCGCCGCAGGCAAGCGCGGCGGCCAGGATCAGCGATACGCGAATATTCATGTGAACTCCTGTGGGATCGGGCGCGGCACCGGACCGCCTTGAGCCTGTCCTTGAGACCGCGCCCTGACCGGATTAGTTGCGCGAGGCGCCTTCGATGAGCTGGCGCTTCACGAAAGGCACGGCCTCGACCCAATGCATGCCCGCGTTGCGCAGCCACACCAGCGGCGCGGCGCGCGAGCCGAACAGCCGATGCAGGCCGTCGGTGGCCAGGCGCATGGCGAGCACGGGCTCGGCGCGGGCGCGCTGGTAGCGGCGCAGCACGCGCAGATCGCCGGCTTCGCGGTACGCCTCGCGCGCGGCCACGGTTTCGGCCAGGGCCTGGACATCGCCCAGGCCGAGGTTGAGCCCCTGGCCGGCGAGCGGATGCAGCCGGTGCGCGGCGTCGCCCGCCAGCGCGATGCCGGGCGCGACCATCTGCGCGCGTTCCAGCGTGAGCGGAAATCCATGCAGCTTGCTGCGCACGCGCAGCGCGCCCAGCCGGCCATGCGTGGCGTCCGCCAGGCGGCGTTCGAGTTCGGCGGTCTGGGCTTCGGGCGCAAGCGCCATCAGCGCGCGGGCGGGTTCTTCGCGCATCGACCAGACCATCGACACCTGGGCGCCGGCGCTCGTGTCGGGCAGCGGCAGCAGCGCCAGCACGCCGTCGTCGCGGAACCACTGGATCGCGGTGCTCTGGTGCGCGCGTTCGGCATCCAGATGCACGACCAGACCGATGTCGTGGTACGAGGTGGCCTCGTGCTTCATGCCGGCGGCCTCGCGCAGCGGCGACGCCGCGCCATCGGCGCCGACGAACAGCTCGGCTTGTAGCGTGCGGCCGCCGTCGGTCTGCACTTCGCCCGGACGCCAGCCCGTGCAGCGCTCGTCGATCCACGGAATGCCGAACATCTGCACGGCCTGGATCAGCACGCGTTCGATTTCGCCGGCCTCGACGATCCAGGCGAGCTGCGGTTGCGCCGCCTGCCAGGCGTTGAGGTCGACGCGGCCGTCGCCGTCGCCGTGGATTTCCATGGCCGTGACCGGCATCAGCCGTGCCTGCGGCATCGCGTCCCAGATGCCGAGCTCGGCCAGGAAACGCTGGCTCGCGGGCGAGATCGCGTAGACCCGCGGGTGGTAGTGGTCGGCCGCGGCGGGCGCGATCTGGTTGCGCGGCGACAGCACGGCCACGCGCTGGCCGCGTCGCGCCAGCGCCAGGGCGGTCGACAGGCCGACGATGCCGGCCCCGCAGATCAGGATCTGGTGTTTCATCGTGCGCTCGGTTCGCCAGCCTGCTTGGGCCACAGCAGCCACATCTGGCCGCGCTGCTTCATGCGCCCGGCCTGCTGCCCGGCTTCGTCGCCGAAGCCCCAGTAGAAGTCGGCGCGGGCGGCGCCCTTGATCGCGGTGCCGGTGTCCTGAGCGAACACCAGGCGCTGCAGCGGGCGCTCGGAAGCGGGATAGGTGGTGGACAGGAACACCGGCGTGCCCAGCGGCACGAAGGTCGGATCGACGGCGATCGAGCGGCCGGTGGCCAGCGGAATCGCGTAGGCGCCCTTGGGACCCTGCTCGGGATCGGTCACGGCTTCTTCGCGGAAGAACACCACGGCCGGATTGGCGTTGAGCATTTCCTGCGTGCGGCCCGGATTGCGCTGGGCCCAGGCCCGGATGTTCTGCATGGACGCCTGATCGGCCCGCAGCTCGCCCCGGTCGATCAGCCAGCGGCCGATGGACACATAGGGCTGACCGTTGTGGTCGGCGTAGGCGACGCGGATGGTCTTGCCGGCGTCGGGCCCTTCGGTGAGCTGCACGCGGCCTGAGCCCTGCACCTGCAGGAAGAAGTTATCGACGGGATCATCGACCCAGACCAGCACGGGCGGCTTGCGGTCGGACGCCTCGATGGCGGCGCGGGTGTCGTAGGGCACGACGCGGTGGCCATCGAGCTTGCCGCGGACACGCTTGCCGGCCAGGTCGGGGTAGACCGAGCCCAGGTCGATCGTGAGCAGGTCGGCGGGCACGGCATACAGCGGCCACTGGTGCTTGCCACCGGACTCGCGCGAGCCGCGTACGAGCGGCTCGTAGTAGCCCGTGACGGTGTTGGTGGCGGGGCGGCCGTCGGTGCCGAGCACACGCCAGGGCTGCAACCAGGTCTGGATGAAACGGCGTACCGCGGCGGCGTCGCCCGCGGCGGGCGCGCGGGCCGGATCGGCGGCCGCCGCGCAGACGGGCTGCCAGGCGCGCGGGGTGGCGCGCGCGGGCGCCGCGAGGTTGCCGCTGGTGGGCCGCATCAGGCCTTTGCAATTGCGCAGCACCAGAGGCCACAGGCGCGACAGGTCGTCGCCGTCCCAGCCGGGCAGTTCGCTGTAGTTGGCGCGCTGATAGCGGCCGGCCAGCGCGCGCGCCGGGGTGTCGGGCAGGGCCGAGACCGAGGGCACGACCAGCGGGCCATCGGTCGGCACGGGCGTGACGGTGCCGGGACGCTCGTCGGGCGGGATGCTGGAGGGGGTGGTACACGCCGCCAGCAAGACCGACAGCACAGACAGACTAAGGAGGCGCTTCATGGGCGGAACATCGGGTTGCGGCCGGCGCGGGGTGCGCCAGCGGGGTCAATGCAGGGTGCGGGGCATGGCGAGCACGAACTCCTCGATCGGCACTTCGAACGGAATGCCGTTCTCGCCCACGCAGTGATAGGTGCCGCGCATGGTGCCGACCGGGGTCGGCAGCGGACAGCCGCTGGTGTATTCGAAGGTCTCGCCCGCCGCCAGCAGCGGCTGCTGGCCCACCACGCCGAGACCACGGACTTCCTGCACCTGCTGGTTGCCGTCGGTGATGATCCAGTGACGGCTGATCACCTGGGCCGGATTCGAGCCGGTGTTGGTGATGCGCACGGTGTAGGCGAATACGTATTGCTGCTGACTGGGATCGGACTGCTCCGGCACGAATCGAGGGGTCACGGATACGGTCAGATCGTAAGGTTTCACAGGCCTTTCCCAGTGTGGCGTATGAGGGATGAATGCAGGGGATCGCGCAGTGCGAATGCGGCCGGCCGGGGGCGAAGAAGTAACGGCGCTCCCGGGCCTGGGCGGCAAGCTGCAATAATTGCACATTATGCCCCCGGAAATCCCGATCACCATGTCCACGCCGGCCACCTCCACCCGCATCGCTCCCAGCATTCTATCCGCCGACTTCGCCCGCCTGGGCGAAGAGGTCCGCAACGTCGTCGCCGCGGGCGCCGACTGGATTCACTTCGACGTGATGGACAACCATTACGTTCCCAATCTCACCATCGGTCCGATGGTCTGTGCGGCGATCCGTCCCCATGTCGAGGTGCCGATCGACGTGCACCTGATGGTCGAGCCGGTGGACGACATCGTGCCCATGTTCGCCAAGGCCGGCGCCAACATGATCACGTTCCACCCGGAGGCCAGCCGCCACCCGGATCGCACCCTGCAACTGGTTCGCGACCACGGCTGCAAGGCCGGTCTGGTGTTCAACCCGGCCACGCCGCTGAGCTACATGGACTACGTGATGGACCGCCTGGACCTGGTGCTGCTGATGTCGGTCAACCCCGGCTTCGGCGGCCAGTCGTTCATTCCGTCCACGCTCACCAAGCTGCGCGAGGCTCGCGCCCGCATCGACGCCTGGACCCGTGCCGGTGGCCAGCCCATCCTGCTCGAAGTCGACGGCGGCGTGAAAACCGACAACATCGCCGAGATCCGCCAGGCCGGTGCCGACACCTTCGTGGCCGGCTCGGCCATTTTCGGCAAGCCCGACTACAAGGCCGTGATCGACCAGATGCGCGCCGAGATCGCCCGCGCCGAATCCCTTTCCGCCTGACCCATACCGCAAGGAATACGCTGTGTCCGCCACGCCCCTGCTCGCCGTCCTGCTCGACCTCG
Source organism: Bordetella genomosp. 5 (assembly GCF_002261315.1). NCBI lineage: Bacteria > Pseudomonadati > Pseudomonadota > Betaproteobacteria > Burkholderiales > Alcaligenaceae > Bordetella > Bordetella genomosp. 5. The sequence continues at coordinate 520,373 of NZ_NEVP01000001.1, forward strand.
ACGGCACGCTGCTCGACTCCATTCCCGATCTCGCCCACGCGGCCAACGCCATGCGTGTGGAGCTTGGCATGGTGCCGCTGCGCGAAGACGTCATCGCCACGTTCGTGGGCAAGGGCGTGGACAACCTCGTGCGCCGCACGCTGGCCGGCAGCCTCGAGGCCGAAGCGCCCGAAGATGCGCGCTATGCCGAGGGACGCGCCTCGTTCCATCGTCACTACCACCTCGTCAACGGCGACAAGGCCCGGGTCTATGACGGCGTGATCGAAGGCCTGAAGGCCATGCGCGCCCAGGGCCTGAAGCTCGCCGTGGTCACCAACAAGCCCACCGAATTCACGCTGCCGTTGCTGCAACGCACGGGCCTGGCCGGCTTCTTCGACACCGTGGTCTGCGGCGATACCTGCGCCGCCAAGAAGCCCGATCCCGATCAGGTGCTGCACGCCTGCGCCACGCTGGGCGTGACCCCGGTTGAGGCCATCACGATCGGCGATTCGATCAACGACGCGCTGGCCGCCCGCCGCGCTGGCACGGTGGTGCTCGCGGTGCCCTACGGCTACAACGAAGGGATGGACGTGCGCTCGCTGGATGTGGATGGTATAGTTGACACGCTGCTTGACGCCGCCCACTGGATTTCCGCCCGCAACGCCACACTGGCCGCGGCCGAATAATCCAGAAAGCCGAGCCAGGTAGCCAAGCAGTAACCCCGGACGGCGACGCCAGGCACGAAGCCCCGGCGTCTCCTTACTCAGCCAGACACCCGAATCAATGAACGCTCGCCCCTCGAACCAAATGCGCAACGCCTCGTGGCGTTGGTGGCGTTTGTCTTCCGGGTGGCGATGATTCCCTTCCCGGCCCTGACGCGCACACCGCGCCAGCGCCGTAAGCTGTAAAGCCAGCAAAGCCAAGCCCGGAACCGTAACAGGACCGGGCTTTTTCACATGCGTGCCCGGTCTGTCGCAACCCTCACCGCCCCAGACCGACATGACCGAAATCGAATTCAAGGCGCTTGCCGCCCAAGGCTTTAACCGGATCCCGCTGGTCGCCGAGACCTACGCCGACCTGGACACCCCGCTGGCCATCTATCTCAAGCTGGCCCACAGCGGCCCTCAGGGCGGACGCATGAGCTGCCTGATGGAGTCGGTGGTGGGGGGCGAGCGCTTCGGGCGCTATTCCTTCATCGGCCTGCCGGCCCGCACCGTGATCCAGGCGCGCGGCACGCACACCGAGGTGCTGACCGACGGCAAGGTGGTCGAGACCCACGACGGCGACCCGCTGTCCTTTATCGAGTCGTACCAGGCGCGCTTCAAGGTGGCGCTGCGTCCGGGCATGCCGCGCTTCTGCGGCGGCCTGGCCGGCTATTTCGGCTATGACACCGTGCGCCACATCGAGACGCGCCTGGGCCCGGCGGTCAAGCCGTTCCCGGCCGGCATGGACGAAGGCACCCCCGACATCATGCTGCTGCATGTCGACGAGCTCGTGATCGTCGATAACCTCGCCGGCCGCATCTATCTCATGGTCTATGCCGATCCGGCCCAGCCCGAGGCCTACAGCCGCGCCCAGCAGCGCCTGCTGGACCTGCGCGCCCGGCTGCGCCGCGCGGTCGAGATCCCGTATAGCCACGCCAGCATGCAGACCGAAGAGCGTCGCGATTTCGCCAAGGCCGATTACCTCGCGGCCGTGCACCGCGCCAAGGAATACATCGCCGCGGGCGACCTGATGCAGGTGCAGGTGGGCCAGGTCATCGCCAAGCCGTTCCGCGATTCGCCGCTGTCGCTGTACCGCGCGCTGCGCTCGCTCAACCCCTCGCCCTACATGTACTTCTGGAACTTCGGCGACTTCCAGGTCGTGGGCGCCTCGCCCGAGATCCTGGTGCGCCAGGAGCAGGTCGTCGAGAACGACGTGCCGAAGTCGCAGATCACCATCCGCCCGCTGGCCGGCACGCGCAAGCGTGGCGCCACCCCCGAAGAAGACCAGGCCCTGGCGGCCGAGCTGCGCGCCGATCCGAAGGAGATCGCCGAGCACGTCATGCTCATCGATCTGGCGCGCAACGACGTCGGCCGCGTCGCGGAAACCGGCTCGGTGCGCGTGAGCGACACGATGGCGATCGAGCGCTATTCCCACGTGATGCACCTCGTGTCCAACGTGACCGGCAATCTCAACCCGGGCATGAGCAGCATGGACGTGCTGCGCGCCGCGTTCCCGGCCGGCACGCTGACCGGCGCGCCCAAGGTGCGCGCGATGGAGATCATCGACGAGCTCGAGCCCGTGCGCCGCGGCATCTACGGCGGCGCGGCCGGTTATCTGAGCTATGGCGGCGAGATGGACGTGGCCATCGCCATCCGCACCGGCGTCATCAAGAACGGCACGCTCTACGTGCAGGCGGCCGCCGGCATCGTGGCCGATTCCAATCCCGAAGCCGAATGGGCCGAGACCGAAGCCAAGGCGCGCGCCGTGTTGCGCGCGGCCGAGCAGGTCCAGCACGGCCTGGATGAGCCCATCTGAGCCCCGAGCCTCTTCAGGGCCCGCGGCCCGCACCGAAACAAGCGAGACAGACATGCTGCTGATGATCGACAACTACGATTCCTTCACCTACAACCTGGTGCAATACTTCGGCGAGCTGGGCGAAGACGTGCGCGTGGCGCGCAACGACCAGATCACCCTCGAAGAGATTGCCGCGCTCAAGCCCGACCGCATCTGCGTGTCGCCGGGGCCGTGCTCGCCGGCCGAGGCCGGCATCTCGGTGCCCGTGATCCGCGAGTTCGCCGGCAAGCTGCCGATCCTGGGCGTGTGCCTGGGGCACCAGGCGATCGGCGCGGCCTACGGCGGCGACATCGTCCGCGCGCAGCAGATCATGCACGGCAAGACCGTGCGCATCTCGCACACCGGCACCGACATCTTCACCGGCCTGCCCACCCCCTACACGGTGATCCGCTACAACTCGCTCACCATCGATCCCGCCACCCTGCCCGACGAGCTGCGCGTGACCGCCACCGCGCCCGACGGCGACATCATGGGCGTGGCCCACAAGACGCTGCCGCTGTACGGAGTACAGTTCCATCCGGAGTCGGTGCTGAGCGAGCACGGCCACGCGATGCTGCGCAACTTCCTCAATCTCTGACCCATCCAGGAGCCCCCACGTGACGATCACTCCCACCGAAGCGCTCGTGCGCTGCATCGAACACCGCGAAATCTTCCACGACGAGATGCTGCATCTCATGCGCATGCTGATGCGCGGCGAGATGTCGCCGCAGATCGCCAGCGCGCTGCTGATGGGCCTGCGCGTGAAAAAGGAAACCGTCGGCGAGATCACCGCGGCCGCGCAGGTGATGCGCGAGTTCGCCACCCCCGTGGTCACGCCCAACCCCGAAGACCTGCTCGACATGTGCGGCACGGGCGGCGATGGCAGCAGCACGTTCAACATCTCGACCACCGCCATGTTCGTGGCCGCGGCCGCGGGCGTGCCGATCGCCAAGCACGGCAATCGCAGCGCGTCCTCGTCGTCGGGCAGCGCCGACGTGCTCGAGGCCCTGGGCGCCAATCTGCAACTCGGCCCCGAGGAAGTCTCCGAGTGCATCGCGGCCACCGGCATCGGCTTCATGTTCGCCCCGGCGCATCATGGCGCGATGAAGAACATCGCGGCCGTGCGCAAGGAGCTGGCCGTGCGAACCATTTTCAATATCCTCGGTCCATTGACCAACCCCGCCGGCGCCGCCAACCAGCTCATGGGCGTGTTCCACGCCGACCTGGTGGGCATCCAGGTGCGCGTGTTGCAGCGCCTGGGCTCGCGCCACGTGCTCGTGGTGCATGGCAAAGACGGCATGGACGAGGCCTCGCTCGGCGCGTCCACGCTGGTGGGTGAGCTCAAGGACGGCGTCGTGCGGGAATATGAGATTCATCCCGAGGACTACGGGCTATCCATGATGTCCAATCGGAGTATCAAGGTGTCCAATCGCGATCAGTCGCGCGAACTTGTCATCGAAGCGCTGGACAATGTCGAAGGCGCCGCGCGGGACATCGTTGCCCTGAACGCGGGTCTGGCCATTTATGCCGGCAACAAGGCCGAGTCCATCCCCGCGGCGCTTACACTGGCGTTCGAGCTCTTGTCCAACGGCGCGGCCCGCGCGAAGCTGGAAGAGTTCTGCGCTTACACCCGGAAATTCCAAAAATGAACGATATCCTCGCGAAGATCCTGGCCGTAAAGGCCGAGGAAGTCGCCACCGCACGTCAATTGCGCAGCGAAGCCGAACTGCTGCGCGAGGCGCAGGCCAGGCAGGACGTGCGCGGCTTTGCCCAGGCGATCGAAGACAAGATCGCCGCGGGCAAGCCGGGCGTGATCGCCGAGATCAAGAAGGCATCGCCCTCCAAGGGCGTGCTGCGCGAGAACTTCGATCCGTCCGCCATCGCGTCCACCTACGCGGCGCATGGCGCAGCCTGCCTGTCCGTGCTCACCGATGTGCAGTTCTTCCAGGGCTCGCACGACAACCTGCGCCGCGCACGCGCCGCGTGCTCGCTGCCGGTGCTGCGCAAGGACTTCATCGTCGATCCGTATCAGATCATCTCGGCCCGTGCGATGGGCGCCGATTGCGTGCTGCTGATCGTGGCCGCGCTGTCGCCCACGCAGTTGCGCGAGTACGAGCAGGTGGCGTTCGACCTCGGCCTGGATGTGCTGGTCGAGGTGCACGATGCCGCCGAGCTCGAGGTGGCGCTCACGCTCAACACGCCGCTGCTGGGCATCAACAATCGCAACCTGCGCACGTTCGAGACCAGCCTGCAAAATACGCTGGACCTGCTGCCCCGCATCCCGGACGGCAAGCGCGTGGTCACGGAGAGCGGCATTCTCAAGCCCGAAGACGTCAAGCTCATGCGCGACCACAAGGTCGACGCCTTCCTGGTGGGCGAGGCCTTCATGCGTGCCCCCGATCCGGGCGTCGAGCTGGCGCGCATCATGATGCAGTGAGCGCCGCGCCATCGCATCGCCACGGGCTGCTCGGCAGCCCGTTTTTCATGGTGCGGCGGGATCAGTGGGCGCCGCGGCGCGCCTGCAGACGGCGGTACAGCGTGCTGCGGTGCAGGCCCAGCCGGCGCGCGGCCTGGCCGACGTTGCCCTCGCATTGGCGCAGCACGGCGTCGATGCGATCGTCCTGCAGGGCGGCGAGCGTGTCGGGCGCGGCGCGGGCGGGCGTGCCCAGATCGGCCGGCAGCATGTCGGCACGCGCCACGCCACCCTCTTCCGCCAGCACCGCCAGCGTGCGCAGCACCGAGACGAGCTGACGGACGTTGCCCGGCCAGTCGTGCGCGGCCAGCCGCGCCGCGAGATCGTCGGGCAGGCTGAACTCGGGAGCCAGCGTGCGCCAGAGCTGGCGTACCAGCCTCGTGCGATCGGCGCGTTCGCGCAGCGGCGCCAGCGTGACCGTGTACTCGGCAATGCGAAAGTACAGATCCGGTCGCAGTACGGGTTCGGCGTCGTGGTCGGCAAGCCGGCGATGCGTGGCGCAGACGAGCGCCACGTCGAGCGGCACCGCGTGGGCGCCGCCCAGCGGCACGACTTCGCGGGTCTGCAGCACGCGCAGCAGACGCGCCTGTAGCCCCAGCGGCATATCGCCGATCTCGTCGAGAAACAGCACACCGCCTTCGGCCTGGCGCAGCAGCCCCTTGCTGCCGTGGCGCCTGGCGCCCGTGAACGCGCCGTCTTCGTAGCCGAACAGCTCGGCCTCGATCAGGCTCTCGGGCAAGGCCGCGCAATTCACCGCCACGAAGGGCCGGTCCGCGCGCAGGCTGCGCGCGTGCATGGCGCGCGCGAACATCTCCTTGCCGGTGCCGGTCTCGCCTTGCAGCAACACGGCGACGCCGGCGTTCTGCATGCGCACCGCACGCGCGAGCGCGGCACGGCTTTGTTCGTCGAAGCAGGCCGCGGGCTCGCGCCGGGCGGGCAGGAACGGGGCGGGCGCGCGCCGCTGCGGCGCCTGCCGGGCGAGGTGCGGGACCAGTGCCCGGGCGGTGCTCTCGACGGGCCGCCCCGCATCGAGCGCACCCTCCGGCGCGCTCGACCACGCGGCGAGATCGGACGCTTGCCCGGTGGCCGCGGCGCGCAGGGGGGCGCGCACGCGGGCCTGCCAGCATTCTCCCGACACCGTGCGGCGCAGCGTGTCCGGGGTCTCGGGGCTGCCTTCGAACAGATCGCCGTAGCGCAGCACGCCGACGGCGGCCGGGTCGAGCATGAAGGCGGCACGCGCGTGGCGATTGGCGCCCGTCAGCAGGTCGCCGTCGAAGGCCAGGACGGCCTCGGCGGGCGTGCCCAGCTGGCTGCGATCCGCATGCAGGCCCAGCAGGGTGCAGTGCGCATAGTCGTGTTCGAAGAGCGTGTGCTCCGCGAGGTCTACTGCCTGCCGCACGCGGGCCAGGGCGTGGGGCACGGCGCCCGCCGGCCCGGACAGGTCGAGCACGCCGAGCAGACGGCCGCGCGCATCGGTGACCGGCACCGCGGAACACGTGAGGATGTGATTGGCGTCGAAGAAGTGCTCGCCGCCGTGCACGGCGATGGCGCGGTTCTCGGCCAGCGCGGTGCCGATGGCGTTGGTGCCGGCCATCGATTCGTCCCAGCGCGCGCCAGCCATCAGCGCCACGCGCGCGGCGCGTGACGCGAAGGCGGGGTCGCCGCGCGTGTCGAGCACCAGGCCCTGCGCATCGGTGAGGATCACGAGCCCGTCGCGTCCGGGCGCGCTCGCGGCCAGCATGTCCAGCACGGGGCGGCACATGCGCCGCAGCGCATCGCTGCGCTCCTGGGCGGCGCGCAGTTCGGGCGACGTGAGGGGTTCCTGGGGGCGCAGGCGGCGCATGTCGTGACCCAGCTCGGCGCAGCGGCGCCACGAGCGCAGGATGGGTTCGGCCACGATGCCGCCAGGCACCGCGCCCTGTTCGGCGAACAGCAGGCGGGCGGTGGCGAGTCCGGAAGGCGCGTGGCGGTCCATGGCATGTCTCCGAGGACCTGCGCGAGCGCGCGGCCCATGCTGGGGTTGCGGCGTTCTGCGACGCCGGCGGAATCGGTACTGCGAGCGCTGTCGCGTCGCGGGCGTGTCGCGCGACGTTGTCGCGATCTGCGACAACGCGCTGCGGCGGCCGGTGCCCGGCAGCGACGGCCTCACTTTCGCATGCACGGCCCGGCCCTGTAAAGACGCGGTCCGGCGTCGCGATCGGGGCCGGATCGAGGCCCTTCAGGCGATCTGGCATGGGCTTTGCTTGAACCCTGTCAGGCGCGGCGCAATGCGGCGCCGCACACAATAATGGAGACAAGGCTATGGACATCGCGACCCGACTCGCGCCGGATACTTACGGCACGCCCCTGGACATCAAATCGCAGTACGGCAATTTCATCGGCGGTAAGTGGGTGGAGCCGGCCACGGGCGAATTCTTCGACAACCTGACGCCGGTGACGGGCGCGGTGCTCTCGCGCCATGCCCGCTCCGGCGAGCGCGACATCGAGATGGCGCTGGACGCCGCGCACAAGGCCGCGCCCGCCTGGGGCGCAACGCCGCCCGCCGAGCGTGCCCGCGTGCTGCTGCGCATCGCCGACCTGATCGAAGCCAACCTCGAGCAGCTCGCCACCGCCGAGACCTGGGACAACGGCAAGCCCATCCGCGAGGCCCGTGCGGCCGACATTCCGCTCGCGGTCGATCACTTTCGCTACTTCGCGTCGGCGATCCGTGGCCAGGAGGGATCGCTCTCGGAGATCGATGCCGACACGGTCGCCTATCACTTTCGCGAGCCGCTGGGTGTCGTGGGCCAGATCATCCCGTGGAACTTCCCCATCCTGATGGCGGCGTGGAAGCTCGCGCCCGCCCTGGCCGCGGGCAACTGCGTGGTGCTCAAGCCCGCCGAACAGACGCCGCTGGGCATTCTGATGCTGGCCGAGCTGATTGCCGAGGTGGTGCCGCCGGGCGTGCTCAACATCGTGACGGGCTTCGGGCTCGAGGCCGGCAAGCCGCTCGCATCGAACAAGCGCATCGCCAAGATCGCGTTCACCGGCGAGACCACCACCGGCCGGCTCATCATGCAGTACGCCTCGCAGAACATCATTCCGGTGACGCTGGAGCTGGGTGGCAAGTCGCCCAATATCTTCTTCGAGGACGTCGGCGCGCACGACGACGACTTCTTCGACAAGGCCATCGAGGGCTTCGTGATGTTCGCGCTCAATCAGGGCGAGGTCTGCACCTGCCCGAGCCGCGCGTTGATCCATGAATCGCTCTACGACCGCTTCATGGAGCGCGCGTTGGCGCGGGTGGCGCAGATCAAGCAGGGCAATCCGCTGGACGCCGACACCATGATCGGCGCGCAGGCCTCGAGCGAACAGCTCGAGAAGATCCTGTCGTACCTCGACATCGGCCGCCAGGAAGGCGCCGAGGTGCTGGCCGGCGGCGCCCGCGCCACCTTCGACGGCGCGCTGGGCCAAGGCTATTACGTTCAGCCCACGGTGTTCAAGGGCAACAACCGCATGCGCGTGTTCCAGGAGGAAATCTTCGGGCCGGTGGTGGCCGTGACGACCTTCAAGGACGCCGACGAGGCGCTGTCGCTCGCCAACGACACGCTGTACGGCCTGGGCGCGGGCGTGTGGTCGCGCGACGTCAACACCTGCTATCGCATGGGCCGGGCCATCAAGGCCGGCCGCGTCTGGACCAACTGCTATCACGCCTACCCCGCGCATGCGGCCTTCGGCGGCTACAAGCAGTCCGGCATCGGGCGCGAGAATCACAAGATGATGCTCGACCATTACCAGCAGACCAAGAACATGCTGGTGAGCTACAGCCCGAAGAAGTTGGGCTTCTTCTGACGAAGCCGTGGCGCGGCCCGTCGTGGCCGCGCCACCGCCGCAGATCGCTGCGCGCGCAACGATCTGCGGCGCCCTGACGGAAGGAGATGTCGGATGACTACACCGAGAGTGCTCGTCACGCCCGCGGGGCAGGCCCTGATCGCCACCCTGCGCGCCAAGCACGGGCCGCTGATGTTCCATCAATCGGGCGGCTGCTGCGATGGCAGCGCGCCCATGTGCTACCCACAGGGCGAGTTCATGGTCGGCGGCGCCGACGTGCTGCTCGGCGAGATCGATGGCTGCCCGTTCTACATGAGCGCCGCGCAGTTCGAGTACTGGGAGCACACGCAGCTTCTGATCGACGCTGTGCCCGGCCGCGGCGGCGCGTTCTCGCTCGACAGCGCGGAGGGCCAGCGCTTTCTGGTGCGCTCGCGGCTCTACTCGGACGAAGAATGGGCCGACGTGGCGCCCGTCACGCGCGGCTAGTGGCGCGTGGCCAGCGGCGCGCGGCCAGTGGCGCGCGGCCAGCGGTGCGCTGCGAGCCGCGCATGCACGAAGGTGGTGCGCGCCGCACCGCGTTTTGCACCATCCCCCCTACGCGATTCCCTGGATAGGCGGACGCGCCCTTTCGCGCCAATATGTGCGGACACCGGCGCGCGGCGCCGGTCTTCGTTCATCGTCCCGGGAGTGATCATGAGTGTTGCCCTTACCGAAGCCCAGACCGACCTGCGCGTGGATGGCGCGCGGCTGTGGCAGTCGTTGATGGACCTGGCCCGCATCGGTGCCACCGACAAGGGCGGCGTCTGCCGCCTCGCGCTGACCGAGCTCGACCGGCAGGGCCGCGAGCTGTTCTGTGCCTGGGCCCGCGATGCCGGCTGCGAACTGCGGGTGGACGCCATCGGCAACATCTTCGCCCGTCGTGCGGGGCGCGACGACAGCCTGCCGGCCATCATGACCGGCAGCCACATCGACACCCAGCCCACGGGGGGCAAGTTCGACGGTAACTACGGCGTGCTCGCGGGCCTGGAGGTGCTGCGCACGCTCAACGACGCCGGCGTGCGCACCGAAGCCCCGATCGAGCTGGTGGTCTGGACCAACGAAGAAGGATCGCGCTTCGTGCCTGTGATGATGGGCTCCGGGGTCTATGCCGGCGCGTTCACGCTCGAGCATGCATTGTCCCAGGTCGACCGCGAAGGCGTCAGCGTGCGCGATGCGCTGTCGGCCATCGGCTTTGCGGGCGACACCGCCGTGCCGCCCGCGCGGCGCGATGGCGTTGCCGCGTATTTCGAGGCCCACATCGAACAGGGCCCGGTGCTCGAGAACGCCGACACGGTCATCGGCGTGGTCACCGCCGCGCTGGGCCAGCGCTGGTACGACGTGGTGCTCACCGGCGTCGAGGCGCATGCGGGTCCGACGCCCATGCCGCTGCGCCGCGACGCGCTGCTGGCGGCGTCCGACGTGGTGCGCGCGGTCAACGACATCGCCCTGGCCCATGCGCCCAACGCGCGCGGCACGGTCGGCTGGATGGATGTGTTTCCCAACTCCCGCAACGTGATCCCGGGCCGCGTGCGCCTCACCGTGGACCTGCGGGCGGCGGACGACGCCACGCTCACTGCGATGGACGCCGCGCTGCGCGCGGCCGTCGCCGAGGCGGCCCGTCGCGGCGGGGTGTCGGCCGAGATCGAGCAGGTGGTCTATTTCGCGCCGCAGCCCTTTGCAGCGCCGTTGGTCGATGCCGTGCGCGAGGGCGCGCAGGCTTTCGGTCTGTCGGCCATGGACGTGGTCAGCGGCGCGGGACACGACGCCGTATACATGGCGCGCGTGGCGCCCGCGGCGATGATCTTCGTGCCCTGCAAAGACGGCATCAGCCATAACGAGATCGAAGACGCGCAACCCGCGCATCTCGAGGCCGGCTGCAATGTGCTGCTGCACGCCATGCTGGCACGGGCGGGCGTGGCCGACTGAAGCCCGGGCGGCCGGCGCCCGTTGGCGTGGCATCGCTCCGTCTTCCCGTCGCGCACCACCATGAGGCCTGCCGCACCGCGCTGGTGCGGCAGGCCTACGCTTATCCACGCCGGCGTTTGCGGCGGCGCGCTGCCGTGTCGGCCCCGCACCGGGGAAGCGATCCTCGCATCGCTGCGAATTCCCCGTATTTACCCTGAAGTCCGCGCGATGTGCCGCGAAATGGCACGGATATTGCATGGAGTGGATTGTGTACTAACGCTGTGCACAGCTTTTCGGTCGCTCGCGGGCGATCTGTGCCTGGTGTTGGACCCCATCCCATCGCGCCTTGCCTAGGCAAGACTTCGGAGAACCAAAAATGCAGACACGGAGTATTCGCATCAAGACCCTGGCCGCCGCCCTGGCCTTCACGGCCGCCGGCGCCGCGCTGACCCTGCCCGGCATGGCCCGCGCGGAATCGGTATTGCGCATCGGCATGACCGCCGGCGATATCCCGCGCACGCTCGGGCAGCCCGACCAGGGCTTCGAGGGCAATCGCTTTACCGGCATTCCGATGTACGACGGCCTGACGCAATGGGATTTGTCCAAGCAGGATGCGCCCAGCGTGCTGATCCCCGCGCTGGCGCTCTCCTGGGAAGTGGACGCGGCGGACAAGACCAAGTGGGTATTCAAACTGCGCCCCGGCGTGACGTTCCATGACGGCTCGCCCTTCAACGCCGACGCCGTCGTCTGGAACGTGGGCAAGGTGCTCGACAAGAGCGCGCCGCAGTTCGATGCGAGCCAGGTCGGCGTGACGGCGTCGCGCATGCCGACGCTGGTCTCCGCGCGGAAGATCGACGATCTGACGGTCGAGCTCAAGACCTCGGAACCGGATTCGTTTTTGCCCATCAACCTGACCAATCTGTACATGGCCTCGCCCGCGCATTGGCAGAAGAAGCTGGCCGAGGTGCCGGCGGGTGTCACCGATGCCGCCGAGCGCTCGCAGAAGGCCTGGGCCGCGTTTGCGGCCGATGCGTCGGGCACCGGTCCTTTCAAGATGTCCAAGTTCACGCCGCGCGAGCGGCTGGAAATGGTCAAGAACGACAAGTACTGGGACGAGAAGCGGCGCCCGAAGATCGATCGCGTGGTGCTGCTGCCGCTGCCCGAGGCGAACGCGCGTACGGCCGCGCTCATCTCCGGTCAGGTCGACTGGATCGAGGCGCCCGCGCCGGACGCGTTCGACGCCATCAAGTCGCGCGGCTTCGTCATCTACTCCAACGAGCAGCCCCATGTGTGGCCGTGGCAGCTGTCGTTCAAGGAAGGCTCGCCCTGGCTCGACAAGCGCGTGCGTCACGCCGCCAACCTGTGCGTGAACCGTGGCGAGCTCAAGCAGCTGCTGGGCGGCATGATGGCCGAACCCAAGGGCACGGTGCCGCCGGGCCATCCGTGGTGGGGCAATCCCACTTTCGACATCAAGTACGACCCTGACACGGCGCGCAAGCTCATGACCGAGGCGGGCTATTCCAAGGCCAAGCCCATCAAGGTGAAGATCCAGACCTCCGCGTCCGGCTCGGGCCAGATGCAGCCGCTGCCGATGAACGAGTTCGTGCAGCAGAACCTGAAAGACTGCTTCTTCGATGTGAGCTTCGACGTCGTGGAGTGGAACACCCTCTTCACCAACTGGCGCAAGGGCGCCAAGGATCCCTCGGCCAACGGCAGCGATGCGATCAACGTGAGCTACGCCGCGATGGATCCGTTCTTCGCGATGGTGCGCTTCGTGAGCACCAAGACCTTCCCGCCGGTTTCCAACAACTGGGGCTACTTCGGCAATGCCGAGATCGATGCGCTGATCACCACCGCGCGCACCACGTTCACGCCCGCGGAGCGTGATGCCGCGCTGGCGAAGCTGCATGCGCGCGTCGTGGAAGAGGCGCCGTTCGTGTGGATCGCGCACGACGTCGGTCCGCGTGCGATCTCGCCCAAGGTGAAGGGCGTGGTGCAGCCCAAGAGCTGGTTCATCGACATCGCCACGATGTCGGTGCAGTAAGCGGTCAACCCGCCTGCCGCGCGCGCCGCGGCCGGCGACAACCTGGGTGATGCTCCATGCTCGGTTTCGTAATCCGGCGCGTCGTCTATGCCCTGCCCATCATGGTCGGGGTGGCGTTGCTCTGTTTCCTGCTCATCCATCTGGCGCCTGGCGACCCGCTGGTGTCCATCCTGCCGCCGGACGCGTCGGCCGATCTGCAGCGCCAGCTCATGACGCTGTACGGCTTCGATCGGCCGCTGCCCGAGCAGTTTTTCGCCTGGGTTTGGCGCGCGCTGCAAGGCGATCTGGGCGTGTCGATCGCCACCGGGCGGCCCGTCGCGACCGAGGTGTTCAATGCCGTCGGCAACACGTTGCGGCTCGCCTGTGTGGCGACCCTGCTGGGCTTTCTGGTGGGCGGCTTTCTTGGCTTTGTCGGCGGCTACTTCCGCAACTCGCTGATGGACCGCATCGCGTCGGTGGTGTCGGTGATCGGCGTGAGCGTGCCGCACTACTGGCTCGGCATGGTGCTGGTGATCGTGTTCTCGACGCAGCTCATGTGGCTGCCGCCCACGGGCGCGGGGCCCGGCGCCTCGGGCGACTGGACCGCCGACTGGGCGCACCTGCGGCACATGATCCTGCCGGCCGTGACGATGTCGGTGATTCCGATGGGCATCATCGCGCGCACGGTGCGCGCGCTCGTGGCCGAGACGCTGTCGCAGGAGTTCGTCGTGGGCCTGCGCGCGCGCGGGCTGTCCGACCTCGGCGTGTTCCTGCATGTCGTGAAAAACTGCGCGCCCACGGCGCTCGCCGTGATGGGGCTGCAGCTGGGCTATCTGCTGGGCGGCTCGATCCTGATCGAGACCGTCTTCTCCTGGCCGGGCACGGGCTTTCTGCTGAACGCCGCGATCTTCCAGCGCGATCTGCCGCTGCTGCAGGGCACGATCCTGGTGCTGGCGCTGTTCTTCGTCGTGCTCAACCTGCTGGTCGACATCCTGCAAGGATTGTTCGACCCGCGTATCGAACGGAGCTGAGGCCATGACGCCGACCACCGTTACGCTCCCCGCCGCTTCGGCCGCCACGCCGGTCGTGCGCTCGCCGGGCTATTGGTCCAACGTGTTGCGGCGGCTGCGCCGTGATCCGGTCGCGCTCGGCGCGGGCGCCGTGATCCTGCTGCTGATCATCGTTGCCGTGCTGGCGCCGTGGATCACGCCGGCCGATCCGTTCCAGGCGTCGATGCTGCGGCGCCTGCGGCCCATCGGCACCGAGGGCTACCCGCTGGGCGCCGACGAGCTGGGCCGCGACATGTTGTCGCGCCTGATGCTGGGCGCGCGCCTGTCGCTGTTCATGGGCATCATCCCGGTGATCCTGGCGTTCGCGATCGGCAGCGCCATCGGCATCCTGGCGGGCTACGCCGGCGGGCTCACCAACACCATCATCATGCGTGTGGTGGACGTGTTCTACGCGTTCCCTTCCGTGCTGCTGGCGATCGCGCTGTCAGGCACGCTCGGCGCGGGCATCTTCAATGCCATCGTCTCGCTCACCATCGTGTTCATTCCGCAGATCGTGCGCGTGGCCGAGAGCGTGACGACGCAGGTGCGGCGCAGCGACTACGTCGACGCGGCCCGGGCCTCGGGCGCGGGTCCGGTCACCATCGTGCGCGCGCATGTGCTCTCCAACGTGCTGGGCCCGATCTTCGTCTACGCCACGAGCCTGATTTCGGTATCGATGATCCTGGCATCGGGCCTGTCGTTCCTGGGCCTGGGCGTGCGGCCGCCGGAGCCCGAATGGGGCCTCATGCTCAACACCCTGCGCACCGCGATCTATACCCAGCCCTGGGTGGCGGCGCTGCCGGGCGTGATGATCTTCGTGACCTCGATGTCGTTCAACCTCTTGTCCGACGGTCTGCGCAACGCCATGGAGGTGAAGGAATGAATGCCGTCGCGATGCCTGTTCATGCCGACCTGGGTGGCCCGGCCCAGCCTTTGTTGCGCGCGCAAGGACTCGTCAAACACTTCCCGCTCAAGCGCGATCCGCTGTCGCGGCGCCAGGGCGGCAACGCCGTGCGTGCGGTCGACGGCGTGGACTTCGAAATCCGCAAGGGCGAGACGCTCGGCGTGGTGGGCGAGTCCGGCTGCGGCAAGTCGACCACCGCGCGCCTGGTGATGCAGCTCATTCTGCAGGACCAGGGCGAGCTGGTGTTCGACGGCGTGGGCGTGGGCACGCGGGCCCTGAGCCTGCGCGAGTTCCGGCGCCAGACGCAGATGGTGTTTCAGGACAGCTATTCGTCGCTCAATCCGCGCATGACCATCGAGGACTCCGTGGCCTTCGGTCCGCTGGTGCACGGAACCTCGCGGCGCGACGCGATGACCGGCGCCCGCGACCTGCTGGCGCGGGTGGGCCTGGACCCGGCGCGCTTCGCCGGCCGCTATCCGCACGAGCTCTCGGGCGGCCAGCGTCAGCGCGTGAACATCGCGCGCGCGCTGGCGCTGCGCCCACGTCTGGTGATACTCGACGAGGCCGTCTCCGCGCTGGACAAATCGGTCGAGGCCCAGGTGCTCAACCTGCTGCTCGACCTGAAGGCCGACTTCGGCCTGACCTATATGTTCATCAGCCACGACCTGAACGTGGTGCGCTACATCTCGGATCGCGTGATGGTGATGTATCTCGGCGAGGTGGTCGAGCTCGGTCCGGTGGAGCAGGTGTTCGACGCGCCGCGCCATCCGTACACCCAGGCGCTGCTGCGCTCCATGCCCTCGCTCGATCCGGGCCAGCGCACCGAGGTGGCGCCGCTGTCGGGCGATCCGCCGAATCCGATCGACCCGCCCTCGGGTTGCCGTTTTCACACGCGCTGTGCCCAGGCCCGTGCCGTCTGTGCGAAACAGGCGCCCGTGGTCACGCAGACGGACGGACACGCGGTGCGCTGCCTGATCCATCAACCCGGCTCCGGCTACGCGGCATCGGAGGCCCTCGCATGAGCAGCACTCCCGAATCCCTGGTCCACATCCGCAATCTGGACGTGCGGTTCACGGCCGGCTCGCGGACGGTGCACGCGCTCAACGGCGTGGACCTGCAGGTCGGGCGCGGTGAAGCCGTCGCGCTGATCGGCGAGTCGGGCTCCGGCAAGAGCGTGACGCTGCGCGCGCTGATGCGGCTGCATCCGCCGCGCCGCACGCGCATGCAGGGCGAGATCCGTGTCGAAGGCCGCGACGTGCTGGCGATGGGCCAGCGTGAGCTCGCGGCCCTGCGCGGGCCCATCGTGTCCATGATCTTCCAGGAACCTCTGCTCGCGCTCGATCCGGTGTATCCGGTGGGACGGCAGATCGAGGAGATGGTCCGCCGCCATACCGGCGCGAGCGCGGCCGAGGCACGCGCACGCGCGCTGGCGCTGTTCGAACGGGTGCGGATACCCAGCCCGGCGCGCCGCCTGCAGGCCTATCCGCACGAGATGTCGGGCGGCATGCGCCAGCGCGCCATGATCGCGCTGGCGCTGTCGTGCAATCCCAAGGTCCTGCTGGCCGACGAGCCCACCACCGCGCTCGACGCCACCGTGCAGATCCAGATCCTGTTGCTGCTGCGCGAGCTGCAGCGCGAGATGGGGCTGGCCATCGTGTTCGTGACGCACGATATCGGCGCGGCCGCCGAGATCGCGGATCGCGTCGCCGTCATGTATGGCGGCCGCATCGTCGAGCAGGGCTCGCTGGCCCAGCTTCTGCGGGCGCCGCGTCATCCGTACACGATCGCCTTGCTCAAGGGCCGCGCGCACGGCGCGATGCGCAAGGGCGAGCGGCTCGAGACGATACCGGGCTCGCCGCCCGACCTCGCCGCCCTGCCCCCGGGCTGCGCGTTCGCGCCGCGCTGCGCGCTGGCCGAGCCGGCCTGCACGGCCGCCGTGCCCGGCATCGTGGCGGTCGGCCCGGGCCACGAGGCGCGCTGCCGGCGCGTCGATCAGACCGAGCCCCTGCGGGAGATGGCGTGATGAGAGTGCTCGTCGTGAACGTCAATACCACCGCGGCGATGACCGAGGCGATCGCGCGGCAGGCGCGCGCGGTGGCCGCGCCCGGCACCGAGATCGTCGGCCTCACGCCGAGCTTCGGCGCGCCCTCGGTCGAAGGCAACTTCGAAAGCTATCTCGCCGCGCTGGCCGTGATGGAATGCGTGCGCGCCTATCCCGAACCGTACGACGCGGTGATCCAGGCCGGCTTCGGCGAGCACGGGCGCGAGGGCCTGCAGGAGCTGTTGACGGTGCCGGTGGTCGATATCACCGACGCCGCCGCCAGCATGGCGATGTTGCTGGGCCGCAGCTATTCGGTGATCACGACGCTGGATCGCGCGGTGCCCCTGATCGAAGACCGCCTGAAACTGTCCGGACTCTACGACCGCTGTGCCTCGGTGCGCGCCAGCGGCCTGGCGGTACTCGATCTCGAGAGTGCGCCGCGGCTCGCCAGCGAGGCCATCGTCGCGCAGGCGCGCATCGCGGTCGAGACCGACCGCGCCGAGGTGTTGTGCCTGGGATGCGGTGGCATGGCAGGCCTGGATGCCGAGGTGCGTGCCGCCACCGGCGTGCCGGTCGTCGACGGCGTGAGCGCCGCGGTGGCGCTCGCCGAGTCGCTGGTCCGCCTGGGCCTGAAAACCTCTAAGATCCGCACGTACGCGCCGCCGCTGTCCAAGACGCTGCTGCGCTGGCCGCCGACCTGAACGCCACCCGCTCATGCCCCATCACCCGCTTCCGAATGGCCTCCTTCCGCCCGCCGGCTACCCGCGCGATCTGATCGGGTACGGCCGCAATCCGCCGCAGGCGTGCTGGCCCGGCCAGGCGCGGGTGGCGGTGCAGTTCGTGCTCAACTACGAAGAGGGCGGCGAAAACAGCGTGCTGCATGGCGACGCGGGCTCGGAGCAGTTTCTGTCGGAGATGTTCAATCCCGCCAGCTACGCCGCGCGCCACATGAGCATGGAGAGCATCTACGAATACGGATCGCGCGTGGGCGTGTGGCGCATCCTGCGCGAGTTCGAGCGGCGCGGCCTGCCGCTGACCGTCTTCGGCGTGGGCATGGCGCTCGCCCGCCACCCGCAGCTTGCCGCGGCGCTGGTGGAACAGGGCCACGAGGTGGCCTGCCACGGCTGGCGCTGGATCTCCTATCAGGAGGTCGATGAAGACACCGAACGTACGCACATGCGGCAGGCGATCGAGGCCATCACCGCCCTCACCGGCACACGGCCGCTGGGCTGGTACACGGGCCGCGACAGCCCGCGCACGCGGCGTCTGGTGGCCGACGAGGGCGGCTTCGCGTACGACAGCGACTATTACGGTGATGACCTGCCGTTCTGGATGCCGGTGACCCGCAGCGACGGCGGCACGGCGCAGCAGTTGATCGTGCCGTACACGCTCGATTGCAACGACATGCGCTTCGCGCTGCCGCAGGGCTATTCGCACGCCGATCCGTTTTTCCAGTATCTGAAGGACAGCTTCGATACCTTGTACGAGGAAGGCGCCGAGACGCCCCGCATGATGAGCATCGGCATGCACTGCCGGCTGCTAGGACGGCCGGGCCGCATCACCGCGCTCAAGCGCTTTCTGGACCATCTCGCGGCGCACGATCGGGTGTGGATCTGCCGCCGCATCGATATCGCGCGGCACTGGCGTGCCGCGCACCCGGCGCCGGGGAGCCCCGCGCCCGGCGGCTAGCGCCCGCCGGATACTTCGATGAACGAGCCCGTGGTGTAGCCCGCCTCGTCCGAAAAGAACCACATCACCGCGCCGGCCACTTCTTCGGGCGTGCCGCCGCGCTGCAGCGGGATCGAGTCCTTGAGCCGGTCGACCCGCCCGGGCTCGCCGCCCAGCGCGTGCATTTCGGTATAGATGAAGCCCGGCCGCACGGCATTGACGCGGATCTGATCGGCGGCCACCTCGCGCGACAGGCCGATGGTGAAGGTGTCGAGCGCGCCTTTGGAGGCCGCGTAATCCACGTATTCGCCGGCGGAGCCCAGCCGCGCGGCGGCCGAGGACACGTTGACGATCACGCCGCCCTGCCCGCCGTGACGCGGCGCCATCAGACGGATCGCTTCGCGTGCGCACACCAGCGGTCCGGTCACGTTGGTCGCCAGGATGCGATTCACGCGCGCGGCGTCCATGTCTTCGACACGCATCTGGCGTTCGAGCACGCCGGCATTGTTGATGAGGCCGTCGAGCCGGCCCCATTCCTGTTGCACCCGCGCGAACAGCGCGATGACCTGCGCGTCGTCGGCCACGTCGGCCTGCACGACCATCGCGGTCCCGCCGTCGGCGCGGATCGCATCGGCCACCGCCTGCGCCGGCGCTTCGCGTTCGCGATAGTTGATGCACACGGCATAGCCGCGCCGCGCGGCCAGGCGCGCGCAGGCCGCGCCGATGCCCCGGCTCGCGCCGGTGATGATCATGACGGGTTGCTCGAGAGGCATGACAGGAAACTCCGGGGAATGAGAGCCCAAGCGTACCAAGCTCAGGCGCGGGCGGGGCGCCGGGCCCAGTCCAGCGCGTCTTCGAGACGATCGTTGCCCCAGAACATTTCGCCGTCGACGAGAAAGGTCGGCGCGCCGAAGATCCCGTGCTGGCGCGCCTGCTCGACCTGCCGCCGCAGCGCTTCCTTGGTGTGTTCGGTCTTGGCCTCGGCGATGAGCGTATCGGCATCGAGCGAGAGCCCGAGCAGGATATCGCGCACCACCCCCTCATCCTGGATCTCGCGGTCGGCGCTGAAGTTGGCCTCGAACACGGCGCGGCAGAATGCCGGGCCCCAGGCTTGATCCTGGCCGAGCAGCGCCACGCGCGACGGCAGCACGCCCATGCGCGGGAACACCGAGGGGCGCACGTAGGTCAGGCCGTATTTATCGGCCAGGCGCGCGACGTCGCGCATCATGTAGGCGCCCTTGCCCGGGAACAGGCGAAACGGCGAGTCGTTCCAGCCCTGCGCCTGGAAAATCGGGCCCAGCAGAAAGGGCCGCAGCGCGACCTCGACGCCGGCCTGCTGCGCCAGGGGCGCGAGGCGGGCGATGGCGAGATAGCTGTAGGGGCTGGCAAAGTCGAACCACATCTCGATGCGGGACGGGGCGGAGGCAGACGCGTTCAAGAGCACACTCCCAACGGGTGAGGTCCGCGCAGTGGGCGGGCCGGCCGCCCAAGCATACGGTCGGCCGCCCGCGGTTTCAACCGCAAGGCAGCGCGCGATGGTGCGGCGCGGGGCGAGCCAGTACCATTACGCTTTCTCACTCCGCGCAAGACCGCCATGGACGACGCCTTCAGCCACCAGCTTTCGATGACCATCCTGATGACGCCCGACATGGCGAACTTTTCGGGCAATGTGCACGGCGGCACGATTCTCAAATACCTCGACCAGGTGGCATACGCCTGTGCCAGCCGCTACGCGGGCCAGTACGTGGTCACGCTGTCGGTGGATCAGGTGGTGTTCCGCGAGCCCATCCACGTGGGGGAGCTGGTCACGTTCCTGGCCTCGGTGAACTACACCGGCCGTACCTCGATGGAGATCGGCATCAAGGTGGTCACCGAAGACATCCGGCGCAAGCTCGTGCGCCACACCAACAGCTGCTATTTCACGATGGTGGCGGTGGGCGACGATGGCCAGCCCACGCCGGTGCCGCAGCTCGAGCTGCGCACGCTCGAAGAGCGTCAGCGCTTCGAGGCGGCCAAGCAGCGCCGCGCGCTACGCCAGGAAATGGAAAACCGCCACGACGCCATCAAGAAGCAGGCGCACGTTGCGCCGGGGGCGTCGAGCTGATCTCGGCGGGGGCCGGCGGATCGCCGGCCGCGGGCGGCACGCCGCCGCCCGAGCGCGCCTGGCGGCCGAACAGGCGCTCCAGGCCACGCCACTGCTGGGCCCAGAAACCACGGCCGTAGTCGTGGCCGCCGTTCTCGGGCAGCTGATCGTGGATGCCGGTGGGGCCATACTGGCCGTTGAAGCGCGCGGTCCGGCCCAGGATGTCCCAGATCGGAAACAGCGGCGCGAAGTTGTAGCCGCCCACCGGGCCCGGCGACGACGCATCGTAGGCGATCGAATGATGCTCACGATGAAAGCGCGGCCCCGTCAGGATGCGCGAACCCCAGCGGCCGAAGCCCACGCGCAGGTTGGCGTGCGACAGGCTCTCGACCAGCTGGGTGATGGCCACGATGGCCACGAACTGCGCGGGCGGCACGCCCACCAGCTGCGACACCACCACGATGAGCGCGTCGCGCAGCATGTCGTCGAGCAGATGATTGCGGTTGTCGCTCCACATCGTCATCTGGCGCTGGCTGTGATGCAGCGAGTGCAGCGCCCAGAGCCAGGCGTAGCGATGCTGGGCGCGGTGATACAGATAATCGACCAGATCGAAGAGCAGCAGGTAGAGCAGCAGGCTCACCCACGGGCCGTCGGTCACGCCGGGCCACACCTGATCGAGCTGGAACGTGGCCAGGCCCCACAGATGGAACTGGCCGAACATCGCGTCGAAGAGCGGGTCCACCGCAAAGAACAGCGCCACGCGAAACAGCCCCAGGCGATGCACCAGCGTGTACAGCACGTCGACCCACACCTGCTGGCGGTCGCGCACCGCTTCGACCGGCCGCAGGCGCTGCAGCGGACCGAAGACGAGCACCAGCACCGCCACCTGGATCAGGCCCACCAGCAACCACATCGTGGCGTCGTAGGCATCTTCGATGAAGTTAGACATGCCGAGATGGAACAGCGCCGGCTGCACGACCGTCTCGAACAGCCATTGCTGACAGGTGGAGAAAAGCTGGGCCAGGTGATCCATGGTGCGATGACTCAGGGGTGCTTGGCGTACCACGCCGCGTAGGCGGGATGGTCGGCCAGGGTGGCGAAGCAGAAGCCTTTTTTCTGCAGGCCGGTGATCAGGGGTTCGAGTACGGCGGGCGCCCAGGGATCCTTGCGCGACCAGATGCCCAGGTGCGCGAGCAGGATGTCGCCCGGCTGGATGCGGCGCAGCGCCTGGTCCAGCAGCCTGGCGTTGGGGAATTTGTCGCTGGGCAGCTCGTCACCGAGGAAGCCGGCGTCGGCCCAGCCCACGTGGGCGTAACCGCAGGCGCGCGCCGCCGCCAGCAGCGCGGGCGAGGTCTTGCCGCCGGGGGCGCGGTAGATCGGCAGCATGCGCGCGCCGGTCATGGCCGTGAAGCGCGCGGTGGAGCGCTTGATCTCGTCGCAATACTGCGCGGCGGTGAAGGTGCGATTCTGGTCGGCCTGCGGGCCGGCGCTGGCCCGCACGCGGAACTGGCCATCGGGCAGGTCGCCGCGCCAGTACACATGATCGTAGGTGTGCGAGCCGAAGGCATGGCCTTCGGCCACGCGTGCCTTCCACCAGGGCGCCCAATGGTCGTCCAGGCTGCCACCGTCGGTCAGGGTGCGCTCGTTGGCCAGGAAGAACGTGGCGTGCACGCCGTGGCGTTTGAGTACGTCGGCCACGAGATCGGCCACGCCCATGTGGCCGGTATCGAACGTGAGGTACACCGGCTTGTCGCAGGCGGGCGCGGCCCGCGCCGGCGCGAGCGCGGCGGTGCCCACGGCCAGCGCCAGCGCCGCCGCGATCAGGCGGGCGGACTCAGTGCGTGGCCGCATGGTTGAGGGTCCAGACACCGTGCGGCGATTTGCCCACCTTGACCTGCTGGCTTACGGTCTTTTTCTCGAGGTCGACCACGGTCAGCTTGCCGGCCCAGCGCGAGGTGACGAGCAGGGTCTTGCCGTCGGCCAGGATGTCCATGCAGTCGGGGCCGCCCGGCACCGGGAAGGTGTCGACCGTTTCGAGCGTCTTCATGTCGATGCGGCTGATGCTGTTGGCGGTGCGGTTGCTCACGAAGATGTGGCGGCCGTCGCCCTGGATGCGGAACGCGTGCGCGCCGGCCGCGGTCTTGATGCGCTTGATCAGCTTGGCCGGCTTGACCGTGATGTCGTAGGCCTCGACGTAGCTGTCGCCGGTGAGGGCGACCAGCAGCGTCTTGTCGTCGGGCGTCACGTAGACGTCGGCGGGCGTCTTGCCGACCGGCATGGTCCAGAGCGGCGCCTGCGTGGCCAGATCGATGGCGATCACCTGATCGCTGTCCTGCAGCGATACGTAGGTGACGCGGCTCTTGCTGTCGATCGCGATGTGGCTGGGCGTCTTGCCCGCCGGCACGCGCTTGACCAGCTTCAGGTCGAAGGTCTTGCCTTGCGGCTGATAGGCGTAGATGTCGATGTGGTCGAGCCGGTTGGCGGCCGTGATGAACCACTTCATGTCGGGCGAGAAGCGCAGCTGGTACGGATCGACGATGCCGGTCAGCGTGCGCTGCACGTCGCCGGTGCGCGGATCGAGCAGCGTGATCGTGTCGGAGGTGGCATTGGCCACCATCAGCGATTGCTCGTCGGGCGTGAGGTACAGGTGGTGCGGTTCCTTGCCGGTGGGCACGCGCTTGATCTCGGTGTAGGTGGCCGGGTCGATGATGCTGACGTTGGCGTTCAACGAGTTCAGGACGAAGATCGGAGCCGCGGCTCCCGGAGCGGCGGCTGCCGGAGCGGCGGCTGCCGGGGCGGCGACGGTCGCCGCGCCCAGGACCATCCCCGCGCCAAGCACGGCGCAACGGATCAGATGCAGGGGATTCAAGATGAGCAATACCGTAAAGGTGTAGTCGACGCGCCCGCCCGAAAGGCGGGGCGGCCTGTGCGCGGCATGCCGGCGCGGCGATGCTCGCGGCGCTATTTTGTCATAGCGCGCGGCGTAAAAGTGCGCCGCTCAGGGCGGTGTCAGCAAACCCCGTCTCCTGTTGCCGTTCAGCAACAAATTTCCGCCCTAAGTTGTTGTTGTTACACCGTTTTTTGAGGCTGGAGAAGCTGCCCAGGAAGCGCCCGGCGGCGCCGGTTCAGGCCGCCTCGGCCAGCCCCCGTTGGAACAGGAACGCGTCGCTGTAGAGATGGTCGCCGCTGGCACCGTGGGCGAGGAACGCGGCCTTGGCATCCGCGATCATGTGGGGCGAGCCGCAGAGGTAGATCGCATGCTCCGACAGATCGGGGATGTCCTGCAGCACGGCATCCTGCACATAGCCCCGGCGGCCGGTCCAGCCGGCGTCGCCGCGCGAGAGCACCGGCACGAAGCTGAAGTCGTCCAGGCGCTGCGCCCACTGCGCGATCTCGTCCTGCAGATAGAGGTCGGCCTCGGTGCGCCCGCCCCAGTAGAGGGTGACGGGCGGACACTCGCCGGTGTCGAACATCGATTCGAGGATGGCGCGGATCGGCGCCAGGCCGGTACCGGTGGCCACCATCACGAGCGGCCGATAGTCGCGTTCGTGATAGCAGAAGCCGCCCAGCGGCGCCTCGATGCGCCAGGCATCGCCCGGACGGGTGGCGGCGAGCACGCCATCGGTGAAGAGGCCGCCCGGGATGCGGCGCACGTGCAGTTCGAGCAGGCCCGCGTCGCGGCCGCTGGCGGAGGCGAGCGAGAAGCTGCGGGTGCCGGCTTCGCCCGGCAGCAGCACATTGACGTACTGTCCGGGCAGGCAGGCCGGCAGCGCGGCCGGATCGACCTGCAGCACGATCTTCCAGACATCCGCGCTCAGGGTGCCGATGCTGTGCACCCGCGCGGCAAGCTCGCAGGGCTCGGCCAGCGCCGGACCGCTCGCCCGCTGAATCACCAGATCGGAGCAGGCCCGCGCCTGACAGGCCAGGGCGTAGCCCAGTTCGGCCTCCTCGGGCGTGAGCGCCATCGGAAACTCCTCGTACGCCACGCTGCCCGCGTCGACATGGATGCGGCAGGTGCCGCAACCGCCGAACGTGCATTCGCGCGGCAGCGCGACGCCGGCCCGGTCGGCGGCTTCGAGCAGGGATTCGTCGGGGGCGGCCGTGAAGCACGCGCGCGCGCCGTCGGGCTGGATCAGTTCGATGCGATGGTTCATGGCAGTCCCCGGCGTGATCACTTCTTGATGTCGGCGGTCACGGTGACCTTCAGACCTTGTTCGGCCAGCATGTCGGCCAGCGCCTGCAGCGCGGCCAGGCCGGCCTTCGTGTCCTGTTCGCCGTTGCCGCCCGACAGGCCGACCCCGCCCACGACCTCGTCGTCGATCACGATCGGAAAGCCGCCCACGAAGACGGCGAACTTGCCGTCGAAGCTCCACTGAATGCCGAAGGCTTCGTTGCCCGGCAGCGCCGGGCCGTTGGGCGGCGTATTGAACAGATGGGTGGAGCGCTTGTGGCCCGCGGCGGTGAACGCCTTGTTCCAGGCGATCTGCGGGCCGGTGATGCGCGCGCCGTTCATGCGTTCGAGCGCGATCGGATAGCCGCCGTCGTCGACGATGCAGATCGATTCGAGCACGCCGATTTCTTCGGACTTGGCGATGGCCGCGGCGATCATGACGCGCGCTTCTTCGAGTTCCAGGCGATAGACTTTTTTCATTGCTGCGATTCCTGTTGAGGCGGCTCAGCCGGCGCGATAGACCGTCTTGATCTGCGTGTAGAACTCCAGCCCGATGCGGCCGGATTCACGGAAGGTGGAGGTCGACGAACGCTTGAGGCCGCCGAACGGCGCGTTGATCAGATTGCCCGTGGTGGTGCGATTGATCTTCACGGTGCCCGCCTGGATGTCGCGCGCGAAACGGTGCGCATATTGCGCATTGGTGGTGGCGATCGCGGCGGCCAGACCGTACTCGGTGTCGTTGGCGCAGGCGATGGCGTCGTCGTAGCCCTGCACCTCGATCAGCGCAATGACCGGGCCGAAGATCTCTTCGCGCGCGATGCGGGCGTCACGCGCCACGTCGTCGAACACCGCCGGCGTGACGTAATAGCCGTGGGCGAAATCGCCGTCTTTCAGCTGCTCGCCGCCACACAGCAGGCGCGCCTCCTGTTTGCCGATGTCGAGGTAGCCCAGCACCGTGTCGAGCTGGCGCGCGGTGGCGAGCGGACCGAGATCGTGGCTGCCCGTCGCGCTGTTGCCGACCGTGAGCCTGGCGACGCGCGCCAGCAGCTTCTCGGTGAACGCGGCCTTCACGGGGGCGTCGACCAGCACGCGGCTGGTGCCGGTACACGCCTGCCCCGACAGCGAAAAGCCGCCCTTGATGACCAGGTCGACGGCGCGATCGAGATCCGCGTCGGCCATGACGATGAGGGGATTCTTGCCGCCCAGCTCCATCTGCGTGCGCGTGCTCATGTCGACCGCGCGGTGGATCTGCTCGCCCGCCTGGGTGGAGCCGGTGAACGACACGGCGCGCACCGCCTTGTTGCGGGTGATGGCCTCGCCCACGGCGCCGGCCGGTCCGGTGATGAAGTTCAGCACGCCCGCGGGCAGGCCCGCCTCGATCAGCGCCTCGGCCAGGCGCAGGCCGGAGAGCGGCGCGTCGGAAGAGGGCTTGAACACCACGGTGTTGCCCGTGATCAGGGCGGGGGCGATCTTGCGCGCCGGGATCGAGATCGGGAAGTTCCAGGGGGAAATCACGGTGACCACGCCCAAAGGTTCGCGCTGGGTGTAGACCACCATATCGGGATCGTCGTTGACGAAGGTTTCGCCGGCCAGCGATTGGCCCTCGGCGGCATAGAAACGCAGGGTCTGGGCCGAGCGCACGACCTCGTCGCGTGCGAGGTTGGCGGCCTTGCCCTCCTCGCGCATGAGCTCGTTGCCGATCTGGTCGGCGCGGCTCTCGAGCCAGTCGGCGGCGCGGTTCAGGATGCCGGCGCGCTTGGTGATCGAGGTGGCCTTCCAGGCGTCGAACGCGGTCTGCGCGGCGGCCACGGCGCGCTCGCCGTCTTCGGCGGCCGACATCTGGAAGTGGCCGACCACCTCGCGCGTATCGGCCGGATTGCGATTCGGCGCGGTCTTGCCCGAGGCGCAGGGCACCCAGGCGCCGCCGATGTAGTTCAGGAAAGTCTGCTGTTGCAAGTCTTGCACGCTGGCCTCACGGTGTCGGGGCCGGCGGCGCGGCGCGGATCGCACCGCGCCGCCAGCGGGTTCGTCGGGAAGCTCAGGCGGCGCGCTTGAGTTCGTCGAGCGTGATGTCGCCCTGCACGTAGTCGGTGTACAGCGCGGTCGTGTAGAGCAGACGCATCTGCGCGCCCACTTCGCAGATCTTCAGGCAGCGCTGCTGCAGCTCGGGCGTGTTGGCGTGCTCGAGGACGATCTGGTAGCCACGCTCGCCGTGGATTTCGTCGGACACGATGTGCAGATCGAAGAACTCGACCTCTTCGTCGGTGAAGCCGTATTTGTCGCGCAGCGTCGGGGTTTGCTTGCGGTAGATCGACGGCACCTGGGATTCCAGGCCGACCACCAGACCGGCGACGGCCACGATGGGGTCTTCGCGCATGGCGACCGAGTAGCACCAGCTCTGCAGGCCGCGCGTGGTGGGCGACATGTTGTCGGCGCTGGTCACGCGCTCGCGGGTGGTGCCGCAGGCTTCGGCAAATCGGATCAGCAGATCGGTGTGGCGGTCGCCGCCGATCTCTTCTTCGTACATATTGGCCAGCAGGAAGTCCTTGGCCTCGGTGTACGTGTCGGGCGTGCGGGCATAGATGTAGGCCAGGTAGTCGGCGAACGGGCCGACGTAGTGGTAGTGATTTTCTGCCCAGCGAGCCAGGTGTTCGCGGCTCAGCTGGCCGCCGGCCCACGCAATCGAGAAGGGCGACGCATTGGCGCTCTTGCCCTTGATGGCGTTTTCCAGGGCACTGCGAAATTCTTCACGGGTCATCAGTTCCGACATGATTCGCTCCTAATCGGGTCAGTCAGGGGGAAGACACCGCAAGGCGACACGGTTTCGCCTGCGGCCTGGTTGCATTAGTGGATATTGTATACTGTAAGCAGTTTGGGTCTGTCGGGATAAACCCGGAGCCGCGCGCGGCTCAGGCCCACATCAGCATCGCGAACAGGGTGGAGGCGCACAGGGCCAGCACCACCGGCAGCATCAGCGCGCGCACCATGTCCAGCACGTGCACCCGCGCGAATCCCGCCACCGCGATGAGCGACGACCAGGCGATGAGGGTGCCGCCGCCGGTCCAGACCGCGCCCATCTGCCCCACCGCCGCGAGCGTGGCGGGGTCGATCCCGGCCACCGGCCCCAGGGCGCCGGACAGGGTGCCGGTCAGCGGCAGCCCGGCGAAACCGGATCCGTCGATGCCGGTGATCATGCCGACCAGCAGCATGCCGAAGCCCACCAGCAGATGGTTGTCGGGGATCAGGTGTTGCGAGGCGCTGATCAGCTCGAACAGCAGCCCCGGCGCATGCGTGCCGGTGGGCACGCCCAGAATGGGGCCGGCCGTCTCGGCCGCGCCCACGAAGAAGAAACCCGCGATCGGCAATACCGAGCCCATGGCCTTGAAGGCGAACACGAAGCCGTCGGTCACGTGCTCGGGGCAGACGTCGAGCATGCGTCGCGGTCCTTCCGCGGCCAGCGTGGCCAGCATCATGAGCACGAACGCCACCCCGCCCACCAGCGCCGCGGCATCGCCACCGCGCAGCTCCGCCATGCCGCCCAGCGCCTTGGGCGCGGCCATCAGCACGATCACACCCATGAAGGTGAGCGGCGTCACGATGGCGAACACCGTGGACCAGCGCGCCAGATGAGCGGTGCGGTGCGGCGGCTCGGCGGGCTGACTGGTTCCGCGCGCGAGCTCGGCCTTGTCGAAGGTGCCGGCGTGCTCGAGCGGTTCGGCGGCGCCGCCCGCTGCCCGCGCCTGCCAGGCCGACAGCAGCGCCGGACTGCCGGGCACGATCTGGCGCCGCATGAAGAGGTAGGTCATCACCAGCGCGATCGCGCCGGTCACGAGCGACAGCACCAGCGCGCGGTCGGCCACCACGGCGGCGCTGACCGCGGCGCCGGCGGCCTTGGCGCTGATGCCGGGCGCGACGCCGATCACGTAGTCCGACGAGAGCGCCATGCCCTGGCCCGCGATTGCGATCGCCATGGCGCCCGCCAGCGGCGGCAGGCCGGCGGCCACGGCGGCGGGCAACAGGATGGCGCACACCAGCGGCACGGCGGGCGTGGGCCAGAAGAACAGCGACAGGCCGTAGGTACAGGCCGCGAGAATAACGAAGGAGGCGTGGCCGTTGGTCATCACGCGGCGCAGCGGCTGAACCATGCGCACGTCGGCGCGCAGCACCTTGAGCGCATTGAGCAGCGCGGTCATGAAGGTGATGACGAGGAAGATATTGAACAGCTCGCGCGCAGCGACAAAGCTGGCGTTGAAGATGCCGACCAGCCCGCTGATCGGATTCCCCGTGTAGGCCAGCACCACCAGAAACGTGCCGATCACCGAGGGGACCACCACGTTGGCGCGCAGAACCATCGTGAGGATGATGGCGGCCACGCTCGCGAGATACAGCCAGTGCGCGGCGCCGAGTACGACTTCGGATTGCATGCGACTTTCCCCTTACCTTTTAATCGGGCCGTATCGGCCGCGTTAAACGGTATACTATATTTTGTCGTTTCGACTCACCAGCGCTATCTGCCCATTTGAGGGAATACGCTAGGCCCGCGCACGGCATTTTCTTCCTCTTGCGGCCACATTTCCCAGGGTTTACCCAGGCATTGAGCAATCGGGCCTTGGCCGCCATAATTCATTGCATACCGTATACCAAATTATGTTGACGACAACCCTCCCCTGGCTGGCCGGCCAACCCCAAGTCTGGCAACTGCTGCTGATGGCAGGCGTGGTGGTGGCCGCGGCCGTGGCGCAGGGCATCGGGGGCGTGGGCTTCGCCATGCTGGCCGCGCCGGTGGCGGCGCTGTTCTTTCCGCCGCTGGCGCCGGGCCCGCTGCTTACGCTCGGCGGCTTCATCTCGCTGCTGGGCGCCATCCGTGAGCACTCGGCCATCGATTGGCGCGCGGTCGGTCACACCCTGGTCGGCCGCTGTCTCGGGACGCTATTCGCGGTCTATGCCATGTCGCACTACGCCCCGGACCTGCTCGCGGTGCTGTTCGCCCTGTCGATCCTGGCGGGCGTGGCCATCAGCGTGGCGGGGCTGCGGCTGCGCTATGCGCCGCGCAACCTGTGCGGCGCCGGGGTGGCTTCCGGGATCATGGGCACCCTGACCTCCATCGGCGCGCCGCCGCTCGCACTCATCATGCAGCACGAGACGCCGCCGCGGCTGCGCGCCACGATCGGCGTGATCCTGTTCATCGGCGCGTCGTTTTCGCTCGGCATGCTGAATCTGACCGGCCACTACGGGCTGCCGCAGTTCCTGTTGAGCCTGTGCCTGCTGCCCTGCCTGCTGCTGGGCTTCGCGCTATCGGGGCGGCTGAAATCCTGGCTCGCGCCCCGCACGGTGCGCCGCGTGCTGCTGGCGCTGTGCGCGGGTGGCGCGCTGGTGGTGCTGGGCCAGGTCGCGCTGCGTGCCTGAGGCGAGGGCCGGTTCGTCCGCGTCCGGCCTCCCGGGGTCTACAATGGATGCAGTATTCATTCTGCACATCCTGCACACCACGCGCCATGGCTCTCCCGGGTTACAGCATGCACTCCATCGATAGTGGTTCCGCCTCGTCCATGAAGATCGGTGATCAGCACACGCCGCTGTTCGCCGTTATCCGCGACCGCCTGCGCGAGCGCATCCTGAGCGGGGAGTTCACGCCCGGAGATCGCCTGATCGAAGGCCGCCTGTCCGAAGACATGGGGGTGTCGCGCATTCCGGTGCGGGAAGCCTTGCGCGCGCTGGCGGCCGAAGGCCTGGTCACGATCGAGCCGCGCCGCGGCGCCTCGGTGGCGGTGCTGTCCGACGAGATCGCCTACGACATGGTCGAAGTGCGCGCCACGCTTGAAGGGCTCAACGCCAAGCTGGCCGCCCAGCGCCGCGACGACAAAACCGTCGCCCGCCTGCAGGCCTTTCTGGCACAGGGCGCCGACGCGGTACGTGGCGATGACCTGCAGGCGTTCCTGGGCCTGAATTCGCAGTTCCACGAGATGCTGGCCACGATCGCCGGCAATGTGGTCCTGACCGATCTGATGCGTTCGCTGCGGGATCGCACGGCGCTGCTGTTCGCGCCGAGCAACATGCTGCGCGCCCGCCAGAACTGGGACGAGCATTCGCAGATTCTCGCCGCCGTGATCGCGGGCAACGGCGAGCTCGCCGCCCTGCTCGCCACGCAGCACGTGCACAACGCCGCACGCGCCTATACCGACGCGCAAAAGCACGCGCAGCCCTCGGCCGCCTGAAGCGCGGCGGCGGGTCCGCGGCGGCGTGCCTGCATGCCCGTCGGCGCCGTGCCGGGCGCTGCTCGCCGGGCACCGTATACGTCGTTGCCGCGCGTCGAATACCGCATACCGCACGCTGATCGCCGCTGGCCGGGCACCTTCCCCAGGCATTAGGGCAGCGGCCAGCCCTCGCGTTCGGCCGCGCGCCGATAGGCCAGGCCGGCCAGCGCAATATCTTCCAGCCCCACGCCCACCGACTTGTAGATCACGATGTCCTCGGGCGACTGGCGCACCGCCGCGCCCGCCAGCACCGCATCGAGCTGCACCAGCTTGTCGGCCACGCCGCAGCGCGGATCCGCGAGCACCAGATCCCCGGCTTCCGTCAGCGTCTGCTCGCGCCATTCGACCACGATGGCGCGGGCGCGCACGAGCGCGCGGTCATCGAGTTCGCGCGTGGTGGGCAGGCTCGATCCGATGGCCGCGACGAACGCGCCGGCTTTGAGCGCATCGCCCGCGAACAGTGGCGTCGTGGCGCGCGAGGCCGTGACGAGCACGTCGGCCTGCGCCGCGAGCGAGCGCGGTTCGGCCAGCGCCACCGGCACCCCGCATTGCCGTGCCAGCGTGTCCGCGAGCCCGGCCGGGGCGTGTGGATCATTGACCAGCACCTGCTCGAAGGCGAAGCGCGCGCACAGCTGCGCCACGTGTTCGCGCCCCTGCGTGCCCGCGCCGAACAGGCCAAGCACGCGCGGCGCCGCCGGCGCCAGCTTGCCGGCGGCCAGCACGGTGCACGCGGCCGTGCGGCGGCGCGTGAGGGCGGCCGCGTCGAGCGTGGCGAGCGGACGTCCATCGCGTGCCGAGAACAGCAGGATCACGAACTCGAACTGCCCGGCGATCGTGGTGTAGACCTTGGCGCCCACCACGCCCTGCCCGGGGATCACCGCGCCGAGCGTGGAGAGCTTCACGCCCGCCGCGTCGGTGCGCACCCGCCGTTGCATGGCGGCCTCGCCCTTGCCGAATGCGCCGAAGGCGTCGGCCAGCGTGGCCTGCGCGTCCTCCGGCGTCAGCACGGCCTCGATCATCGCGTCGCTGAGGTGCTTCATCGTGGCGCCGTCCGGGGCTGCCACGACACTTTGATGTCGCCGTTGACGAAGGTCTGGCAGGCCATGCGGTAGCCCTGTTCGAGGTCTTGCTCGGTCAGATGCTTGCGCTCTTTGGGTTTGACCGCGTCGGTGTGTTCGAGTCCCTGCTCGATGAGGCAGCGGCAGGTGCCGCACAGGCCGCCGCCGCACTTGAACGGGATGCCTCCCTGCTCCTTGAGCGACACGCGCAGCAGATTGCTGTTTTCAGGCGCCTGCACGACCTTGCCGCCGTTGCTGATGAAGGTGATCTCTACCATGTGATGCTCACTGCTCCCGGCGGACGAGCTCCGCCTGCATGCTGCCAAAATGGGTGAGGTGGCCGAGTTCGCCGCGCGCGGCGTCCAGCGTGTCGAAGTGCTCGAGGAATTTGCTCGGCACGAGATTGACCACGTGCGGGGGCGCGTCTTCGACGATGCGCACGCGCGTCGGCGCGTCGAGCGCGGCGATGTCGTAACGGGCGAGGCAACGGCCGTAAAAGAGGTAGTCGTAGCGCTCGAGGATGCGCAGCCCCTCGCCGGGCTCGGTATGAAACTGGCCGGGCTTGCTGGTGAGAATCACGAACATTTTGCGGTCTCCGGTACGGGGGCGCGGCGGGCGGAAGCGTCGGGCGCGTTGTTCGGGTTGTCGGCATTGGCCGGGTCGGCATTGAGCGGAGCGACCTCGGCCTTGCCGGTATTCGTCGGGGCGGCCTGTGCCGGGGCGGCCCTCGCCGGGTCGGCACTCGCCGGAGCGGCACTCAGGGGGGCGGCATTGGACGCCGGCTGCCCGGCGGCAGGTCCACCCGCGGGCCCGGACGCCGGCTTGGCCGGGGACGGCGGGCTGGTACGCAAGGTCGTGCCCACACCCACGCCCGCCCCTGCGGCGGCACCCGTGCGCACCGGCTGCGCGAGCTCGATGTCGTGCGTGATCCAGAGCTGGCAGGCCAGACGCCAGCCCTGTTCGACGCGCTCGCCCAGCTGCTTCTTTTCTTTCCAGTTGGGCGGGGGCAGGTGCTCGGCGCCGTGCAGCACCTGGCAGGCGCAGGTGGCGCATTTGCCCATGCCGCACTGATAGCTGAGGTTGGGGTACGGAAACTGCTTGATCCCGGCCCGTACCACCAGGTTGGTGTTGTCCTTGACGACATCGGTGTGCACCGCATCGCCCTTGCGAAATACCACGGTCGGCATGGCCATCCTCTCCCAGGCTCGTCTGGCGCCGGACGCAGAGCATCGGGCGCGTTATGAATATTGTATACCGTTGCTGCGGGAGGACCCAGCTAGGGTTAACACCGGACGCCGCACCACGGGCGGCGCGCCGCGTCGCACGTGAAGGGATTCGTCTGCGGAATCAAGGCGTTTGCGCAAGATCAAGCCAGCGTGACGTGCGCGGCACAGGGGAAAGCAGGACACCCCGAAAATCGGTACAATGAATACATAGTTCAAGCAATAGGTATTTGCCATGAAGTCCCGTTCCGCCCACCAAGAACCGCGCATTGGCGCCCAACTGATTCCCCATTTCGAGCAGCGCAACGCGCTGCGCCGCAGTGCGCCGCTGATTCCGTTCCGTTGGTCCGAGCTCGTCGCATTGTTCCGCGGCACCCGGCCCGCAGACCGCAAGCAGGCGCCGCAGACGCCCTGCCATTCCCACTGACGGTGCCGCGCGGGCATCGAGCGCCGCGCCAGCCATGGCGCCGGTCGTCCTGAAGCCGCCGCGTCAGCGCGCGCAGCGCCCGTAGCGCCGCCGGAGGCGGGCGGGGCGGCCGGGGTGCGCGCTGGATTCCTGTAGCCGGACGCAAGCTGGCAGAATGAGGTCTACGCCTCTTCGCGCCTTACGAGTGACCCGCCGCATGTCTGTCCGCCTTCGCCCCGCCGTCCGCCTGGTTCGTCATCTCACCTTCATGCTGGGAGCCGCTCTGGCGGCGAGCGCGGCCCAGGCCGCGGGCCCGGCGCGCATCGTCACGCTGGGCGGTTCCGTGACCGAGATCGTCTATGCGCTCGGTCAGGGCGAACGTCTGGTCGGTAATGACCTGTCGAGCATGTATCCCGAAGCCGCGCAGAAGCTGCCGCGCGTGGGTTACTACCGAGCGGTGCCGGTCGAGGGCGTACTGGCTCTGCAGCCGGATCTCGTGCTCGCCTCGGAGCAGGCCGGCCCGCCTTCGTCGCTGAAAAAGCTCGCCGATCTGGGCATCAAGGTCGAGACCGTCTCCGATCGCGCCAGCATCGACTCGCTCAAGCAACGCATCACGCAGATCGCCACCGCGCTGGACGTCCCGGCCCAGGGCGAGACGCTCGCGCGCGACGTGCAGACCCGTCTCGACGCGGCCGCGCGCCTGCCGGCCGCGCAGGCGCCCGCGCTTCTGCTGCTGGGCAATGGCGGCGTGTACATGGGCGCGGGCGGCGGCACCGCGGCCGATCTGCTTTTGCGCGAAGCGGGCCTGAACAACGTGCTGCACGACCAGAAAAGCTACAAGCCGGTGTCCGCCGAGGCGCTGAGCGCGCTGGCGCCGGCGGTCATCGTGGTGACGCAGACCACCGGCCAGGCCCCGGACGCCGCCGCGCTGCGCTCGCTTCCGGGCGCGGCCGCCACGCCGGCGGGCGCATCGCAATGCGTGGTGGGCCTCGATCCTCTGCTCGCGCTGGGCAATGGCCCGCGCCTGCCCGACGCGATCCGTCAGCTAAAAGAAACGCCCTGCGTGGCCGCCCTGTCGCGCGAGCGGGCGCGATGAGCGCACGCGGGACCGGCGCCCCGGCGCCCGATCCCGCGCCTCGCGGCCGGGGCCCCGCCATCCTGGCGGCATTGGCCGTCCTGACCCTGATCGCGGCGCTGCTCGCCGCCGCCAATGGCGCGGTCGATATCCCGCTGGGCCAGCTCGCCCGCCTGCTCGCCACCCCCGCCGCCGACCTGGCCGATCCGGCCGATCGTCTCGCGCGCAACGTATTCATCGATATCCGCCTGCCGCGGGTGCTGTTTGCACTGCTCGCGGGCGCGGGTCTCGCGCTGTGCGGCGCGGCCATGCAGGCGCTGTTTCGCAATCCGCTGGCCGAGCCCGGGCTCGTGGGCGTGTCGGCCGGCGGCGCGCTGGGTGCGGTCGCGGCCATCGTGTTGGGCGCGGGCGGGTTCATGCTCACGGCGGTGGCCGCCTTCGCCGGCAGCCTCGCGGCCACCGCGGCCGCCTATGCCCTCGGCCGCCGCGTACCCGGCGTGGCGGGTCTGCTCCTGGCCGGTATCGCGATCAACGCCGTGGCCGGCAGCTTCATCGGCCTGCTCACCTTCAATGCCAACGACATGCAGTTGCGCAGCCTCACCTTCTGGAGCATGGGCAGCCTGGCGGGGGCGCAATGGGACATGCTGACGCTGCTCGCGCCCTGGACCCTGTTGTGGGGCGGCTGGATGCTGACCCAGTGGCGCGTGATGAACGCGTTGCTGCTGGGCGAGCGCGAAGCGCTGCATCTGGGCTTCGCGCTTGCCGCCGTGCGTCGCAGATTGATCGCCGCCACCGCGCTGGTGGTGGGGCCGCTGGTGGCCGCGACCGGGGGCATCGGTTTCATCGGGCTGGTGGTTCCGCATCTGGTGCGCATGACGCTGGGCGCGAACCATCGCTGGCTGTTGCCCGCGTCGGTGCTCGCCGGCGCGCTCGCGCTGGTGCTGGCCGACTGGCTGGCACGCGTGCTCGTCGTGCCGGCCGAGTTGCCCATCGGCCTGCTCACCAGTCTGGTGGGCGGCCCGTTCTTTCTCTGGTTGCTCGCGACCGGGCGGGGGCGCGCATGAGTCTCGCCGCCAGCCAACTCGTACTCGCACGCGGCGGACGCGACGTGCTGTCGGACCTGACGCTCGACCTCGCGCCTGGCACCGTCACGGCATTGCTGGGCGCCAACGGCGCGGGCAAGTCGACCTTGCTCGGCGCCCTCGCCGGTGAGCTGGCGCCGCGCGCGGGCCGGCTCTCGCTCGACGGCGTCGATCTGCAGGACCTCGGGGTTCGGCGTCTGGCGCGCCTGCGCGCCGTGCTGCCGCAAAAGCCCGGCCTGGGCTTCGATCTGCCGGTGGCCGAGGTCGTGGCCATGGGCGCGTACCCGTTCCCGGAGCTCACGCCGGCCGAGGTCGATGGCCTGGTGACGCAGGCGCTCGCGCTGGCCGGGATGACGGAGCATGCGACGCGCCGTTATCTGGCGCTGTCGGGCGGCGAGCAGCAGCGCGTGCAGTTCGCACGTGTGCTGGCGCAGTGCCGGGCCGGGCGCCAGGCGGGGCAGGCGCGCTATCTGCTTCTGGACGAGCCCATCTCCAATCTCGATCCTCGCCATCAGGGCGAGCTGCTGCAGGTGGCCACGCGCCTGGCGCACGAAGAGGGCGTCGGCGTGCTGGT
Organism: Bordetella genomosp. 5; assembly: GCF_002261315.1. Classification (NCBI taxonomy): domain Bacteria; kingdom Pseudomonadati; phylum Pseudomonadota; class Betaproteobacteria; order Burkholderiales; family Alcaligenaceae; genus Bordetella; species Bordetella genomosp. 5. Next base: position 556,725 of record NZ_NEVP01000001.1, read on the forward strand.
GATCCTGCACGACGTGAATCTCGCCGCGCGCTGGTGCGACAGGCTGGTGATGCTGGCGCAAGGTCGCCTGCTCGCGGCCGGGCCGCCGGCCGAGGTGCTCACGTCCGCCTTGCTGCGCGAGGTGTACGAGGTGGACGCCGATGTGATCGATCACCCCATCCTGCCGGGGCGGCGGCTGGTGCTGATGCGCTGAACCGCGCGGCTAGAGCACGCCCTTGCCCGACAGCGCGGGCGTATCCGCGATGCGTTGCGTGATGGCGCGGCTGGCCTGCAGCAGCGGCGCGACGTACACCGCCTCGGGGTCCGGCTTTTGCCGAAAGCGCAGCGTGCTCACGCTGATGGCGGCCACCGGCGCGCCGTCGGGGCCGAGAATGGGCGCGCCGAAGCAATAGATGCCCGCCTCGTTTTCTTCGTCGTCCACCGACCAGCCGCGTGCGCGCACGGTGTCCAGCTGGCGCACGAGTGCCGCGAGGTCGCGCACGGTGTTGGGCGTGTGTTGCTCGAACGGCTGGGGCAGGGTGGCGAGCACGGCGTCGCACTCCGCGGTGCCGAGCATCGCCAGCCAGGCCTTGCCCACCGCGGTGGAGTACAGCGACACCGTCGTGCCGATGCGCGAGCTCATCTGCACGGCGCTCGGGCTCTCGAGTTTTTCGATGTAGACCATGTGCGGGCCGTTGGGCACGGCCAGGTGCACCGTTTCGCCCGTCACGTCGCGCAGCTGCTTGAGCGCCTCGACGGCCGCGAGCCGGATTTCCGAGCGGCCCCAGCTGCGGCTGGCGAGCTGGATCAGGCGCGGGCCCAGGCCGAGCCGGCCCGTTTGCGGATGTTCGACCAGAAACCGCTCCGCCACGAGCGCCGCCACGAGCCGGTAGACGGTGGGCCGTGGATAGCCGCAGCGCTTGGCGAGCTCGGCCACGGTCATGGGCTCGGGCGTGTCGGCCACCGACTGCAGCACATGCGTGAACTTGGAGAACGCCGCGGTACCCGCGACGGGGGTGGCAGCCGCGGCGACGCCGCGGGACGGTAGCTTGGACATGGACTGAGGGCGAGGCACAAAACGAATCTGGCCCAAGCGTAGCGCATCGCGCCGCGCGCGACGCTTGGGGTATGCCCGTCAGGCGACCAGATAGCCGCCATCCACGGGCAGGATCACGCCGGTCATGAACGATGCCGCCGGCGTGCACAGGAACGCCACGCCCTCCGCCACGTCTTCGGGGCGGCCCCAGCGTCCGAGCGGCGTGCGCGCGAGGATCGGGCCGCTGCGCAAGGGGTCTTCCTGCAAGGCCTGGGTGAGCGGCGTGGCGATCCAGCCGGGCGCCACGGCGTTCACGCGGATACCGTCGGCGGCATAGGCCAGGGCCAGCGACTTGGTGAGCTGCGCCACGCCGCCCTTGCTCGCGGCATACGCCGGCACCAGCGAGCCGCCGAAGAAGCTCAGCATCGACGCCGTGTTCACGATGCAGCCGCCACGGCGGGCCAGCCGCTCGCGCGCGGCGCTGCAGACGCGCATCGTGCCGGTCAGGTTGACGGCGAGGACCTGCTCGAACACATCGGGATCGTGCTCCGCGCCGCGCCGGATCACGCCGGCGCAGTTGACCACGATGTCGAGCGTCTCGAGGTCTTCCATGATGCGATGCACGTCGGCGGCGACGCTGACGTCGGCGAGCCGCACCTCGACGCCCGCCGCCTGCGTCGCCGTGTCGGAGTGCAGGCCGACCGCGATGGTGCGCGCGCCCAGTGCCGCCAGCCGGCTGGCCACGGCGGCGCCGATTCCTTGCGTGGCGCCGGTGACGAGCGCTGTCTTGCCGGCGAACAGATCTGCTTGGAATGTCATGAGGGCTCTACAACAGGATGTCGATGGATGAGGCGCCTCGCGTTCCGGCTTCGGGTGCGCGAGGCGCGGCGGGGATGGCTTCAATGGGCCGTCGGCGCGGAGCTACCCGGCCGGAGCTACCCGCCCCGGCCGGCCCGCGGCCCGCACGTGCGCTTACTGGCGCAGGCCGAACTTGTCGATCAGGTTCTTGAACGTCGCGTTGTCACGCTCCATCAGCGCGGTGAACGTCTGCTGGTCGGCCACGACGTAGCCGAGGTTCTGTTCCGCCATGAAGCGCTTCAGGCTGTTTTCGGCGGCGGCGGCGCGGAATGCCTTGCCGAGCTGGTCGAGCACCGGCTGCGGGGTGCCCTTGGGCGCCGCGATGCCGCGCCAGGTGCCGATCGACAGGTCGACGTTGCGTTCCTTGAGCGTGGGCACGTTCTCGAACCCGGTCACGCGCTGGTCGGCCATCACGGCCAGGGTCTTGAGCTTGCCCGCCTTCACGTACTGGATCACTTCGGCCGGGCTCACGAACACCGCGTCGATGTGGCCGCCGAGCAGCGCGAGCACGGCGGGATTGCCGCCATTGAACGGGATGTGGCCGAATTTCGCGCCGGTCTTGTCTTCGAGCGCGGCGGTGGCCAGATGCCAGATCGAGCCCGTGCCGGCATTGCCCACCTGGATCGATTCCGGTTTGGCGCGTGCCGCCGCAAGAAACTCTTCCACCGTGTTGTAGGGCGAGTTGGCGTTTACGGTGATCGCCGCCGGATCGGCGTTGAGCTGGATAATCGGCGTGAAGTTCTGGTAGGTGGTCTTGGTGAGGTTCAGGTGCGGAATGATGACCATGTCGGCCGTGACCAGCGCGAGCTTGTATCCGTCGGCCTTGGCGTTGGCGACTTCGGTGAGCCCGATGGCGCCGGCCGCGCCCGGCTTGTTGAGCACCACCAGCGGCTGCGACAGGTGGGAACGCGAGGCGTCCGACATCGCCCGCGCCATGGCGTCGGTGCCGCCGCCCGCCGCGAACGGCACGACCAGTTCGATGGGACGCGCGGGATAGGACTGTGCATGGCCTGCGGCGGCCAGGCCGAGCGTGGCGGCACAGCCGAGCAACGCGGCGCCGAGATAGCGGTGGAACGCACGATGTTTCATTGTCTCTCCGAGGATCGGTTTTTGGTTGTATGACGGTCCGGAAGGTGAAGCTTCAGTACGTGGCGCGTCCTCCGGACAGGTCGAACACCGCGCCGGTATTGAACGAGCAGGCCGGTGAGCAGAGCCAGCTCACGAGTTCGGCCACCTCCTGCGTTTCGCCGAGCCGTTGCATCGGGCTCTTGGCGATCATGGTCTGGACGTGTTCGGGCGCCATCTGCGCCAGCAATTCGGTCTGCACGGCCGCGGGCGCCACTGCATTCACGCGGATGCCGGTGAGCGCGAGCTCCTTGCCCAGCGATTTGGTGAGCGCCAGCACGCCGGCCTTGGCCGCGCTGTAGGCGGCGGCGTTGGGCGTGCCCTCCTTGCCGGCGAGCGAAGCGATGTTCACGATGCGGCCGGCGTTGCGCTCGCGCATGGCCGGCACCACCGCCCGGCACACGTTGAACACGCCGGTGAGGTTGACCCGCACGATCGCGTCCCACACCTCCGGATCGATCCGATCCAGCGGCAGCGTGGGTCCGGCGTAGCCCGCGCTGTTGACGAGCATGCCGATGGCGCCGTGGCGGCGCAGCGTGTCGGCGCAGGCCGCGCCGACGCTGGCGCGATCGGTCACGTCCACGCGCAGCGCGGCCCCCTCGGCGACCGCTGCTTCTGCCGGGTGCAGGTCCCACACCACGACCCGCGCGCCATGCGCGCGCAGGTGGCGCACGACCTCGGCGCCGATGCCGTTGGCGCCGCCGGTCACCACCGCCACCTGGCCGGCGAAGTCGTAGCCGACCCGGGGCGGGGCCTCAGCGGATGAACTGGCGCACATAGTCTTCGCCCAAGCCCACGTCGCTGAAGTGCTTGCGGCACATGTCGATCTTGGTGAACACGTCTTCGTAGCCCATGCCCTTGCCCCAGGGGTCGGTGTAGTACATGACGCCGTTCACCTGGAAGTAAGTGATCATCTCTTCGACATCGGGTGGCACGTACAGCGTGTGGGTCTCACCGGGCGGCTCGTACACGTAGCTGCCTTCGACGGCCTCCCAATCGTGCTCGAGGTAGCGCCAGCGGCCCTTGAGCACGAAGCCATGCACGGCCTGCGGATGGCGGTGGCGGCTGAGCACCCCGGACTTGCGCACGCGCAGCAGGTTCATCCAGTAGCCCTGGCTGGCGTTCAGACAGAGCGGGCGGAACCACACGTTCTCGGCCTGCGGGACCCAGAGACGCTCGTCGGTCGGAATCGCGTGGGGGATCACCAGTTCCGGCAGCGCATCCACCGGATTGGGGTACTGGTACGGGGTCATCGGTTCAGCGTCGGCTTTCTCGATCGGCACGGCTCGGCACTCCTGTCTACTATATGGACAAAATGTCTGAGATATGGACAAGTTTAGCGAGACGCGAGCCGCTGGCGAGCCGGGGCTTACCCTCTGATGCAGCGCAGTATGGGGGCGGAGGAGGCGAGACGACGGGGGCGAGTCGAGCGGGCGAGGGCGGGGGCCAGCGTGCACGGGCGCAGCGTGACGAGCCGGCGACGACCGGCATGCGCGGGCGTGTCGAGCCGGGCCGGCGCGGGCCGGCATGCACGGGCGAGCCGAGCCGGGCCGGCAGGCAGGGGCGGGAGCAGGCGTACCTACGCCCGGCGCGGGCGCAGCGTGCTATGGAGGCGGGGCAGCCGGGGCCCGCGGCGGGGCCCGACGGCGAGGACGGCGCCGGCCGCGTGGGCCGGCGCACCGATCATTCGTCGATGTCGGCGGTGTCGAGGTGAGCCAGCACCTTGTCGAGCATCTGGCTCAGCGCCTTTTGCTCGCGCTCGGAAAGACAGCCGAACACTTCGTCATTGCGTTCCTGCATCACGGCCGCGATCTGCCGATAGCGCGTGAGACCGCGTGCCGTGGGGCTGAGCACCACGCCACGGCCGTCTTCGGGACTGACCGATTTGCGCACCAGGCCCGCATCGGTGAGCGCCTGCGCGCAGCGGCTGGCCTGGCCCTTGTTGAGGTTGGCCGCGATGGCGAGGTCGTTGACGGAAAGCGGGGCGTAGCGGCCGATGGCGGCCAGGCAGCGCGCCTCGCCGATGGGCAGACGGCAGCGTTCGGCGTAGGCCTGGGCGCTGTCGCGATCGGCGATTTTGTTGACGACGTGAAGACGGTAAGTGAGAAACCGTTCCAGGGCCGGCACTTGGGTATCGTTCTTGGATTTTTGCGCGGTCATGGCGAGTGCAGTAAGGGGTTGAGCCGGGATATTGCCACAGGCGGACAGACACGCGTCACCGCGGCAAGACCCCTTGTGGCAAGCGAGCGACGAGATTTGATCGCGGGCAGAAGATTTAGTTCAGCGATCTTGCGCGAACCAGGGTTGTCCCCTAGAAAATCGCCGGATGGTTGCCCGTGCAACGATATGAGGCAGGTGTCTCAGGCGGGCCGGGCGCGGCCCGCTCGCGTGATGTCGGCGGCGGTGTCGACCGTCGTGGCGGCCAATGCCGTGGCGGCGGATGCCACGGCACTGGCCGCCACGGCTTCGGCCGCCGCGGCATCCGCCGCATCGAATTCTTGTTCGCTGAAGACGCGCACGCCCGCCGCCGCGAGCAGCGCGGCCGTCACGCCCTGACCGGCGAGCCGCTGGCCGCTGAACGATCCGTCGTAGATGTAGCCGCTGCCGCAGGAAGGACTGCCTTCCTTGAGCACGGCCAGCGTGACGCCGTGTTGCCGCGCCGCGTCCAGCGCCGCCTGCGCCCCGTTCACGAACGGCGTGGTGACGTCGGCCCCGGTGATGTCGATCACCCGGGCCAGTCCGTCCAGCACGCGAGCGCCGCCGTCGCCATGCGTGATTTCGGCGGGCGGGCGCGGCGTGGGCAGGCCGCCCGCCATCTCCGGACAGATCGCCACGACGCGGCCCTCGGCCTGCCAGCGCGCAAGCACCGGATGCACGCGCGGCGCGCCGCGGCCGTCGTATCGCACCGGACGGCCGAGCAGACAGGCGCTGACGAGCACGCGCGTGGGAGGACAGGAGGGGGGCGGTTCGGAAGAGGTGGACATGCGAAAGCGAAGGGGAGCGAGACGGGGAGCCGGCGCGCGTCACGGGCGACACCGCCAGCATAACGCGCCAGGCTTGCCGTGCGGTGCGGTGCGGTGCGGTGCGCTGCGGTGCCGTGCCGTGCCATGCCGTGTCGGGCAGGGCAGGCCAGGCCAGGGCCGCCTTCGCAACCCTGTCCACGCCCCGCGGGCCACGGCCGAATTCGAGCGCAAGAGTCGGGAGGCCGCCGGGCCGGGGGGGGCGCTAGACTGATTGCATGCACAGGCAGGCCGATCTTCTTTTCGCAGCGCCGGCGCGGTCATCGGGCGAAGACGCCGATTCGGCCGTGGCCCGCCTGCGCGCCGCCGACTGGGACGCCGTCCTGGCCGAGCTCGACGCCCGCGGCAAGGCCATCGTGCCGGGGCTGTTCAGCGCCGACGAGTGCGCGCGGACAGCCTCCGCGTACGCCGACGACGCGCTGTTCCGCAGCCGCGTGGTGATGGCGCGCCACGGTTTCGGGCGCGGCGAATACCGCTACTACGCCTATCCCTTGCCCGCGCCGCTGCCGGCGCTGCGCGAGATCCTGTATGCGCGGCTGGCGCCGCTGGCCAATCAGTGGCGCGCGCGTCTGCGCGAGGCCGGTCCGGCCTTCCCGGAAACGTACGCGGCGTTCCTGGCGCGCTGCCATGAGGCCGGGCAGACGCGGCCCACGCCGCTCCTGCTGCGTTATGAGGCGGGCGACTACAACTGCCTGCATCAAGACCTGTATGGCGATCATGTGTTTCCGCTGCAAATGGCGGTGTTGCTGTCGGCGCCGGGCCGGGATTTCGACGGTGGCGAGTTCGTGATGACCGAACAGCGCAGCGGCCATCCGGCCACGGCCGAGGTGCTGCCGCTGGCGCAAGGCGACGCGCTGATTTTCGCCGTACGCGATCGCGCGGTGCGCGGTGCGCGTGGATGGCACCGGCGTACACTGCGTCATGGGGTCGCCGAGCTCATGCGTGGCCAGCGCCACACGCTCGGCATCATCCTGCACGATGCCCGTTGAGTCGGCGTCGTTTTCGATTTCGCGTCATGACACTCGACCTGTTCGAATCCACTCTCACCGGCGTGACCGAGCCCATCGGGCCGCGCGCCTACATTCTGCGCGGCTTCGCGCTGCCGTATGTCGAGCGCGTGCTGGCCGAGCTCGACGAGGTGCGCGCGGCGGCGCCGTTGCGCCACCTCGTCACGCCCAGCGGCCACACGATGTCGGTGGCCATGACCAACTGCGGCAAGCTCGGCTGGGTCAGCGACGAGGCGGGCTACCGCTACAGTGCGCGCGACCCGCTCACGCAGCGGCCCTGGCCGCCGCTGCCTCCGGGCATGCTGGCGCTCGCGCGCGCCGCGGCCGCCGAATGCGGTTTCGCCGACTACGATCCGGATGCCTGCCTGATCAATCAGTATGTGCCGGGCAGCCGTCTCACGCTGCACCAGGATCGCAACGAGCGTGATCTCGAAGCCCCGATCGTGTCGGTGTCGTTGGGCTTGCCCGCCACCTTTCAGTTCGGCGGGCTCAAGCGCACCGACCCCGTGCAGCGCATGGGTCTGTGGCATGGCGACGTGGCGCTGTGGGGCGGCGTCGACCGCATGCGGTTCCATGGCATCAGCACGCTAAAGGATGGCTGGCACGCGCAGCTGGGGCGTCAGCGCCTGAATTTCACGTTCCGCGTGGTGCTCGACAAGACGCGCCGAATTCAAGCGCAAGAGGCGGAGTGAAGGCGCCGCCGCGCCATCCTAGGATGACAAGCATGGCAAACCGCAAAGGAAAAACCATGACTGTCACACTCGATCCCCCCGCGGCGGGCCCCATGCCGCTGTCGCTTGCGCACGATCCACGCTGGGCCGCCGTGGTGGCGCGCGACCGCAGCGCCGATGGTCTGTTCGTGTACGCGGTCAAGACGACAGGCGTTTATGGCCGCCCCAGCAGCGCGGCCCGTCTGCCGCGCCGCGAGAACGTGGAGTTCTTCGACAGCCCGGCCGCGGCAGAAGCCGCGGGCTATCGGCCCAGCCGGCACATCGCGGCCGACCAGACCCAGGTCGGCCACCAGCACGCCGCGCTCGTGGCGCAGGCCTGCCGCCTGATCGACGCGAGCGACGAGATCCCCTCGCTGGCGCGGCTGGCGCAGCGGGCCGGCATGAGCCCCTATCACTTTCACCGCGTGTTCAAGGCCGTCACCGGCCTCACGCCCAAGGCCTACGCGGCCGCGCAGCAGGCGCGCCGTGTCCGCGAGCAGCTCGCCGACGCGGGCACCGTCACCGACGCGATCTACGCCAGTGGCTTCAATTCCAACAGCCGTTTCTACGCCAGCTCGAAAGAGCGGCTGGGCATGACGCCGCGCGCCTACAAGGCGGGCGGCGCCAACCAGGAGATCCGTTTCGCGGTGGCACAGTGCTCGCTCGGCGCGCTGCTGGTGGCCGCGAGCGAGGCGGGCATTTGCGCCATCCAGCTGGGCGATGACCCGGACGCGCTGGTGCGGTCTCTGCAGGATCGCTTTCCCCGAGCCGCGTTGATCGGCGCGGACGCCGCGTTCGAAACCGTGGTGGCGCGCGTGGTGGGCCTGGTCGAGGCGCCCGCCCTGGGCATGGCCTTGCCGCTCGATGTGCGCGGCACGGCGTTTCAAGAGCGCGTGTGGCAGGCGCTGCGCGAGATCCCTGCCGGACAGACGGCCACCTATGCCGACATCGCGCGCCGCATCGGCGCGCCGGGCGCGGTGCGCGCGGTGGCACAGGCCTGCGGCGCCAACCCGGTCGCCGTGGCCATCCCTTGCCATCGCGTGGTGCGTACCGATGGCGGTCTGTCGGGCTATCGCTGGGGCGTGGCGCGCAAGCAGGAACTGCTGCGCCGCGAAGGCGCCTGGCCATCGGCCGGGGCCGAGGGTGAATGACACCGGGCCCTCGGGCGCCCGGCTCGACGCCCTCACCGAGAGTCTGCGGACACGCGGCCATGCCCTGTGGCCCGAGGCGTTCGATCCGCAAGAATGCGAGGCCTTGGTCGCTGGCGCCGCCGTGCCGGCCGAACCGCGGCGCATCGCGCTTGCCGCCTCGTGGCTCGACAGGATCGAGGCCCTGCGCCGCGGACTCGCCCCGTTGGCCGCGCAGTGGCGGCCGGCGACGTACGCGCCGTTCGAAGGCGACGGCGCGGCAAGGCATCCGGCGCAGTCCGGGCCGCTCGAAGGCGAGGGTGTGGCTAAGCATCCGCCGCCGGACGTCTGGCTGACCCACACCGACGCGTCGACCGACTGCCCGGTCGTGACCTCGGGGGATGGCGACGCGGGCTTTGGCCTGTTGTTCATCGTGCTGCTCAACCGTGCCGGAGTGGATTTCAGCGGGGGCGAGCTGGTGCTGGCCGAGCAGCGGCCGCGCATGCAGACGCGGCCGCACGTGGTGCCGCTGGCACAGGGCGGGCTCGCGGTGATCGCCGCCGCGGGCCGTCCGGTGCAAGGCGCGCGCGGCCCCTACCGGGTGCTGATGCGCCATGGCGTGGCGCGCGTGCGCGAAGGCCGGCGGCTGGCGCTGATGCTGGGCTGGCCGCTATCGCGCGACGCGCTCTGACGCGCAGCGGCGCGGCGTGCGCGCCACGGCGGCGCGGATCGCGGTGGTGCGGGACGTGACTTCGGTATATCTTTGCCGGTCTACGTCCCTGGAGCCCGGGTCCGCATGTTTCCCGCCAGCAGCACCTATCGCATGCCGACCTGGCGCCTGACCCGTTGGCTCGTGTATGCGGGCGACGACGTCCCCGATGACATCCGCGTCGATCTCGTGGGCGGTCTCTTCGGCACCCTGCCTATTTTCCTGGGCGGCGTGATCAACAGCCTGATGATCGCGAGCATCGTGGCCTGGCGCATCCCGGAGCCGGCGTTCATTGCGTGGGTGGTGTTCGAGTTTCTCTGTTGTGCGATTCGCGGCGTGGTGCTCATGCGCGCGCGGCGCAACGCGCTCACGGGCGGGCCCACCTATACCGACCTCTATCTGCTCCTGACCTTGCTGTGGGCCGTGAGCGTGGGTTATGGCACGGTCATCAGCGCGCTGAGCGGCGATTGGGTCGCGATCCTGCTGGCCTGCCTGTCGGCGGCGGCCATGGTGGGCGGCATCTGTGTGCGCAACTTCGCGGCGCCGCGGTTGCTGGCGGTGATGATCTTCACGAGTCTCGGGCCGTGCATGACGGTCGCGGTGGTCTCGGGCCAGTCCGAGTTGTGGATCATCTGTCTGCAACTGCCGCTGTTCCTGCTCAGCATGACGCTGGCCTCGTACCGGCTCAATGCCATGCTCGTGACCACGATGCGTGCCGAGCGCGACAACGATCGCCTGGCGCGTCAGGACTCCCTCACGGGACTGCTCAATCGTTTCGGCTTGGGCGGCGTGCTGGCCCAAGCGGTGCGGCGCGCGCGTGACGATGCGGCGCGCTACACCTTGCTTTATCTCGATCTGGACGGGTTCAAGTCGGTCAACGACACCCATGGCCACGCCACCGGAGACCGGCTGTTGCGCGAAGTGGGCACGCGCCTGACCGAGCTCGCGCCGGCGGACGCGTCGATCGCGCGGATCGGCGGCGATGAATTCGTATTGGTGCTGCCCGAGGTGGACGGCTGGGAGGCGGCGCAGCTGGCCGACCAACTGATCCAACGCGTGGCGCAGCCCTTCGATCTGGGCACCGAACACGGCGTGCGGATCGGCGGAAGCGTGGGCATCGCCCTGATTCCGCGCCACGGGCACGATATGGCCGAGATTCTCAAGGCGGCCGACCGGGCCCTCTATCTGGCGAAGTCGGCGGGCAAGTCGCGCATGGCAATGGCGGACTGAGCCCGGCCGGCGCGGCGGCCGGCCGGGGGTGATGCGCTCGCGCTCAGTTCCAGAACAGCGCGATCAGAATAATGATGGGGATGGGCACACCCAGCAACCACAGCAGAATCGAACGCATATGAACCTCCTCATTGCTTCACGTTGAACCTCCACTACAGCAATTGACGTGCCTGACCCCGGCCTGAAGCTCGTCCGGCCGACTTGACGGTGCGGCGCTCAGCGGCAATCATCGGGCGGTCTTTGAATTTCCCGGCAGTGAGTGGGCACGCTATGACCCCTGAGTTTTCCGAAGAAAAGCGCCTGCGGGGCGCGCGCTGGCCCAGGGCCGTTGCGCGGGGGCTGGCCCGTGGCGTGGCATTGCTGGCGCTGATCGCCATCGGGGCATGGGGCATCGGCGCACTCAAGTACCAGATGCCGTTTCCGAGTTCGCTCACGGCGCTCGTGATCGTGGTGTGGGGCATGATCTGCGCGGCGATGGGCGGCCTGTTGCTGGGCCGCACGCGCCATTGGCGTCCGGTGCTGGCGCTTTACGTGGCGGCCTGCGCGATCATGGTGATCTGGTGGAGTTCGCTGCAGCCCTCCAACGATCGCGCCTGGGCCGCCGATGTCGGCCGCATGACCTACGGCGAGGTCGAGGGTTCGCATGTGTCGCTGCACAACGTGCGCGATTTCATCTGGCAGGGCGAGGCCGACTTCATGCCGCGCTGGGAGTCGCGCGAGTACGACCTCGATCAGCTGCGTACGGTGGATCTGTTCCTGTCGTACTGGGGCAATGAGGCGATCGCGCATACGCTGGTGTCGTTCGGCTTCGCCGACGGCGAGCGCGTCGTGTTTTCTGTCGAGATCCGCAAAGAGCAGCATGAGCGCTTCTCGGAGCTCGGCGGTTTTTTCAAGCAGTTCGAGATGAGCGTGATCGCGGCCGACGAGCGCGACATCGTCGGCGTGCGCACCTTCGAGCGCGGCGAAGACGTTTATCTTTATCCGATCCGCATGAAGCCCGACGCGATGCGCAGGCTGTTTGTCTCGTACGTGGAAACCGCCAACGCGCTGGTGCGCAAGCCGCGCTTCTATCACACGGTCACGGCCAACTGCACCACCATCGTCTATCGCATGGTGCGCGCCATCGTGCCGGATCTGCCGATGGATCCGCGCATTCTGCTGTCGGGCTATCTGCCCAGCTATCTGTACAAGATCGGCGCGATCGACAACCGCGTGCCGCTGGCGCAATGGCGTCAATGGGCCGCGATCGACGAGCGCGCGCAGTTGTCGCGCGAGCAGGCGGGCGATTTCTCCACGGCGATCCGGGCGGGGCAGCCGCTGCCCTGAGGGAGCGCTGCGGCGCCGGGCGGCTCAGGCTACACTTGGGCGCCGTTTTTCTGCCCGACCCGGTTTTTCCCATGACTTCCCCTGCCTGTGGCGTCGACTTCGGCACCTCCAATTCCACCGTCGGCCTGGCCCGCGCCGGCCAGCCCAGCCTGCTTCTGCTCGAAGACGGCAAAGGCACGCTGCCTTCCGCGATCTTCTTTCATGACGACGATGACGAGGTGAGCTACGGCCGCGCCGCCATCGCCGACTACGTGGCGGGTTACGACGGCCGCCTGATGCGCTCGATGAAAAGCCTGCTCGGCACCTCGCTGATGGAAGGCTCGACCGAAGTGCAGGGCCGCGCGGTGCCGTTTCGCGTCCTGCTCACGCGCTTTATCGCCGAACTCAAGCGACGCGCCGAACAGGCCAGCGGCCAGCCGCTGCGCCAGGCCGTGTTTGGCCGACCCGTGTTCTTCGTCGACGACAGCACGACGGCCGACCAGCTCGCGCAGGACACCCTCGGCGAGATCGCGCGCGATGTGGGCTTCACGCATGTCGAGTTTCAGTTCGAGCCGATCGCGGCGGCCTTCGACTATGAATCGCAGATCGACCGCGAAGAGCTCGTGCTGGTGGTCGACATCGGCGGGGGCACGTCCGACTTCACGCTGATCCGCCTCGGGCCGGCGCGCGCCGGCAAGGTCGACCGCCGCGACGACATCCTCGCGCACGGCGGGGTGCACATCGGCGGGACCGATTTCGACAAGCAGCTGAGCCTGGGTCACGTGATGCCGCTATTCGGCCTGGGCAGCCAGCTGCGCAGCGGCAAGGATGTGCCCAGCACGCAGTTCGGCAACCTGGCGTGCTGGCACACCATCAACCAGGCCTACACCAAGAAGGCCGCCGAGAATTTCGCCTGGATCCGCCAGCAGACAGCCGATCCGGCGCGCATCGGCCTGCTCGACGAGCTGGTGCGTCAGCGGGCCGGCCACTGGGTGGCGATCCAGGTCGAAGAGGCCAAGATCGCGCTGTCCGAAGCGCCGGCCACGCATATTCCGCTCGATCGCATCGCACCGGGGCTGGGTGTGGACGTGACCCGCCCGGGCTTCGACGGGTCGATCGAAGGCCTGATCGGCCGCGTCGAGCGCACCGTGAACGAGCTGATCGCGAGCGCGGGCGTGCCCGCCAGCGCCGTCGACACGGTGTTCTTCACGGGCGGCTCGAGCCGGGTGCCGTTGCTGCGTTCGAGCGTGGCGGCCCTGGTGCCGGCGGCGCGCAGCGTCGAAGGCGACCTGTTCGGCAGCATCGGCGCGGGTCTCGCGCTGGACGCCAGCCGGCGTTTCGCCTGATCGGCTGTCTGCCGGCAGGCGCCTACTGCGGCGGCACGCGAAACGCGGGCGCCGCGGCCGGCGCGCCGCAGTAGTCGGCGAAGGCCTCGGGGCCCGTGGCCAGGCCGCGCGCCCGCGCGAGCTCCCATGGGCGTACGCATTGCGCCAGCCGTTCGCACCAGGCGTAGCCCGCCGTGGGCTTGCAGCCGTGGGGATCGAGATCGGCCCCCGGCATCGGTGCGGCGGGTCGTGCGCCCGGCGCGCCTTCGTTGGCGCAGGCCGCCAGCAACAGCGTGAGCGCGGCAAGCGCGCAGCGTGTGGTGCTCTTCATTTCCTCTCCCCAGACACCGTGCCGCGTGGCCGGCCTCTCGCTGAGTATGGGCGCGCCCCTGCGCTTGTGCGCGGATGGAGATGTGTCGCCTTGTGACGTGTGCGCGCGGCTGCGGATGCTCTTGCGCGCCGGCCGGATGTAGCAGTTGCTAACGGTTCGAGGCGGCGGTGCGGGCCGGTCGGTCGGCGGGATTCGCTACCATGCCAGTCGAGGCGGACCGGGTGGCAGGAGGATGACGTGGCGAAGGCCAGGATGGGGCGGATAGGAGCGGCATGGGCGCTGGCACTGGCCTGCGCAGGCATCGGCGCAGGCGGGGCGCGCGCCGAGTTGCCGGTCGAGGTGGTGGTCTTCAACTACAGCCCGGACCACGAAATCGGCGAGATCAGCGTGCAGGGCCGCTATGTCGGCGGCGTGCACTGGCGCTATGGCGAAGGCGACATGAGCAGCGGCAAGAGCATGTGCTGCATCGACGTGACGCCGGGCCGCGCCGATGTGGCCTGGGAAGTGGGCTGGCCGGTGAGCCAGCCGATTCCCGACGAGGGCCTGGGCCGTTCGGCGGTGGCCGTCGTGCCCGCGGATCCGGGGCAGTCCCGTTACCTGGGTGTGCACGTGTATGCCGACGAACACGTGGAGCTCACACTGAGCCCCGACTGGCCCGCCGCGCGGCCCGATCCGGCCGCGGCCCCCGCCGATCCCGACGCGCCGTCCGAAGACGCGCCGGTACGCTGAGGCCGGGCTTGGCGCCGGCCGGTCAGGCCGTGCCGGCCGCCGCGCTCGCGGCCCGGCGCGACCGCAGTTGCGACAGCACCAGCAGCAGGCCCGCCGCGGCGATCGCGGCGCCCACCAGCGGCACCGCCGCATAACCCAGCCCCGCCGAAATTGCCGCGCCGCCGGCCGCCGCGCCCAGCGCGTTGCCGAGGTTGAAGGCGCCCACGTTCACCGACGAAGCCAGTCCGGGCGCGTGGGCCGCGGCGCGCATCACGCGCATCTGCAGCGGCGGCACCACCGCGAAGGTCGCGATCCCGAAGATCAACAACGCCACCGCGGCGCCGGCGGGCGAGCCCGCCACCCACGGGAACACCAGCATCACCAGGATCACCAGCGCCAGGAAGCCGATCAGGCTGCCGTCGAGCGAACGATCCGCCAGACGGCCGCCCGCCGTGTTGCCCAGCGTGAAGCCCACGCCGATCAGCACGAGCATGGCGGTCACGAATGCCGGCGACGCGCCGGTGATGGCGGCCAGCGTGGGCGCGATGTACGTGTAGAGCGTGAACATGGCGCCCGAGCCCAGCACGGTGGTGAGCAGGGCGACCAGCACGGCGGGTTGCAACAGCACGCGCAGTTCGCGTTTGACGTCGGGGCGGCTGCCGGCCTCGCCGCGCGGCAGGGCGAACAGCAACGCGGCCATCGCCAGCAGGCCCAGGCCGGCCGTGGCCGCGAACGACATGCGCCAGCCGATGGTCTGGCCCAGCCAGGTGGCGGCAGGGACGCCGCCCACGTTGGCGATGGTCAGGCCGAGGAACATGGTCGCGACCGCGCTCGCCTGTTTGTGGCGCGGCACCACGCTGGCGGCCACCAGCGAGCCCAGTCCGAAGAACGCGCCGTGGTTCAGGCTGGTGACGAGCCGGGCCAGCAGCAGGGTGGTGTAGTTGGGCGCGAAGGCCGACAGCAGGTTGCCCACCGTGAAGATCGCCATCAGCGCGATCAATGCCCTGCGCCGCGACCAGCGCGACAGCGCCAGCGTCATGAGGGGGGCGCCCAGCATCACGCCGATGGCGTAGGCGCTGATCAGCATGCCGGCGGTCGGGATGCTGACGTTTACGCCGTCGGCGATCACCGGCAGCAGGCCCATGGGGGCGAATTCGGTCGTGCCGATGCCGAAGGCGCCCACGGCCAGGGCGAGCAGCGGCAAACCGGCCTTCACCGGCGCGGCGGCGCCCGACGCGGCGGCGCCCGGCGCACCGGCGCCCGACGCATCGGCGCCGGAGGGTTGAGTTGTGGTCATGATGGTTGCGTTCCTGTTGAGCGGCCGGGGCGAGGTGCCGCCGGGCGCGCCGTCCTCGGGACGGCATTGAGCATGGAACGCAGTGTGCGCGTTATTGCAGTGCGGAAAAAGCAGCGCCGGACGAAAAGACCTTTGCCTTGGCGTCAAGAATCAGCCGCGCCATGACCCTGATCGTCAGAGGGGGATTATTGCGGGTCAGGCAAGGACGGGGCGGTGTCGGCGGGGCCCGGGCCGAACACCACGCGCTGGAAAAAGCCCGCCAGCACGGCCTGGGTCAGGTCGGCCGACACGGCCTGCGGATCGAAGGCGTAGCTGAACTGCATCCCTTCGGACAGGGCCAGCAGGCCCAGGGCCAGCTGCTCGGGGGGCATGGTGAGCGGCGTGCCCACGCGGGCCGAAAAATGCCGCGCGAAGTCGGCGATGGTGCCGCGCTGCTCGCGCTGGAACGAGAGAAACCCCAGACGGAAGGCCGGGTCGCGCGCGGCCTGCAGCTTGGCTTCCATCCACAGCAGAAAGCATTTGTTTTCGCGGTGGATCTGGCTGTAGTACGCGACCACCCGGGCTTCCATTTCGGCGCGCGAGGCCTGATCCTCGAACAGCGCGCTCATCTCGTTCATGTGCGATTCGTGATCGCGCCGCAACAATTCCAGGAACATCTCCGACTTGGAGCCGAAGTTCGAGTAGAACGCGCCCCGCGTATAGCCCGCGGCCTCGGCGATGTCCTCGACGCTGGTCGCCATATAGCCTTTGGCCAGGAACAGACCCTGTGCCGCGTCGAGCAGACGCTGGCGCGTCTGCTCCCGACTTTGCTCGCGTGTTAACCGGACTTGTGCCATCGGCCGAGTGTAGCATCGACACCCATTTCAGATTCAGGGTTGTATTTGAATACAGGACCGAATTAGAATCCGTCCTAGATTTCGTCCGACCCCAGGCAGGTCCGTCTGGCCGCCGCCCGAAACGCGTCGAGGTACTCCGTGTTCCGATCATCTGCCCGCGCCGCCCCGCGCCGACCCCTTTCCGGAGCCGGCGCGCGCCGCGTCGGCCTGTTGCTCGTGCCGTTCTGCCTGCTGGTGCTGGCAGGGTGTGGTGCCAAGGAAGAGCCGGCCGCCGCGCCGCGGCCCGTCGTGGCCATGCCGGCCCAGCCCGACCAGGCGGCCGCCGGCCTCAGCGTGCCGGGCCGCATCGACGCGCGCGACACCACGCCCTTGTCGTTCCGCGTGGGCGGCAAGATCATCGAGCGCAAGGTGCGCCTGGGCGACACGGTCAGCGCCGGTCAGGTCGTGGCGCGGCTCGATCCGGCCGATGCCGCGAAGAACGCGGCGAGCGCGAAGTCCCAGCTCGCCGCGGCCCAGCATCAGTTCGATTTCGCGCGCCAGCAGCTCAACCGCGACCGGGCCCAGGCCCGCGAGCAGCTGATCGCCGCGAGCCAGCTCGAGCAATCGCAGAATGCCTACGCAGCGGCCCTGGCGCAGCGCGACAGCGCCGCGCAGCAGGCGGCGCTCGCGGCCGACCAGCTCGCGTACACCACGCTGAAGGCCGACCACGCGGGTGTGATCACCGCCGAACAGGCCGACACCGGGCAGAACGTCGCCGCGGGTCAGGCCGTCTACAGCCTGGCCTGGGCCGGCGAGATCGACGCCGTGGCCGACGTGCCGGAAAACGTGCTGGCCGGACTGAAGGTCGGCCAGAAGGCGCGCATCACGCTGCCTGCCGCGCCCGACGCCCGCTACGAGGCCACCGTGCGCGAACTCGCGCCGGCCGCCGACCCCCAGCGCCGCACGTTCCGGGTCAAGCTTACGGTCCATGGCGCGGAGCAGGTCCGGCTCGGCATGACCGCCAACATCGCGTTCGACGGCGCCACGGCGCAAGGCACCACCTACACCGTGCCCGCCACCGCGCTCTTTCATGATGGCCCGGCGCCCGCGGTCTGGGTGGTCAAGGCCGGCGAAGACATCCTGGAGCTGCGCCGCGTGACGGTGTTGCGCTACACCGAGCGCCACGTGGTGCTGGCCGATGGCATTGCCGAAGGCGAGCGCGTCGTGTGGCAGGGCGTGCATGCGGTGGCGGCGGGGCAGAAGGTCCGGCCGGTGCCGCCGCTGCATCCCGAGGATTTCGCCTCGTGAGCGCGCCGGCACCCGGCGCGCACGACGCGCAGCGCCACGAAGAGGGGCGCTTCAATCTATCGGCCTGGGCGTTGCGCCATCAGGCCCTCGTCGTCTTCCTGATTGCGCTCGCAACGATCTTCGGCGTGCTGTCGTACTCGCGGCTCGCGCAATCGGAGGATCCGCCGTTCACGTTCCGCGTGATGGTGATCCGCACCTTCTGGCCCGGGGCCACCGCGGAGCAGGTGCGCGAACAGGTCACCGATCGCATCGCCAAGAAGCTCCAGGAAACGCCTTACACCGACTTCATGCGCAGCTATTCGCGGCCGGGCGAGTCGCTGGTGTTCTTCACCATGAAGGATTCCGCGCCCGCCAAAGAAGTGCAGCAGGAGTGGTACCAGGTGCGCAAGAAGGTGGGCGACATCCAGGCCACGCTGCCGCGCGGCGTGCAGGGGCCCTTCTTCAACGACGAGTTCGGCGACGTCTACACCAACATCTACACGCTCGAAGGCGACGGCTTCTCGCCGGCCACGCTGCGCGACTACGCCGATGCGATGCGCACGGTGCTGCTGCGCGTGCCGGGGGTGGCCAAGGTGGACTACTTCGGCGAGCAGGAAGAACGCATCTACGTCGAGATTCCGAACGCGCAACTCACGCGGCTGGGCGTGTCGCCCGAGGTGATCGGCCGCGCCATCGATGCACAGAACGGCGTCAACTCGACCGGCACGCTCACCACCGCCGACGACCGCATCTTCGTGCGGCCCTCGGGTCAGATCCAGGACGTGCGTGCGCTGGAAGAAACCTTGATCCGCCTGAACGACACGACGGTGCGGCTGGGCGATATCGCGACCATCCGGCGCGGCTATCTCGAGCCGCCCGCCACCGAGATGCGGGCGGGCGGCAAGCCGGTGCTCGGCATCGGCATCACCATGCAGCCGAATGGCGACGTGATCAAGCTGGGTCAGGCGCTCGACGCGCAGACCCAGCAGCTGCGCGACTTCCTGCCGGCCGGGCTCACGCTCACGCAGGTATCGAGCATGCCGCACGCCGTGTCGCATTCGGTCGACGAGTTTCTGCGCTCGGTGGCCGAGGCCGTGGTGATCGTGCTGTTGGTCAGCCTGGTCTCGCTGGGCCTGCGCACCGGCATGGTGGTGGTGATCTCCATCCCCGTCGTGCTCGCCGTCACGGCGCTCTTCATGTATCTGTTCGACATCGGGCTGCACAAGGTCTCGCTCGGCACCCTGGTGCTGGCGCTGGGCCTGTTGGTCGACGACGCCATCATCGCGGTCGAGATGATGGCGGTGAAGCTCGAACAGGGCTGGAACCGCGCCCGCGCGGCCGCCTTCGCCTACACCAGCACGGCGTTCCCGATGCTGACCGGCACGCTCGTGACCGTGGCGGGCTTTCTGCCGATCGCGCTGGCCAAGTCGGGCACGGGCGAGTACACGCGGTCGATCTTTCAGGTCTCGGCCATCGCGCTCATCGCCTCGTGGTTCGCCGCCGTGGTGTTGATCCCGCTGTTGGGATATCGCCTGCTGCCCGAGCGCAAAAAAGAAGAAGGCCAGCCCGACGACCACGAGCACGACATCTACGACACGCGCTTCTACCGCCGCCTGCGCGGCTGGGTGGCACGCTGCGTCGAGCGCCGCTACTGGGTGCTGGGCGGGACGACGCTCTTGTTCGTGGTCGCCATGGCCGCCTTCTCGCTGGTGCCGCAGCAGTTCTTCCCGAGCTCCGATCGCGCCGAGCTGCTGGTGGATGTGAGTCTGGGCGAGGGCGCGTCGTTCGATGCGACCAAGCGCCAGGTGCTGCGCCTCGAAGAGACGCTGAAAGACCGGCCCGAGATCGCGCATCTGGTGAGCTTCGTCGGCACGGGCGCGCCGCGCTTCTATCTGCCGCTCGACCAAAAGCTGCCCCAGCCGAACTTCGCGCAGTTCATCGTCACGACCCATTCCGTCGAGGACCGCGAGCAACTGGCACAGTGGCTCGCGCCGATTCTGCGCGAGCAGTATCCCGCCGTCCGGACCCGCATCTCGCGCCTGGAGAACGGCCCGCCGGTGGGCTTCCCGGTGCAGTTCCGCGTGTCGGGCGGCGATATCCCCACGGTGCGCGCGCTGGCCGAAAAGCTCGCCGACGTGGTGCGCGCCGATAGCCGCACGGCCAATGTGCAGTTCGACTGGGACGAGCCATCGGAACGCTCCGTGCGCTTCGAGGTGGACCAGAGCAAGGCGCGCGAGTTGGGTGTCACCTCGTCCGACGTGTCGGCCTTCCTGGCCATGACGCTGTCCGGCACCACGGTCACGCAATACCGCGAACGCGACAAGCTCATCAACGTCGACCTGCGCGCGCCGGCCAACGAGCGCATCGATCCCTCGCGCCTCGAAACCTTGTCGATGCCCACGCCGAATGGTCCCGTGCCGCTGGGCAGCCTGGGCCGCGCGCATTACGAGCTCGAGTACGGCGTGATCTGGGAGCGCGATCGTCAGCCCACCATCACCGTGCAGGCCGACGTGGTCGGCGGTGCGCAGGGCATCGACGTGACGCACGAACTCGACGCGCGACTCGCGGAGCTGCGCGCGGAGCTGCCGGTGGGCTATCGCATCCAGATCGGCGGTTCGGTCGAAGAAAGCGAGAAGGGCCAGCGCTCCATCATCGAGCAGATGCCGCTCATGGCGGTGGTCGTACTTACGCTGCTGATGATCCAGCTGCAGAGCTTCTCGCGCGTCATGATGGTGGTGCTCACGGCGCCGCTGGGCCTGATCGGCGTGGTCGGGGCGCTGCTGCTGTTCGGCATGCCCTTCGGCTTTGTCGCGATGCTGGGCGTGATCGCGATGTTCGGCATCATCATGCGCAATTCGGTGATTCTGGTGGATCAGATCGAGCAGGACATCTCGGCCGGACATCCCCGCGTGGACGCCATCGTGAGCGCCACGGTGCGGCGCTTCCGGCCCATCACGCTGACGGCCGCGGCCGCGGTGCTGGCCCTGATCCCACTGTTGCGCAGCAACTTCTTCGGTCCGATGGCGACCGCGCTGATGGGCGGCATCACGAGCGCCACCGTGCTCACCGTGTTCTTCCTGCCGGCCCTTTATGCGGCCTGGTTCCGCGTGCGCAACGACGAGCGCGACGAGCCTCCGGGCGTGCCGCCGGGCGCCGACGCAGGCCACCAGCATTCCCACCAGACGCCTGCCGGCCAGACCTCGGGCGCGACGGGCAACGCATCATGATGAGCCTCACACTTTCCCACGCACGTCTGGCGCTCGCGAGTGCCGTGGCGCTGGCCCTGGCGGGCTGCGCGCTCGGTCCCGATGGCCGGGCGCCCGCCACTCCCGAGCCCGCGCACTATGGCGTCGCGCCGACGCCTGCGCAAAGCGCCAGCGCGCAGGGCGTGGCTCAGCAGTTCGAGCAGGGGGCCGTGCCGGTCGCCGACTGGTGGACGCTGTACGGCTCGCCCGAGCTCGATGCCATGGTGCGCGAAGGGCTGGCCAACAGTCCCGACCTCGCGTCCGCCGACAGGCGCCTCGCGGCCGCGCGCGAGCAGTTGCGCGCGCAGATAGGCGAGTCGATGCTGCCCACGATCGATATGGGCGGGCAAGTCGATCGGCAACGCGCGCTAACCATGCCCATGGTCGAGCCGCCGACCATGCTCTACAACACCTTCGTCGGACAGATACGGGCGCAATACACGTTCGACCTGTTCGGCGCCGCACGCTATGCCAACACGGCGCTCGCGGCGCGCGTCGATCAGCAGGCCCATCGTCTCGAGGCTTCGCGCCGCGCGCTCGCCGCGAATATCGTGAGCGGTGCGATCCGGTCGGCCGCGCTGGCACGGCAGGTGGCGCTGAGCACCGAGCAGGTCGGGCTGGCGCGGCAGGTCGCGCAGGATGCCCGGCGGCGCTTCGAACTGGGCTCGGCGTCGCAGCAGGAAGCGCTCGATGCCGAGCAGAATGCAAGCGATCTGGCGGCCGCGCTGCCGGGCTTGCGCAGCCAGTGGCAGTCCACCCGTCATGCCCTCGCCGTTCTGCTGGGCCGCACGCCCGATCAGGCGCCGCCCGATCTGGATTTCACGCGGATCGTGGTGCCGGCGCGGGTGCCGGTGAGCGTGCCGTCGCAGTTGCTCGCCAACCGGCCCGACGTCCAGGCCGCGGCCGTGGCGCTCGAGGGCGCGGCTGCCGAGGTGGGCGCAGCCACCGCGCAGATGTTGCCGCGCCTGTCGCTGTCGGCCTCGATGGGCCGTGGCGGTTTCGACTGGCCCACCGCGCTGTCGGGTCCGGGCGGGGCGATCTGGAGCATCGGCGCGGGGCTGACGCAGCCGCTGTTCCATGGCGGCGCGTTGCGCGCGCAGCGCCGCGCGGCCATCGAGACCTTCGAAGGCGCGGCCGACCAGTATCGCCAGACGGTGCTGGCGGCGTTCCGCAACGTGGCCGACAGCCTCGCCGCGCTCGAGGCCGACAATGAGGCGCTCGCCGCGGCCGAAGCGGCCCGGCAGGCGTCCGAAGGCTCCTACCGCAACACCGCGCGGCGGGTCGAGCTGGGCGCCTTGCCCGGCTTTCAGGGGCGTGCCGCGCAGCAGGCTTATCTGCAGGCGCAACTGCGCGAGCTCAACTACGCGGCCGCCCGGCTGGCCGACACCGCGGCGCTGTTCCATGCCATGGGCGCGGCGCCGGCCGCGCCTGCCTCGCCCACGGGGCGCGCCGCGAGCGGGTCCTGATCGCAGGATGAAAAAGGGCGGCGCCACGGCGCCGCCCGGATGCGGGGCGCGGCCCGGAGTGGCTCCCGAGGCCGCGTCGGGGTCCAGGTTCAGTCGGACAGTTCGCGCATGACCTTGTACAGGTCGCTTTTGCCTTCGAAGCCGATGCCGGGCAGGTCGGGCATGGTGATGTGGCCGTTTTCGACGCGCACGCCGTCCGGAAATCCGCCGAAGGGCTGGAACAGATCCGGGTAGCTTTCGTTGCCGCCCAGGCCCAGGCCGGCCGCGATGTTCAGCGACATCTGGTGACCGCCGTGCGGAATGCAGCGCTTGGGCGACCAGCCGTGCTGGTGCAGCATGTCCAGCGTGCGCAGATATTCCACCAGGCCGTAGCTCAGCGCGCAGTCGAACTGCAGATAGTCGCGGTCGGCGCGCATGCCGCCATAACGGATCAGGTTGCGCGCGTCCTGCATCGAGAACAGATTCTCGCCGGTCGCCATCGGCTTGTCGTAGTAGTTGCGCAGCGTGGCCTGCAGCTCGTAGTCGAGCGGATCGCCGGCCTCTTCATACCAGAACAGATCGTAGGCCGAGAGCGCCTTCGCGTACTGCACCGCCGTATCGAGATCGAAGCGGCCATTGGCGTCCACCGCCAGCTTCTGGCCGTCCTGCAGCACGCTCAGGATCGAATCGATGCGGCGCAGATCCTCGTCTAGCGAGGCGCCGCCGATCTTCTTCTTCACCACCGTGTAGCCGCGGTCGATGTAGCTGCGCATCTCGTCCTTGAGCTTGCCGTGGTCCTGGCCGGGATAGTAGTAGCCGCCGGCGGCATAGACGAAGACCTTGCGATCGGGCTGGCCATTGCCGTAGCGCTCGGCCAGCAGCTGGAACAGCGGCTTGCCTTCGATCTTGGCGACCGCGTCCCAGACCGCCATGTCGATCGTGCCGATGGCCACCGAGCGTTCGCCGTGGCCGCCCGGCTTTTCGTTCGTGAACATCGCGTTCCAGACCTTGTGCGGATCCAGGTTGTTGCCGCTGGCGTCCTGCAGGTCTTCGGGGCGGGCTTCCAGGATGCGCGGGATGAAGCGTTCGCGCATCAACGTGCCCTGGCCGTAGCGGCCGTTCGAGTTGAAGCCATAACCCACCACGGGCTTGCCGTCGCGGATCACATCGGTGATCACGGCCACCAGACTCAGCGTCATTTTGCTGAAGTCGATGTAGGCGTTGCGGATGGGCGAGCTGATCGGCAAGGTGCGCTCGCGGATTTCCACGATCTTCATGGCAGGTCTCCTGGTGAGTTCGAATCGTGGCACTAGCTTAGACCTGCCCGACCTGCCTAAAATTGAACGAAATTCACTAGATTATTTACTTTGGGTGAAAAGTGCGGTGAAAACCGACCTCGCTTCCGAGCTGGACTTTTTCGTGCGCGTGGCGCGCCTGGGCAGCCTGTCGGGCGCGGCGCGCGAGCTCGACCTGAGCCCGGCCGCCGCCACCAAGCGGCTGGCGGGCATGGAAGACCGGCTGGGCGTGCGGCTGCTCAATCGCAGCACGCGCAGCATCAGCCTCACCAACGAAGGCGAGACCTACCTGCGGCACGCCACCCGCATCCTGGCCGACCTGCGCGACATGGAAGAGGCGGTGACCAGCGCCGGCACCGAGCCGCGCGGCCTGCTGCGGGTGAACGCCACGCTGGGCTTCGGCCGCACCGTGATCGCGCCGCTGGTGTCCGCCTTCTGCAAACGCCATCCCAATGTGGATGTGCAGCTCGACGTGACCGACCGGCCCGTGGATCTGGTGGAGGGCGGCATCGATCTCGCGATCCGCTTCGGCAGCCTGCCCGATCGGCGGCTGCGCGCCCGCCGCATTCTGAGCAACCGCCGTCTGCTGTGCGCCTCGCCCGCCTATCTCAAGCGCCACGGCGAGCCCGCCAGCCTCGCCGATCTGGCCGCCCACCGTTGCATCATCCATCGGCAGAACGACGAAGCGCACGGCGTCTGGCGCTTCGAGCACGCGGGCACGACCGAGGCGATCAAGGTCAGTGGCGCGCTCTCGAGCAATGACGGCGACATCGTGCTGGGCTGGGCGCTCGACGGGCACGGCATCCTGATCCGATCCGAGTGGGATCTGGCCAAGTATCTGGAGAGCGGCCGTCTGCGCGTGCTGTTGCCGGACTACACCTTGCCCTCCGCAGACCTGTACGTGTATTACCCGCAACGCCGCAGCCAGACGGCGCGCGCGCGCATGTTCATCGACTTTCTGGTGGAGCACCTCGAAGGGCCGCTCAAGGCCGGCTGAGCGCCGCGCGGGGCGGGGCGTCGAGCGCCGAGCCGGCGCCGCTGTCGATCACCATGCCATCGGGCAGCTTGAAGATCGAGACGGCTTCGCGCAGCTTCTCTGCCTGGTTCTCCAGCGAGCCGGCGGCGGCGGCCGCTTCTTCGACCAGCGCCGCGTTCTGTTGCGTCACGCTGTCCATCTGCGACACGGCCAGGTTCACCTGGTCGATGCCGCTGGCCTGTTCCTGCGAGGCGGCCGAGATTTCGCCCATGATGTCGGTCACGCGGCGCACCGACTCCAGAATCTCGGTCATGGTGCCGCCGGCCGCCTTCACCTGCTGCGAACCCTGCTCGACCTTGGCGGTGGAGTCTTCGATCAGACCCTTGATCTCCTTGGCCGCGCCGGCGCTGCGTTGCGCCAGGCTGCGCACTTCGGTGGCGACCACGGCAAAGCCCTTGCCCTGCTCGCCGGCACGCGCGGCTTCCACGGCGGCGTTCAGCGCCAGGATGTTGGTCTGGAACGCGATGCTGTCGATCACGCCCACGATTTCTGTGATGCGGTTCGAGCTGTCCGCGATCGCGCCCATCGTCTGCACCACGCCGGCCACGGCGGCATGGCCGCGCTCGGCGACGTTCGACGCGGTGGCCGCCATCTGGTTGGCCTGACGCGCATTCTCGGCGTTCTGCTTCACGGTCGACGACAGCTCTTCCATGCTGGAGGCGGTTTCTTCGAGCGAGGCGGCCTGTTCTTCCGTGCGTGCCGACAGATCGCTGTTGCCGGCGGCGATTTCGCGCGTGCCCACGTGAATCTCATCCACGCCATGACGCACCTTGCGCACCGTGCCGACCAGCCCGTCCTGCATGGTCTTGAGCGCGGCGAGCAGCGCGCCCACTTCATTGCGGCCGGCGTCGGGCACGCGATTGGCGAGGTTGCCCGCCGCGATGCGTTTGGCGAGTTCGCCGGCCTGTTCCAGCGGGCCCACGATGATGCGCCGGACCATGAGCGTGGTCGCGATGGCCACGGCCAGGCCGATGGCCAGCACCACCGCCAGCAGCGTGGTGAAGATCGACGAGAAGTCGTTGATCGTCTCCATCGCCGACTCACCGTTGGTGCCGGTGGTCTCGATGAAACGGCCGCGCGCCTTCAGGTAGGTGTCCTGCACGCCCTGCGTGCCCTGCTTCAGATAGCCTTCCATGTCGCCGGCCTGCAGCACGTCGCCGACCCGCTTCAGGTTGGCGCTGTAGGCGTGATACGACTGCACCAGCTCGGCCACGGCCGGGCGGTCGGCTTCGGTCAGCGCGCGCTCGAAAATGGCGAAGCTCTTGTCGGCGCTGGCCACGAAGTCACGTGCCGACAGCAACGACGCGTTTTCCGAAGCCTTGCCCTGCGCCACGCGGGTGGCGTAGCGGCTGAGGTCGGTGCGGGCGGCGACGAGCGACAGCGACGCCGCATTGACCGCATTGCTCTGGACCACCGAGGTGCGATAGAGGTCGCGCACGTCGGTGCCGACGCGCGACAGCGCGAAGTAGCCCGAGCCCCCCAGCAGCAGTTGAAATCCGAAGAACACGATCACCACACCCAACAGCGTGGTCGCGATCTTCATGTCACGAAACATTCCCATGGCTTATCCCTGGCGTAAAAAAGCGCGGCCGGACAGCGAGGCGCGCACGAGTGAACAGAATCGATGCGCCCCTCGGCACGGCCCTCGCGGGGCATGGGCCTGGATCCCTGGGTGCTGACGGACGATACCTCCGGATAACGGCAGTCCGTCCGGGATCTTTAGTGCTAACCCTGATTGACAGTTTTAAGACAGCGTAGGGAAAGCTGTGGCCGCGTGCGGCACTGGCGCGCGGGCGCCGGCCGCCGTCGACACGTGGGAAAGGATGATGACGGGACGCGTGCCGGACACGCGTCCCTGCAGCGCGACGATCAGGTGGCGCGCAATACCCGCACCGGCGCCGACTTGTACGCGGGCGTGCCGCTCTGCGGATCGCGATTGCCCAGGCCCACGAGCACGTTGGCCTCGGGGTAGTAGGCCGCCACGCAGCCGCGCGGGATGTCATAGGTCACGGCGGTGTAATGCGTCAGGCGCGCGGGCTCGCCGTGCATCGAGCCGTCGGCCGCCTCCAGCGTGATCAGATCGCCCTCGGCCAGGCCGCGTTCGGCCAGGTCGTCCGCGTTCATGAAGACCACGTCGCGGCGGCCGAACACGCCGCGATAGCGATCGTCGAATCCGTACAGCGTGGTGTTGTACTGGTCGTGGCTGCGCAGCGTGGTGAGCGTGAGCACGTCGGGCGCGCGCGGCGCATCTTCGCGCACGCCGCGGAACACGCGGAACTGCGCCTTTCCGCTAGGGGTGTGCCAGACCCGCTCGGTGGGGCCGAGGGGCAGGCGGAACCCGCCGGGCTCGCGCACCCGCTCGTTGTAGCGCGCGAAGGCCGGCAACACTCCTTCGATCGCATCGCGGATGCGGTCATAGTCGGCCACCATGTCTTCCCAGGCGATGCCGTGGCGCTCGCCCAGCACCGCGCGCGCCAGGCCGGCCACGATGGCGGGCTCGGAGCGCACGTGCGGCGACGGCGGGGGCAGGGCGCCGCGCGAGGCGTGCACCATCGACATGGAGTCTTCCACCGTGACCGACTGCGGGCCCGTGGCCTGCATGTCGAGTTCGGTGCGGCCCAGGCAGGGCAGCAGCAGGTTTTCGCGCGCCAGGAGCAGATGCGAGCGGTTCAGCTTGGTGGCGATGTGTACGGCGCAATCGAGCTTGCGCACCGCGGCGTGCGTACGCTGCGTGTCGGGCATGGCCACCGCGAGGTTGCCGCCCAGGGCCACCAGCACGCGCGAACGGCCCTCGTACATCGCCTCGATCGACTCCACGGCATCGTGGCCCTTCTCGGCGGGCGGCACGAAGCCGAACACGCGCTCGATGCCCGCGCGCAGCGCCGCCGGCGCTTTCTCGTCGATGCCCACCGTCCGGTCGCCCTGCACGTTCGAGTGCCCCCGCAGCGGACAGATGCCCGCGCCGGGCCGGCCGAAGTTGCCGCGCAGCAGCAGCAGATTGGCGATCTGCTGCACGTTTTCGGTGCCGCGCGCATGCTGCGTCACGCCCATGCCATAGCAGACCAGCGCCGACGGCGCGCGGCAGTACAGCGTGGCAACGTGTTCCAGGTCGGCGCGTGCGAGGCCGCTGATGGCCTCGATCGTGTCCCAGGAGGTGCCGCGCAGGTCTTCGATCAGTGCGTCCAGGCCTTCGGTGTGGGTGGCCAGGAAGTCGTGGTCGAGCGTTCCGGCGCCGCCGGCGGCGCGATCCGCCTCGTCCAGGGCCAGCACGGCTTTCATCACGCCCTTGAGCGCGGCGGCGTCGCCGCCCACGTTCACCTGCAGGTAGGTGGTGGCGATGGGCGTGGCCCCCATCGTGGCCATCTCCACCGGCGACTGCGGCGAGGCGAAACGCTCGAGCGCGCGTTCCTTGAGCGGGTTGAACACGACGATGGGCACGCCGCGGCGGGCCGCTTCGCGCAGGGTCGCCATCATGCGCGGGTGATTGGTGCCCGGGTTGTGCCCCATCGAGATGATGAGGTCGGTGTGATCGAAGTCCTCGAGCGAAACCGTGCCCTTGCCGATGCCGATCGCCTGCGGCAGGCCCACGCTGGTGGCCTCGTGGCACATGTTCGAGCAGTCGGGAAAGTTGTTGGTGCCGTAGGCCCGCACGAACAATTGGTAGAGGAACGCCGCTTCGTTGGATGCGCGGCCCGAGGTGTAGAACTCGGCCATGTTCGGGTCGGGCAGGGCATTGAGCGCCGCCGCGGCGCGCGCGAAGGCCTCGTCCCATTCGATCGGCAGATAGCGATCCGACGCCGCGTCGTAGGCCATCGGATGCGTGAGGCGGCCCAGGTCTTCGAGCGCGTGATCGTTCCAGCCGAGCAGCTCCGTCACGGTGTGGCGGGCGAACACCTCGGGCGAGGCCCGCTTCTTGGTCGCTTCCCAGGTGACGGCCTTGGCGCCGTTCTCGCAGAACTCGAAGGTGGAGGTGTGCTTGGGATCGGGCCAGGCGCAGCCGGGGCAATCAAAGCCATCGGGCTGGTTGTTGCGCAACAGGATGCGCGGCCCCGACACGACGGTCATTTGCGTGCGGATGGTCTGGGCCACGGCGCGCAGGGCGTCCCAGCCGCCGGCGGGGTGGTGATAAGGGCGAATGCCCTCGGGGGTATCGTTCGACATGGCTGCGTGGCCCGGCGTGGGCCGATGGGGTGACAGTGCCGTCATTTTTACACTTGCCGCAAGCGGCTTGCGTCAAGCGCACGTTAATGGCGTGGGTATCTTTGGTATGGCGTGCCGATGCGCACGTATGGCGCGATGCCTGGTTCGGGGCGCCCGGCCAGGGGCGCCCCTAGCCGGGCGCCCAGCGGCGCGAGTCGCTCAGCCCCGTGTCAGGACTTGCAGTCTCGGCGACGCCTGCAGCGCGCTCGGCAGCAGGTACTCGCCCTGCAGCAGCGGGATCGCCAGTCTCGTGAAGGGCACGTGCAGATCGACGCCGGCCGTGCGCCAGGCCTGCCAGACCAGGGCCGTGCAGTAGGTGCCGCCCGCGTGCGCGAGCTCGAAGCCCTGGCCGCGCGCGGCGAGCGCGGCAGCCACGGCGAGCGCATGCCGCGACGCGTCGGCCTGCACCCGGTACACGGCGTGGCGTTCGGCGCGCGCCGGATCCAGATAGAAGGCCAGGTCGTCGAGCACCACGCCGTCGCCGCGGCCCGGGACTTCGCTCGGGGTGGCGTGCACCACCTGCCACGCGCCGCGCTGGCCGACCAGCATGCCTACATGGCTGAATTCGCCCGGATCGACCGCCAGCACCGCGTCGCTGATGGCGGCGGTGCCGCGGCGAAAGATGAGATCGCCCGCCTGCGCGCCGTCCGGCACGGCGGGCTCGGCGGCGCCGGCCGCCCGCGCCACCGGCGTCAGCAGGGCGCCGAGCGTCAGCGCGCCGAGCAGGCGCCGGCGGGTTGCGGACGCAACGACCGGAGGCCGGCCTACTTCAGGCGCAGCTTCCACGCGCCGTCTTCCTGCACCAGGCGGTGCGTTTCGGTCACGTCCTTGCCGTTCTTGAAGGCCAGACGGGTGCGCAGCACGGCCGTCTTGGTGGCGTCGTCGATCGTGGAGTTCAGCGTCTCGATCTTGGCGATGCCGCCGTTCTGCGTGATGCGGCGCTGCATCTCGCCCACGATCATCTGCACTTTGCCCTTGGCCTGGACCTGCTGGTCGGCCGGCACCTGCGAGAACGAAATCTGCGCGATGGCCTTTTCGACGTCGCCCTTCTCGGCGGCGCGGTACAGCGCTTCGACGGTGGCGTCGGGCTTGCCGCCGCCCGAGCATGCCGTCAGGGCCACGGCGAAGAGCGCCAGCCAAAATCCATAGAACGCACGCGACACGACTTGCATTACCTCAGCTCCCGAAGATTCACGCGATGGAAAACGCGCGCATCTTAGCAACCGCGGTTTATCACCCATACGCGGCCACAGCAGCGGGAAAACACAATGGATACAGGGGTTTGCGTGGCGCCGCGTCGGGGCGGCAGACGGGTGCCGGCAGTTCTGACGCGATCATGCAAAATGTGACGACTTGATTCGCCGGCGCGGCAATGCTGTGCGGAGCGGTCGTGCGGCGCGGCCGCGCGGATCGGCCGCGCGGAGCGGTTGCGCGCGCAACCTTTGCTCAGGCCTGGAGATGGGCGCCGCTGGGGCCGTCACGCGAAATCTGGATCTCCACGCCCACGGCGGCGCAGTCGGCAAAGGCCATGGGCTTGCTGATGCGCAGACGCAGCGCCCGCACCTCGCTGAACTCGGCCAGCAGGCGCGCGGCCAGCTGCTCGATCAGCGTTTCGATCAGATTGACGTGCGCCTGCGTGCATTCCTCGACGATCGCTTCGCGCAGTTGCCGGTAATCCAGCACGCTGTGGATATCGTGGTCGTCGACGTTGCGGCTGATGTCGATGTCGAACTCGGCGTCGACGTGCAGGGGCTGGCTGGCCCGGCGCTCGTGTTCGAGGATGCCGATACGGGCATCGAGCGCGAGCCCGGAAATGAAGATACGGCGAGTGGGCATGGTGCGGTCTGGAATGGAACGATCGGGGAATTGTACGGCGGCGATGGCCGCCGCGGCATCGGCAACCGGGGCGACCGCAGAGGCGGCACCGGCCGCCGCGGCATCGGTCACCACGACGGCCACCAAAGCACAGGCCGCCGCGGCGGTGGCCGCCACGGCATCGGCCGCCGCTGCCACTGACTACAATCAACCGTGGATCACACCGGCCGCGCTCGTCGCGGCCGACCTCGGACAGAGCAAATGCAGCAAGTATTCGACGCGATCATTGTCGGCGCGGGGCCGGCAGGCGCCTCGTGCGCGGTATGGCTGGCCCGTCTGGGCCTCGCACCCCTGCTGGTCGAGGCGGGCGCGCAGGTCGGCGGACTGACGCACGACAACCCGTTCGCCGACGACTGGATCGTGGCCGTTCCGGGCAAGACCGGGCAGGAAGTGGCCGCCAATATCGCCGCCAGCGTAAGCGCGGCCGACGTGCCTCTGCACCTGGCTACGCGCGCCGTCTCGGTGCGCCCGTGCAAGGCAGGCGTCGACGTCGGCCTCGAGGGCCCGGCGGGCGCGCTCAGCGTGACCGGCCGCTCGCTCGTGATTGCCTCGGGCGTGCGCGCCCGTGGCCTGCCGGGCCATGCGCCTGGCGCGCGCTGGCCGGGCGTGCTGGTCGGACCCGGCTCGCCCATCGTGGCTCAGGACTACACCGGCCTGCGGGTCGCGGTGCTGGGCGGTGGCGACAACGCCTTCGAGAATTTTGTCTACGTGCGCAACCGGGGCGCCAGCGAAGTGCGGCTCTATGCGCGCAGTGTGCGTGCGCAGCAGCAGTGGGTCACGCGCGCGGGCACCGAATGCGTGCGTATCGGCCCGTATCAGGTCGATCCCGAGGCGCGCACCGTGGATGGCCACCCGTTCGATCTCATCCTGGTGTTCTACGGCTGGGAGCCTCAGGCGGCCTTTGCCGACAGCCTGGATCTGGCACGCGACGACCGCGGCTACATCCGCACCGATTTCGCCTCGGCCCAGACCAGCCTGCCCGATGTCTATGCCATCGGCGAGGTCTCGCACCGCATGCACCCGTGCGTGGTCACGGCCATGGCGGACGGCGTGGTGGCGGCCAAGGCGATCCAGCGCCGCTGGGAGCGGCCGGCGCGCTAGGGCGCACCGGCACGGCCCGCCGCCTTATCCGATCTGCGGCACGAGCGTGGCGTCCAGCGGCGCCGGCGCCGCCAGGCGCACCCGATAAGCGCGCAGCTCGTCGCGCCGGAACACATGCACCATGACGCGGTCGCCGGCCCGGTATTGCGCCAGCAGCGTGTCCAGGCCCGCGGGCGCTTCTACCTTGAGGCCGTCGATGGCGACCAGCACGTCGCCCGCCGACAGGCCGCCCTTGTGCGCGGCGCCGCCCTCGAACACCGTGGCCAGCGCGAGCGCATCGCCCTGTTTGCGCGTGCGCACGTCGAGCGACGGAATGTTCAGGCCGGCCTTGAACTGCAGGGCGTAACCCTGTGCGGACAGCAGCTCGGTCAGCGGCACGTCGGCCGTGCCATAGGCGTAACGCTGGATGAAGCGGCGGGTGTCGACGCCCGTGGCTTCCTGGATCAGGGCAGGCAGGCCATCCTCGGCCAGCCCGTGCGCGCGTCCTTGGTAGAAATCGCGGCCGAATCGCTGCCACAGCAGGCGCATCACGTCGTCGAGCGAGCGCGTGCCGCCGGACTCCTGGCGGATCAGCAGATCCAGGCCCAGCGCGACCAGCGAGCCCTTCGTGTAGTAGCTCACCAGGGCGTTCGGCGAATTCTCGTCCTGCTTGTAGTAGCGGGTCCAGGCATCGAACGAGCTCTCGGCCACCGATTGCTTGTGCCGGCCGGGGCTGCGCAGCACGCCCGAAATGGTCTTGGCCACCAGGCGCAGATAATCGGTCTGCGTGATGGCCTGGGCGCGCAGCAACAGCAGATCGTCGTAATAGGACGTGAAGCCCTCGAACACCCACAAAAGGCGGGTGAGATCGGGCGACTGCAGGTTGTACGGCACGAACGCCGCGGGCTTGATGCGCTTGACGTTCCAGGTGTGAAAGTACTCGTGGCTCACCAGTCCGAGAAACTGCCGATAGCCTTCGCCCTGGCCGGTCTGGCCCTGCACCGGCAGATCCTTGCGGGAGGTCATGAGCGCGGTGCTGGCGCGATGCTCGAGGCCACCGTATCCGTCGCCGGTCACCATGGTCATGAACACGTAGCGGTCGCTGCTGTCCAGGAACGGCGCGCGGCGCGTGCGCGGCTCGAAAAACTCGATCTGGGTCGCGCAGATTTTTTGCACGTCGTCGGCGATGCGGGCGAGGTCCAGGCGCGGTGCCACGCCGGTGAACACCAGCTCGTGTTCGGCGCCATGCGCCGTGAAGCTCACCACCTGCGGCGTACCCATCTCCACGGGATGGTCGATCAAGGCGTCGTAATCGGGGGCGCGATAGCGGCCGAAGCCGTGGCGCCGGGCCGCGCCGGCCATGCCGCGCGCTTCGGGCAGGCTGGTGTAGACCTTCCAGTCCAGGCCGGCCGGCGGCACCAGGTCGAGCACGCAGGGCTGGTCGTCCTGGCCATGCACCCGCAGGAATACGCTCGTGCCATTGAAGAAGCCGTGGGTTTCGTCCAGATGCGCGCCGCGCACGGATAGGTCCCAGGCATACACCGTGTAGCTCAGCTCCAGCGCGCCGGCGGCGGGCGCCGCCTGCCAGGTGTGGTTGTCGAGCTTTTGCAGCGCCACGGGGCGGCCGCCCGCGCGGGCCGTGATCGTCTCGATCTGGCGCGAGAAATCCCGCACGAGATAGCTGCCCGGGATCCAGGCAGGCAAGGAGAAAATCTGACCATCGCCCGCGGGCGCGGCGACCGTCAGGGTAATCCGGTAGCGATGACCTGCCAGGTCATGGGGCTCGAGGCGGTAAATTACGGGTGCGTCGTTCATCCGCATATCTTATTTCATACCTTTCACCGGAGACATTCT
This sequence comes from Bordetella genomosp. 5, assembly GCF_002261315.1. NCBI lineage: Bacteria > Pseudomonadati > Pseudomonadota > Betaproteobacteria > Burkholderiales > Alcaligenaceae > Bordetella > Bordetella genomosp. 5. The sequence continues at coordinate 590,624 of NZ_NEVP01000001.1, forward strand.
TATGAGCGAGTCGTTTGTGCTGGTCGAGACCCGGGGGCGTGTCGGCCTGCTGACACTGAACCGGCCCAAGGCACTCAACGCCCTGAACGATCAGCTCATGGATGAGCTGGGCGCCGCGCTGCTGGCCTTCGAAAACGACGCCGACATCGGCGCCATCGTGATCACCGGCAGCGAGAAGGCCTTCGCCGCGGGCGCCGACATCGGTGCCATGAAAAGCTGGACGTACATGGACGTCTACGGCAGCGAATACATCACGCGCAACTGGGAAACCCTCAAGCGCGTGCGCAAGCCGGTCATCGCAGCGGTGGCGGGCTACGCCCTGGGCGGTGGCTGCGAGCTCGCGATGATGTGCGACATCATCATCGCCGCCGACAGTGCCCGCTTCGGGCAGCCCGAGATCAAGCTGGGCGTGATTCCCGGCGCGGGCGGCACGCAGCGCCTGCCGCGCGCGGTGGGCAAGGCCAAGGCCATGGACCTCGTGCTCACGGCCCGCATGATGAATGCCGACGAAGCCGAGCGCGCCGGCCTCGTCTCGCGCGTGGTCGCGGCCGACAAGCTGCTCGACGAAGCGCTGGACGCCGCCACCGTGATCGCGTCGATGTCGCTGCCCTCGGTCATGCTGGCCAAGGAGTGCGTCAATCGCGCCTACGAGGTGCCGCTCAACGAAGGCCTGCTGTTCGAGCGCCGCGTGTTCCATTCGCTGTTCGCCACCGAAGACCAGAAAGAGGGCATGGCCGCGTTCACCGAGAAGCGCAAGCCGGAGTTCAAGCACCGCTGAGCGCCGTGCGGCGCGCTGCTCTCAGGCGTCGCCAACGGTAGGTTTCTGTTGATTCTGGTCATGCTTGTCATGGCTGGTAGCAGTGCATTGCCCCGTTTTTCTTACCGCCGTACCGGCTCGCCGGGCGGCGGTTTTTCATTCTGGCGTTGCTGCCGGGAACGCGGGTTGCTAAGGACTCGCCGCTTGTCCCTCCCGGGTTGCCCGTTGAAACCTTTGCATTGCACTCTGTTGCACGCGGCGCGCCTATGCTGAGTGGGCAATCTGGCAGTCGCCACCTCGTGACGCGCGTAGAAGCCTGAATGCTGCATCGCGCCCGCGCCGGCGGCTCGAACGTACCGACAACACCAACAAGGAGCTTCACATGCGTACCCGAGCAACCCCCGCCCGCCTGCGCTGGCAAGTCGTCCTGATGGCGGGAGCGTTGTCCGCCGGTCTGGCTTGCACCGCAACGGCACAAACGCCGTCGCCCCAGCCCACCCTGCGGCTGGTGTCCGAAACCCCGTATCCGGCGCAACCCGGCACTACCGCGGTCGCGAGCCCGCTGTCGGCCGAAGAGCTGCGCGATCTCGCCATCGACGCCTACGTCTATGCCTATCCGATGGTGCTCATGGAAATGACGCGCCGTCACGCCACCAATGTGCAGAGCCCGATCGCCGGCCGCGCGCCGATGAACCAGTTCGGTCACCGCACGGCCTTCCCCGATGCGAAGAGCACCGACGTGGTCTGGCCCAGCACCGACACGCTGCACTCCAGCCTCTGGTACGACGTGTCGCGCGAGCCGCTGATCGTGCGCGTGCCGGACGCCGGCAACCGCTACGTGCTGCTCAACCTGATCGACATGTGGACCGATTCGTTCGCGTCGCGCGGCACGCGCACCAACGGCAAGGGTGCGCAGACCTTCGCGATCGTCGGTCCCAACTGGCAGGGCACGCTGCCCGCCGGCGTCGACATGATCCGCAGCCCGACCTCGTGGGGGTGGGTGCTCGGCCGCGTGCAGGCCGGTGGCACCGCCGACTATCAGGCGGTCAACGAATTCCAGGCGGGCCTCGCGGCCGTGCCGCTGTCGCAGTGGGGCAAAAGCTACGGCTTCGTGTCGGGCGGTCCCGTCAATCCGGCCTGGAACGGTCAGGGCACGCCGGCCGAACAGGTCGCCGCGCTCGACGCCGCTTCGTACTTCACGCTGTTCGCCGACCTGGTTCGCTCGAACCCGCCGCATGCCAACGACTACCCGATCCTCGACCGCCTGCGTCGCGCCGGCATCGGTGGCTCGCAGCCGTTCATGTTCAATCGCCTCGACCCCGCCGTGCAGCAGGCCCTGGCCGAAGCCAAGCCGGTGGCCGGTCGCCGCATCGCCGACGCAGTCCATACGCTGGCCGATCAATCGGACAATGGCTGGGTGACCGTGCGTAGCGGCATCGGCACGTACGGCACCGACTATGTCCGTCGCGCCGCCGTGGCCTATGCCGGTCTGGGCGCCGCCACGCCGGAAGACGTGCTCTACCCCGTGACCTGGGTCGACAACAAGGGCCGCGTGCTCGAAAGCGGCAAGGACTACAAGCTGCACTTCGAGAAGGACCAGCTGCCGCCGGTAGACGCTTTCTGGTCGCTCACGCTGTACGACGCGCGCCAGGGCTTCGCCGACAACACGGCCAACCGCTACTCGCTGCGCAGCACCGACCCGCTCAAGTACAACTCCGATGGTTCGCTCGATATCTATATCCAGCGCGACTATCCGGGTGACAGCAAGGCCAGCAACTGGCTGCCGGCGCCGCGCGAAGGCAACCAGATGCTGAACCTGCGCCTGTACGCCCCGCGTGACATCGCCCTCGACGGCAAGTGGGTTCCGCCCGCCGTGGTGCGTGACTGATCAGCAGTCCAGCGCATGCCAAGACATGCGTTCTTCCAGCCCCGCCTTCATGGCGGGGTTTTTTTTGTCGTAGCGGGCGGGTTGCCGGCTTGCCGCCGAGTTGAGTTCCGTACGCCGGAAATCGACGCAAAATGGGGTCGGAAACGGTGTTGCTTGCACTCGCCACAGCCTGCTTTCCGATTTGTCGACGCTATCGTTTTCGGGATATACTCTGCGGGTTTGACGCATGCGGGATAACACGTGGCTGAATGCCGCGCCGCGGCGACCATCGCGATTTTTCGCGGTTTGGCAGACCTGAATCAACCCAGCGACCTGACTCCTGAGAGGCGGTGCAGAAAAGCGGCGCAGAAAAGCATCGCAGAAGCACCGGCTTCCGATTTCCAGAGTTGCCGTTTTCATCGAAGTTCCCTGCGCGAGTGTCCGGCAATCAGATTGCCTGTCTTGCGTGGCCGACCCGGCGAAAACGGCCCTTCGGAAGGGGAGGAGCGCGCCGGAATTTGGGAAGCAAGCCCGGTGGATGCCGGTGTCCGGTATCTAGATAGGGGCAGGAAAGCCGAATGCAAGAGGGTTTGGTACTTACCGACGCGGACCGCGCAGCGATCAATGCGCGGGCGTGCCGGGAACTCTTGATGGCCGTCGCAGCGCAAGGTGCCATGGGTCTTGCAGCGGCAGCAATCGCGGGGATTGTTGCGGGGACGACGGCTGGCGTGTCGGCGTTGCTGGGAGCGGGGGCGTATTTCTTGCCCAATGCATTGTTTGCATTGCGCTTGCTGGTGAATGTCGTCAGGTCGGTCCGGCCGAATCCTGTTGCTTTCTTCCTGGGTGAAATGATCAAGCTTGTCATGACGGCACTGCTGTTGTGGCTGATCTGGTACCTCACGCACGAATGGCTCGTCTGGCCCGCCGTGCTGCTGGGGTTGATCCTGACACTCAAGGGATATCTCCTGCTGTTGATGTTCCGCAAGCTGTCATAGCGCAATTAACAATCGTGCATCAGCCGGGCCGCAAGGGCCGGTGCACAAGCAAACAGGGTAGGATTTCACATGGCTGCAGCCAGTGGCGCGTCGCCTCAGTCCGAGTACATTCAGCACCATTTGGTGCACCTGAATAACCTCGGCGAGAAGCAAAGCATCATCGCCCAGTTCGACGTCATCAACTATGACTCGTTGTTCTGGTCGATCCTGATGGGTCTGATCGTCATCACGTTCCTGTGGATGGCCGCGCGCCGTGCCACGGCCGGCGTGCCGGGCCGCTTCCAGGCGTTCGTCGAGATGATCGTCGACATGGTCGATGACCAGGCCAAGGGCATCGTGCACAACGCCAAGAGCCGGCTGTTCGTGGCGCCGCTCGCCCTGACCGTCTTCCTCTGGATCGTTCTGATGAACGCGCTCGACCTGCTGCCGGTCGATCTGATGCCCTCGATCTGGCGTCTGACCGGCCTGGGCGCCGAGCACGGCGATCCGATGTACTACCACCGCATTCTCCCCACCGCCGACCTGAACGTGCCCATGGGCATGGCGCTGGGCGTGCTGCTCCTGATGTTCTATTACGGCATCAAGATCAAGCACCCGGGTGGCTTCATCAAAGAATTGTTCACGGCCCCGTTCCACGCTCACGGCATTGGCGCCGTGGCACTGGCTCCGTTCAACCTGCTCCTGAACCTCATCGAGTACGCCGCCAAGTCGGTTTCGCTGGGCATGCGGTTGTTCGGCAACATGTTCGCCGGTGAACTGGTTTTCATGCTGATCGCGCTGCTGGGCGGCGCCTGGACAGGCTTCAACGCGAGCAGCATCGGTTTGGGCATTGGGCACGTGTTGGCCGGTTCGGTGTGGGCGATCTTCCACATCATGATCGTGCTGCTGCAGGCTTTCATCTTCATGATGCTGACGCTGGTGTACATCGGCCAGGCACACGAAGGGCATTGATCCCAATTTTCGGCGCGGGCCGGTGTGGCGCGTGCCGAGTCGCAAGGTTTTCTTGCATTCAAGCAGTACCTGTTTTTAACAATCCTGATTTCAGATTCTTAACCAAGGAGTTGTCATGACCAACGTCGCTTTCGTTGCTCTCGCTTGCGGTCTCATCATCGGTCTGGGCGCTATCGGCGCTTGCATCGGTATCGCACTGATGGGTGGCAAATACCTGGAAGCTTCGGCTCGTCAGCCCGAACTGATGAACGCCCTGCAGACCAAGATGTTCCTGCTGGCCGGCCTGATCGACGCGGCGTTCCTGATCGGCGTGGGTATCGCCATGCTGTTCGCCTTCGCCAACCCGTTCGTCGGTTAATGGCATTGCCCGCCGGCGAAACAGGCGGGCCGTACGCTGGCAGTGGTGCGACCGATGCGCCACTTGCCGGCCAAGTATCGAGTGCTCCGGATTGCCCGTTGTGGGTGGCCGGGGCCGTAAGGTGTTAAAGGAACGACCGTGAATCTGAACGCGACGATCTTCTTCCAGATGCTCGTGTTCTTCGTTCTGGCGTGGTTCACGATGAAATTCGTGTGGCCGCCCCTGACGAAGGCGATCGATGAGCGCCGCCAAAAAATCGCCGACGGCCTTGCCGCCGCCGAGAAAGGGAAGGCCGATCTGGCCCAGGCCCAGGCGCGTGTCAGTCTGATCGAGGCTTCTGCCAAATCCGAAACCCACGCCCGCATCGTCGACGCTGAGAAGCAAGGCGCCGCGCTGATCGAACAGGCGCGTCGCGAAGCCGAGGCTGAGCGTGCCCGTATCGTGGCCCAGGCTGCCCAGGATGCCGCCCAGGAAGTTCAGCGTGCTCGTGATGCCCTGCGCGACGAAGTCGCTGCGCTGGCCGTCAAGGGTGCCGAACAGATCCTCAAGCGCGAGGTGGATGCCCGCGCCCATGCCGAGCTGCTCACCCAGCTCAAGGCACAGCTTTAATCCAGGAACGCCATGGCTGAACTTTCCACTGTTGCCCGTCCCTACGCCGAAGCGCTCTTCGGCGCAGCGCGCGACGACAAGGCTGGTCTGGCAGTGTGGGCTGGCCTGGTCGATGAACTGGCCCAGGTCGCCGCCAATGCCGACGTGCGCGAAGCGATGACCGACCCGCGTCTGGACGACACGCGACGTGCTCAGATCTTCACCGGTCTGATCAAGTCCGATCTGCCGCAGGCCGCGCGCAACTTCATCGACCTGCTCGTCCAGAACGACCGGTTGCTGCTTTTGCCCATCATCGCCACCCAGTTCGCTGAACTGAAAAACCGTCACGAGGGCACGGCGCAGGCGGAAATCACCAGCGCATTCGAACTCAGCGACGCTCAGGTCAAAGAGCTCATCAGCGCACTCGAAGTCAAATTCGGTCTCAAGCTCAAGCCGCACGTCGCCGTCGATCAGTCGTTGATCGGCGGGGTGCGCGTGGCTGTCGGAGACCAGGTGCTCGATACTTCCGTTAAAGCCCAACTGGCCCGCTTGCGCGATACGCTAGCCGCTTAAGGCAGGCGAGACTAATAGGATTCCAGGAGTCAATATGCAACTCAATCCCTCCGAGATCAGCGAACTGCTCAAGAGCCGCATCGAGGGCCTGGGCGCTTCGACTGATGTTCGTACCCAGGGTACCGTGGTCTCCGTGACCGACGGTATCACCCGCATCCACGGCCTGTCCGACGTGATGCAGGGCGAAATGCTCGAATTTCCCAACAACGTGTTCGGTCTGGCACTGAACCTCGAACGCGACTCGGTCGGCGCCGTTATTCTGGGCGACTACACCGGCGTGTCCGAAGGCGATCAGGTCAAGACGACCGGCCGCATTCTCGAAGTGCCGGTTGGCCCCGAGCTGCGTGGCCGCGTGGTCAACACGCTGGGTGCCCCGATCGATGGCAAGGGCCCGATCAACACCAAAGAAACCGACATCATCGAAAAAGTGGCGCCTGGCGTTATCGCCCGCCGCTCGGTGTCGCAGCCGCTGCAAACCGGCGTCAAGGCTATCGACTCGATGGTGCCGATCGGCCGTGGCCAGCGCGAGCTGATCATTGGCGACCGCCAAACCGGCAAGACCGCTGTTGCCGTCGACACGATCATCAGCCAGAAGGGCAAGGGCGTCACCTGCGTGTACGTCGCTATCGGCCAGAAGGCATCGACGATCAACAACGTGGTGCGCAAGCTCGAAGAGCACGGCGCCATGGAATACACCATCGTCGTGGCCGCTTCGGCCTCCGACTCGGCCGCCATGCAATACCTGGCTGCCTACTCGGGCTGCACGATGGGCGAATACTTCCGCGATCGTGGCGAAGACGCCCTGATCGTCTATGACGACCTGACCAAGCAAGCCTGGGCCTATCGCCAGGTCTCGCTGCTGCTGCGCCGTCCGCCGGGCCGCGAAGCCTACCCGGGCGACGTGTTCTACCTGCACTCGCGTCTGCTCGAGCGTGCCGCTCGCGTCAACGAAGAGTACGTCGAGAAGTTCACCAACGGTGCCGTCAAGGGCAAGACCGGCTCGCTCACCGCGCTGCCGATCATCGAAACCCAGGCAGGCGACGTGTCGGCCTTCGTTCCGACCAACGTGATCTCGATCACCGACGGCCAGATCTTCCTCGAAACCGACCTGTTCAACGCCGGTGTCCGTCCCGCCATCAACGCCGGTATCTCGGTGTCGCGCGTGGGTGGTGCTGCTCAGACCAAGGTCGTCAAGAAGCTGTCCGGCGGTATCCGTACCGACCTGGCGCAGTACCGTGAACTCGCCGCTTTCGCCCAGTTCGCCTCCGACCTCGACGACGCCACCCGCCGTCAGCTCGAGCGCGGCAAGCGCGTGGTCGAACTGCTCAAGCAGCCGCAATACCAGCCGCTGCAAGTGTGGGAACTGGCCGTCTCGCTGTACACGGTCAACAACGGCTACCTGGATGAAGTCGACGTGGCTCAGGTCCTGTCGTTCGAGAAGTCGTTCAAGGATCACCTGAAGGCCAAGCATGCGGCCATGATCCAGCGCATCGAAGACACCAAGGAACTGTCCAAGGATGACGAGGCCGAACTGGCTGCCGCCCTCCAGGATTTCAAGAAGCACGGTGCTTTTTAAGGCAACTGTCTGACGTAGCGATGGGCGGCGACGCCCATCCTACGGTAGGGCGGGGTTAGCCCCGGCTGCACCGCCCAAGCCGACTCAACAGGAAAGCGCAATGCCCGGAATCAAGGAAATCCGAACCAAGATCAAGAGCGTGCAAAACACGCGCAAGATCACCAAGGCGATGGAAATGGTCGCCGCATCCAAGATGCGCAAAGCGCAGGAACGGATGCGCGCGGGCCGTCCGTACGCCACGAAGGTGCGCGAGATCGCTGCGCACCTGATGCAGGCCAATCCGGAATACAACCACCCTTACCTCCAAGAGCGCGAGGTCAAGTCGGTGGGCGTGGTTCTGGTGACGACCGACAAGGGTCTGTGCGGTGGCCTGAACACCAACATCAGCCGCATCACGCTGGGCCGCCTGAAGGAATTCGAACAGCGCGGCATCGCCGTGCAGACGACCGCCTTCGGCAACAAGGGTCTGTCGCTGCTCACGCGCATCGGCGCCAAGCTGGTTTCCCAGGAAGTGCATCTGGGCGACAAGCCTGACCTTCACCGTCTGCTGGGCGCGATCAAGGTGCAGCTCGACGACTACCTCGAAGGTCGCATCGATGCGCTGTACGTGGCGACCACCCGCTTCGTCAATACGATGAAGCAGGAGCCGGTGTTCCTGCGTCTGCTGCCGCTGGCCTCCGGTTTGGATGATCCGTACCAGACGGGCGTCGAGACCCTGGCCAAGACCGCCGAGGTCAAGTCGGACTACAGCTGGGACTACATCTACGAACCCGACGCCAAGAGCGTGATCGACGATCTGCTTCAGCGCTACGTCGAAGGCCTTCTGTATCAGGCCGTGGCCGAGAACATGGCTTCGGAACAGTCCGCGCGGATGGTGGCCATGAAGGCCGCCTCGGACAACGCCAAGAAGGTCATCGGTGAGCTGCAACTGGTCTACAACAAGACCCGTCAAGCCGCGATCACCAAGGAAATTTCGGAAATCGTAGGGGGCGCTGCCGCGGTGTAACCCGGCAGTATCCCGTCAAAATATCAAGGAATCGACATGAGCAACGGAACCATCGTTCAGTGCATCGGCGCCGTGGTGGACATTCAGTTCCCCCGCGATCAAATGCCCAAGATCTACGAAGCGCTCACCCTGGCTGACGAGGGTTCCTCGTTCGCCGAAAAGGGTCTGACGCTGGAAGTGCAACAGCAGCTCGGCGACGGCGTGGTGCGTACCATCGCCCTGGGTTCGAGCGACGGCCTGCGCCGTGGCATGAAGGTTACCGGCACCGGCGCCCCGATCTCGGTGCCCGTGGGTCACGGTACCCTGGGCCGCATCATGGACGTGCTGGGTCGTCCGATCGACGAAGCCGGCCCGATCGCCTGCGAAGAGCGTCGTGGCATTCACCAGGCCGCCCCGAAGTTCGACGAGCTGTCGCCCTCCGTGGAACTGCTCGAAACCGGCATCAAGGTTATCGACCTGGTCTGCCCGTTCGCCAAGGGCGGTAAGGTCGGTCTGTTCGGTGGCGCCGGCGTCGGCAAGACCGTCAACATGATGGAACTGATCAACAACATCGCCAAGCAGCACAGCGGCTTGTCGGTGTTTGCCGGCGTGGGCGAGCGTACCCGTGAAGGCAACGACTTCTACCACGAAATGGAAGAGTCGAACGTTCTGGACAAGGTCGCGATGGTGTTCGGTCAGATGAACGAACCCCCGGGCAACCGTCTGCGCGTGGCGCTGACCGGCCTGACCATGGCCGAGAAGTTCCGCGACGAAGGCCGTGACATCCTGTTCTTCGTCGACAACATCTACCGCTACACCCTGGCCGGTACCGAAGTGTCGGCACTGCTGGGCCGTATGCCGTCGGCCGTGGGCTACCAGCCCACGCTGGCCGAGGAAATGGGCGTTCTGCAAGAGCGCATCACCTCGACCAAGACCGGCTCGATCACCTCGATCCAGGCCGTGTACGTGCCCGCGGATGACTTGACCGACCCGTCGCCCGCCACGACCTTCCAGCATTTGGACTCGACTGTCGTGCTGTCGCGTGACATCGCCGCGCTGGGTATCTACCCCGCCGTGGATCCGCTCGATTCCTCGAGCCGCCAGCTCGACCCGCAAGTCGTGGGCGAAGAGCACTACGCGGTGGCCCGTGGCGTGCAGCAAACGCTGCAGCGCTACAAGGAACTGCGCGACATCATCGCGATTCTGGGCATGGACGAACTGTCGCCGGAAGACAAGCAAAGCGTGGCTCGCGCCCGTAAGATCCAGCGCTTCCTGTCGCAGCCGTTCCACGTGGCCGAAGTGTTTACCGGTTCGCCCGGCAAGTACGTGCCGCTGGCCGAAACCATCCGTGGTTTCAAGATGATCGTCGAAGGCGAGTGCGATTCGCTGCCCGAACAGGCGTTCTACATGGTCGGCACGATCGACGAGGCCTTCGAGAAGGCCAAGAAACTGCAATAAGGACCTGATATGGCTACCCTGCATGTGGATGTGGTCAGCGCAGAGGAAGCGATCTTCACCGGTGAGGCGAAGTTCGTGGTGCTGCCTGGCGAGTCGGGCGAGCTGGGCATTCTGCCTGGTCACACCCCGCTCATTTCGCGCATACGCCCCGGGACGGTCAAGATCGTCCGTGCCGACGAAGGCGAGGAAACCATCTTCGTCGCCGGGGGCATTCTGGAAGTGCAGCCGGGCAGCGTGACCGTGTTGGCCGATACGGCCATCCGTGCCGCTGACCTGGACGAAGCCCGTGCCGTGGCGGCGCGCGAAAAGGCGGAAGACGCCCTGCGCAACGCCAAGAACAAGGAAGACATCGCCGTCGTCGAAGCGGAGCTGGCCATGCTGGCAGCTCAGGCCGCCGCGGCCCGTCGCCTGCGTACCGGTCGTTCTTCGCACTGATCCTGGGCAGTACGCCGGGCACGTCCCGGCACACGACAAAGGCGGCTTCGGCCGCCTTTGTCGTTTCCGCTTCCGTTGCGCCCGCAACGATTTTGCTGCCCTGCGCCGCTACGGCGTATGTCCGAGATCGATCAGACCCCGGGCCTGCCATCCCGCGAGCGCGCGACATGCCGGGCGTCGATGCGCCAGTGGCGCCGTGTCCGGCTCGCCGCGCATGCGTAGCGCGCCTACTGCGGCAAGCGCGCATAGTCACTCCGCGCGTCACTGGCTAGGCTGGTCTCCTGCTCAATCTCATCGGAGGTGCAGCATGCGGGATCTGCGAGAGTATGCCGTCGTGATGGTGCCGGGCCACGGGAGTTGGCTCGATCAGTGGATGAGTGCCCAGGAGGGCGTCGCTACGCCCGGCGTAACGACGCCCGACGTAACGACGCCCGACGGTTCGACGCACGGCCAGGTGACGCCTCTGTCCCGCACCCGGGGCGCCGTGGCGGATCCCGGCGTGCGGTTCTTCGCCGTCACGCCCGGCGAGGCCCCTGGCGGGTCCGCGCGCTGGCTGGGCCAGGCCGCGCTCATGTTGCGCCGCTTCGATGCCTGCCTGCTACCCGTCGAGCCTGCCACGCTCTCCTGGGCGCGCACGGCCCTGGCCGGCGCCCGCGGGCAGGTCACCACCCCGATGCTCGCGCTGGTGCGCAAGCTGCGGCCCGCGGGGCTGCTCGACCTCACCGGTCTGGGCATCGCCGATTTCCTCGAGGCGCCGCTCGATCCCGACGAGCTGCGGGTCCGTACCGAAATGGTGCTGTCCCGGACGCGCCAACGCCTGCCTCTGGCGCCCGTGCAGGAGCAGGCGGCGCAGGGCGAGGGCAAGGTGGCGTGGCGCTACGACATCGCGCGCGACGCCTTCCACGACCCCAGCCCCGACGACGCCGCGGCCGCGCGCATCGCCGAGCCCTATCCCTTCGACGCGGCCGCCGTGCGCCTGCTGCGTGAGCACGCGGCGCTGCTGCGCGAGCCTCCGCCGCGCCTGCACGACCCCGCGCCCGCGCGATGGCCGCACGCACACGCCGCCGCTGCCCCAGCCTCGGCCGTGTCCGCCTGGGACGAGACCGACCGCCTGATCGACACGCCGTTCGGGCGAGCCAAGGCCGAGATGGTGGGACGGTTCGAGCGTGCCTATCTGCACCGGTGCCTGGTTCGCCACGGGGGCAACGTCACGCAGGCGGCACGCGCGTCGGCCAAGCACCGGCGGGCGTTCTGGGCGCTCATGCGCAAGCACCACATCCGCGCCGCGCCCTATCGTCTGCCCCCGGACGCCGGCGCGGACGACGACGGAATACCCGCCCCTCCGGCCTGAGGCTCGCACGGCGCGCAACCTCCATTTGCCGGCGCTGACGTGCCCAGGATGCGTGCTTTGGCGAAGCGCAAGGGACGCATCCTCCATGGGCGGTAAAATCCCTGCTTCCCTTTGCCGAGGTCAGTCGTGTCCGCTCCCCTGAAGAACGATGTGTTCCTGCGCGCCTTGATGCGCGAACCCGTGCCGTATACGCCGATCTGGCTCATGCGCCAGGCCGGCCGCTACCTGCCGGAATACAACGCCACGCGGGCGCGCGCCGGTTCGTTCATGGGCCTGGCCCAGCATCCCGATTACGCGGCCGAAGTCACGCTGCAGCCGCTCGAGCGCTATCCGCTCGATGCCGCGATCCTGTTTTCCGACATCCTGACGGTGCCGGATGCGATGGGTCTGGGCCTGTCGTTCGCGCCGGGCGAGGGCCCGCGCTTCGCCACGCCCGTGCGCACCGAAGAAGACGTCGCGCGTCTGGCCGTGCCCGATCTCGAACGCCTGCGTTATGTGTTCGACGCCGTCAGCACCATCCGGCGCGAGCTCGACAATCGCGTGCCGCTGATCGGCTTCGCCGGCAGCCCCTGGACCATCGCGTGCTACATGGTCGAGGGCAAGGGCAGCGACGACTATCGCCAGATCAAGTCCATGCTCTACGCGCGTCCCGACCTGCTGCACCGCATGCTCGAGATCAACGCGCAGGCGACCGCCAATTACCTCAACGCCCAGATCGATGCGGGCGCCCAGGCGGTGATGCTGTTCGACAGCTGGGGCGGCGTGCTGGCCGACGGGCTGTTCCAGCAGTTCTCGCTGGCCTACACGCGCAAGGTCGTCGACGCCCTCAAGCGCGAGGCCGACGGCCGCCGCGTGCCGGTGATCGTCTTCACCAAGGGCGGCGGCATGTGGCTCGAAGAAATCGCCGCCTGCGGCTGCGATGCGGTCGGCGTCGACTGGACGGTCAACCTGGGCCGTGCGCGCGAGCGCGTGGCCGATCGGGTGGCGCTGCAGGGCAACCTCGACCCCATGACCTTGTTCGGCGGCGCGCAGGCCATCCGCCAGGAAGCCCGCCGCACGCTCGACGCCTTCGGCCCGGTGGGCAAGGGCGGGCACGTCTTCAACCTGGGCCATGGCATTTCGCAATTCACGCCGCCCGAGGCCGTGTCCGAGCTGGTTGACGAGGTGCATACGTACAGCCGGTCATTCCACGGTAAGTGAGTGTCCGCTAACCCCGGCATGGGCGTAAATTGAGCATGGCCCCGTATAGTTGTGCACAGCGGCGACGCCATCGGTGTTTACCCCAGAAATCTTGCTCCGGGTTTGTGTGTTTGGCGTAAGTTCATGAATTAAAACGATAAAGCCATGGGTTCCGCTGTGCGAACGGCTTGCGTTTGCGGCAGCGCGCCATGGCGGGGATGAATTATCCGACCGTTTTCCCCAAAGTTATCCACAGGCCGCCAGGTTTTGCGCGAGTTCCCCTCGGGGCCCTCGCACCTTAGCGACCACATCCAGAATTCACTTTAAGTTTGAACGCCTCCCTGTCCCTGCTCGAACCCGATTCCGACCCGTCCGGCGACGGCGATGACACCGCCGGCGCGACGCCGCCGGTCTGGCATCGCGTGGCGCTGGACGTGCCGCTCGACGGCCCGTTCGACTACCGCGCGGCCGAACGGATCGAGGCGGGCTCGCGGGTCATCGTGCCGTTCGGCCGGCGTACGCTGGTCGGGGTGGTCGTGGGACACCCCGAGGCGCCGGCGATCGCGCCGGCGCAGGTCAAGGCCATCGAGCAGGTGCTGCAGGATCTGCCGCCATTTCCCGAAGACTGGCTGCGCCTGGCCACCTTTGCGGCCGACTACTATCAGCGCCCGCTGGGCGAGGTCATGCTGCCGGTGCTGCCCGGGCCGCTGCGCAAGCCCACGGCCTATCAGGGCAAGCGCTCCGGGCTGGGCCCGGTGGCCCGGCTCGACGCGCGCAAGAGCCGCAAGGCGCGCGATGTCTCCGAGCCCGACCGGGCACCCGCGCTCAACGACGCGCAGCGTCACGCCACCGATGCCATCACCGCGATCGAGGGATTCAAGGCCGTCCTGCTGCACGGCGTGACCGGCAGCGGCAAGACCGAGGTCTATCTGCACGCGGCCGCGCATGCGTTGGCACGCGGCCGGCAGGTCCTGCTGATGGTGCCCGAGATCAACCTCACGCCGCAGCTCGAAAACGCATTGCGCGCGCGGCTGGAATCGGTGGTGGGCCCGGATGGCGTGGCCGTGATGCACAGCGGCCTGTCCGATGGCCAGCGCGTCGAGGCCTGGGCGCGGGCGCAGCGCGGCGAGGCCCGCATGGTGCTGGGCACGCGCATGTCGATTTTCGTGCCCCTGCCCGAGCTGGGCCTCATCGTGGTCGACGAGGAACACGACACCTCCTACAAGCAACAGGAAGGCCTGCGCTATTCGGCCCGCGACCTGGCCGTGTGGCGCGCGCGTGACCGCAATGTGCCCGTGGTGCTCGGCTCGGCCACGCCCTCGCTCGAGACCTGGAATCACGCGCAGCGCGGCCGCTATCTGTTGCTGCCGCTCGCGCATCGCGCGCGTGCCGCCGAGCTGCCCAGGATGCGGCTCGTGGACACGCGCCGGCTGCAGCTCAAGCACGGTCTCTCGCCCCAGCTGATCGACGCCATCACCGAGCGCCTCGAGCGCAAGGAGCAGGCGCTCATCTTCCTGAACCGCCGCGGCTATGCCCCGGTGCTGCATTGCGCCTCGTGCGGCTGGATCACGCATTGCCCGCGCTGCTCCACCTACACGGTGCTGCACCGAGGCCAGGGGGCCGGCTATCGCCTGCATTGCCATCACTGCGGCTTTCAGGCGCCCGTGCCGCGTGCCTGCCCCGAGTGCGGCGACCAGGATCTTCAGCCGATGGGCCGCGGCACGCAGCGCATCGAAGAGCATCTCGCCGAGCTCTTTCCCGAAGCCCGCATCGCGCGGATCGACGCCGACAGCACGCGCAAGAAGGGCAGCGCGCAGGCGCTCTTTGCGTCGGTGCATGCGGGCGAGGTCGATCTGCTGGTCGGCACGCAGATGGTGGCCAAGGGGCACGATTTCGCGCGGCTGGGGCTGGTCGGCGTGCTCAATGCCGACTCGATGCTGTTTGCCCAGGACTTCCGTGCTCCCGAGCGCCTGTTCGCACAACTGATGCAGGTGGCCGGGCGCGCGGGCCGGCACACGGGAGGCGGCGAGGTGCTGATCCAGACCGGCTATCCCGAGCAGCCGGTGTATCAGGCGCTGTTGCGGCATGACTTCTCCGGCTTTGCGCGTCACGCGCTCGAGGAACGCGAAGCCACCGGCATGCCGCCGTTCGCCTACCAGGCGCTCCTGACCGCCGAAGCGCGCGAGCTCGCCCAGGCGCTGGCATTTCTGCAACAGGCGCGCGATCTGGCCGAGGGCGGCTCACTGCCCGGTGCCGACGCGATTACACTCTACGATCCGGTGCCGTTGCGGGTCGTGCGCGTGGCCAACGTCGAGCGTGCGCAGTTGCTCGTCGAGAGCGCCAGCCGCCCGGCGCTGCAGGGCTTCCTGCATGCGTGGCTCTACGAGCTGCCGCCGCTGGCCTCGCAGGCGCGCGTGCGCTGGCAGCTCGAAGTCGATCCCATGGAAATCTAGCGGCGCCGTGCCGCGCCCGCTCGACCCCCCGTTTCTTCCGCCCTGCAATGTCCCAAGATACCCCGATCGGCCATGGCCTGAACCCCGCCCAGAAAGAGGCGGTGCTGTATCTGGACGGCCCGTGTCTGGTGCTCGCGGGCGCGGGCAGCGGCAAGACGCGCGTGATCACGCAGAAGATCGCCTACCTGCTGCGCGAGTGCGGCTACATGGGCCGCAACGTGGTCGCGCTCACCTTCACCAACAAGGCCGCGCGCGAGATGGCCGAGCGCGTGAAGGATCTGGTCGACCGCAAGCTCGCCAAGGGCCTGACCATCAGCACATTTCATGCGCTGGGCGTGCGTCTGCTGCGCGAAGAGGCCGTGCACGCCGGGCTCAAACCGCAGTTCTCCATCCTCGACGCCGACGACGCGCTGGCCATCATCCAGGAGCTGCTGGTCACGACCGACCGCAACCGGCTGCGCGAAGTGCAGGGCATCATCTCGCTCTGGAAAAACGCGCTGCTCGAGCCGGATCAGGCGGCGAACGTCGCGATCACGCCGACCGAAGTCGAAGCGGTGCAGATCTACCGCAGCTATGCGGCCACGCTGGCCGCCTATCAGGCGGTGGACTTCGACGACCTGATCCGCATTCCGGCGCTGCTGCTCGAGAACAACGAAGAGGTGCGCACGCGCTGGCAGAACCGCGTGCGCTATCTGCTGGTCGACGAATACCAGGACACCAACGTCTGTCAGTACCGGCTGGTGCAGTTGCTGACCGGCACGCGCGCGATGTTCACGGCGGTGGGCGACGACGATCAGGCCATCTATGCCTGGCGCGGCGCCACCATCGAGAACCTCGCCAAGCTCACCACCGACTACAGCAATCTCAAGCTCATCAAGCTCGAACAGAACTATCGTTCGGTGCAGCGCATCCTGCACGCCGCCAACAGCGTGATCGAGCGCAACCCCAAGCTGTTCGAGAAAAAGCTGTGGTCCGACCTCGGCTACGGCGAGCCCATCCAGGTGACCGCCATGGAGGGCGACGAGCACGAGGCCGAGTCGATCGGCATGAAGCTGTCGGCGGCGCGTTTCGAGCGCCAGTGCGAGTGGCGCGACTTCGCGATTCTGTATCGCAGTAATCATCAGTCGCGCATCCTCGAGCAGGCGCTGCGCAACCTCAAGATCCCGTACACGATCTCGGGCGGTCAGAGCTTTTTCGACAAGGCCGAGGTGCGCGACATCCTGGCCTACCTGCGCCTGGTGGCCAACGACGAAGACGATCCCGCTTTCATCCGGGCCGCCACCACGCCCAAGCGCGGCATCGGCCAGGCCACGCTGCAGGTGCTGGGCACCTATGCCGCCGGCCGGCAGATTTCGCTGCTCGCCGCCGTGGCCGAGACCGGCATCGAGTCGCTGCTGGCGCCGCGCCAGCTCGATCCCCTGCGCACCTTCGCCGAGTTCATCCGGCGCATCCAGTGGCGTGCCGGACGCGGCACCGACGGCAGCAGCACGCGCGCGGCCGAGCCCGCCGGGCCGCTGCTCGACGATCTGCTCGAGGCCATCCAGTACGAGCGCTACCTCTACGAGATGTTCGACGAGAAGCCCGCCCAGACGCGCTGGCACAACGTGCTCGAACTCACGGGCTGGCTCAAGCGCAAGGCCGACGAAGACGGCATGACGCTGTTCGAGCTGGTGCAGCATGTGGCGCTCGTGACCATGCTCGAGCGCGGCGAAGACGAAGAAGAGCCCGACGCGGTCAAGCTCTCGACGCTGCATGCCTCCAAGGGCCTGGAGTACCCGCACGTGTACCTGGCCGGCGTCGAAGAGGGGCTGCTGCCACACCTGGGCCGCGACGAAGAAGACACCGATCCCGACAGCGCCGCCAACACCCTGGCGGTGCGCATCCAGGAAGAGCGCCGCCTCATGTATGTGGGCATCACGCGCGCCCAGCGCAGCCTGCATCTGTCGTGGTGCAAGCGCCGCCGGCGTGCGCGCGAAGACCGCGTCTGCGAGCCGTCGCGCTTCATCGAAGAGATGGGCCTGGATCAGCCCGGCATCGTCGAAGACGAGGCGACCGCGGCACTCACGCCCAAGGCGCGTCTCGATATGCTCAAGGCGCTGCTCAAGAAATAACGCGGCTCAGTCGTCGTCCAGGCTCAGGCTGCTGGTGGCGCGGAACATGCGTTCGAGGCGGCGGGCCTCGTTGGCCAGCGCCGCGCGCGCCTCGGGCTCGGCATCACGCCAGGCGTCGTAGGCGGCCATCAGCTCGCGCTTGATCTTCTGCTGGGCCGGCGCGTTGCCCCGGCTATGCCCCTCGCGATACATCACCAGATGCCGGGCGAAATTGGCCCGGGCCTCGCGCAACGAATAATCGGAATTGGGACCGCCCCGCACCTCGTCGGCGTCGCGCTCGCCCTGGCCGTCGTCTTCCCAGTCGCAGAGCAGGCAGATCTCGAAATCGGCGCCTTGATCCAGGGTGGGGTAGCCGCAGCAGGGGCAGTCGCAACGCAGGAACGGGTTCAACGGCATGAGCGGGGCGCGGCGGTCAGAGGTGGGTGAGGAAGAAAGCCCGCACCGCGGCGTTGAGCTGTTGGTGAAAGGCCGGCCGGTCGAAGCCGCTGGCATCGCGGCACAGGGCCGGCAGGGCGGCGAGCTGTTGCGGCGTGCAGGGCGTCAGAAAGGCATAGTGCCCTGCCTGCGTGGCCAGGTGGTAGTCGGGATTACGCGGCAAATTGCGCCGCAGCGCGGTGATGTCCGAAGGCGTCACGCCGTCGCCACCGTATTGCGAGGCCCAGATCTGCACCGGCACGTCCACCCGCGCCAGCCCGGGGCGCGAGAACAGATTCAGCGGATCCGCGAGCACGATGGCTTTGACGCGCGGATCGGCCCCCGGCAGGATCGGCCAGGCGCGCTGCGCGATCTCGCCGCAATACGGAATCCGCGCGTTGCCCTGGCAGAACGGCGCCAGCAGCGTCAGATCGGGGCGCCCGCCCGCGAGCACCAGCGCGTCGTAGCCGCCGCGCGAGTAGCCGTAGATGCCCACGTTGTAGGGGATCAGATGCCTGGCGTAGCGCCATTGCTCCGTCATGTAGTCGATCAGGCGGGTCAGGTCGCCCGGACGGCTCGCGAAGATATCCAGGTGGCCGCGGCGCGCCGTGTCGCGGGCGTTGTCGCCGCGGTGGTCGATCGCCGCGACGACGAAGCCGGCCGCGGCCAGCATCTCGGCGGTGGCGCGGTGACCCTGAAAGGTGCCGCCGCTGCCATGCGACAGAATCACCAGCGGCCATTGCTGACCGGCGGGAGGATCGCAGGCCAGCAGTCCCTGTAGCGTGCTGGCGCCCAGCGGCGTGGCGCCGGGCGTGCCTGCGCAGGGATACCAGACCGCGCCGGCGAGGGGCGGACGGGCGGCCTGGGCGGGCACCTCGATCAGACCGAAGCCGGCGGCCTGTGCGCGCGGCAGCGAGGCCAGCGCTATCAGAAGCAGCAGGAGCAGGAAAAAAGAGACGTAGGCGGCGGGCGCGCTGCGCGCCGCGGGATGAGCAGAATGAGACCCGGGCATGAGGTAACGGACTGGCAAGCCAGCCCAGAGCGTAACGGACACCCGCCCCTGCGCAATCGCCCGATTAAGCCCGCATCCGGCCCCGTCCCCGTTGTATCGGGCCGCAACCGGCCCGTTTACGTTGTAATCCCGGTTTACAGCGTGCGCGGCGCGCCAGTAGCATGGGCCAGCGCGACGGCGCGAACACGCCGGCAGTGGATTTTCCGAGGAGGTTCAGCGGTGGATACGGAGCAATTGAGTCATCCGCATGCGCGGGTGCATGTGACGTCCGAAGGCGTGGCCACAATATGCATCACGGGGGCGGGCAGCCTGAATGTGCTCGGTTCGGCCGTGATCGCAGACCTGACCCGGGCCTTCAACGGCCTGGCCGCGGCCGAGGCCGTGCGCGTGGTCGTGCTGCGCGGCGACGGAGAACGCGCCTTCGTCGCGGGCGCCGATATCGCCGAGATGGCCGAGCTCGATAACACCCGTGCCCAGCATTTCATTGCCGGGCTGGCCGAGCTCTGCGATACGGTGCGGTTCTTTCCGGTGCCGGTCATCGCGCGCCTCGGCGGCCACTGCCTCGGCGCGGGCCTCGAACTGGCCGCGTCCTGCGATCTGCGCATCGCGGCGGACTCGGCGCGTTTCGCCATGCCCGAAGTGGCGGTGGGCATTCCGTCGGTGGTGCACGCCGCGCTCCTGCCCGCCCTGATCGGCGGCTCGCGCGCCCAGTGGCTGCTGCTCACGGGCGAGGCCATCGATGCCGACACCGCGCGCGAGTGGGGCCTGGTCCATCAGGTGGTATCGGCCGACAACCTCGACCTCGCCGTGCAGGCGCTCGCCGCCCGTATGGCGGGCTTCGGACCGCAGGCCCTGCAGCAGCAGAAGCGGCTGCTGCGCCGCTGGGAGCGGATGAGCGTCGAAGAGGCCATCGCCGACAGCGTGCCCGAATTCGGCGCGGCCTTCGACACGGGCGAACCGCAGCAACACATGCGCGCGTTTCTGGCGCGCAAGCGCCAGAGCTGAGGTCCCCGCAGGGCAGGGCGGCTGTGCGGATCGCCACGGCGAGCCCGCCGCCATGGCTAGCGGCCTGCCTTCCGTCAGGATCGCGAGGCCACAGTCACCGGCGCCGCCAGCGTCAATATCTCCTTCAGATGCCGCAGCTCTTCCGTGGGGCTGCGGCCGAACATGCGCTTGAATTCGCGGCTGAATTGCGAGGGGCTTTCGTAGCCGACCTGCACCGAGGCGCTGGCGGCCGTGACGCCGTTGCGGATCATCAGCAGGCGCGCGTTGTGCAGGCGGATCGCCTTGATGTACTGCAGCGGCGAGCTCTGCGTGACGGCCTTGAAGTGCACGTGAAACGCCGCGACGCTGAGGCTGGCCTCGCGCGCGAGCGTGGCCACGTCGAGCGCCTGACCGTAGTGCGTGTGGATCTTGCGCAGCACCTTGGCGATGCGGCCGAAGTTGCCGCCTTGTTGCAGGGCCGCCCGCAGCGCGCCGCCCTGTTCGCCGGTTAGCACCCTGAACACGATCTCGCGGATGATGGCGGGCCCGAGCAGGCGCGCCTCGATCGGAGAATTCAGCGCTTCGAGCAGCCGCAGTGTGGCGTCGCTCAGTTTGTCGTCGATGGGCGTGGCGTACAGACTCAGCGGCCGCGCATCGAGCTGGGAGTAGAGCGTGTCCACCTCCATCGCGACTTCGGCGGTGGTGGTGGGATCGATGCGCAGCGCCACGCCCAGCATGGGCTCGGCTTCGCTCGCCTCGGTCTGGGTGGTGAAAGGCAGCGGCACCGCCATCACGAGGTAGTGGTCCGCGTCGTACACGTACAGATTGCCGCCATGCACGCCGCGTTTGCGTCCTTGCAGCACGATGACGATGCTGGGCTCGTAGAGCGCCTGGGTGGTGTCGAGCGGACGGTTGGACCGCATCAGGGTCACGCCGTCGAGCCAGGTTTGCGTGTAACCCTCGGCGGGGGCGAGTTGCTTCACCAACTCGATCATGCGGGCGGATCGCGCGGACATCGGGGCTCCTGCGAGAGAGGTGCCGCCTGCTGCGCGGCAATAGAAACAGTCTAGCAGCGAGCCGGTTTTATGCGCATCCCGCCACGTTCCAAATAGAAATGGGCAAGGATGGCAGACGTTCCGGTCTTAGCCTGCGCCCCGCCTCTCCCTACCATGGAAGCCATGCCGTACCCGTGTGGACACGCACCCGGCGCCGGCCCCTTCCATCACTGAGAGGACTCTGCAATGAACGCACTCCAAAACGCTTCTCCCAAGGTCATCCTCATTACCGGCGCCAGCAGTGGCATCGGCGAAACCACCGCCCGCGTGCTGGCGGCGCAGGGCCACAAGCTGGTGCTCGGCGCGCGCCGCACCGACCGCCTCGAAGCCCTGGCGCAAACGCTGCGCGCCGAAGGCGGGCAGGTGGACTTCCAGGCGCTGGACGTGACGTCGCGCCAGAGCTTCGACGACTTCGCGCAGTACGCGCTCGGCCTGCACGGCCGCATCGACGTCATCGTGAACAACGCCGGCGTGATGCCGCTCTCCCGCGTGGCCGCGCTCAAGGTCGATGAGTGGGACCGCATGATCGACGTGAACATCCGCGGCGTGCTGTACGGCGTCGCGGCCGTGCTGCCCACGCTGCAGGCGCAGGGCGGCGGCCAGATCATCAACATTTCGTCGATCGGCGGACTGGAGGTCGTGCCGACGGCGGCGGTGTACTGCGCCACCAAGTACGCGGTGCGCGCGATTTCCGACGGGCTGCGCAAGGAAAACGACAAGATCCGGGTGACCTGCGTTTACCCCGGCGTGGTCGAGTCGGAGCTGGCGCACACCATCACCGACGCCGAAGCCGCGCGCGCGATGGAAACCTACCGCGAGATCGCGCTCAAGCCGGAGGCCATCGCCGCCGCCATCGCGCACGTGATCAACCAGCCCGAAGACGTCGACACGAGCGAGATCGTCGTGCGCCCCACGGCCAGCGTCTGATCGTTGCGCGCGCAACATCCCGGACCCACCTTTTCAGGAGCACCCATCATGAAACCATCGATTCAATCGCTGTTGCTCGCGATGACCCTGGCCGCGCCGGCGGGCGCGGGCGCGTCCACCACCGAGCACGCCCGCGCCACGAAGAACGCGGCGCTGGTGGAGCAGGCCTTCGACAACTGGCAGCAAGGCAAGGGCAGCGTCTTCGACCTGTTGGCGGAAGATGTGCAATGGACCGTCGCCGGCAACAGCCCCGTGTCCGGTGTGTATCGGTCGCGCGAGCGCTTCCTCGCCGACGCCGTGCAGCCGATCACCGACCGCCTGGCGACGCCCATCACGCCGGACGTGAAGCAGATCGTCGCGCAGGGCGATCAGGTCGTGGTGATCTGGGATGGCGTGGCCACCGCCAAGAGCGGCGCGCGCTACGAAAACAGCTATGCCTGGCACATGACGCTGTCCGACGGGCGGATCACCAACGTCGACGCGTTTCTGGATACCTGGCGGCTGGTGCAGTTGATGGAGTAGCGCTGGGCGCCGCCGTCGGGCGCGGGCACCGGAGCCGCGTGCCCCGCCCCGCGGCGGCTTTGGACAGCGCCGGACCGCCGGCCGCGTCGATGCGCGGCGGTCGACGGCCCTGAGCGCGTCAGTGTTCCGTGTTCGGGAACAGCTCCGACAGGCCGGCCCAGTCCGGGTCCTGGAACACGCGGATCTCGAGCGGGTATTCGGGATGGCCGGCGAGGCCGAGGTTGAAGCGCGACATGAAGGCATCGACATCGCGCGCGTAGTAGCGCCATTCCTTCTTGCCGTTGCCGGTGATGCAGCCGGTCAGGTAGCCGACGTCCTGATCCTGAAGCGACTCGTCGATCGCGTCCTCGAACTGGATCGTCTGCTGGTTGTCCTCGTCCTGCGGCATGCCGACGTCGTTGGCGGTGTACGACCACGAGACGATGATGAGCTTGTCGAAGACGTGGCGGTCGGCCTCGTCGGGCAGCGCGGAGCGGCTGCGCACGATGAGCGGTTGACCGTCGAGCTGGCCTTCGGCCATGGACCAGTCGTCTTCCTTGAAAATATCGGGCATGAGGTAAAAATTCTCCAGAGGGGACAGCGTGGGGTCCATTCTACGAGACGCGCGCGACATGCCGCGCCACGACCCTGCTCAGGCCGGACGCGATTGCGCCGTCAGTGCATGCCCCGCGCCGCGAGCGCCGCCACGCTCAATGCCCCGCGTGCAGATCCGGATTGAGCGTGCCCCAGGCGGCAGTGCGCACGATGGCCTCCACCACGCCGGTCTGGGAGTTGCGCCGGAACAGCAGGCCGTGCTGGCCCGACAGCGACACGGCCTTCACCACCATGCCTTCCGGCATGAGCACGCGGGTGCCGGCGGTGATGTAGGTGCCGGCCTCGACCACGCAGTCGTCGCCGAGCGCGATGCCGACGCCGGAGTTCGCACCCAGCAGGCAGCGTTTGCCGATCGAGACGATCTGCTTGCCGCCGCCCGACATGGTGCCCATGATCGAGGCGCCGCCGCCGATGTCGCTGCCGTCATCGACCACCACGCCCGCGCTGATGCGGCCTTCGACCATCGAGGCGCCCAGCGTGCCGGCATTGAAGTTGCAGAAGCCTTCGTGCAGCACGGTGGTGCCGGGCGAGAGATAGGCGCCCAGCCGCACGCGGCCCGCGTCGGCGATGCGCACGCCCGGCGGGACCACGTAATCGGTGAGGCGCGGGATCTTGTCGATGCCGTAGATGTCGAGCATCTGGCGCGCGCCGCGCAGATGCCAGCGCAGCGCGTCGACCTGTTCCACCTTGCAGGGGCCGGCCGAAGTCCAGGCCGCGTTGTTCAGCACCGCGAAGAGCCCGTCGAGGTTGAGCTCATGCGGACGCAACAGACGGTGGCTCAGCAGATGCAGACGCAGGTACACATCATGCGGGTCGCGCGGCGGCTCCGCGCAATTCGCGATGTGGGTGCGGACGGCCACCACGTCGACATCGCGGCGCGCGTCCGGGCCCAGCGCGGCCAGGGCCGCCTCGCCGAGTTCGGCGCGCGCCTCGTTGTCGTGCAGGCGGGTGGTGGCGGACAGGCCCGCCGCCTCGTCGAGCAGGCGCGGAGCGGGATACCAGGTGTCGAGCACCGTGCCGTCGCGGGCGATCGTGGCGATGCCGCAGGCGACGGCGCCGACGGCGCGCGGTTCGGGGCGGGGATGGGCGGGGGCGCTCATGGCGGGCTCCGGCAAGAAAAAAGGGCATGGCCTGCGCCATGCCCCGGGTGGCGTTTACGCCAGGTCGCGCAACAGCAGGTGCCAGAAGCGCGCGCGCATTTCCAGCGTCGACACGAGGATGTATTCGTTGAGCGTGTGGGCGCCGTCGCCGTCCGCACCCAGGCCGTCCAGCGTGGGCACGCCGAGCGCCGACGTGAAGTTGGCGTCGCTGCCGCCGCCCGTCATGGGTGCGTCTTCGAGCGGGAAGCCGGCTTCGGCCGCGTAGCCCTGAACCAGCGCCAGCAACGCGGCCGACTCGGGCGTCTTTTCCATGGGCGGGCGGTTCAGTTCGACATCGATGTCGAGTTCCACGTCCGGGCCCACGGCGCACAGCTCGCGCATGCGGCGCAGCACGTCCTGCGCGGCGCCCATGTCGGGCACGCGGAAGTCGACCACGCAGCGGCACAGCGCCGGCACGGTGTTGGTGGTGGTGCCACCGGCGATCGTGCCCACGCTGACCGTGACGCCGCGGTCGTAGTCGGTCATGGCTTCCAGCGCCAGCACCTGATGCGCCATTTCGCGAATCGCGCTGCGGCCCTTCTCGTGCTGCATGCCGGCGTGCGCCGGGCGGCCCTTCACGCCCAGGCGCAGCATGCCGGTGCCCTTGCGGGCGGTCACGCACTTGCCGCCGTTGGGGCGCGCGGGCTCGCACACCAGCCCGTACTTGGCCTGCTTGGCGTAGTGCTCGATGTACTCGCGCGACGCATGGCTGCCGGTTTCTTCGTCGGGCACCATCAGGAAATCGATCGGCAGGCGGGTGCCGTCCTTGCCGGCCAGGCCCGTCATGCCGGCGAGCGCGAGCACGATGCCCGACTTCATGTCGTAGGTGCCCGGGCCGTACAGGCGGTCGCCGTCGATGCGCACCGGATTGTCGTTGAGCGTGCCCACCGGATGCACGGTGTCCAGGTGACCCAGGATCAGGATGCCGGGACGCGTGTCGCCCGGCTCGCGGGTCGTGGCGATCACCATCGGGCCGGCCTGTTCACCGAGCGGCTTGACCTCCACCCGCATGCCCACGGCACGCGCCTTCTCGGCGGCCAGGTGGGCCATGGCGGCGACGCGTTCGGGCATGTGCGAAGGCGATTCGCACTGGACCCAGGTGATGATGTCGGAGACGAGCTGATCGGTGTTCGGAAGCGAGGACATGGTGTGCGATGCTCAGGGTAAGTAAAGGGATGCGTGAATCAGGCGACCTTCTGGCCGGCCAGCTGGGCCAGCGTGGCGGCGTCGGGCAAAGACCCGTCGAACCACAGGCTGGCGGCCACGGCCGACATGGCGCGGCCATCGTGGCCGATACCGGGCACGGTCACGAGCTGCCAGTTGAACGGCACGCCGCGGCGCTCGGCTTCGCGCTTGCCGGCCTCGAAGTAGTTCTGGGCGCGGGCGTAGCGGTGCGGACCCTGGCGCAGGGCTTCCGGTTCGCTCGGCAGGTGCGGGTCGGTGGTGTCGATGTCCTGGTCGCCCGCCAGAATGGTCATGGGATAGGCCAGCAGGCGCTCCACATGGGCGTCGGTCAGGCCGACCTTGCCCATGCCTTCGGGATAGGGCAGGTCGAGCGTGGGCAGCGTGTACCAGCCGGGGTTGCCGGCGGTCACGGCGGCGAAGGGCTCGTGCGACTGGCTGCTCATCAGACGGTGCACGAATTGCCCGCCGGCCGAATGGCCGAACAGATACACGGGCTTGGCCAGCGACACTTCAGAGGCACGCAGATCGTTCAGCACGCGTCCCACCAGGGCATAGGTCCAGCCGTCGATGTGGCGCGGGTTGCCCGAGGGCGTGAAGACGCGGCCGTTGTTGTAGCTTTCGACGCCGGGCCAGATCTCGTCGGAGAAGGTCAGGGCGATGATCAGCAGACGGTGCTTGTCGGCGGCGGGAATCCAGAAATCGCGGTATTCGTCGCCGTTGCGCAGCACGCCGTGCTGCACGATCACCACCGGATCCTCGGGCTGGTAGCCGTAGGGCATGTAGGTGTTGAGCGTGAACGGACGATCGGCGTTGCGGTCTTCGTCGATGTACGGAAAGCTGTTGCGACCCGCATGGCCCAGTTCGATGGCGATGCGTTCGGCGTTGGTGAGTTCGACAGGCTTCATGATCAGGCGGGGGCGTCGTTGAGGTGACAGGCCGAAATATGGCCAGAAGCAATGGTCTTGAGTTCGGGTACTTCTTCGCGGCAGCGCGGCATCGCATGCGGGCAGCGCGGATGGAAGGTGCAGCCCGAGGGCGGGTTCAGCGGCGACGGGATCTCGCCCTTGATCGGCGTGAACTGCCGGCCGCGTCGCTCCACATCGGGCACTTCGGCCATCAGGGCCTGGGTGTACGGATGATTGGGCCGCGCGAAGATCTCGGTGGCGCTGGCCTGTTCGACGATGCGGCCTAGATACATGATGGCCACGCGATCCGAGATGTGGCGCACCACGCCCAGATCGTGGCTGATGAACAGATAGGTGAAGCCGTGCTGCTCGCGCAGGTCCATGAACAGGTTGATGACCTGCGCCTGGATCGACACGTCGAGCGCGGCGACGGGCTCGTCGCACACCAGGAACTTCGGCGCGACCATCAGCGCGCGGGCGATGCCGATGCGCTGGCGCTGGCCGCCCGAGATCTGATGCGGGAAGCGATCGCGGTATTCGCGGTCCAGGCCCACTTCGGCAAGCGCGCGATCGACGCGCGCCCCGATCTCGGCCTTGGGCGCGAGCTTGTGCACCTTGAGCGACTCGCCCAGGATCTGACGCAGGCGCTGCCGCGGATTGAGCGAGGCCTGCGGATCCTGGAAGATCATCTGCACGCCCAGCGTGTAGGCGAGCTTGTCGGCGCCGCGCAGGCTGTCGACCGGGCGGCCCTGGTACAGCAGCTCGCCCTCGGTCTGGTGATGCAGGCCGGCCACGACGCGGCCCAGCGTCGATTTGCCGCAGCCGGATTCACCGACCAGGCCCACGACTTCGCCGCGCGCGAGCGAGAGCGACACGCCGTTGACCGCGTGCACGGTGCGCTTGTCGATCGGCTTGCCGGCCAGCGCCAGAATGCGCTGCGCCACGTCGGGACGATTCTCGAAGCGCTTGTGGACGTTGCGCAGTTCGATGACGGGAGTTTCAGCTTGGGTCATGCGGATACGGTCTCGCTGGCGATGGGCACGTAGCAGCGATAGCTGCGCGCGCCTTCGGTGGTGACGGCCGGCGCCTTCTCGGTACAGCGCGGGATCACATTGGGGCAGCGCGGCCGGAACGCACAGCCCGAGGGGCGCGCGGACAGGCTGGGCGCCATGCCGTTGATCTGATGCAGGCGCTCACCTGGCAGGGAGCGGGC
Source organism: Bordetella genomosp. 5 (assembly GCF_002261315.1). NCBI lineage: Bacteria > Pseudomonadati > Pseudomonadota > Betaproteobacteria > Burkholderiales > Alcaligenaceae > Bordetella > Bordetella genomosp. 5. The sequence goes on from NZ_NEVP01000001.1 coordinate 618,211, forward strand.
GGGCATCGAATCGAGCAGGCCGCGCGTGTAGGGATGGCGCGGGCTGGTGAGGATCTGTTCGACCGGGCCCACTTCGACGATGCGCCCGGCATACATCACGGCCACGCGGTCGGCGAGCTCGGCCACCACGCCCAGATCATGGGTGATCCAGATCAGTGCGGTGTTGTGCTCGCGACAGATGTTCTGCATGCGATACAGAATCTGCCCCTGGATCGTCACGTCGAGCGCGGTGGTGGGCTCGTCGCAGATGATGAGGTCGGGGCGGTTGAGCATCGCGATCGCGATGGCCACGCGCTGGCGCATGCCGCCCGAAAACTCATGCGGAAAACTGTGCAGGCGCTTTTCGGGCGAGGGGATGCCGACCATCTCCAGCGCCTCGCGGCAGCGCTCGAGTGCGTCCGCCTTCGAGACCTTGGCATGGGTCTGGATCGCCTCGATCATCTGCTCGCTGATCCGCAGCACGGGGTTCAGCGTCATCAGCGGATCCTGGAAGATCATCGAGATGCGATCGCCGCGCAGCTGGCGCATGCGCTCTTCGCTCGCGCCGCGCAGGTCTTCGCCCTTGAAACGGATCTCGCCTTCGACCACTTCGCCCGGCGGGTCGATCAGGCCCAGCAACGAAAAGCCGGTGACCGACTTGCCCGAGCCGGATTCGCCGACCAGGCCCACGATCTCGCCGCGGCGCACGGTCAGGTCCACGCCATCGACGGCCGGCCAGGCGCCGGCTTCGGTATGAAATGCGGTGCGCAGGCCGCGCACGTCCAGAAGAATGTCGCTCATGCTCGTCGCGGATCCAGGGCTTCGCGCAGGCGGTCGCCCACGATGTTGATGGTGAGGATGAGGAGCAGCAGCGCCAGACCCGGGAACATGCTGATCCAGTAATCGCCCGAGAGCAGGTACTGGAAGCCGTTGGCGATCAACAGGCCGAGCGACGGCTCGGTGATGGGCACGCCCACGCCCAGGAACGACAGCGTGGCTTCGAGCGCGATGGCGGTGGCGATCTGGATGGTGGCGAACACCATGACCGGGCCCATGCAGTTGGGCAGCAGATGCACCAGCATCACGCGCCAGGCCGGGTAACCGAGGTTGGCGGCGGCCTCCACGTATTCCTTGCGGCGTTCCTGCAGCGCGCGGCCGCGCATGATGCGCGCGTAATGCGCCCATTGCACGACCACCAGCGCCAGAATCACCTTGTCGACGCCGCGGCCCATCATGGCCAGCAGCACCAGCGCCACCAGGATGGTCGGGAAGCCGAGGATGAAGTCGACCAGACGCATCAGGATGGCATCGACCACGCCGCCGACGTAGGCGGCCAGCAGGCCCACCAGGCTGCCGATGGCGGTGGCGAGCACCACGGCCGACAGACCCACCATGAGGCTGATGCGCAGGCCATACAGAATCGCGCTCAGCATGTCGCGGCCCTGGTCGTCGGTGCCGAGCCAGTAGAAGCCGCCATCCATCATGGGCGAGCGGGGCGGCAGGCGGCCGTCGAGCAGGTTGAGGTTGGCGAGGTCGTACGGATTCTGCGGCGCGAAGTACGGCGCCACCATCACGAAGACGATGAGAACCAGCAGGGCCAGCACCGAGCCGCGCACCGTCGGGCGCGCGTGCAGCTTCTTGAGGATCTGGGCGCGCCGCGGCGTCTGCTCCAGCGGCGGCATGGTCCGGGTGCGACCGGGATTGGAATTGGACATGTCGATGGCCTTAATGAGCGGGGGCGACGAGTTGCACGCGCGGATCGAGCGCCGCGTACAGGATGTCGACGATCAGGTTGATCACCACGAAGATCAGCGTGACCAGCATCACGTAGGCCACCACCACCGGGCGGTCGAGCTGGTAGACGCTGTCGATGAGCAGCTTGCCCATGCCGGGCCAGGCGAACACGGTTTCGGTGATGGTCGAGTAGGCGATGAGCGTGCCGAACTCCATGCCGATCACGGTGACGACGGGGATCAGGATGTTGCGCAGGATGTGGCGGCGCACGATGCGGCCCGGCTTGATGCCCTTGGCCCGCGCGAACTTCACGTAGTCCTGCGACTGCGCCTCGGCCACGCCGGTGGCCGTCATGCGCAGCACCAGCGCGATGTTGGCGAGCGCCAGGTTCACCGCGGGCATCATCACATGCGACCAGCCGTCGAGCGTGAAGATCGACAGCGGCACGCCCAGCACGGTCACGGTGTCGCCGCGGCCCGACGAGGGCAGCCAGCCGAGCCACACCGAGAACATCAGGATGAGCATCATGCCCTGCCAGAAGTTCGGCAGCGAGAAGCCCAGGATCGAGGTGCCCATGATGCCGCGCCCGAGCGGACGGTCGCGGTGCAGGCCGGCCACCAGACCCAGCGGGATGCCGATCACACAGGTGAGCGTGATCGCCACCACCACCAGCTCGAACGTCGCGGGGATGCGTTGCACGATCAGCTGGATCGCGGGGATACCGTGGACGAACGACGTGCCCAGGTCGCCATGCAGCGCGCGCCACAGGAAGCCGGTGTACTGCTGCCACACCGGCAGGTCCAGGCCGAGGCGCGCGATCATGGCCTGGCGCGCTTCTTCGCTGGCTTCGGGGCTGACGAGCAGCTCGATCGGATCGCCCACGGCATACACCGCGAGAAAGACCACCAGCGATACCGCCAGCAGCACGAACAGGCTTTGAATCAGCCTGCGCAAGATAAACAAGGCCACGTTATGGATTCCTAGGTGGTCTCAAAAAGGCGCCGGCTCGCGAGCCGGACACCACGAATGCAGTGCGTGCGCATGACGGGCTCAGGCGATTTCCTGGGCCAGGCGCACCACGGTCACGCCGGGGCGCAGATTGGTGAGCGACGGCATGATCAGCACGCAGCGGTCATAGGGAGTGACGACCGGCTCGCCCTCGGACCAGCCGATCACGGTGCCGGCCTGCTCCAGGCATTCCAGACCCTTCCAGGGCTGGGCGAAGCGGAAGTCGGGGCTGCGCGCCGCGATGGCGTGCGTCACGCGCAGCGCCTGCTGGCGCGGGGCGGCGCGTTGCAGCCAGCCGGCCGGGATATCGGCGGCATCGACGCAACCCGAGGCGGGCAGGAAGCGCGCGAGTTGATCCAGCGCCACGCCGTGCGCGGCCGGGTCGCCATGAAAACCGCATTCGATCAGCAGCGACCGCGTTTGCGGATCGCCGTCGACCGCGAAGCGGCCATGGTCGCGCAGCCGCACGCCCGCGGCGTGGCCGGCATCCGCCACGATGTACGCGGGGTTGCCCAGGGCCAGGGCGAGCTCGATGTTGCGCGGCGCCAGACCGGTGAGCTGCAGCGGCACGTCGGCATTGCTCATCGAATGAAAGTCGAGCAGCCAGTCGGCCTGGGCCACCCAGGGCGCGAGCGCGCGGGCGCGCTGCACATCGGGGCTGGCGGAGTCGTCCGCCAGGCGGGCCTCGCTCCACACGCGGTTCATGTCTTCTTCGACGAAGCGCGAGCCCGCGTATTTTTCCGGGTCGAAACGATCGAAGGCGGCGAGATTACAGAAAGCCAGGGTGAGCTTGCCGCGGCGCGGACGCAGTCCGGCGGCGAGCAGGTCTTTCAGGGCCCAGGCGCCGCACAGTTCGTTGCCGTGCACCAGGGCGGTGAGCAGGACGTGGCGGCCGGGCACGCCCGAATCGAAGTGCCACACGCCTTCGGTCCCGGTGTTGCCGGCGCGTTCGAGACGCAAATCCGGACAGGGAAGCAGGAAGGGGCGAGGCGTGGGGGACTGAGCGGCAGACATGAAAACTCCGGCAAGGCCCGGCGATTGTATCGGGGATACAGAATCGACGTTCCAAAAGGCAAGGGCGCCGCCTCGGCGGCGGCGCCCTTCGCGCGGGTAGCGCGAGGCCACCCGGTGATGCTGATTACTTCTTGTCGGCCGGCTTGACCGACATGGCCAGCGTGTACTGATCGCGGCGGCCTTCGTACACCAGACCCTTCTTGAAGGCCCAGATAGTGCTCTCGAAGTGCAGCGGGATCAGCGGCACGTTGTCCAGCGCGATCTGCGTGGCCTGCTGCAGCAGCTTCTCACGCTTCGCGGGATCCACGGTCACGATGGCCTGCTGGTACACCTTGTCGAAGTCGGCGTTGCTGAAGCCGCCGTAGTTGCTGGTGCCCAGGCCCTTGGGCGAGTCGAGCGAGGCGACCCACAGCTGGAACAGACCCGAGGCTTCGCCCACTTCCGACGGCCAGCCACCCATGGAGAAGCTGAACTCGCGCTTGGCGCGCTTGGGGAAGTAGATCGAGGCCGTCATGGCGTCGACGTTGGCCTTGATGCCCACGCGCGACAGGTACTGTGCCACGGCCTGCGCCACCTGGCCGTCGTTGATGTAACGGTCGTTGGTGGTGGAGATCGTCAGCTCGAAGCCGTTGGGGTAGCCGGCTTCGGCCAGGAGCTTCTTCGCGCCTTCCGGATCGAACTTGAGCTCGGGGGCGTTGGGCAGGCCGCCGAACATGCCGTCAGGCATATATTGGTTGGCCTGGGTGGCGACGCCGTCCATGATGCGGGCCACGATGGTCTTGCGATCGATGGCCATCGAGATGGCCTTGCGCACGCGCAGATCCTGCAGCGGATTCTTGCCGTCGGCCGCCTTCACGAAGGGGCTCGGCACGCGCGCCACGTCGGGCTGGAAGAAAACCAGACGGGTGGAGGGCGTAGCGACATAGGCGAACTGGGCGTTGCCCTTGATACGGGGCAGGTCGCGCGCGGCCGGGTTTTCGACCACGTCGAAGTCACCCGAGAGCAGGCCGGTCAGGCGCGGGCCGGCGTTGGGCACGGGCACGAAGCGCACGTCCTTCCAGGCCGGCTTTTCGCCCCAGTAGTTGTCGTTGCGGGTCAGCTCGATGCCGGTGCCCTTGACGTACGACTTCAGCAGGTACGGGCCGGTGCCGATGGCGTCCTTGCCGTTGTTGAAGTCGGCCACGGTGGGCCACTTGCCGGTCACGCCGCAGCCCTGTTTCGGGTCGAAGTGCAGTTTGCCGTGTTCGACGATGCCGTTCCAGATGATGGGCAGGCTGCGGGCGAACTCGGCCGGCAGCAGCGGCAGCGGCTCGGCCGTCTTGATGATCACGGTGTGGGCATCCGGCGTTTGCACGTCGACGATGCGCTTGGTCGTGTCCATGTACGACTGCGAGATGTTGGTCTCGTTGTTCAGCGTGCGGCAGATCGTGAACAGCACGTCTTCGGACGTGAACGGCTTGCCGTTCGAGAACTTCACGTCGTCGCGCAGCTTGAATTCCCAGGTCAGGTCGTCCAGCGTCTTCCACGACGTGGCCAGCGAGGGCTTGAGCTTCATGTCGGGATCGCGGGCCACCAGCGAATCGTAGACGTGCGCCGCGAAGGCGTCGTTCTGCGTCATCTTGTGATAGTGGGGATCGGCCGAGGTCGGCTCGGACGAGAGGGCGATCTTGATCGACTGAGCCAGCGCCGGGCCGGCGGGCACGGTGGCGATGCCGACGCCCGCGGCCAGCAGGGCCAGGGTGGTGCGCAACTTCATGGGGACACTCCGGGTATACGAGCCCGGGATTATCAATACCCCGTTTACGCATTGTCAACGGAGGACACGTCACTCATACATTTCCCTGTGACCGCTCTCATAGGAGAGAATCGGGGCCATATCAGGGGAATCCCCGAGAGCCGGAAGCGAAATCGGTGACACAAGGGGAGGGCGGCATGGGGCCGCGGGGAGGGAGGGGCGTCGCACCCGGCGTGAGCCGGGCGCGTCGCAGGCGGCGCCGAAAAGAGAGGAGAGGGCGGCGCCGCTACCAGCCGGGTGAGGTGTGTTGCGGCAGACCTGGCTGCGGCTGGGTACCACCCCCGAGGCGTCGCGCGAACGTGCGGCGCGGGCGGCCTCGGGGTCTTGCTTCTACTGCGACGGCGGCGCATTGCGCGCGGCCTCTACGACAGACGACGTCTTGCTGCTCAACAACCGCGGGTACTGCTACGTCAACTTGCTCGGACTGCAGACTACAACTGCGGGAACTGCGGACTACAACTGCGGTGCTGCCACTTCAACTGCTGGGACTGCCAACTACAACTGCGGTGCTGCCACTTCAACTGCGGGACTGCCAACTACAACTGCGGTGCTGCCACTCCAACTGCTGGGACTGCCAACTACAACTGCGGTACTGCCACTTCAACTGCGGGAACTGCCAACTACAACTGCGGTGCTGCCACTTCAACTGCGGGAACTGCCAACTGCAACTGCTGAGCCGCCACTCAAACGGCTCGGGCACTGCCACTCAACGTCTTTCACGCGCCGCCGGAGAGGTGCGACGCGTGAGGCGGCCCGCGGATGCTGCTTGCGGTGGCCGCCGTACTGCTCCCGCCGGGGCGGGTACTGCCTGGAAATCAGATCCAGCGAATTACCACTGCGAACCGCTGTAGTGGGCGCTTTGGGCGCGAGCACGATTCATCGAATCGTTGACTTCGGCCACGAAGTCGGAGAACTGGGCGATAACGCGCGAAATCTTGCTGCCGGCGGTCTTCAGAGCGGCAACAGGGTGGGCATTGGGCTGCGATTCCATGGCGCCGCGAAGCAGGTCGCGCTCGAGGGAATCGGTCAGGCGGGCATTTTGGTTCAGGCTAAGGTCGGTCATGGTGTGCTCCAGTGATGTGTCGTCTCGGTAGAAACCATTATAGGGATTACCCTAGGACCATAGCAACAAGATTCTAGGGTTTTCCCTAGGAATGTTGTAAATACCCATTTCTCCCTATGAGCGGGGGCGAAAAAAAGCCCGGATGACCGGGCTTTGGGGGGCTTCAGCGGCCGTTTCTGATGGCTCGCGCGGCGTCGGCGAGTTCGCCGGCCGTCAGGCCGATCGGCCCGATGCCTGCCGCGGCCAGCGCGTCGGCCGCCGCCCCGTGCAGCCAGACCGCCGCAGGGACCGCGATCTCCGGCGGCATGCGCTGGGCCAGCAGCGCGCCCAGCATCCCGGCCAGCACATCGCCGGTGCCGGCCGTGGCCAGGCCCGGGTTGCCGGTGGGGTTGATCCGGCACGTGGTGCCGCCGGGGGCGCAGATCAGGGTGCCGGCACCCTTGAGCACGATCCAGGCCGGGTAACGGGCGGCGAGGGCGATGGCGGCGGCGGGCCGGTCGGCCTGCACCTCGTGCGTCTCGCAGCCCAGCAGGCGTGCCGCCTCGGCGGGATGCGGCGTCAGCACCACCGGCCCCGCGCCCCAGTCCGGCGCCAGCCCGCCATGGGCCAGCCCTCGATGGGCCAGCCCTCCATGGGCCAGCCCACGATGGGCCAGCCCCCCATGGGCCAGCAAATTCAACGCATCGGCGTCCAGGACGAGCGGGGCGTCGCCGCGCTGGGCGAACAGGCGCGCGAGGATCTGTTCGGCGGCGGGGCTCTGGCCGATGCCGCAGCCGGCCGTCCAGGCGGAGATCGGCACGGCCCCCGTCAGCAGATCCTCGGCCGTGCGCAGCATCAGCTCGGGCTGCAGCGGATCGCAGGGCCAGGGCAGCGCTTCGTCGAGCAGACCGATCAAGACCTTGCCCGCGCCCAGGCGCAAGGCGGCGCGTCCCGCCAGCAACGCTGCCCCGGCCATGCCGGGCGCGCCGCCGACGATGGCGAGCGTGCCATACGTGCCCTTGTGGCCCGCCGGATCGCGCGCCGCGAACAGTTCGGGGAAATTGGCGCGGCCTAGCGGCCGGGGCGGTTCGGGGGGCGTGGACGTCGGTGTCTGCGGCATGGGCGGTAAGCGGGGCGGGTCGGGTGCTATCCACTATAGTGCCCAAAAAACACCGCGGCCCGCCGGCCGCTTCATCGTGCGGGACGACTGCCGTCCCGCTGGAGAGACGCGATGTCAGAGAATCACCCCGCTTCGTCCGCCGCCGAGGGCGACCTCAGCCCCGAGGGCGACCTCAGCCATTACGCCCGCTATCAGGCGCTCAAGTTCCGCCGTCACCCGCACGGGGTGCTCGAGCTCATCATGGGCGCCAAGGATGCGTCGGGCAAGCTGTCCACGGCCGATCACCGCATGCATCGCGAGCTGGCCGATGTCTGGCGCGATATCGACACCGACGCGCAGACGCGCGCCGTGGTCATCCGGGGCGAGGGCAAGGGCTTCTCGGGCGGGGGCGACCTCGGCCTGGTGCAGGAGATGGCCGACGACTTCGACGTGCGGGCACGGGTGTGGCGCGAGGCGCGCGACCTGGTCTACAACGTGATCAACTGCGGCAAGCCGGTGGTCTCGGCCATGCACGGCGCGGCCGTGGGCGCCGGCCTCGTGGCGGGTCTGCTCGCCGACATCTCGATCGCCACGCCCGACGCGCGCATCATCGATGGCCATACCCGCCTGGGCGTCGCCGCCGGCGATCATGCCGCCATCGTGTGGCCGCTGCTGTGCGGCATGGCCAAGGCCAAGTACTACCTGCTTTTGTGCGAGACGGTCAGCGGCGCCGAGGCCGAGCGCATCGGCCTGGTCTCGCTGTGCGTCGAAGAAGAGCAGCTGCTGCCGCGCGCGTTCGAGATCGCGACCCGTCTTGCGACCGGGTCGCAGACGGCGATCCGCTGGACCAAATACGCGTTGAACAATTGGCTGCGTCAGGCGGGCCCCACGTTCGACACCTCGCTCGCCCTCGAATTCATGGGCTTTGCCGGTCCGGACGTGCGCGAGGGCGTGAAGTCGCTGCGGGAGAAGCGTCCGCCCGCCTTCGATACCGACGCGCCTTTTTGAGCGATCAGCCTTTGCGCGCCGCGAAGAAGCGCGCGAAGGCGGCCTGCGCCTCGTCGCTGCGCAGGCGGGCGCGAAACTGCTTCGCCTCTTCGTCGAGCGTGGCGTGCAGCTGGGGGCGCAGCGCGCGCTTGAGCAGCGCCTTCGACACACGCAGCGCCTCGTGCGGCTGCGCGGCCAGCGACTGCGCGGTTTCGCGGGCGCGAGCCAGCGCGCCGCCCGCCGGCACCACGGCGTTGGCCAGCCCGTGTTCGTGCGCCGCCTGCGCGCCGAACTTCTCGCCCAGCAGCAGCCACTCGGTGGCCTGGCGCACGCCCGCGATCTGCGGCAGCAGCAGGCTGGAGCCGCCTTCGGGGCACAGGCCCAGCGCGGCGAACGGCAGCCGCAACACGGCGCCTTCGGCCACATAGACGAAATCGCAGTGCTGCAGCAGCGTGACTCCCACGCCGACCGCGTTGCCCTCGACCGCCGCGATGACCGGCGTGTCGAGGTCGATCAGCGCGCGCAGGAATCGCAGCGCCGGGCTGTCGCCCTCGGGTCGGTCTGCCTGGAAGTCGCGCAGATCGTTGCCTGCCGTGAAGTGACCTCCCGCGCCGGTCAGGATCACGGCCGCGACGCCGGGGTCGGCCGCCGCATCCGTCAGCCCCTGCGTGAGGGCATCGTAAGCGGCGCGATCGAGCGCATTGCGGGCCTCGGGCCGGTTGATGGTGAGGGTCAGGATGGCGCCGTCGCGCGCCTGCAGGACCGGCGCGCTCATGCGAACGTGCGCGCGGCGAGGGTCGCGCGGGCGGCGTCGAATTCGCGGCGCAGGTTCGCCACGATATCGGCCGCGGGCTCGACGCTGCCGATGCCGCCCACGCCCTGGCCGGCGCCCCAGATGTCCTTCCAGGGTTTGGCGCGGCCGCTGCCGAAATTCGATGCGCCGGGCTCGGGCTGCGGCAGATTGGCCGGATCGAGGCCGGCATTGACGATGCTGGCCTTCAGGTAGTTGCCCGGAATGCCCGTGAAAAACGGGGTGTAGAGAATGTCGGAGGCGCTGGCCTGCACGATGGCGCTCTTGTAGTCGTCGGAGGCATTGGCTTCGGCGCTCGCGATGAAGCGCGTGCCCATGTAGGCGAAGTCGGCGCCCAGCGCGAGCGCGCCCAGCACGTCCGCGCCCGAGGTGATGGCGCCGGAGAGGATCAGCGGGCCGTCGTAGAAGCGCCGCACTTCGGACACCAGCGCAAAGGGGCTGAGCGTGCCCGCGTGCCCACCGGCGCCCGCGCACACGAGGATGAGCCCGTCGACGCCCGCTTCGAGCGCCTTCTCGGCGTGGCGCAGCGTGGTCACGTCGTGGAAGACCTTGCCGCCCCAGGCGTGGATGCCCGCGACCAGATCACCCGGCGCGCGCAGGCTGGTGATGATGAACGGCACCTTGTGGCGTGCGCATTCGGCCAGGTCGTGCTCGAGCCGGTCGTTGGACTGGTGGATGATCTGGTTGACCGCATACGGCGCCACCGTGGCGCCGGGATGGGCGGCGCGGTGCCCGGCCAGGCCTTCTTCGACTTCGGCCAGCCAATCGGCCAGCAGCGTCTGGGGGCGGGCGTTGAGCGCCGGGAACGAGCCCATGATGCCGCTCGTGCTCTGCGCGATCACGAGTTTGGGATTGGACACGATGAACATCGGTGACGCGATCACCGGCAGGCTCATGCGGCCATAGAGGTCGCTGACCAGGGCGTGAGGAACAGTCTCGGCGCGGGCATTCATGACGTTGCGGTACCTGTGCGTGATTGAGGGCTGCGGGGACATGCGCGGTCGCGGCGCGCGCGAGGCGCGCCTGCGTTCATCCAGAAAGCGTCGAAGAAAAATACCGTGCCTTCGACCGCTTGTCTGCGGAAAACAAGTCTGCCTATAATTACCTACCGGTCGTCCGGTAATTAACTCGATTATTTAACGGCAAGCCATCGCGGCCTGTCAATGCGGGCCTGCCATGGTGGGCCGGCGCCGCCCCATCCGCCCATGACCGCTGCTCCTCCCGCCGAAGCTCCCAAGCGCGCCCGCGCCGGCCGGCCGCCCACCCTGCCTGCCGCGCGCGAGCGCATCCTGGCCGAGGCCGCGCGTCTGTTCGCGCAGAGCGGCTACGAAAACAGCTCGATCGCGGATCTGGCGAGTGCCCTGGGCGTGTCCAAGGCCGCGATCTATCACTACTACCCGACCAAGCAGGACATCTACGACGCGATCATCCTCGAGGTGCTGGCGGGCCTGGCGGCCGCGGTCGACGCGGCGGTGGCCGAGGCGGGTGACGCCGATCCCGCCGGACAACTGCGCGCCTTCATGCTGGCGCACGCCGGTTATTTCGAAAGCCACCACCCCGAGTTCGTGACGATGCTGGTGGGCTATTCCGGCATGGCCTTGCCCGAGCAGGCCGACGCGGCGCGCATGCGCGACACCTACGAGCAGCGCCTGCGCGCCATTCTCGAGGCCGGCGTGGCGCGCGGCGTGTTCCGCGCGCAGGAAGTGGCCGCCACCGGGCGCGCGGTGCTCTCGATGCTCAATTGGATGGTGCGCTGGTACAAGCCAGGCCAGCGCGACAGCGCGCGCACCATCGCACAAGGTTATTTCGATCTGTTGACCCGGGGTCTGATGGCCGCGTGACGCGCGCCTCGCCCGTAACCTCTGCAAAGGGAAGCTCATGGCTCTGGACCAAGAAACCCTCACCCTGCTGATCGACGCCGTGCGCCGCTTCGTGACCGAGCGCCTGGTGCCGGCCGAAGACGAACTCGCGAACTCGGGCGCCGTGCCCGAGGACATCGTGCGCGAGATGCGCGACCTGGGGCTGTTCGGCCTGTCGATCTCGCCCGACTACGGCGGTCTCGGCCTCACCATGGAAGAAGAAGTCCGCGTGGTGTTCGAGCTCGGCCAGACCTCGCCGGCGTTCCGCTCGCTTGCGGGCACCAACATCGGCATCGGCTCGCAATCGATCGTGCTGGCCGGCACCGATGCCCAGCGCGCGGAGTACCTGCCGCGGCTGGCGAGCGGCGAGCTGATCGGTTCGTTCGCGCTCACCGAGCCCGACGCCGGCTCCGACGCGATGTCGTTGCGCACCACGGCCCAGCGCGACGGCGACGACTACATCATCAACGGCACCAAGCGCTACATCACCAACGCACCCATCGCGGGCCTGTTCTCGGTGATGGCGCGCACGGCGCCCGAGCGTCGCGCCGATTCGATCTCTTGCTTCCTGGTGCCGGTGGGCACGCCCGGCATCACGCTGGGCAAGCCCGACAAGAAAATGGGGCAGGCCGGCGCGCTCACCTGCGACGTGGTGTTCGACAATTGCCGCGTGCCGGCCAGCGCGCTGCTCGGCGGGCAGGAAGGCACGGGTTTCCGCACGTCGATGCGGGTGCTCGACAAGGGGCGGCTGCACATCGCCGCGCTGTGCGTGGGCATCGCCGAACGCCTGCTGCGGGACGCCGTGCGCTACGCGCTCGAGCGCAAGCAGTTCGGCCAGCCGATCGCCGAGTTCCAGCTGGTGCAGGCCATGATCGCCGATAGCCAGGCCGAGCTGTACGCGGCGCGCTGCATGGTGCTGGACGCCGCGCGCCTGCGCGACCGCGGCGAGAACACCACCATGCAGGCCGCGTGCTGCAAGATGTACGCCACCGAGATGGTCGGCCGGGTGGCCGACCGCGCGGTGCAGATCCATGGGGGCGCCGGCTACATCTCCGAATACGCGGTCGAACGGTTCTATCGCGACGTGCGCCTGTTCCGCCTGTTCGAGGGCACGACGCAGATCCAGCAACTCGTGATCGCCCGCGAGGCGCTCAAAGCCTACGCCTGACCCGGCCGCCATGATGTGCGTTGGCTGCACATTCTCGTGCACAAAACGGAACACATCCCGGCGCCTCCGGGGCTAAGATGCCTGATTCTCGATGTCTACCGCACACCCGACCATGTCGCAACGTCCCGCTCCCCTGACTGGCATTCGCGTGCTCGACCTGACCCGCGTTCTCGCGGGGCCCTGGTGCACGCAAAACCTCGCCGACCTTGGCGCCGAGGTGATCAAGATCGAACGCCCGGGCGCGGGCGACGATACCCGGGCCTGGGGCCCGCCCTATCTCAAGAACGAGTCGGGCGAGAACACCTCCGAGGCCGCCTATTACCTCTCGGCCAACCGCAACAAGCTCTCGGTCGCGCTCGACATCGCGTCCGAGCGCGGCGCGGCCCTGGTGCGCGAGCTCGCCTTGAAGTCCGACATCCTGGTCGAGAACTTCAAGGTCGGCGGGCTGCGCAAGTACGGCCTCGACTACGACAGCCTCAAGGAAGTGAACCCGCGCCTGATCTACTGCTCGATCACGGGTTTTGGCCAGACGGGGCCCTACGCCAGCCGTCCGGGCTATGACTTCATGATTCAGGGCATGGGCGGGCTGATGAGCATCACCGGCGAACGCGACGATCTGCCGGGCGGCGGTCCGCAGAAGGCCGGCGTGGCCGTGGCCGATCTCATGACCGGCATGTATTCCACGGTGGGCATCCTGGCCGCGCTGCACGAGCGCAACCGCAGCGGCCTGGGTCAGCATATCGACATGGCCCTGCTCGATTGCCAGGTCGCCATGCTGGCCAACCAGAACCTCAATTTCATGACCTCCGGCGTCGCGCCCAAGCGCGCCGGCAACGCCCACCAGAATCTCGTGCCCTATCAGGTCTTCGCGGCCGCCGATGGTCACCTGATCGTGGCGGTGGGCAACGACAGCCAGTTCCGCAACTATTGCCGCGTGATCGGCCTGCCCGAGCTGGCCGACGATCCGCGCTTCGCCATCAATCCGCAGCGCGTGCGCAATCGCGCCGAGCTGGTGCCGATTCTGGTCGAACGCATGGCCACCGGCGCGCGCGACACCTGGCTCATCGAGCTCGAGAAAGCCGGCGTGCCGGCCGGCCCGATCAATACGCTCGACCAGGTGTATGAAGATCCTCACGTGCTGGCGCGCCAGATGAAGCGCGAGCTGCCGCATCCGCTGGGCGGCACGGTGCCGGTGGCGGCCAGCCCGCTCAAGCTTTCCGGCAGCCCGGTGCAGTATCACCGCGCGCCGCCCGTGCTGGGCGAGCACACCCGCGAGGTGTTGAGCGGCATGCTGGGCCTGTCCGACGACGAGATCGACGCCCTGGCGCGCAACGCCGGCTGACCGCGACGGCATACCCATAAAACAGGAGTAGAGACGATGGCAGAGATTCAAACCGTGGGCGTGGTGGGCGCCGGCGCCATGGGCCGGGGCATCGCCCAGATCGCGGCGCAGGCCGGCATTACCGTGCGCCTGTACGACACCAGCGCGCAGGCCGTGGAGGCCGCGCGCACGGCGCTCGCAGATACCTGGGCCAAGCTTGCCGCCAAGGGCAAGCTCACGGCCGAGCAGGTCGAGGCCGCCCAGGCTCATGTCGTCGCGGCGGCCGACCTGAACGCGCTGGCCGATTGCCAGCTCGTGATCGAAGCCATCGTCGAGCGCCTCGATGTGAAGCGCGAGCTCTTCGGTCAGCTCGAAGGCATCGTCGCGCCCGATTGCATCCTGGCGTCCAACACCTCCTCGCTGTCGATCACCGCCATCGCGGCCGGCTGCAAGACGCCGCAACGCGTGGCGGGCTACCACTTCTTCAATCCGGTGGCGCTCATGAAGGTGGTCGAGGTGATCGACGGCCTGCGCACCGACCCCGCCGTCGGCGACGCGCTGATGGTGCTCGCGCGCCGTATGGGTCACACGCCGGTGCGCGCCAAGGATATGCCCGGCTTCATCGTGAATCACGCGGGCCGCGGCATGAACACCGAAGGCCTGCGCGTGGCGCAGGAGGGCGTGGCCTCGTTCGCTCAGGTCGATGCCATCATGCGCGAGCAGGCGGGCTTCCGGATGGGGCCATTCGAGCTGCTCGATCTCACCGCGCTCGACGTCTCGCATCCGGTGATGGAATCGATCTATCGCCAGTTCTTCGACGAGCCGCGCTTCAAGCCCTCGCCCATCACCACCGTGCGGTTTGCCGGTGGCCTGATCGGCAAGAAGGCCGGCGAAGGCTTCTACGTCTATCGCGACGGCCAGAAGCAGATGCCCGACGAGCCGCACGTGCCGGCCCTGCCGGCGGATCTGATCGTGTGGGTGAGCCCGGCGCATGCCGAGGGCCATGCCCGCGCCCGCGCGCAGCTGCAGGCCATGGGCGTGCGTCTGCAAGAGGGCGCCAAGCCCGGTGACGCCGCGCTGATCGTCGTCACGCCTTACGGTGAAGACGTCTCCACCTGCGTGGCGGAGCAGGGGCTCGATGGTGCGCGCACGGTCGGCATCGACACGCTGCACACCTTCGATCCGAACCGCCGCCGTACCGTGATGGTGTCGCCCGCGACGCTGCCGGCCTGGCGCGATGCCGCGCATGCCGTGTTCGCGCAGGACGGCGCGCCCGTGAGCGTGATCGACGACTCGCCGGGCTTCGTGGCCCAGCGTATCGTGGCCTGCATCGTGAACATTGCCGCCGACATCGCGCAGCAACGCATCGCCACCGCTGACGACATCGACCGTGCCGTCACGCTGGGTCTGGGCTATCCCAAGGGTCCGCTGGCCATGGGCGACGCCCTCGGCGCCGCGCGCATTCTGGAGATCCTGCGCAATGTGCAGCGCGTGACCGGCGATCCGCGCTATCGCCCCAGCCTGTGGCTGCAACGCCGCGTACAGCTCGGTCTTTCGTTGCTGACCGAACACGCGGCCTGAAGCCGGGTGAGCCCGGCTGGCCGATGCCGGCCGGACTGATAAACAAAACGCCAGGCGATGCCTGGCGTTTTGCATGGTGCGTCATGGTCCGGGGCGATGCCGGCGGCCGAGGCGCGTGCCCGCGGTGGGCGAGCCCGCAGCGAGCGAGTGATCCGCTACTTGGCGGCGCTCACCATGTATTCGACCGCGGCGCGCAGGTCTTCGTCGGAGGCGTTCATCGCGCCACCCTTGGGCGGCATCGCGCCCTTGCCGGTTTTCACGACCTTGAGCATTTCGTCCATGCCGGTGGCGATGTACGGTGCCCAGGCTGCCTTGTCGCCGAAACGGGGCGCATTGGCCACGCCGGTGCCGTGACAGGCGAAACAGGTGCTCTTGTAGAGCTTTTCGCCCGCGGCGTTGGCCGTGGCGGTGTTGGCGGGTGCTGCGGCGGCCGGTGCTGCGGCGGCCGGTGCTGCGGCGGCCGGAGCAGCCGGTGCCTGGGCCGGGGCTTCGGCTTGAGCCGGTGCGGGGGCGGCGGCGGGCGGGGTGGCCTGGGCCGCGGCGGGCGCCCCGGCGGAGGCCGCAGCAGCCGGGGCTGCACCAGCGGGTGCCGCACCAGCGGGTGCCGCCGGCGCAGCCGCCGTCGCGCCGTCCTGGCCTTCCTGCTTGGGCTCGGGCGGCTCGGGCAGCTTGCCGCCGGACTGGTTGGCCATGTAGACCACGGCGCGGGCGACTTCGTAGTCGGACAGGGCGGGGTTGCCGCCCTTGGCCGGCATCGCGCCCTTGCCGTGTATGGCCACGCTCAGCATCGCTTCGAAGCCGGTCTTGATGAAGGGCGCCCAGGCGTTGGCATCGCCCATCTTCGGCGCGTTTGCCACGCCGGCGGCGTGGCAGGCCATACAGACGGATTGATAGACCTGCTCGCCGGTCTTGAACACGCGCGGCGCATTCGCATCGACCAGCTCGAACCCGGCGACGGGCGCGATACGGCGGGCAATGGCTTCTTCGGTGAGGGTGCCCGATCCAGCGCCGACCTTGGTGCCGGACGTCACCATGCTGACCAGCAGAAAGATGATGACGATGGGGATGATGAACGCCAGAACGACGGTGACAGCCAGTTGTTTGGGCGTTTTGATGGGCGAGTTGTGTTCTTCGGTATGTTCCTGCTCGTTGCTCATGACCAAATCCTGCTAATCGGGTACAGGGGCGCCTTGCGGCGGCAACAGACGTGCGACAACCAGATTCGACAACAACACTACGAGTGAGAGGCTCCGACGCTCTGCGTGGCGTCTCGATCCACAACGCAGGCGGCCGATGAACCGGCCCGCCTGAAAGTAAACGCTGGATTATATAACGTCATATCGGGGGCATAACATGCATGCCCGGGCATTCCCCGAGTCGTCCGCCGGCATGCCGCAGGCACGGCGGGCAAAAGCAGGTACAATACCGCCTCTCCGTGCCCGTAGTTCAATGGATAGAATGAGAGTTTCCGAAGCTCTTGATACAGGTTCGATTCCTGTCGGGCGCGCCAGATTGCAGGATCGAGGCGCCGCGTGATGATCACGCATCAGGCGGCCTCGGCCATGCGGCAGTCAGCGCCACCGCGCTGCCGCAAATAAAAAGACGCCCAGGGCGTCTTTTTTTTCGTCTGCGCTACGATGCCGCAATCGCAACGCGGGGAGTCGTGGCATGACGCAGCAGGGCCGTCGACGCGGGGTCGCCCCTCGCAGGACCATTCATTCGGGCGTGGCGGCCATGGCGCTCGCCCTGGCCTGCATCGTCGGTGCGAGTGCGGCCCAGCCGGCGCAACCGGGCGCGCGCACGTCGCAGGGCTCGGGCCCGAACCGGACAGATCCCGCACCCGCCGCCCAGACTCCCACGCTGCCCGCACGCGCCCAGCGGCTCCTGGACGCAGCCGATCGCAGCAGTCCGCTGATGGATCGCTGGAGCGAAGCGCGCATCGGCGCTGCCGTGGAGCCGGCGTTGCGCGCGACACTCGCGGCGCACGGGTGTGCGCTGGCGGGGGATCCCGAGCGTTATTTCGCGCCGGCGTACCGCGCTTACTACGACACGCTGCACGCAGGGTTCGTGAAGCAGGCGCGCGCGGACCGGGCGTCGCCGCATCAGCGCGCCGCGATGGCGCCGCTGGCCTGGGCCGTGGACCGGCTCGATGCCGCGCAATATCAGGAGACGCTGGATTGGTTCGTCTCCGCCCGGACGCGCAGCGCCCGTCAGTACTACGACCTCTTCACCGCCATCGGCGACATGCAGCGCGGCGCGCTGGACCCGGCGACGGGCGAGCCTGCGTATGCGCTGTTGTTCGACTTCAAGGAGGCAGTGGACGCGGGCGGCCTGACGCGCGTCGTGGCCGAAGCGATCGGCCGGCTCGATGCGGCGCAGGCTGAAGTCTTTCTGTCGGTGGATCGCGGCGCGGCGGCGTCGGATCGGCGGCGCGCGCAATGGGCGGAGCTGCTGCGCGGCTTTGCCCGCAATGGCGCGAAGCTCTCGGGCGAGCTGTTCAACCACACCCTGACGCCGGCCGAACGCGAGGCCATGCTGGCGTTCAACCACGGGCGCTACACCGAGGCCCTGGCCGTGGGCGCCACCGCGCTGCACGCCTGGCGGCTGCGCGCCGGGGCGGGACAGGCGCCCGCGGACGACAAGGAGCGGCTGGGCCGGGAGATCGACCGCTATTTCGGTAAGCCGATCGGTCAGTACGCGGCCGATCCGGCGACCGACCCCGAGGCCTGGCTGCGCACGCAGTCCGTGCAGTATCTCGACGCGCACCGGGCCGCCCTGTGTCCGCGCTGAGCGTGCCGCAGGCGTCGCCGGCCCGCCAGACAGCGCAGTAGCGAGCACGCGCCTCGATGAAAACGGGCCGCTTGTCGCGGCCCGTATGCTTTATTTCTGCGGCGTGTAGCGCAGCTCTTCGAAGGTGTATCCCTGGTCGCTCGCGGCCTTGAGCGCGAGGTCGAGCTGGTCCTTCGGCAATTGCGGCGAGCGCGACAGGATCCACAGGTATTTGCGGTTGGGCGCGCCGACCACGGCCCAACGATATTCCGGGTCGAGACCGATCACCCAGTAGTCGCCCTTGAACGGCTTGAAGAACGACACCTCGAGCTTGGTGTTGTTGCTGCCGGGCACGACCGTCGCGGTGCCGTTGGCCGAATCGATGCTGCCGTCCTTGGTGCGGCAGCGGTTCGTGACGGACACGGTCTGATCGGGGTTGAGCGCGTACTCCGCGGTCGTGTCGCCCACGCATTTGCGCTGGAAGAACATCGGGAAGTTGGCGATTTCGTACCACTTGCCCACATACCGCGAGATGTCCAGCGACGGCACGGTCTGAACGGGCGGTTGGGCGGCGACGGCGGCCGCGCCCAGCGTGGCGCCCAGCACGACCACACAGGCACGCGCACACAGGCGCGCGGATCGAACAACATTGCTCAGCATAAGGTCGTCTCCTAAAGGGGGCGGCGCCCGGTCGACCGGAGCGGACGGGGCAGGCCGCGGCTGCTGGCGCGCGGACTGATGTGCGGCGCCGCAGCATCGTTCAAGGATACCGCGAAGCCGTGACGCAGGGCGGGAGGGCGCGGCCGGCCAGGCATGGCCGACGAGGCGCGGGCGCGCCGACGCGCCCGCCCTCCCGGCATTCTCAGCCCGCGTCGCGCGCCGGCAGCGGGTTCTTCAGCGCGGCGTGATACTGCGCCACGTACTCGTCGAAATCGACCGTGTCCGAGGCCTCGAGGCGCTGCTGTTCCGCAATCGACTCGCTGGCCGTGCGGGCATAGACGGCGGCCTGCTCGGGGGCGAGCGGTTGCGCGCGCAACGCGTCGGCGTGCGCGCGGCTCTGCGCCAGCGTGTAGTCATGGAACGACTGCTTGCTCGCGCGCAGCGCGGCCAGCAGGCGTGCCGACGGCGTGAGGTCGGGATTCGCCAGCTTGGCGCGCTGGGCCTCGAGGGCGCGCGCGTAGGCATCGCCGCCGAGTGCCTGGTCATACAGCGCGGCGTAGGGCGCGATGGCGTCGAGCAGCTCCGCGCCCCATTGTTGCAGCGAGATCGACTGGCAGTCCCGGTCGAGCATGAGGCCGGGTTTGCGGCCCTCTTTCACGACCACCGAGAAGTTGTCGGCGCTGCGCTGACAGAAGCCGTTTTCGGTGAAGTACGGGCTGTCGGAAACGGTGCAATAGAGCAGGAAGGCGTCGACGAAGCGCGCCGTGTCGGCGGCCAGTCCCGCGGGCTCGTACGGGTCGATGTCGAGGCAGCGCACTTCGACGTACTGCACGCCGCGCTCGGCCAGCGCCGTGATCGGGCGTTCGCAGCGGCCCGTCGCGCGTTTGGGACGAATGCTCGAGTAGTACTCGTTTTCGATCTGCAGGACGTTGGTGTTGAGCTGAATCCACTCGCCCTCGCGCTTCGTGCCGAGAGCCTCGTACGCGGGCCACGGCTGCGTCACGGCGCCATAGATGCGGGCGAGGAACGTGTTCAGGTCGTTGTAGCAGGGCTTGAGCTGCGACTGCGCCTTGTTCTGGTAGCCGAGATCGCTCATGCGCAGGCTGGTGGCGTAGGGCAGATACAGCGTGTCGGCGTCGAGCGACTCGAGCCCGTGCGCGTCGCCACGCAGAAATGCGCGCGAGAGCGCCGGCGCCGCGCCGAACAGATACATCAGCAGCCACGAATACCGCGTGAAGTTGCGGATCAGGCCGATGTAGCCGCTGGAGCGGCTCTGCTGCACCGAGCTCGCCTGCGGATCGAGCAGGGACCAGATGGCGTCGGGCAGCGAGAAGTTGTAGTGCACGCCCGCGATGCATTGCATGGTCTTGCCGTAGCGCTCGGCCAGGCCGCGGCGATAGACGTGCTTGAGCATGCCGGTGTTGGAGGTGCCGTACCAGGCGATCGGGATGTCGGCCTCGGGCGGCAGATGCGCCGGCATGGACTGATTCCAGATCACTTCGTCTTTGAGCTCGCCATAGACGAAGCGGTGGGTGTCGGTCAGCTCGGTCAGCAGGGTGTCGACGTTGGCATGGGTGCCGGTGATCAGCTCGAGCAGGGCTTCCGAGTAATCGGTCGTGACGTGCTCGTTGGTCAGGGCCGAGCCCAGGGCCGCCGGATGGGGCGTTCGGGCCAGGTCGCCCTGGAGGTCCACACGCAGGCCTTCCTTCTCGACGCCGCGCAGTGTCTGCGCGAGGAGGGCGGTATTGGCCTGCAGGCGGGCCAGTCGGGTTGCGGCGGTATCAGTCACGGATTGTTCTTGTGTGCGTAAGGTCGAGGCGGGATTTTACGGGGAGCCGACGAGCTCCGTCAGGCTTGCCCCGGGGGCCGGCAGGGGATTTGGATCCAGTGTGCCCCCAAAATGCCCGTCGAGCCAGCGATGCAGGTCGGCGTAGACCGGGCCGGCGATGGCGGGCGTCTCATTGAAGAGTTCGTGCCAGGCAGTGTCGTACCAGCGCAACCGCAGCAGCCCGGCGGGCGCGCGCTGGGCGAACAGGCGGCTGCCCTCGGGTGCCACGATGCGGTCGTCGCCCGCCACCAGCAGCAGCGTGGGATGGCAGAGCATGGCCGCTTCGGCGAGCACTTCGCCACCGGCCTGGTCGATGAAACGCGCCAGCCGGCCGGTAATGCACCGGTGCACCAGCGGATCGGCCTTGAAGGCCGCCACGACCTGCCGGTCGTGCGAGACCCGCGCAGGGGTCAGCCCGTAAGGGACCCGCCGGTCGGGATGGCGCTCGGCCAGCCATTGCAGGGCGCGCCGGGTCCAGCCGGGCACCCGCACCATGAAGGGCGGGCTGGCCAGCACCAGACCCCCGACGCGGGCGCGGTGCCGCAGCGCGAGCCGCAAAGCCACCAGCGCGCCCAGGCTATGGCCCAGCACCACGGGCGGGCGGCCCAGTTCTTCGGTCCAGGCGCTGATACAGGCGGCGGCGTCCTCCACCAGGTCTTCCTGTTGCCGCAGGCTGGCCGGCGGCCCCCCGGACTGGCCGTGACCGCGATGGTCGTGGGCCGCCACGCGCCAGCCCCGCCGTGTCAGATCCCGGGCCAGGTGCTCATAGCGGCCCATATGCTCGGAGAGCCCGTGCAGCAGGTAGATCCCGCCCTCGCGCGGCGCGGGGCCGGCGGCGGGCCAGCGATAACAGGCGAGGCGGGTGCCGTCGGCTGCGAGGGTGTAGGAATTCGGCGACACTGTGCGGACCTGTCTGTCGAAACGGCACGAGGCCGGACAACGATGATTTCACTGCGGTTTCGTTTCATGCTCAAGAATGCCGGCTGCGCGCTTGCCGGCATCGCATTGCTGCTGGCGCTCGCGGGCTGCAGCCCGAGTTACAACTGGCGCGAGCTGCTGCTGGCCGATGGCCGCATTCAGGCGGCGTTTCCGGCCAAGGTGCAGGCCGAGACGCGCGACCTCGATGCGCAAGGCACGAGCCTGCGTTTCACCCTCACGTCGGCGCGCGTCGGCGATGGCGTGTTCGCGGTGGGACATGCGCCGCTGCCCCCCGGCCTGCCGGCGCGCACGCGCGAACAGCTGGCCGAGGGCGTCCAGCGTTCGTTGTATGCCCGCATCGGCGCGGCCCCGCCCGCGGCCTGGCCCGCGCCGGGCACCGTGCTGCACGCACGCTCGGCCGAAGGCGAGCCGGCACGCTGGATGTACGCCCGGGTCTGGGTGGACGATGGCCTGCTGGTGCAGGCGGTGGCGGTTGGCACCGTGGCCGGCTTGCCCGAAGCCGAGGCGCGAACGTTCCTGGCGTCGATCAAGCGGCTGCCGTTATGATGCCGGCTTCTGGGCAGGCAGCGGTACCGGCGGGGTCAGCAGACCCAGTTGCTGGGCCCGCGCCACGGCGGCGCAGCGATTGCGGCTGCCGAGCTTTTCGCGCGCGTTGGTCAGGTGAAACTCGACCGTACGTGGCCGGATGCCCAGACGCACGCCGATGGCGTTGCTCGGATAACCGGCAGCAGCCCAACGCAGACATTCGATCTCGCGCGGCGTAAGGAGGAGGGTCATGAACCGGTGCCTTGCCCGACGAGGCGGAGCGGTCGGAGCGCGCATTTGAACAGGTGCCCCGGCGCCCGCCGCGCGCCCATTCGCCGTGGCAAAAGCACGTTGATTACCTCATTCCTTTTTACGTAGAGCGCTGTTCCATGTTTGCCATCGCGCAGTTTTATCTGTCCGCCATCGTCATGCTGGCGCCGCTACTGACGTGCGTGGGCATCGGGGTGTTCTGGGGCAAGCGCGACTACCCGTTCGGCGGCGCCTTCGTGACCATGCTGGTCACGTCCGTCACGACGCCGGCGCTCGTTTTCCACACCTTCGTCACCACCGAGCTCGATGACCGCGCGCTGGCCGACATCGCGATGGCGTCGCTGCTGGCGCTGTTCCTGTGCGCGGCCATCTGCGCGATCTTGCTGAAGGTGCTGAAACTGCCCGTGCGCAAGCTGCTGCCCACGGCCTTCATGCCCAATGCCGGCAACCTCGGCCTGCCCGTGTCCCAGCTCGCCTTCGGTGACGTGGGCCTGTCGGCCGCGGTCGCCTTCTTTGCCGTCAACTCGTTCGTCATGCACACGCTGGGCGTGCGCCTGCTGCCCGGCGCAAGCACCAGCGGCGGCTGGCGCAGCCCCGTGCTGATCGCGGCCGTGGCCGCGGTCGCGCTGCGCGTCGCCGGCATCCCGGTGCCCGGCTGGGTGATCGAGACGGCCAGCATGCTGGGCGCCGTCACGGTGCCGCTGATGCTGCTGAGCCTGGGGCACGCGCTGGCCTTGATTCCGTCGAGCGGCCTGCGCACCGGCGCGGTGGTCGGCATGATGCGCCTGCTGGTCGGGATCGGCGCCGGCTGGGCGGCCGTCTGGATGTTGGGCCTGACGGCGCCGCTGGCGGGCGCGCTCGCCCTGCAGATGGCCATGCCCTGCGCGGTCGTGAGCTATATGTACGCGCGGCGCTACACCGACATGGGCGACACCGCCGCCGGCGCGGTGCTGATCTCCACCGTGGTGTTTCTCGTGCTCGCGCCCGCGCTGCTCTGGTTCACCCGCCATTGACCCGCCTGCGCACACCTCGCCACACTCATGTGCCGCGAGAGTGCTAGAATTCCTCCTCATTGTCGGCGCCGATTTGCCTGATCCGCTTGCGGGCGCCTTTTATAAATCCAGCTAAAGAGGTCTGTGATGACCAGCCCAGCTTCCCCTGTGGCGACCGTCGCGCACCCCGCGTCGGCCTCGCTGCCCGTCACCCCGCCGCATGCCACCGCCCCGCAAGGCGCCGTAGGCTCCGCCGGCGTGGTATCTCCCGTCTTCCTGCGTTTCGACGAGCCTCTGGCCCTGGCCAGCGGGCAGTCCCTGGCCGGCTATGAAGTCGCCGTCGAGACCTACGGCACGCTCAACGCCGAGCGCACCAATGCCGTACTCGTGTGCCATGCGCTCAATGCCTCGCACCACGTGGCGGGCATCGCCGCCGATGATCCCAAGGACATCGGCTGGTGGGACAACATGGTGGGCCCCGGCAAGCCGGTCGACACCAATGTGTTCTTCGTCATCGGCGTGAACAACATCGGCTCGTGCTTCGGCTCGACCGGCCCCGCCAGCATCAATCCCGCCACGGGTCAGCCGTGGGGCGCCGCCTTTCCGGTGCTCACGGTCGAAGACTGGGTGCTGGCGCAGGCCCGGGTCGCCGATCATTTCGGCATCGAGCGCTTCGCCGCGGTAATGGGCGGTTCGCTGGGCGGCATGCAGGCGCTCTCGTGGGCCGTGACCTGCCCCGAGCGCGTGGCGCATTGCGTGGTGGTGGCGAGCACCCCGCGCCTGTCGGCCCAGAACATCGGCTTCAACGAAGTGGCGCGACGCGCCATCATCACCGATCCGGATTTCCACGGCGGCGACTACTACGCGCACAACACCGTGCCGCGGCGCGGTCTGTCGGTGGCCCGCATGATCGGCCACATCACGTACCTGTCCGACGACGACATGGCCGAGAAATTCGGCCGCACGCAACGTTCGCCGGCCGAGAACGGCGCCTACCGTTACGGCTACGACGTGGAGTTCGAGGTCGAGTCGTACCTGCGCTACCAGGGCGAGAAATTCTCGCGCTACTTCGATGCCAACACCTACCTGCTGATCACGCGCGCGCTCGATTACTTCGATCCCGCGCGCGAGACCGGCGGCGATCTGGCCCGGGCGCTCGCACCGGCCACGGCCGACTTCCTGCTGGTGTCGTTTTCCACCGACTGGCGGTTTCCGCCGGAGCGCTCGCGCGAGATCGTGCGGGCGCTGCTCAAGAACAACAGCCCGGTCACCTACGCCGAGATCGACGCGCCTCACGGCCACGATGCGTTCCTGCTCGAAGACGCGCGCTATCACGCGGTGGTGCGCGGCTACTACGAACGCATCGCGCTCGCGCTCGGCCTGACCGGCGCGGCCCAGACCCAAGGATTGCCCGCATGACGACCCAGCCTCGAACGGGCGTGACGCCGAGCCTTCGTCCCGACCTGGCGCGCATCGCCAGCTGGATCGAGCCCAAGAGCCGCGCGCTCGACCTGGGCTGCGGCGACGGCGCGCTGCTCGCGTACTTGCGCGACGTGCGCCAGGTGCAGGGCGCCGGCGTCGAGATCGATGATCATCACGTGATCGAATGCGTGCGCCGCGGCGTGCAGGTCATTCAGCAGAACCTCGAAGACGGCCTGGCGCTGTTCGACGACAAGCAGTTCGAGACCGTGGTGCTGTCGCAGACGCTGCAATCGATGCACCGCACCGAGCACATCCTGCGCGAGATGGCGCGGGTGTCGCGCTATGGCATCGTGTCGTTTCCCAATTTCGGCTACTGGCCGCACGGCTGGTCCATCCTGCGCGGCCGCATGCCGGTGACCGGGCAGATGCCCTACGCCTGGTACAACACGCCCAACATCCATCTGTGCACGTTGCGCGACTTCGAGGATCTGGCGCGTTCGCTGAACCTGCGCATCCTGGAACGCGCCACGTTCAACGAAGACCGCGAGGTCCGGGTGCTGCCGAGCTGGCGCAGCACGCTGGCGGTGTATCGCTTCGCCGCGCCCTGACGGCAAAGCCGCCCGGGTTGGTAATATGCCGGTAGTTGTTGCAGGCCGGCGCGCGAGGCGAGCCGGCGCCATCGAAGGAGCGCGCCATCGCCGATCTTATTGAGGCCACCCGGGTCTATCGCAATCGCCGTGTGGCGCCGCTGCTGGCGCTCGGGTTCGCCAGCGGCCTGCCGCTCGCGTTGACCAGCGGCACCCTCCAGGCCTGGGCCACGGTCGACGGCGTCTCGCTGCAACAGATCGGCATGCTGACCCTGGTCAACACGGCCTATACCCTCAAGTTTCTGTGGGCGCCGCTGGTCGACCGCTACGTGCCGCCGCTGCTCGGCCGCCGCCGGGGCTGGATGCTGGTCACGCAGTTGCTGCTGGCCATCTGCATCATGATCATGGGCCTGATGTCGCCCTCGCAGGCGCTGCTGCCGCTGGCGCTGCTGTCGGTGCTCGTGGCGTTTCTGTCGGCCACCCAAGACATCGCCTTCGACGCGTACTGTACCGACGTCCTGCATAAATCGGAGCGAGGGGCGGGCGCCGCGGTCAAGGTGCTGGGGTATCGCGTCGCCATGCTGGTCTCGGGCGGCCTGGCCCTGATCCTGGCGGACCATCTGCTGGGCTGGGGCAATACCTACATCCTGATGGGCCTGCTGATGCTGCTGTGCGTGCTGGCCACGCTGAGCGCGCCCGAGCCCGAGAAGCCCGCCGCCACGCCGCGCAGCCTGCGCCTCGCCGTGGTCGAGCCCTTTCGTGAGTTCTTCACCCGCCGCGGCGCGTACACGCTGCTGCTGCTCATCGTGCTGTACAAGCTCGGCGACGCCTTCGCGGGGGCGCTGTCCACCACCTTTCTGATACGCGGCGCGGGCTTCAGCGCGACCGAGGTCGGCACCGTGAACAAGGTGCTGGGCCTGATCGCCACCATCGTGGGCGCGCTGGCGGGCGGCGCCATCATGACGCGCTGGGGGCTGTATCGCTCCCTCATGGCCTTCGGGCTGCTGCAGGCCGTGTCCAATCTCGGCTACTGGCTGATCGCCATCAGCCCGAAAAGCCTGGTGATCATGAGCGCCGCGGTGGGCATCGAAAACCTCTGCGGCGGGCTCGGCACGGCGGCGTTCGTGGCCTTGCTGATGGCCCTGTGCCGACAGGAGTTTTCGGCCACGCAGTTCGCGCTGCTCTCCGCCTTGTCGGCGGTGGGCCGCACCTATCTGGCTGGCCCGCTCACGCCTGTGCTGGTGGGCTTTCTGGGCTGGCCGGGCTTCTTCATGGTCACGGTGCTGATCGCCGTGCCCGGGTTGATTCTGCTGTGGTTGCGCAGGCGCGATATCGACGCGCTCGAGAGCGAAGCGGCCAACGCTTCCTGACCTTGCGCTGACTGTCGCACCGATGCAACTTTCGTGGTTTTCCTGACGTGTTCGGTCTGACCCCCGGTGATATGGTAGCGCCCTGCGTTACCCGCGCATCCGGTCTCGGAGAGGGATCGGTATAACGACACAGCGGCCGCCACCCATGCGTCCGCACGGAGGAGAAGACCCACATGAAGCGAATCGCATCCGCGCTCGCGCTTGCCGGCCTGTGCGCCACGGCCGCCCACGCCGCCGAAACCAGCGTCACGCTCTACGGCATCGCCGACGTCAGCCTGCGCTATCTCAGCACCGGCAGCGGCACCAACACCGACAACAGCCGCGTCAGCCTGGCCAACGGCGCCATCTCCAACAGCCGCTTCGGTCTGCGCGGCGTCGAGGACATCGGCAACGGCAATTCCGTGTTCTTCCGCCTCGAAGGCGGCTTCAACATCCAGGACGGCCAACGCTCCGATCCCAACTCGTTCTTCAATCGCCACGCCTATGTCGGCGTCGATGGCAACGAGTGGGGCGCGATCTCGCTGGGCCGCCAGGACACGCCGATGTTCACGATCCTGGCCGATCAATACGATCCGCTGACCGTGGGCAACTACGACCAGAATTCCTGGCTGCCGGTGGCCATGTCGCGCGCGCGCAGCTCGAACTCGGTGCGCTACCGCAACAACAAGCTGGCCGGTTTCGACGTCATCCTGTCGTACGCGTTCTCGGACAGCTTCGAAGACCACAAGCTGGGCCGCCAGTACGGTGGCACGCTGTCGTACACCACCGGCCCGCTGTCGGTGGGCGGCGGCTATCAGCTCACCAACTCCGCCGGCAACTCCGATTACGAACAGCGCGTCTGGAACCTCAACGCCAGCTACAACTTCGAGCCGGTCAAGGTGTTCGCGGGCTACTTCAATGGCCGCGACGAAACGGGCTGGGTCAATGCCGTGATGGGCAGCCCGGTGCCGAACGCCGGTGTCCAGCGCAAGGACCAGGGCTACTTCGCGGGCGCGACGTGGCAGGCCACGCCGCGCTGGGCGATCACCGGCGCGGGCTACTACGACCGCAGCGAAAACGTCCAGGTCGACGGCGACAAGGGCAAGCGCTACGCCTTCGTGGCCGTGGCCGAATACGCGCTGTCCAAGCGCACGCAGGTCTACGGCACCGTCGACTACAACAAGGTCAAGGACGCCGCCAGCCTCGAGATCGCGCGCAGCAGCCAGGTGGGTGCGGGCGTGGGCATTCGCCACATCTTCTGAGCACAGGTCGTCCCGGCGCCAGCCGCGTCGGGACGGCTCGGAACAACGGCCGCGCTGCCTGGCAGCGCGGCCGTTTTCGTTGGGTCGTGACTATGCACGCCGCTGCCGCGGGCCCCGGGCTCGGGCGGCGGGCTCGGGCCGAGGGCTCGGTCGTGGGCTCGGGCCCACGGGCCGTGCCGCAGGCCCGGTGCCGTTGCGTTCAGCCGCGGGCCGGACCGCTCTGGCGCACCACCAGCACGTCGCAGGTCAGCGCCTCGATCAGCTTCTCGGCGACGCTGCCCAGGGCGGTGCGCAGAATGCCGCTCAGGCCATGCGTGCCGGTCACCACGAGGTCGCAGCGGCGCTGGAAGACGAACGGCGAGAGCTGCGCTTCGGGTTGGCCGGCTTCCAGCACCACGTCGGGCCGGGGCAGGCCGGCCAGCTCGGGCGTGTCGCGCAGAAAGGCCTCGGCCTTGAGCTCGGCTTCCTTGTGGCAATGCACGGCGATGTCGTCCTGACTCATCGTGTCGGCCTTGCCGGGCACCGCGAAGGCATGGAACAGCGTCAGGCGCGCGCCCGGCGCCACGGCCAGCGCGGCGCGCAGGGCCTGACGCGAGCCTTCGGAAAAGTCGGTGGCGATCACCACGTCCTGATACGGCCGGCGCGGCCGCGCCTTGACCACCAGCACGGGCTGGCGGGCCACCCGCGCGAGGCGCTCGACGGTGTTGCCCAGCAGCAGACGGCCCAGCGTGGTTTCGCGGGCGATGCCCGTCACGATGAGCTGGCAGCCGAAGTGAGCGGCGGTATCGAGGATCACGTCGACCGAATGGCCGCGGGCCACCACGGCCTCGGTGGGCACGGCGGCGTCGGCCAGGTCTTCGGCGAGGCGCTGCTCGGCCAGCATTTTGTGGTCGGGGGCCAGGCGGCGCCAGGCCGGGGCCGCCAGCGCCGTGGCGGGCGGCGGCTCCATCACGTGCAGCGCCACGAGGCGGCTGTCGTGCTGGCGCGCCAGCATCAAGGAACGGTCGAGAGCGCGATCGCTGCGCGCGCTGAGGTCGGTGGCAAGCAAGAGGGGCCCGAGAGTGCTCATGGTGTGTTCTCCTTGTGGCGCGCCTCGCTCCGGGTAGAAGGGGCGCGATCGTCCCATTCTCGGACCAACGGGCGTGCGCCGCCTTGACACGCATCAAGACCACCGACTCACCTAGAATACGGACTTTCGTCGCCAGCCCCTGCTGACTCCCATGCCCGCCGAAGCCTCGACCCTGCTGCTGCACTCGCTCTACCTGGTGGCCATCGTGGCCGAAGCCATGACGGCCGCGTTGGCGGCCGGCCGGCGCGACATGGACTGGTTCGGCGTGTGCGTGATTGCCTGCGTGACAGCGCTCGGCGGGGGATCGCTGCGCGACGTGCTGCTGGGGCACTACCCGCTCACCTGGGTGGCGCATCCCGAGTATCTGGGCATGACCGCGGGCGCGGCCATGCTGACCGCGCTGTGCGCGCGCGTGCTGCGGCATCTGCGCAGCCTCTTTCTGCTGCTGGACGCGCTCGGCCTGGTGGCATTCACCGTGATCGGCTGCAAGGTGGCGCAGCAGATGGGGCTCTCGCTGCCCATCATTCTGGTGAGCGGCATGATCACCGGCTGCGCGGGCGGGGTGCTGCGCGACGTGCTGTGCAACGACATTCCGCTGCTGTTCCGGCGCGAGCTGTACGCCAGCGTGTCGCTGCTCACCGGGCTGGTGTATATCGGCCTGGACTTCATGCTGGGCCTCACAAGTCTGGCCGTGCCGGTGGCGCTCACGGTGGGACTGGCGCTGCGTCTGCTGGCCCTGCGCTTCAACTGGCAGATGCCGAAGTTCGTCTACCGCGACGACTGGCATTGAGGGGGTAGTGCAACGGGCGCCGTGCAACCGCGGAGTGCAACCGCGGAGTGCAACGGCGGAGTGGGACGGCGGAGTGGGACGGGCGCCTCGCCACGCAAAAACGCCAGCGCGATGCGCTGGCGTTTTTGTTTGAAGCCTGACGGGGCGACGCGTCTACGCGCTGCCCGTGCCGATCAGTACAGACCCTGCAGGCGCATGGCGTCGGCGACCTTCACGAAGCCGGCGATGTTGGCGCCGTCGAGGTAATTCACGTAGCCCTCGGAAGCATGGCCGTGGCGCACGCAGTTCTCGTGGATGTCGCGCATGATGGCGTGCAGGCGGGTATCGACTTCGTCGCGCGTCCAGCCCAGGCGGGCCGAGTTTTGCGCCATTTCGAGACCCGAGACCGCCACGCCGCCGGCGTTGCTGGCCTTGCCCGGTGCGTACAGCACGCGCGCGTCGATGAAGGCATGCGCGGCCGCCAGCGTCGCCGGCATGTTGGCGCCTTCGGCGACGCACTTCACGCCGTTCTTGATCAGCGTGGCGGCGTCGTCGCGGTCGAGTTCGTTCTGCGTGGCGCAGGGCAGGGCCACGTCCACCGGCACATGCCACGGGTTCTTGCCGGGCACGAAGGTCAGGCCGAACTTCTTGGCGTAGTCTTCGATGCGGCCGCGCAGCTCGTTCTTCACGTGCATCAGCGCGCTCAGCTTTTCCTGCGTGAAGCCGGCCTCGTCCACCACGGTGCCGCTCGAG
Organism: Bordetella genomosp. 5; assembly: GCF_002261315.1. Classification (NCBI taxonomy): domain Bacteria; kingdom Pseudomonadati; phylum Pseudomonadota; class Betaproteobacteria; order Burkholderiales; family Alcaligenaceae; genus Bordetella; species Bordetella genomosp. 5. Next base: position 648,803 of record NZ_NEVP01000001.1, read on the forward strand.
TCCGAGGCGGTGACGACGCGCGCACCCAGCGCCATGGCCTTCTCGATGGCGTATTGCGCCACGTTGCCCGAGCCGGACACCGATACCCGCAGCCCGTCGAACGACGAGTTCACCCGGCGCAGCATTTCTTCGGCGAAGTACACCGTGCCGTAGCCGGTGGCCTCGGGGCGGATCAGGCTGCCGCCGAAGCTCAGGCCCTTGCCCGTGAACACGGCGGCCGAGGAGTTCGACAGCTTCTTCATCATGCCGGCCATGAAGCCCACTTCACGCGCGCCCACGCCCATGTCGCCGGCCGGCACGTCGGTGTCGGGACCGAGGTGGCGGTACAGCTCGATCATCAGGGCCTGGCAGAAGCGCATCACTTCGGCGTCGGACTTGCCCTTGGGGTCGAAGTCCGAACCGCCCTTGCCGCCGCCCATGGGCAGCGTCGTCAGCGCGTTCTTGAACGTCTGTTCGAAGCCCAGGAACTTCAGCACCGAGAGGTTCACGGTGGGGTGAAAGCGCATGCCGCCCTTGAAGGGGCCGATGGCGGAGCTGTGCTGGACGCGGAAGGCGCGGTTGACGCGGGCGCGGCCCTGGTCGTCGGTCCAGCACACGCGGAACTGGATCACGCGCTCGGGTTCGACCAGACGCTCGAGGATCGCCTGCTCGGCATACTGCGGATTCTTCTCGAGGAACGGCCAGAGGCTTTGCATGACCTCTTCCACCGCCTGCATGAATTCGGGTTGGTGCGGATCGCGGGCGGCCACGCCCTTCAAGAAGTCATCCATGCCCTGCAGTTTCACGTCGTCCTCCAGATGCCGCGGCGAGGGCGGCAATGTTCCTGATTGGTGCACAAAAGAACCAAAATGGTGCGAATGAGATGCATCGCACTGATTTGGTGCGCGGCGATTGTGTAGGAAAAGACAGGCGATCGCAAAGGTTCGTTCCTGGGCGCGAGCGCGGGTCCGAGGCGGGGAATAAATAGGGACGTATATGGTGGCGGGCGGAGCGACGCGGCACCGGAATCGCGGCCGTGACCGGGCCGTTTCATAGGCGAATTAGATATGTCACCTATTTTTGGTGGTGATTCGGCGGGGCCGGTATGGATGCCTGGTGCCGCACGCCCGCCGTTAGTCCACGGAAACAGGGACGGGCGAAAAAATATTTTCCGCCACATATGTCCCCATTATTTTTTACAGCTTCACGTCGTAGTCGATCGTGAGCGGTGCGTGGTCCGAAAAGCGCTCGTCCTTGTAGATCGCCGCCGTCTTGGCGCGGGCGGCGATGCCCGGCGTGGCGATCTGATAGTCGATACGCCAGCCTACGTTCTTGGCCCAGGCCTGGCCGCGATTGCTCCACCAGGTGTACTGGTCCGGGCGCTCGTCGATCTGACGGAACACGTCCACGAAACCGCGCCTGTCGAACACCTCGCTGAGCCAGGCGCGCTCTTCAGGCAGGAAGCCCGAGTTCTTGAGGTTGCCCTTCCAGTTCTTCAGGTCGATCTCTTTGTGAGCGATGTTCCAGTCGCCGCACACCACGAACTCGCGCCCGGTCTTGCGGTGTTCGTCCATCAGGCCTTCGAGCCAGGGCGCGAAGGTGTCGAGGAAGCGGTATTTCGCCTGCTGGCGCTCGTCACCGCTGGAGCCGGAGGGCAGGTAGGCGCTGATGACGCTGAGATCCTTCCAGTCGGCGCGGATGATGCGGCCTTCGAGGTCGAACTCTTCACACTCGAAGCCGTTGACCACGCGCTCGGCGGGATTGCGCAGGTAGATGCCCACACCGCTGTAGCCCTTCTTCTGCGCATGATGGAAGTGGCCGGTGTAGCCGGGCGGGTGGCGCAGCTCGTCGGTCAGGTCGGCGTCGGCGACCTTGATTTCCTGCAGGCACAGGATGTCGGCGGCGTGGCTTTCCATCCACGGTTGCAGGCCCTTGCGGAAGGCCGAGCGGATGCCGTTGAGGTTGAGCGAGGTGATACGCAGCAAAGCAGGACTCCTGAAATTTCCGGGGGGCTGAACGTGTACCGGCCGGCCCTTCGGGGGACGCCGGCACGGGCACGGTCGCGTCAGGCCAGCACTGTAACCGACGCGGCGGCCCGGGGGGCGGCGCGGGTGCAGCGCCGGCGCAGCGCGGCGCGCGCCCGGGGCGAGCCCATTGCCGACCACGGTGTCCCGACGCGTGGCGGCCATGCGCCCCGATGCGGCCTGTCTGCCGCTGCCAGGCGAAAAGTGCCCGGATCGCGGATAATGGCGGGGTTTCGTCACCCCTCTGCCAGGAATCCCCCGCATGTCCGCCGCCGCCTCCACCGCCCTTCAATTCGTTCGATTCGCGCTCGACGAGAGCGTGCTGCGATTCGGCAGCTTCAAGGTCAAGTCGGGGCGCACCAGCCCGTACTTCTTCAATGCCGGCCTGTTCAACACCGGCCGCTCGGTGGGCCAGCTGGCGCAGTTCTATGCGCAGGCGCTGCTCGAGTCGGGCGTCGAGTTCGACATGCTGTTCGGGCCGGCCTACAAGGGCATCCCGCTGGCCACCGCGACCTCGGTGGCGCTGGCCGCGCATCCGCAGGCTCAGGGCCGCGATTTTCCGTTTGCCTATAACCGCAAAGAAGCCAAGGATCACGGCGAAGGCGGCACGCTGGTCGGCGCGCCGCTCGCGGGCCGTGTCGTCATCATCGACGACGTGATCACCGCCGGCACCTCGGTACGCGAGTCGGTCGAGATCATCCGCGCCGCGGGCGCGCAGCCGGCCGCCGTGCTGATCGCCATGGACCGCATGGAACGCGCCGGCGCCGACGACGCGCTCTCGCCGCACTCCGCCGTGCAGGACGTCGCGCGCACCTACGGCATCCCCGTGGTGAGCATCGCCTCGCTGGCCGACATCATGGCGCTGCTCCAGGACGACGCGCAATTCGCGCAGCATCGCGACGCGGTGCAGGCCTATCGCGACAAATACGGCGTCTGATCGACGCCGGCGTCCGTGGCTGCGGCCACTGACCCACGAAAAAAAAAGGCCGCCGGCCCGGCAACGGGCGGCGGCCTCTTCACGTCGGCGCGGCGCGAGGCGCCGGCCGTCGTCGTCAGGCGTCGAGCTTTTGCTTGAGCAGATCGTTGACCTGCTGCGGGTTGGCCTTGCCGCGGGCTGCCTTCATGATCTGGCCCACGAGCGAGTTGAACGCCTTCTGCTTGCCCGCTCGGTACTCGGCCACGATGGCCGGATTGGCCGCCAGGACCTCGTCGATCATGCCGCCGATCGCGCCCGTGTCGCTGATCTGCTTCCAGCCGTTGGCCTCGATGATCGCGTCGGGATCGCCGCCGTTTTCGCCGGCCCACATCTTGGCGAAAACATCACGGGCGATCTTGTTCGAGATCGTGCCGTCGACGATGCGGTTGATCAGCAGCGCCAGCGCGGGCGCCTGCACCGGCGCGTCGGCGAGGTCTTTTTCTTCGCGGTTGAGCGTGGCCGACACCTCGCCCATGATCCAGTTGGCCGCGAGCTTGGCCTGACCGGCCGGCAGCGCGCGGGCCACCGCTTCGAAGTACGCGGCGAGATCGCGGCTCGTGCTGAGCTGCGCCGCATCGTAGGCGGGCAGACCGAAGTCGGCCTCGAAGCGCGCGCGCAGCGCGGCGGGCAGCTCGGGCATGGTGGCGCGCACCTGCTCGATCCAGTCGGCGCCGATCACGAGCGGGGGCAGGTCGGGATCCGGGAAGTAGCGGTAGTCGTGCGCGTCTTCCTTGCTGCGCATGCTGCGGGTTTCGTCGGCATCCGCGTCGTACAGACGGGTTTCCTGGACGACGGTGCCGCCGTCTTCGATCAGATCGATCTGGCGGCGCGCCTCGAACAGAATGGCGCGCTCCAGGAAGCGGAACGAGTTGACGTTCTTGATCTCGGTGCGGGTGCCGAACTCGGCCTGGCCGACCGGGCGCACGGACACGTTGGCGTCGCAGCGGAACGAGCCTTCCTGCATGTTGCCGTCGCAGATGCCGAGCCAGACGACCAGGCTGTGCAGCGCGCGGGCATAGGCCACGGCTTCGGCGGCCGAACGCATGACCGGCTCGGTCACGATCTCGAGCAGCGGCGTGCCGGCGCGGTTCAGGTCCACGCCGCTGGCCGGGCGGCCGTCGGGCAGGGACAGCTCATCGTGCAGCGACTTGCCGGCGTCTTCTTCGAGGTGAGCGCGGGTCAGCTCGACCGTGTGCTCCTGTTCGCCCACGAAGAACGAGATCGAGCCGCCCTGGACCACCGGCAGCTCGTACTGGCTGATCTGGTAGCCCTTGGGCAGGTCGGGGTAGAAGTAATTCTTGCGGGCGAAGACCGAGCGCGGTGCGATGGTCGCGCCCACGGCCAGGCCGAAGCGGATCGCGCGCTCGGCGGCGCCGCGGTTCATCACGGGCAGGCTGCCGGGCAGGGCCAGGTCGACGACGTTGGCCTGCGTGTTGGGCGCCGCGCCGAAGCGGGTGCTGCTGCCCGAGAAGATCTTGGAGTCGGTGGAAAGCTGGGCGTGGGTTTCCAGGCCGATGACGATTTCCCAGTTCATGTCAGGCGTCCTGCGTTGCCGGCGTGCGTTGATGCCAGTCGGTCACTTGTTGATAGCGGTCGGCGAGGGCGAGCAAACGGCCTTCGTCGAAGTAGTTGCCGATGATCTGCAGACCCACCGGACGGCGGCCGTCGGCGCCGAAGCCGCAGGGCACGGACATCGCGGGCAGGCCCGCGAGGCTCACGCCCAGCGTGTAGATGTCGGCCAGCCAGTCGGCGGTCGGATCGTCGCGGTTGTCGCCGATGTTCTTGGCCACGGTCGGGGTGACCGGGCCCATGATCACGTCGCACTGGCCGGCGAAGGCGCGCTGGAAATCCTGCGCGATCATGCGGCGCAGGCGCTGTGCCTGCAGGTAGTAGGCGTCGTAATAGCCGTGCGACAGCACGTAGGCGCCGATCAGGATGCGGCGCTTGACCTCGGCGCCGAAACCCTCGGCGCGCGAGCGGCTGATCATGACCTCGAGCTTGTTGTCGATGGTCTTGCCGCCGCCATAGCTCACGCTGTCGAGATTGGTGGTGCGATGGCCGTAGCGCACGCCGTCGTAGCGGGCCAGGTTGCTCGAGGCTTCGGCCGGCGCGATCACGTAGTAGGCGGGGATGGCGAGCTCGGTGCGCGGCAGCGAGATCGACACGCGCTCGGCGCCGAGCTGTTCGAACTGTGCCAGCGCGGCGTCGACCGCGGCGGCGACGTCGGGCGCCAGGCCGGCGCCGAAATATTCGGCGGGCACGCCAATGCGCAGGCCCTTCAGCGGCTGGCTGCCGGCGGCGTCATAGCCTTGGGCCGCACGGTCGAACGCGGCGCGCACGCGGCCGGGGGCGTTGGTCTCGCCGTCGCAGGTTTCGAGGCTGGTGGCGTCGCGCGGATCGAAGCCGCTCATGGGATCGAGCAACTCGACCAGATCGCGGGCGCTGGGGGCCAGCGGACCCGCCTGGTCCAGGCTGGAGCCGAACGCCACCATGCCGAAGCGCGACACGGTGCCGTAGGTGGGCTTGATGCCGCTCACGCCGCACAGGGCGGCGGGCTGGCGCACCGAACCGCCGGTGTCGGTGCCGGTGGTGGCGGCGACGAGACGTGCGGCCACGGCCGCGGCGGAGCCGCCCGACGAACCGCCCGGCACGGCCTGCGTATCCCACGGATTGCGGACCACGCCGTAGGCGGAGTTTTCGTTGCCCGAACCCATGGCGAACTCGTCGCAATTGAGCTTGCCCAGCGAGACGGCACCGGCCGCCTCCAGGCGCTCGACCACCGTGGCGTCGAACGGGCTGACGTAGCCCTCGAGCATGCGGCTGCCGGCGGTGGTACGCCACTGGCGCGTGACGAACGCGTCTTTGTGGGCGATGGGGATGCCGGCGAGCGGGCCAGCCGTGCCCTGAGCCAGGGCGGCATCGGCCGCGCGGGCCTGGGCCAGCGTGAGCTCGGTGTCGATGTGCAGGAACGCGTTGAGCGGCGCGGCCGCTTCGGCGGCCGCCAGCGCGCTCTGGGCCAGTTCGACGGCGCTCACCTTGCGCGCGGCCAGCGCGGCGCGCTGGGCGGCGATGTCGCCGATCTCGGTATGCAATGCGGGTTTAGCCATGACTTACTCGATAACCTTGGGTACCAGGAACAGCCCGTCGGCCTCGGCCGGGGCGTTGGCCAGCAGTTCGGCGCGGCGCTCGGCCGTGGCCGGTTCGGTGGGGGCGTCGTCGCGCAGGCGCAGGACGATGTCTTCGTGCGCCGACAGCGGGTGGGCGAGCGGCTCCACGCCGGTGGTGTCGACGGCCTGCAGCTTCTCGATCAGGTCCAGGATGCCATTGAGCTCGGCCTGAGCCGTGTCCTGCTGTTCGGGGGTCAATTCGATGCGGGCCAGCCGGGCAATGCGGGCCACGTCTTGTGCGGTGAGCGCCATGGAAAGAAGACCAAAATGAAGGGGGGTGTGACGGAATGGCGGAGCTGGCAGTATGCACAGGGCCAACCCGTTACAAAGCTTGAATAGCCTGCATTTAAGCGCTATTTCCGGTGAAATTATAAGTTATGATTCACGGTTTAATCGCTGCAGTCAGGCGGACCCAATACCGAACCGAGGCCAGAACTCGCGTTTGTGCCCCCGGGTTGCCGCGCCGCGTGGCGTCACCTCTAATACCTGAATCTAGCTGAGCTCCCATGTTCGGATTCCTCCGTAGTTATTTTTCCAGCGATATGGCGATCGACCTCGGTACCGCCAACACGCTGATTTACGTCCGGGGCAAGGGCATCGTGCTGGACGAACCTTCGGTGGTCGCCATTCGTCACGAAGGCGGCCCCAACGGCAAGAAAATCATCCAGGCCGTGGGCCAGGAAGCCAAGCAGATGCTGGGCCGCGTGCCGGGCAACATCGAAGCCATCCGCCCCATGAAAGACGGCGTCATCGCCGACTTCACGGTCACCGAGCAGATGCTCAAGCAGTTCATCCGCATGGTGCACCCCCGCAACATGCTCGCGCCCAGCCCGCGCATCATCGTGTGCGTGCCCTGCGGTTCGACCCAGGTCGAGCGCCGCGCGATTCGCGAGTCGGCGCTCGGCGCCGGCGCGTCGCACGTCTACCTCATCGAAGAGCCCATGGCCGCCGCGATCGGCGCCGGCCTGGCGGTGTCCGATGCCAGCGGCTCGATGGTCGTCGACATCGGCGGCGGCACCACCGAAGTGGCCGTGATTTCGCTGGGCGGCATGGTTTACAAGGGCTCCGTGCGCGTCGGCGGTGACAAGTTCGACGAAGCCATCGTCAACTACATCCGCCGCAACTATGGCATGCTGATCGGCGAACCCACCGCCGAACTCATCAAGAAGGAAATCGGCTCGGCCTTCCCGGGCTCCGAAGTCCGCGAGATCGAGGTCAAGGGCCGCAATCTGGCCGAAGGCGTGCCGCGCAGCTTCACGGTGTCGTCCAACGAGATCCTCGAGTCCCTGACCGATCCGCTCAACCAGATCGTCTCGGCCGTCAAGATCGCGCTCGAACAGACCCCGCCCGAACTCGGCGCCGACATCACCGACAAGGGCATCGCCCTGACCGGCGGTGGCGCACTGTTGCGCGATCTGGATCGCCTGCTCCAGGAAGAAACCGGTCTGCCCGTCGTGGTGGCCGACGATCCCCTGACCTGCGTGGTGCGTGGTTGCGGCGAAGCGCTCGAGCACCTTGAAAAGCTCGGCGCCATTTTCATCAACGACTAAGCCCGTGCGGCTGACCGGATGCCGCCTTTGCGGCGGCACCGGACAGCATGGCAGCACCGGGCCGCACTGCCCGGGCTGAGTATTTCATGCAACGACAAGGGACGACCCCACCGCTATTTCGCCGCGGCCCGCCGGCCGAGGTGAGGCTGGCCGTCCTGGTCCTGATGGCGCTCGTCCTGATGGGCGTGGATTCGCAACTGCGCATCCTCGAACCGGTACGCCGCGCCGTCTCCGTGGCCCTCTATCCGTTCCAGCGTGCCGTCATGGCACCGCGCGACCTCGTCCAGCAGGTCGACGAATGGGTCAATGCGGCCAACATGATCCGCAGCGAAAACGAAGCGTTGCAGCGCCAGCGCATCGAGCTGGCCCAGGTCGCCACGCATGCCGTGCAGCTGGCCGCCGAGAATTCCCAATTGCGCCGCCTGCTCGGTGTCACCGACAACATCACCCAGTCGGCGGTGGTCGTCGAGGTGCTCTACGAGCCGCCCAATGCATTTCATCAGCGTCTGGTGTTCAATAAGGGCAGCAACGCCGGTCTGCAGCCTGGCATGCCCGTGATCGACGAAGGCGGCGTGGTCGGGCAAATCGTGCGCACCACGCCCATGACGGCCGAGGCCGCGCTGGTCACCGACGAGCGCGTCTCGATCCCGGTGCAGGTGCTGCGCAACGGGCTGCGTCTGATTGCCTTCGGCAGTAACACCCCCGGCGTCATCGAGGTTCGCTATCTTGCGGCCAACGCCGACATCAAGGCCGGCGATACCATCGTCACCAGCGGCGTGGGCGGGCTGTTCCCGGCCGGCCTGCCGGTGGCCAAGGTCGCGTCGGTCGAGCGCGATACCGCGTCCGGCTTTGCCCGCGCGTTGTCCGAGCCGCTGGCTCATCCCGAGCGCTATCGCCACTTCCTGGTTCTGCAGGTCGACGTGGCGCGCGCTGAACTGAATCGACAGGAGGCCGACGGTGGCGGAAAGTAAGCACGACGCCAGCCGGGGCCGCCGCGCCCTGGGCATGCCCAGCAACGTCGAGCCCGAGCGCCTCGCGCACGCCGCGCATGGCGCCTTCGTGTGGGGCACGCTGTTGCTGGTCTGGCTGGCCTCGCTCCTGCCCTGGCGCCAGTGGGCGGGTGCGCCCGACGTGCTGGCCCTCGTCATCGCCTTCTGGTGCGCCCACGAGCCGCGCCGCGTGGGCATGGTGGCGGCGTTCATCTTCGGGCTGCTGCTCGACGTGCACGATGCCGGTCTGCTCGGCGGCCATGCCCTCTCGTACACCCTCGTGGCGTACGGCGCCTTCGCGCTGCACCGCCGGCTCCAGCGTTTCGATCTCTGGAGCCAGGCCATGCACATGCTGCCCGTGTTCTTCGTGGCCCAACTGGTCAGCCAGCTCATCATGGCCTGGCTGGCCGGCGCCTGGCCGGGCTGGCAATGGGCCCTCGGCGCTCTCCTGACCGCGGCCATCTGGCCGCTCGGTGGCTGGGTGCTGCACCTGCCCCAACGACGTTACGACGACGTCGAGTCTTCCGCCGTCTGAGGCGTCTCGCATGTTCGAGTTCAAGAAGACCGGCCAGCAGCAGAAGCAACGCTTCAAGCTGCGCGCCTGGGTGGGCGGGCTCTTTGCCCTGGTCTGCTTCGGCCTTCTGATCTCGCGCTTCTGGTTCCTGCAGGTCGAGCGCTTCGAAGGCTATTCCGAACGCGCCGACCGCAACCGCATCGCCGTCCAGCCGATTCCGCCGCGTCGTGGCGAAATCCTCGACCGCAACGGCGTGGTGCTCGCGCGCAACTACCGCACCTACACCATCGAGGTCGTGCCGGCCAACATCGGCAGCTCGATCGACGACCTGTTCTCGCGCCTGACGCCGGTGCTGTACGTGTCGCCGGCCGATCAGCGCCGCTTCAAGCGGCGCGTGCAGGAGTCCAGCCGCTACGCGAGCCTCGTGCTGCGCAACAACCTCAACGAGACCGAGGCCGCCTGGTTCTCGGCGCACGCGTTCGAGTTTCCGGGCGTCGAGCTGCGCGCGCGCTGGGTGCGCGAATATCCGCAGGGCGAGGCCGCCGCGCACGTCGTGGGCTTCATCGGCCGCATCGCCGACGGCGACCAGGAAGAACTCGAGCGCACCGGCCGCGCGGGCAACTATCGCGGTACCGATGTCATCGGCAAGAAGGGCATCGAAAAAACCTGGGAAGAAACGCTGCACGGGCGCACCGGTCTGGAAGAGGTCGAGGTGACGGCCACCGGGCGGCCCGTGCGCACCTTGCGCCGCATCGATCCGGTGCCGGGTTCCGACATCATGCTGTCGATCGACCTGAACCTGCAGCGCATCGCCGAGAAAGCCTTCGAAGGCCGGCGTGGCGCGCTGGTCGCCATCGATCCCGACACGGGCGAAGTGCTGGCCTTCGTGTCGCAGCCCTCGTTCGACCCCAACCTGTTCGTCGACGGTATCGATGTCGAAAACTGGCGCCGTCTCAACGAATCGCCCGACCATCCGCTGATCAACCGGCCGCTGTACGGCACCTATCCGATCGGCTCGACCTACAAGCCCTTCGTGGCGCTCGCCGCGCTCGAGCTCAACAAGCGCCGCGCCACCGATCGTTTCCCGGATCCCGGCTACTACGAGTTCGGCGGCCAGCGCTTCCGCAATGCCGCCGGTGCGGTGTTCGGCATGACCGACATGCACAAGGCCATCGTGGTTTCTTCCGATACCTACTTCTATTCGCTGGGCCCCGAGATCGGGGTCAACGCGCTGCACGATTTCTCCAAGCAATTCGGATTCGGCCAGATCACCGGCATCGATCTCGAAGGCGAGAAGGCGGGCGTGCTGCCCTCAACCGACTGGAAGCGCCGTGCCTACAAGGATCGCGAGCGCCAGCGCTGGTATGCCGGCGAAACCATCTCGGTGGCGGTGGGCCAGGGCTATAACTCGTTCACGCTGCTGCAGCTGGCGCAGGCGACCTCCACGCTGGCCAACAACGGCCTGTACCGCAGGCCGCATCTGGTGCACGCGGTGCGTGACGCCCGCTCGCTGATGATCACGGCCACGCCGTCGGCCCCGGACTACCGCATTCCGCTCAAGCAGGCCAACGTCGACGTCATCAAGCACGCCATGGCCGACGTGATCCGGTCGGGCACCGCGCGCCGCGCCTTCGCCAACGCGCCCTATCAGGCCGCCGGCAAGACCGGCACGGCGCAGGTGTTCAGCCTGCGCGGGGGCCAGTACCGGGCCAACGCGATCGACGAACGCCTGCGCGATCACGCGCTGTTCATGGGATTCGCGCCCGCGGAGCATCCCCGCATCGCGGTGTCGCTGATCGTCGAGAACGCCGGCTGGGGTGCGAGCGCGGCCGCGCCGGTGGCGCGCACGGTGATGGACTACTGGCTCAGCACCGAGCGTGAAGACAAGATCGAGCGTGGCGCCAAGGCCGCGGCGGTCGCGGAGAACGCGCAATGAAGCGCATCGGGCTCATCCTGCTGCGCGTGTTCACCGCGTTCGACTGGCCGCTGCTGTTCGTGCTGGTGCTGTTCGCCGCGCTCGGTCTCACGGTGATGCATTCCGCCGTGGGCGGCACCGATTGGCGCTTCGCCGAGCAGTCGCGCAATTTCACGATCGCCTTCGTGGCCATGTGGGCCATGGCCCTGGTGCCCCCCCAGACCCTCATGAAGCTGGCCTTGCCGTTCTATGCGGTCGGGGTGGTGCTGCTGCTCGGCGTCGAGTTCGCCGGCGAAACCAGCAAGGGCGCGACGCGCTGGCTCAACCTGGGCGTGACGCGCATCCAGCCTTCCGAGATGATGAAGATCGCCGTGCCCATGATGCTGGCCTGGTACTTCCAGCGGCACGAAGGGCAGGTGCGCATCCGCGACTTCTTCGTGGCGGCCGCGATGCTCATCGTGCCGTTCGGCCTGATCGTGCTGCAGCCCGATCTGGGCACGGCGCTGCTGGTGTTCGGCGCCGGTTTCTTCGTGATCTACTTCGCCGGCCTGTCCTTCAAGCTGCTGGTGCCGGTGATGGTGGCCGGCATCGTCGGATTGGGCACGCTGGTCTACTACGAAGACCAGCTCTGCGAGCCGGACGTCGACTGGGTCGTGCTGCACGAATACCAGAAGCACCGGGTCTGCACGCTGCTCAACCCCAGCTCCGATCCCTTGGGCAAGGGCTTTCACACGATCCAGTCGATGATCGCGGTGGGCTCGGGCGGGCTGTACGGCAAGGGCTACATGCAAGGCACGCAGACCCACCTCGACTTCATTCCGGAGCGCACCACCGACTTCATCTTCGCGGTCTACGCCGAAGAGTTCGGCCTGTACGGCGGGGTGGCGCTGCTCGTGCTCTACGGCCTGCTGATGGCGCGCGGCCTGGCCATCGCCTCGCGCAGCGCGACCCAGTTCGGGCGCTTATTGGCGGGGTCGGTCACGATGATGATGTTCATCTATGTGTTCGTGAACGTCGGGATGGTGACCGGCATTCTGCCGGTGGTGGGCGTGCCCTTGCCCTTCATGAGTTATGGCGGCACGGCCTTGCTCACCATGGGGATCGCCTGCGGCATTCTCATGAGTATCAGCCGGCACCGCGCGCGCAAGACCTGACGTTCCGGCTCCGCGCAAAAGCAACGGCGCCCGAGGGCGCCGTTGTGCTTTCTTCACGTGCGTGACGCGGACTACTCGGCGTAGACGCTGGGCGGTGCCACGCCCAGGGTGTCGCCCAGCTTCAGCATCGTGTCCCAGATGGCGGGCGCGAAGGTCAGCGCATCGCGGTTCAGCTCGCGATTGTGGGCCTCGTACTCGCCCGGGTACTGCACCCGGTCGACGCCCGGCTGGGGCGGGCAGGCCTGCAGGTAGTCGATGAACGCGCCGACCTCCTGCGTGCGCCAGTCGGCGTCGAAATCGACCTGCGGATCGAGCAGAATGGCGAACATGTTGTTGGTCGCCACGCCATTGCGCGGATGCTCCGGCTGGATCGTGCCGCCACCCGACAGCACGCCGGCCAGCAGCTCGGCCACGAGGCCGAGCGCATAACCCTTGTGACCGCCGAAGGGCAGCAGCGCGCCGGGGGGATCGGTGAACAGCGCGCCCGGATCCGTGGTGGGATTGCCCTGCGCATCGATCAGCGCGCCGGCGGGCGCCGGCTGGCCGTTGGTCGCCAGCACGCGGGCCTTGTTGACCGCGATGGAGCTGGTGGCCATGTCGACCAGGATCGGCGGCCGGCCGCCCGGCAGCGGGCCGGCGAAGCACAGCGGATTGGTCGTGAGGCAGGCGCGCGCGCCGCCGAACGGCGCCACGGTGGGCGACCGGTTGATCACGTTGGTGAAGGCCAGCAGGATCTGGCCGGCCGCGGCGACCATCTCGCCGTAGTAGCCCATGCGCCCCAGGTGGTGCGTGTTGCGCAGGGTCAGGATGCACTGGCCATGCTCGGCCGTGCGCGCGATGGCCTGCTGGATGGCGGTCTTGCCCACGTGCTGGCCGAAGCCGCTGTTGCCCTCGAAGGCGAGCAGCGTGCCGCGGTCGTTGACGAGCTCGGCCCGGCCGTCGGCGCGCACGAAGCCTTCGCGCAGCACCCGTTCGTAGTTCGGCAGGATCGACAGGCCGTGGCTGGTGTAGCCCACCCGGTCGGACTCGACGAGGTGTTCGGCGACGTCGCGGGCGATGTCGGCGGGCACCCCCTGGGCGGCCAGCAGACGCTCGCCGTAGGCGATGGCTTCGTTGATGGCGATTTTCATGATGACTCCTTACATCCAGCCCAGCCAGCGCCAGTAGGTGGCACCGAACACCAGCATCAGCAGATAGCCGACGATGGTGATGATGATGCCGACGCGGGCGAACTGTTTGGCGGTGAAGGTTTCGGTACCCAGGCAGACCATGTTCTGCGGTGCGTTGATGGGCAGGATGAAGCCGTAGCTCACCACGAAGCCCAGCAGCATGGTCATGCCCAGCCGGTTGAATTCACCCGGCAGCGTGGCCAGCACCGAGATCAGGATCGGCAGCATGGCCGAGGTGAGCGCGGTGGCGCTGGCGAAGCCCAGATGGATCACGATCAGGAAGGCCGACAGGATGGCGAAGATCGCGAGCGGGCCGAGGTGATCCAGGCCGGTGTGCGTCACGACCTGATTGCCCATCCATTGACCGGCCTGGGTGGTGAGCAGGGCGGTGCCCAGGCTGATACCCACGCCGAACACGATCACGGTGCCCCACGGAATGCGGCTTTGCACGTCCTTCCATGTCATCACGCCGAAGCGCGGCAGCAGCAGCAGCACGAGGCCGAAGTAGGTGGTCGAGGTGGTGTCGAAGTTGTGCAGCGACTTCTCGGTGGCCCACAGCATCAGCAGCATGAGCGACACGCCGAGCAGGCGCTTCTGCGGACCGGTCATGGGACCGAGCGCGTCGAGTTCGGCCTGCACCGCTTCCTTGCCGCCGGCGATGTTGTCGGCTTCGGGGGGCAGCAGCTTGAGCACGATGAAGACGAGCACGACCGACATGATGACCGACCACGGCGCGCCGGCGATCAGCCATTCGGCCCACGACACGCGGTCACCGAGCATCTTCTCCATGAAGCCCTTGGTCAGCAGGTTCTGGGCGGCGGCGGTCTGGATGCCGACGTTCCAGATGCTGGTGGCCTGGGCCACGATGATCATGATGCCGGCGGCGATGTTGGAACGCTTGTCCACGCCGAACGCGGCGATCACGCCCATCATGATGGGCACGACGGCGGCGCTGCGCGCGGTGGCGCTCGGCACGACCAGGCTCAGCACGATGGTGACGGCGATCGCGCCGATCATGATCCGCGTGGTGCTGGTGCCGATGCGCGAGAGCGTGACCAGCGCGATGCGCCGGTCCAGCCCCGTGAAGGTCATGGCGGCCGCGATGAACAGCGCGCCGGTGACCAGCGCGAGCGCCGAGTTCGAGAACCCGGTCAGCGCCATGCTGATGGCCGCCGAGGTGCCGTAAAGCACCTCGGGATTCTTGATGGTGGGCGCGGTGCCCAGCAGGAAGGCCATCAAGGTGGTGATCATGATGGCACTGGCTTCGTACGACACCGCCTCGGTGATCCACACGACCACCGCGAACGCCAGGATGGCGATCATGCGATGACCCGCGGGCGGCAGGTCGGCGGGCATGGGCAGCATCAATACGATGATGAGCGCCAGCAGGCCGGCCACAAGGCCTATCGGTATCTTCTTCTTGGGGACTTGTGGGGCAGGGACAGCGGCTTGCGCAGTCATATCCATCTCCGATCTAGGTCAATCGACGTCAGAAGACGGTGCCAGCCACGTAAGAAATGCTGTACTAGCAACGTCAGAACACGGGACTAGCTTGGCAGTACTAAGGAAAACCCGCATTGATGCAGGTCAAGGGCGAGCGGAAGCGGCTATTGAAGGGCCGGATCAGGTGCGATTATGCTGGCCGGTTCGCCCGGACCGCAAGCCCAATGACACGTGGCCGGTCCGGCTTATCGGGCCGTCACCGCGCCGCGGCGCCTTCAACAGGCGTGCAGGATCGGCCGGGATGATGGCAGGAAAGCGTGACGTGGTGACGACGCCATCGCGCTCATCCCAGCGCCAGCCGCAGCTGGTCGTCGAGCATGGCGGTGGGCGTGACGCGCCAGCCGCTCTGCGCATAACGCAGCCAGCGGCCCAGCACGAGATGCGTGAGCAGGCTGGCGTGCGCCGCCACATTGGCGTCTTCGGGCAGGCCGCCGTCGGTCACCGCATTGCGCAGGCACTGCTTGAAGGTGGCCTCGATGCGGTCGTTGATGTGGTTGATGCGGTCCTGCAGCCGGTTGTCTTCGGTGACGAGGGCGTCGCCGGTGAGCACGCGCGTCATGCCGCGGTTGCGTTCCGAGAAGGCCAGCAGCATCGATACCGTCTTGCGCGCCTGGCCCAGCCCCTGCGGCTCGGCCGCGCTGATCTGATTCACCAGGGTGAACAGCGTGGTCTCGATGAACTCGATCAAGCCCTCGAACATCTGCGCCTTGCTGGCGAAATGACGGTAGAGCGCGGCCTCCGACACCTGCATGCGCGCGGCGAGCGCGGCCGTGGTGATGCGGGCGGCATGCGGCTGCTCCAGCATTTCGGCCAGCGTTTGCAGGATCTGGGTTTTTCTCTCGCCGGGTTTCGCCATGGGACGGGCTGGGTATGCGGGACGGACGGGGTAGGGGACGCGGGGTCAGCCGCGCAGCGGCCGGCGGCGCAGCAGCAGGTCTGTAACCGAGTTTACCCGCAAGTCGACGTACGAAGGTCGTGACCTGTGCCCGCGGGCGAACGGCGTGCCGGGATGGTACACATGCACCGTGCGCAGACCGATCCGGCGCGCGCTGCGCAGATTGTCGAGCGTGTCTTCGACCAGCACCGTCTGGCGCGGCGTGGCGCCTTCGCGCGCCAGCACGTAGCGCAGCAGCGCCGCCGAGGGCTTGGGACGAAACTCGCCGTGCAGGCGCATCTCTTCGATGCCCCAGAGGCTGTCGAAGTAGCGCAGGATGCCCATGTGGCGCAGCACCGCGCGGGCGTAATCGAGCGGCGCGTTGGTGAGCAGCACCTTGCGCCCGGGCAGGGCGCGCAGCATGGCGGGCAGCCCTTTCTCGGCGCGCACCAGCGTGGTTACGTCGAAATCATGGCTGTCGCGCAGAAACGCGTGCGGGTCTACGCCATGGTGGCGCACCAGGCCGATCATGGTCGCGCCGTAGCGCTGCCAATAGAGCTTGCGCAGCCGGTTGGCCTCGTCGGCCTCGACGCCCAGCGCCGTCATGACCGCGCGCGTCATGCCCGCGTCGATCTGCGGGAAGATGGCGTGCGAGGTGTCGTGCAGCGTGTTGTCGAGATCGAACAGCCAGAGCCGGCCACCGTGCCCGGGGCCGGCGCCGCCGGCCTCGGACACGCGGCGGCCGCGGCGTATGCGCGCCGCGGGCCGCAGCAGAAGGCGCCGTAACGCCATCAGTGCGAGCTGATCATCGTGCCGACGCCCTGGTCGGTCAGGATCTCCAGCAGCAGGCAGTGCGGCACGCGGCCGTCGACGATGTGGACCGAGTTGACGCCGTTTTTCGCGGCATCCAGCGCCGAGGAGATCTTGGGCAGCATGCCGCCCGAGATCGTGCCGTCGGCGAACAGCTCGTCGATGGTCTGGGCCGACAGGCTGCGCAGCAGCTTGCCGCTCTTGTCGAGCACGCCCGGGGTGTTGGTCATCATGAGCAGCTTTTCGGCGCCCAGCACCTCGGCCATCTTGCCGGCGACCACGTCGGCGTTGATGTTGTAGGCGGTGCCGTCTTCGCCGTAGCCGATCGGGGAGATCACGGGAATGAACTGGTCATCCTGCAGGGCCTTGACCACGGCGGGCTCGACCTGGGTGATGTCGCCCACGAAGCCGATGTCGATCGGCTCGTTGGGGTTGTCCTTGTTGTCCATCAGCTTCTTGCGGGCCTGGATGAGCATGCCGTCCTTGCCGGTCAGGCCCACGGCCTTGCCGCCGACTTCGTTGATCATCATCACGATGTCTTGCTGGACCTGGCCGCCCAGCACCCACTCGACCACTTCCATGGTCTCGGCATCGGTGACCCGCATGCCCTGGATGAAGGTGCCTTGCTTGCCGATACGGCGCAGGGCGTCATCGATCTGCGGACCGCCGCCGTGCACCACGACCGGATTCAGACCCACCAGCTTCAGCAGCACGACGTCGTGCGCGAAGCTGCGCTGCAATCGTTCTTCCGTCATGGCATTGCCACCGTATTTCACCAGGATCGTCTTGCCGTGAAATCGTCGGATATACGGCAGGGCTTCCGAAAGAACGGCGGCTTTGACAGCAGGAGACATTACGGCGGCAGGGTCGGGGGTGTCGGTCATGGCAGTGATATATACGAGCCGAAAAAAAGGTGGAAAAAATGCCTGCGCCCATGTCTGGACAGGCATGGTGGCAAGCATACGGCAGATTGTAATCGCCTCGGCTGTCATATGCCGTAAACCCATGTCCTTATGCCCGACAAAAGGCGGGCATTCAGGTAAATTGGGGTCGTTTTTGCAACGGCCGGCCATGGGGCGGACACTTCCGGACCCCGTCGGCGCGGGCCGCAACCCCCGTATTTCACGACACATCAACGAGGCAAATCATGCGTTTCTCCTTCATCCGGTCGGCCCTGGTGGCATCGGCCCTGGTCCTGGCCACGGGCGCGGCGCACGCCGAAAAGCTCACGATCGGCGCCACCCAGGTGCCCCATGCGGAGATCCTCGAAGTGGTCAAGCCCGTGCTGGCCAAAGAAGGCGTGGAGCTCGACATCAAGGTGTTCACCGACTACGTGCAGCCCAACCTGCAACTGGCCGACAAGCAGCTCGACGCCAATTTCTTCCAGCATCAGCCCTACCTCGACACCTTCAACAAGGATCGCAAGACCAACCTGGTCTCGGCCGGCCTGGTCCACGTCGAGCCGTTCGGCGCCTATTCCAAGAAGATCAAGCGCATCGCCGATCTGAAGGACGGCGCCACGATCGCGATCCCCAACGACCCGTCCAACAGCGGCCGCGCGCTGGTGCTGCTGCAGAAGCAGGGCCTGCTCAAGCTGAAGGATCCGGCCAACATCGTCGCCACGCCGATCGACATCGTCGAAAACCCCAAGAAGCTCAAGTTCCGCGAACTCGAGGCCGCCATGCTGCCGCGTTCGCTCGATGACGTGGACGTCGCGCTGATCAACACCAACTACGCGCTGGAAGCCGGCCTGGTACCCACCCGCGACGCGCTCTTCATCGAAGGCGCGGACTCGCCCTACGCCAACCTGGTCGCCGTGCGCCAGGAAGACAAGGACGCGCCCAAGATCAAGAAGCTCGTGAACGCGCTGCACAGCGAGACCGTGAAGAAGTTCATCCAGGAAAAGTACAAGGGCGCCGTGGTTCCGGCGTTCTGAGCGGCGGCGGCCGGATCGGCCGCCCCACGAAAAAGCCCTCGGCGCCAGTGTGGCACCGAGGGCTTTTTTTACGACCCGGCGAGCGGGCAGTGGCAGAGCCGGTCAGCCCGCCGCCAGCGCCTTTTCGACCGTGGCGTGGAACTCGGCCACGTCGTATTCGCCGAGATAGCGCTTGATGATGCGGCCTTCCTTGTCGATCAGGAACGCGGTGGGCGTGAGGCGGATGTCGCCGAAGGCCTTGGCGATCTCGCCCTGCGCGTCGATCACGACCGGGAACGGTAGCTTGCGCTGCTGCACGAAGTTGGCGACATAGTTGGGCGGGTCGTACTGCATGGCCACGCCGATTGCCTCGTAACCCTTGGGCGCGTATTCGTTGTAGGCCGAGATCGCCTCCGGCATCTGCTTGACGCAGGTGACGCAACTGGTGGCCCAGAACTTGACCAGCACCACCTTGCCGCGCAGGTCCTGCGTGGTGAAGCGCTTGCCTTCGAGCGTGGTGAAGGTCACGTCGGGCGCGGGCGCGGCGGGGCGCCAGACGAACCAGGCGCCGATGCCGGCCGCCACCAGGACGACGAGCGAGAGGATGACTTTTTTCATTTGATGGGCATTGCCTGTACGCCGGAATCGCCGGCCGGAGCCGCGTTTTCCGTGGGAGCCGGGGTGCCGCCCGTGGTCGACTCGATCGGGGCCTTGCCGTCTTTGGACGACCCGGAGCCCGACAGGCGAATGGCTTCATCGCGGCTGATGATCTCGAACAGTTTTACCACTTTCGTCACACCGCCGACGTCGGCGGCCGCGTTGGCGGCGTACTCGCTCTCGGCCTGGGTGACCTTGCCCATCAGGTAAACGACGCCCTTGTCGGTCGTGACCGCGATCGTGCCGGACGGGACGAACTTGGTATTGATCAGGGCGGTTTTGACCTTGGACGTGATCCAGGTGTCGTTGGAGCGGGTGGTGAACGATGCGGCCGGGCCGACCGTGAGCTGGTTGCTCACGCTGCGCACTTTTTGCACACCCTGGGCGATCGTGCCTGCCTCGGCGCGGGCAGCATCGGTCGGGACGTCGCCGGTGAGCAGCATCTGGCCGTTGTAGACCATGGCGTTGACGCGGGCACCCTCGCCGAGCTTCTGGCTGATCTGGGTTTCGGCGCGGAACGTGGCGTTCTGGTCGTCGAGCTGGGTGCCCGAGGAGCGACGGTCGGTGGCGACGACGGCCGTGGTGGCGGCGGCGCCGCCCACGACCAGCGGGGCGCAGGCCGACAGACCCGCCACGGCGGCTGCGAGCACGGCGGCCGCGAGCAGGGGGCGTACGGCGGTTCGGGAGGAAGGCATCATCATTCGGTGTCTCCGAGGAGTAGGGCGTCGATACCGTCGCACAGGGCGTGCAGCAACAGGATGTGGACCTCCTGGATGCGCATCGTTCGGTCGTGCGGGACACATAGATGGACGTCGTGCGGCGTAATGAGTTCCCCCATGACGCCGCCGCCCTTGCCGGTCAGGGCGATCACGTGCATTTCGCGATCGCGGGCGGCTTCCATGGCGCGCACGACATTGGGCGAGTTGCCGCTGGTGGAAATGGCCACCAGGACGTCGCCCGGCTGGCCCAGCGCACTGACCTGGCGTTCGTAGATTTCGTCGAAGCCGTAGTCGTTGCCGACCGCGGTCAGGATCGAGGTGTCGGTATTGAGGGCGATGCCGGCCAGCGGCAGGCGGTCGCGCTCGAAACGGCCGACCAGCTCGGCGATGAAATGCTGCGCATCGGCGGCCGAGCCGCCATTGCCGCAGGCCAGGATCCGGCCGTTGTTGGCCAGAGCGGCGAAAAGCAGGTCCACCGCCGTGGCCAGCGTGGGGGCCAGGGTGTGCATGCTCTGTTCGTGCAGAGCGATTGCATCGCGGAAATGCGACGTCATGCGCAAGGTCATATCCATGGCGCGGATTATCTCACGCGGTAAGCCTCTGTTTCTGTCCACGCGTAACCGGAGTCGCGGCGGGCGTAAAGTCTGTGAGCGGCCGTGCGCGGCCGTTTCGGGGGCGCGTCAGTCCAATTCGGCGGGCAGCCGCACATCGCGCAGCCACTCCGCCTGCCCCTCCTGCACCAGCACGGCATCGAGCCGCACCGGCGGGTCCTGGCCGGGCCAGTGGCGGGCGCGCCAGATCGGCAGCCAGTGCCGGGCGGTGCGAACGATGCTGGCCAGCTTGGCGGGCGTGAGGCTGCCGGCCGCGACGCCGGGCGGACCCCGGCGCGAGCGCACCTCGACCAGCACCACCGTGGCGCCGTCGCGCATGACGAGGTCGATCTCGCCCCGGCGGCCACGGACGTTGCGGGCCACCAGCTTGAGACCGTGCGCCTGCAGCCAGGCCAGCGCGCGATCCTCCATGGCGCGTCCGGTCAGATGGGCGGTCCGTGCCACCGGCCGGGCCCGGCGTGCACGCTTGCGCGGGCCGCGTTCGCGGATCTCGCGGGCGAGCGCAAAGGGAGCGTTATCGGACGGATCCGGGGATGGGGCCGCCGCCGAGGGCGGATCGTGGGGAGCGCGCATGGCGGCTACACTGGCATGGTTTTTCATCGCAGTCGAAGCCCCCATGAATCCGGATGTCACACCCGCAGGCGATGCCTGGAACCGCGTAGCCGAACGCGTCGCGGCCCAGCATTGGCCGCCCGGCACGCTTTACGTGGTCGCCACCCCGATCGGCAACCTCGGCGACCTCGGGCTGCGCGCCTGGCAGGCGCTGGCCCGCGCCGATGTGATCGCGGCCGAGGACACGCGCGCCACCCGCACCTTGCTCGATGCCTGGGGCGTGGGCACGCCGCTCATGGCCGCGCATCGTCACAACGAGGCACAGGCGGCCCAGGCCATCTGCGAGCGTCTCGCGCAAGGCCAGCGCGTGGCCCTGGTGTCCGATGCCGGCGCGCCCGCCGTCAGCGACCCCGGCGCCCGCGTGGTCCGCACCGTGCGCGCGGCGGGCCACCCCGTCGTCCCGGTGCCCGGCCCGAGCGCCGTCATCACCGCGCTGATGGGCAGTGGTGTCACGTCCGACGAAAATCCCGCATTCGCGTTCGCCGGTTTCGCGCCGCCCAAGGCGGTGGCGCGGCAGCGCTGGCTGCGCCAGTGGTGCGCCTTGCCCGCGCCGGTGCTGATGTTCGAATCGCCGCATCGGTTGGCCGCCACGCTGGCGGACCTGCTCGAGGTCTGCGGACCGGCGCGCGAGGTCACCGTGGCGCGCGAGCTGACCAAGCGCTTCGAAGAGATCGCCACCGTGCCGCTCGGCGAGGCCGCCGCGTGGCTGGCCGCCGATTCGCATCGTGGGCAGGGTGAGTTCGTGCTCATCGTGCATGCCGAAGCGCGCACGGAGGCCGACGATGCGCTGGCCGATCCCGCCACCGACACATTGCTCGACGCCTTGCTCGAGACCGTGTCGGTGCGCGATGCCGCGCGCGTGGCCGCGCGCGTCACCGGACTGCCGCGCGATGCCCTGTATCAGCGCGCCCTGGCGCGCAAGGAAGACGCAGAATGACCGCACCGCTGCCCTTGTTGCGGGTGGAAGATCCCGCTGCCCAACCCGCCACCCTCGACATCGACAGCCCGCTCGGACCGATGCGCCTCGCCGCCAGCGACGCGGGCCTGTGTGGGGTGTGGTTCGTCGACCAAAGCGATGCCGCCGCCATCGGCCGGGCCGAGCACAGCGCCGCCGAGGCGAGTGTGCTGGCGCGCACCCGCGAGCAACTGGCCGAGTGGTACGCCGGCGAGCGCCAGGCTTTCGACCTGCCGCTGGCCCCGCTCGGCACGCCGTTTCAACGTCTGGTCTGGGAAGGGCTGCTGAGCCTGCCCTTCGGCACGACCACCACCTACGGCGATCTGGCGCACCGCATCGAGCGTCCGCGTTCGGTGCGTCCGCTGGCGCAGGCGTTGGGTCGCAACCCCATCTCCATCATCGTGCCGTGCCATCGCGTGATCGGCTGGAATACCGCGCTCACCGGCTTCGGCGGTGGCCTCAAGCGCAAGCGCGCGCTCCTGATCCACGAGGGCAACCGCTATCCGGGCCATGCTGCCCGCACGCGCCGCATCTGCGATGGCCAGCAGGAGCTGGCGCTGGTCGAGTCGGCCGCCAGTCTGGCTTGGGCGACCTATCTGCAGGCCGAAAACGAACCGGCTCCGCGCGCCGCGGGCTCGGATACGCCACGGCGCTGAAGCTGGCGCCTGCGAGGCGCCGCGGGTGATTCACGCGATGATGAGTCGCCGCCCCGTTCAGGGCGCGGCGAGGCTGGGCATGATGCCCGTGCGGTCGGAGACGCGCTGCACGGCTGACAGGGCCGCGTCGCGGTCGCTGTAGGGGCCCATGCGCACGCGATACATGTTGTTGGCCTGCTCGACGATGGCCGGGGGCGCGCCCTCGGCCGCGAGCAGTCCATTGACGCGCGCCACCAGCGTGTGCGCGTTGGCGGGCTGCGAGAAGGCGCCGAGCTGCAGGTAGATGCCGCCCGCCTGCGCCGCGGGCGGAGCGCTGCTCACCGGTTGTGCCGACAGCGGCGTGGCGGCCAGCGCGCTGCCGCCGCCCAGATCGACCGGCGAGGACACGATGGTGCCGGTCGCGCTGTCCGGGCGCGGTGCCGGCGCGGGGGCGCCGCCCTGGGCCATCAGGGTGCGGATCTCGTCGGGCAGAATGCGTTCGACCGTCACCGCGCCGCTGCCCGGCCCGATGATGCCGAGCTTGTACGCCGCCACATACGACAGATCCATGATGCGGTTGTCGTGGAACGGGCCCCGGTCGTTCACGCGCACGATCACCGTGCGGCCGTTGAGTTTGCTGGTCACGCGCGCATAGCTCGGCAGCGGCATCGTGGGATGCGCGGCCGTCATGGCGTACATGTCGTAGCTCTCGCCGATCGAGGTGGAGTTGCCGTGAAACTTCTTGCCGTACCAGGAGGCCACGCCCTGCTGGCGGAAGGGCTTTTCGGTGGTGTCGGGCACATAGCGCTTGCCGAAGACCACATAAGGCCGGTTCGCGCCACTGGCGAGCGGCTCGATGCGCGGCTGCGCGTCGGGAATCGCTTCGATGTCGGCGGGCGGACTCGAGCCCGGGCCGTCATCCTTGTAGTAGCCGCCGCCGCGTTTCTTGCCGGGCGAGGAACAGCCGGCCACGGCGATGGCCAGCATGAGGATCGTCAGCAGGGTGAGCGGGCGGGGCAGCGTCATGCGGAAACGGAGAGGGTCAGGCGGATTCGTCGGGCAGCTGGGTGCGGTGGCGCACCAGCAGCGGTTCGTGATCGGAGAAGCGCTGCGCCAGTTGTTCGACCACATACACGGAGCGATGCTGGCCGCCCGTGCAGCCGATCGCGATCGTGAGGTAGTTGCGCGTGTCGGCCGTGTACTGCGGCAACCAGCGGCGCAGAAACGCGGCGATGTCGTCGATCATCGCGCCCACGATATCGAAACTCGCGAGCCAGTCGGCCACCGGCTGATCGCGGCCGGTGAGCGGGCGCAGGTTGCGATCGTAGTAGGGGTTGGGCAGGCAGCGCACGTCGAACATCAGGTCGGCGTCGCTCGGCACGCCGCGCTTGAACGCGAACGACTCGAACGTGAGCACGAGCGGCGGGCGGTCGGCCTGGATCAGGTCGCGAATCCAGCTGCGCAACTGCCCCGGCGTGAGGTCCGAGGTGTCGATCACGTGTTCCTGGTCGCGCAGCGGTGCCAGCAGCTCGCGCTCGGTGGCGATGCTCTCGACCAGCGAGGGCGTCTTGCCGTTGCGCGTGAGGCGATCGGTGAGCGGATGGCGCCGGCGCGACTCGGAATAGCGTTGTGTGAGGGTGTCGGTGCTGGCGTCGAGAAAGACCACCGAGAGGTCGGTGCCCATCGAGCGCAGCGCGGTGATCACGTCGGGCAGCTCGGCCAGCTCGCCGGGCGACCGTACGTCGATGGCGACGGCGACGCGTTCGAGACCGTCGTCGCGGGCGTTGGCGACGAACTCGGTGAGAAAGCGCACGGGCAGGTTATCGACGCAGGTAAAGCCGCCGTCTTCGAGCATGCGTAGCGCGACGGACTTGCCGGACCCAGAAATGCCGGTGATAAGGACGACTCTCAACATGGCAGTGATTGTGGCATGGAATGGTGCATCCCGCCCGGGGGACGGATAAAGGCTTACACTGCTGCATCTGTCCGTCTGTCCGATAAGGACACGCCGCCGCAGTGCACCGACGTCTACCCACCCGCCCGCGCGCCCCGCGCCGTCGAGATCAGACCCGATGTCAGCCTTTACGATGTTAGCCGTCAAATCCCTCCGCCATATTGCAGTTGCCCTGACGTTGTACGTCTGTGGCGCCGGTGCCGCGCATGCACAGAACCCGGGCAGCACGCTCGAGCCCAACACGATGGGCGCCCGGCTCGCGGCCTGTACCGCCTGCCATGGCGCGCAGGGCCGCGCCGGCCCCGACGGCTACTACCCTCGCATCGCGGGCAAGCCCGCCGAGTACCTGTTTCATCAGCTCCTGAGCTTTCGCGATGGCCAGCGCCAGTACCGGCCCATGACCCATCTGCTCACCGGTCTGCCCGACGCATATTTGCGTGAAATGGCCGAATACTTCGCATCGCGCCACGTGCCCTATCCGCCGCCCGCCCAGCCGCGGGCCGACGCGGCCGCGCTGGAGCGCGGTCGTGCCCTGGTGTTCGACGGCGACCGCAGCCGGCGCCTGCCGGCCTGTGCCGCCTGTCACGGCGCCGATCTGTCCGGCGTGGCACCCGCCATCCCCGGTCTGCTGGGCCTGCCGCGCGACTATCTGGTCGCGCAGATCGGCGGCTGGCAGCAGGGCCTGCGGCAGGCCTCGGCGCCGGATTGCATGGCCGACGTGGCGCGTCAGCTGAGTCCGGAAGACGTGGCCGCGGTGTCGGCCTGGCTCGCGGCGCAGCCGGTGCCGCCGTTCTACGTGGCGCAACCCTCCGGCACGCTCAAGCTGCCAACGGCCTGCGGCAGCCAGACGCGCAGTGCCGTCGGAGGCACGCGATGAGGCTCGTGTTGAAGTGGCTGGGCCGGTTCATCGTGGGGCTGGGGGCGCTGTGCATCCTGCTTGCCCTCACGCTGTATTTCTTCGGCACGCGTGAGGACGCGGGCCCCGCGCCGGTGGCCGTGAGCGACCCGCAGGCGCAGATCCTGCGGGGCCGCGACATCGCGCGGCTGGCCAACTGCGCGGCCTGCCATACCGTCTCGGGCGGCCAGGCCTATGCGGGCGGCACGCCGATTCCCACGAAATTCGGCACGCTGTACGGTCCCAACATCACCCCTGACCGCGAGACGGGCATCGGCGCCTGGAGCGCCGACGATTTCTGGCGCGCGCTGCACAACGGCAAGGGGCGCGACGGCGAGCTGCTGTATCCGGCGTTCCCGTATCCGCAGTACACGCGCATGACGCGCGCGGACGCCGACGCGCTGTATGCCTATCTGCGTAGCCTGCCCGCCGTGCGGCAGCAGAACCGCGCGCACGCGCTCGAGTGGCCGTACAACCGCCGCGCCTTGCTGGAATTCTGGCGCGTGCTCTATTTCAACCCCGGCGTGCACGAAGACGACGCCGGCCAGACGGCGCAATGGAATCGCGGCCGTTATCTGGTGGAGGGGCCGGGCCACTGCGCGGCCTGCCATGCGCCGCGCAACAGCCTGGGCGCCACGGTGGACGCCGCGCGTCTGCCGGGCGGCATGATCGACGGGCTGGGCTGGTATGCGCCGCCGCTCAATGCCAATCAGGATGCGGGCCTGAGTCGCTGGAGCGCCGCGGACGTGGCCGTGCTGCTGAAGTCGGGCCGCACGCCGCACTCGGTGGCCAACGGCCCGATGGCGGAAGTGATCACGGGCAGCACGCAGTACCTCTCGGATGCCGACGCGCTCGCGATCGGCACCTATCTCAAGACCCTGCCGGCGACCGACACGCCGCGCGCTGGCGCCGCCGCCAGCGCCGGCCTCATGACCCAAGGCTCGAAGCTGTACACGCAGCACTGCGCGCAATGTCATCAGGCCGACGGCCGCGGGCGCGACTCGGCGTGGCCCGCGCTGGCGGGCAATCCGTCGGTCACGGCGCCCAACGCGATCAATGCGATCCGCGTGGTGCTGGACGGCGGCTTCGGACCCGCCACGCAGATGGAGCCGCGGCCGCACGGCATGCCGCCGTTCGGTCAGATGCTGAGCGATAACGACGTCGCCGCGGTGGTGTCGTATGTGCGAGGCAGCTGGGGCAACGCGGCCAGCGCGGTGACGGCGCCCGAAGTGCGGCGCGCGCGCGACGCCGCGTCGCGCTGACGCTCGGCGTTGAGGCGTCGCGCCGACGCGTGATGCGGACGCGCGGAGAACAGAAAGGGCGCAGAGACGGGGCGGCGCCGGCAGCGCCGTGCCCCGCGTAGGGCTGGGCTTTACTTGCTGCTTTGCAGGATCGCCATCGCCTGGCGTTCCATGAATTCGCCCAGCGTGTCGATGCCGCGCAGCTTGAGGATGGTGTTGCGCACGGCTGCTTCGACCAGCACGGCGAGGTTGCGGCCGGCCGCGACCTGCAGCATCACCTTGCGCACCGGCAGGCCCAGCATGTCCTGCGTGATGTCCTGCAGCGGCAGGCGTTCGAACTTGTCCTGCGCGCTGGCGCGCACGAGATGCACGATGAGCTTGAGCCGCATCTTGCGGCGTACCGAGGTCTCGCCGAAGATCGTGCGGATGTCGAGCAGGCCCAGGCCGCGTACCTCGAGGAGGTTTTGCAGCAGCTGCGGGCAGTGACCCTCGATCATGTTGGGCGCGGTGCGCGAAAACTCGACCGCGTCGTCGGCCACCAGGCCGTGGCCGCGCGAAATCAGTTCGAGCGCGAGCTCGCTCTTGCCCAGGCCGGATTCGCCGGTGATGAGCACACCCAGTCCCAGCACGTCGAGAAATACGCCATGCACGGTGGTGGTGGGCGCGAGCTTCTTGCCGAGATAGATGCGCAGCAGGTCGATCAGCTGCGCCGCGGCCACCGGCGTGGAGAGCAGCGGCACCTGATGCTGGTCGCATTGATCGATCAGATCCTGCGGCGCGTTCAGGCCGTCGGCGAGCAGGATCGCCGGCACGCCGCCGATCAGCAGCTCGTCCATGTGGTGCATGCGGCGGCGCAGGTCGAAGCGCGTGTAATACGCGAGCTCTTCCTGGCCGAACACCTGGATGCGAGAGGGGTGGATCAGGTTGAGGTGGCCGACCAGATCGGCGGCCGCCATCCCGTCATCGGGAATGGAGCGGTCGGCCGCGCCGTGTCCCGCGACCCAGTTGAAAGGGATTTTGTCGGCGTTGTCGTCGACCAGTTCCTGCACGGTAAGCATGGCAGCGCTCCGCGTTGCTCAGAGTTGGCCGGTCGTGAGCATGCGGTGCACGACCGCCGGATCGGTTTCGGTGGCCAGGGCTTCACGCAACGCCTTGTTCGACATCAGCTGCGCCAGTTCGGCGAGGATGTCCAAGTGCTGTTGGGTGGCGGCCTCGGGCACCAGCAGACAGAGCAACATCGATACGGGCTGACCATCGGGGGCGTCGAAGGGGATGGGCTGCGCCAGACGGACAAAAGCCGCCAGCGCCTGCTCCAAGCCCTTGACCCGGCCGTGCGGTACAGCGACACCCTGGCCCAGCGCGGTCGACCCGAGTCGTTCGCGTGCGAACAGACTGTCGAACACGACCGAGCGAGCGAGACCGTGATGGTTTTCGAAGAGCAGACCGGCCTGTTCGAACGCCCGTTTTTTGCTGGTGGCCAGCATATCGAGCACGACGTTGCCGGCGGGCAAAATGCGCGACAAGTGATTCATGCGGATCATTATAGGGGTTTATGACGCAGTGCAAAAAAACAAAAGTTGCGCCGGTTCGCCATCAAGGAGGCAAAGCATAGACCGAGCGGGCGGTTTGGGAAAGCCAAGGCCGCGCGCCACAAGGGCAGCAGTGCGATTGGATGGGGTGGGGACAGATGGGGCGGAGGGCCGATGCCCGGCAAGACGGATCCTGGGGCATCGGTGTCCGGGGAGCTTCAAGAGCTCATGGTGACGAGGGTGTGACGCTCGCGAGTGTTGATAAAGCGCGGGACTGCGGGATTACTGCGCGCTGAGCGCAGCGACTTGTCGCTTTACCGACTCGGTGGCGTGGCTTTGCACCTTGTCTTTGTGCTTGAGGACCTGGCGGTCGATCTTATCGGAGAGAAGGTCGATTGCCGCGTAGAGGTTTTCGTCGACTGCCTCGCAGTGGATGTCTTTACCGCGCAGGCGCATCGTGATTTCGGCTTTGTGCCGCAGGGGCTCCACCGAGAGCATGACCTGGGTATCGATGACGTGATCGAAATGCCGCAGCACTCGCGCCAGTTTGTTCATGACATATTCCCGGATGGCCGGGGTGACGTCGAGATGACGACCGCAGATGCTCAGGTTCATAGTGTGCTCTCCTTCGAAAAGAGAAGTAGGAAAGGTTGCGCAACGGGTGCGCGATGTGGGCGTTAGGGGTTCTCCTTCTGTTGGTTGATAGGCTTGCCGTTAGTACTAGTGTATAGACTCCAACCGCGAAAACAAGTTGATCCAGCGCATAAAAATGTCTGTTTCGTGAATGAAAGCCTAGGGCTTTCCCTGAGGTGTTTTCGCATGACGGGAAGCCCTGCCATGCACGCACGAAACCCCATAAAAATAGGAGTCGGAGCGCCTTCGCGGGGTTCCCGCGCAGTGCGCAACAGTCGGTGTCAGAGCTTTGCCGTAACACGAAGACGCAGGACGATCGTCGCGTGTGGCACTGCCGCATGGCGCGCCGCCCGCCCAAGAAAAAACCGCGCCTCGGCGCGGTTTTTTTCGATGCGGCGTTGCGCCATCACGAGCGGCACATCACATGCGGAAATGCTCGCCCAGATAAACACGGCGCACGGCGGGATCGCCCACGATTTCGTCGGGGTGGCCATCGGTCAGCACCTTGCCTTCGCTGATGATGTAGGCGCGATCGCAGATGCCGAGCGTCTCGCGTACGTTGTGGTCGGTGATGAGCACGCCGATGCCGCGGCTCTTGAGGAAGCGCACGATGCGCTGGATCTCGATCACGGCGATCGGGTCCACGCCGGCGAAGGGCTCGTCGAGCAGAATGAAGCGCGGGCTCGTGGCCAGCGCACGCGCGATTTCGACGCGGCGGCGCTCGCCGCCCGACAGCGAGATCGCGGTGTTGCTGCGGATGTGGCCGATCTGCAGCTCGTCGAGCAGGGACTCCATGCCCTCTTTGATGGCCGACTGCGTGAGGGCCTTGCCGTTGGCGTCCACCTGCAATTCGAGCACGGCGCGGATGTTCTGCTCGACCGTGAGGCGGCGGAACACGGAGGCGTCCTGGGGCAGATAAGACAGACCCATGCGCGCGCGCTTGTGAATCGGCATCGCGGTGATCGTGTTGCCGTCGATCTCGATGCGGCCGGCGTCGGCGGGCACCAGGCCCACGATCATGTAGAAGCTCGTGGTCTTGCCCGCGCCGTTGGGGCCCAGCAGGCCGACCACCTCGCCGCTCTTGACCGATAACGAGACGTCCTGCACGACGGTACGGCCGTTGTAGGTCTTGCGCAGGCCCGTGGCCGTGAGGTTGCCGGAGGGCGGAGTAGTGGACTTGCCCGAGGCAGCAGTCGGCTTGAGGGGGGAGTTCATCGTGGCGTCGAGGGGATCGCGGGTGTTCAGCGGGTGGTTTTGGCGGCGGCCGGCTTGCCCTTCTGGGCGCGGCACTCGGCGATGGCCGCATCGCTCTTGGCGCGCGGCGGCGCGAACGAGCGCACGCGTCCACCCGGGGCCGAGGAGTTCGGGCCGCCCATGGCCTGGTAGGTGCCGGACTTCTCGTTATAGCGCACGCGTTCACCACGGATGGTGTCGAAGGGTTTGCCACAGATGAAGCGCGTGACCACGGCCTGGCCGATCAGATCGAACTCGCTGGTGCTGCTGTTGTATTCGGCGCGCAGGCCTTCGCCCTCGAGCACCTCGAAGGTCTCGGGGCGTTCCTGGCGAATGCGCACGAGTTTGCCCTTGTTGGCCGTGGCCACGCCGAACTGCGTGCCCTTGGCGTCTTCGCGGACTTCGAGTTTGTCGCTGTGCAGCGTCATGAGGCCGCGGGTAAGCGCGACGTTGCCGGTGAAGGTGCTCTCGCGCTTGATGTCGTCGTAATGCAGCGTGTCGGACAGGATGAGCGTGTCCGGCTCCTCCGCCGCGCCACCGCCTTGCTGCGCGTTTTGCGCGGCGGCGGGCGCACACGTCGCGACGGCCAGCAGCAGTCCGGCGAGCAGGCGCGAGGGCGAAAAGGAGCGGATCCGAAGTTCGGTCATGGTGTTCACGGTTTTGAGTTGGCGGGCGTGTCGCCGGGCGGGGGCTTACGGCCTTCCGAGCCAGCGATCTCGACATCGGTGGACGCCGAGACCCGCAATTGCCGGGTGGTGTTGTTGTAATGCATGCCAGTGCCGTTCATGCGCGAGGCGCCCTTGTGCACTTGTGCCGGCAGATCCGTGTATACCACGTCGTCGTCCGGCACGATGATGAGTTGTTGGCTGCGCACGTCGAGCGCGTCGTTCTTGGCGTCGGGCAGGCGTTTCACGTGCGCGTCGCCGTTCATGATGATGCGCTTGCCGCCCGCTTCCATGACGGCGGTCTTGGCCACGCCGATGGTCACGGGGTTCCCGATCTGCTGTCCGACCGCGCGCGGCTCGGTCACGTGATACGAGTCGTCGTCGGGAAAATGCTCGACGTAGGTGCCCTCGAGCCGGTTGATCGGGTTGCCGCCGGGATCGGTGCGCAGCATGACGAAGTCGCGCGCCCACGAGTCTTTTTCGTGGGTGATGCGGCGCGGCGGGTCGATCGGAATGGCCCGCTGGGCGTAGTCGGCCGCCCACCAGGTGCCGGCGACGAGCAGCAGCAGCAGGGACAGCGCGATCAGGGACGGGAAGCGTTCTTTCATGGCTGGCGGGCGCGGCGCGGGCCGCGCGGTGTCATTGGATGGCGCCCGGACCGAGCAGGGCAGGGCCGGCCAGGAAATGGCCGAGTCGGCCCTGCGCGGCCAGCAGCAGGTCGCAGCACTCACGCACGGCGCCGCTGCCGCCGGGTTGGGTGGCGACCCAATGCGCGGCCTGGGCAATGTAGCCGGGCGCGCTCGGCACGCTGGCCGCGAAGCCGGCGCGATGCATGGCGGCCAGGTCGATGATGTCATCGCCCATGTAGCCGACCTGATTCAGTTGGACGCCATGGCGCTGCGCAAGTTCAGTCAGGGCGGTGGCCTTGTCACGCACGCCCTGCTGCACATCGGCGATGCCCAGCTCGGCGGCGCGGCGGTCGACGATCGGTCCGGAGCGGCCCGTGATCAGCGCCACCTTGAGGCCGCCTTCCATCAGCAGACGCAGGCCGTGGCCATCCAGCGCATGGAAGCGCTTGAACATCTCGCCGTTCTCGCCGTAGTAGAGACTCCCGTCGGTCAGCACGCCATCGACGTCGAACACCATCAGGCGAACGGCGGCGGCGCGCTCGCGCACGGCCGCGGTCACGCGGGCAAGGACCAGAGCTTCGGCGGGGTGGGGAATGCTGGAAGGAGGCGTCATGTTCATACCACTTTTGCGGCCATCAGATCATGCATGTGCAAGGCTCCGACCAGGCGGCCATCGGCGTCGATGACCAACATCTGGTTGAGCCGGCGGTCGTCCATCAGCTTGGCCGCCTGAACGGCCAGGGCGTCGGGGGAAATGGTGCGGGGTTGGCGGGTCATGCCCTGGGCCACGGTCAGGCCCCGGATGTCGCCCTCGCGCTCGATCAGGCGGCGCAGGTCGCCGTCGGTGAAGATGCCGACGGGATGGCCGGTGGCGTCGAGCACGGCGGTCATGCCCATGCCCTTGGCCGAAATTTCTTCGAGCGCGCGGAACAGCGGCGCGTCGGACGCGACGGTGGGCAGGGCGGCGCCGCTGCGCATCACGTCACGCACGTGCGTGAGCAGGCGGCGGCCGAGCGCGCCGCCCGGATGCGAACGGGCGAAGTCTTCGGGCCCGAAACCGCGGGCTTCGAGGCAGGCCACGGCCAGCGCGTCGCCCAGCGCCAGCGCGGTGGTGGTGCTGGCGGTGGGGGCGAGGTTGAGCGGACAGGCTTCCTGGGCCACGCTGGCGTCGAGGTGCACGTCGGCCAGGCGGGCGAGCTCCGAGCTGGGGTTGCCCGTAATGGCGATCAGCCCGGCGCCCATGCGGCGCACGACGGGCAGGATGGTGAGCAGCTCTTCGCCCGAGCCGGAATACGAGATCGCGATCAGCAGATCGTCCTGCGTGATCATGCCCAGGTCGCCATGGACGGCCTCGGCCGCGTGCATGAAGAACGCCGGCGTCCCGGTGGAGGCCAGCGTGGCGGCGATCTTGCGGCCGATGTGGCCGGTCTTGCCGATGCCGCTGACGACCACGCGGCCCCGGCAGGCGAGCAGCATGTCGACGACTTGCGTGAAGCTGGCGTCCAGGCGCGCGGACAGATCCTGGATGGCGCGGGCCTCGGTCTGCAGGGTCCGGCGCGCGGAGTCGAGCGCGCCGGCGGAAGTGGGGACATGATCAGTCATGGCGCGATTTTAGCCGCAGTGTCCGCCCGGGCGCCGCCCCGTCTTGCCGGAGGTTGCCGGTGGCGGGTCGCTATGGCATTCTGGCGGCGATTTTGCGGCCAGCAGATGGCCATTTTCGTCCTTTTTCCGTCCGCGCCCCGGCTCACGCGCTGAGTCCACGGCGCACCCCTCCAGGCTTTCCTCATGTCTACCTTTCCCGCGCCGGTGCTCGGCACCCCCCTGTCTCCTTCCGCCACCCGCGTCATGCTGCTGGGCTCGGGCGAACTGGGCAAGGAAGTGATCATTGCCCTGCAACGTCTGGGCGTCGAAGTGATCGCGGTGGACCGCTATGCCGATGCGCCGGGCCACCAGGTGGCGCACCGTGCGCACGTCGTGTCCATGACGGACGCGCAGGCGCTGCGCAAGGTGATCGAGCAGGAGCAGCCGCACGTGATCGTGCCCGAGATCGAGGCCATCGCGACCGACCTGCTCGTGGAGCTGGAGGCGGCCGGTCAGGTCCGCGTGACGCCCACCGCGCGCGCCGCGCAGCTCACCATGAACCGCGAAGGCATCCGCCGGCTCGCCGCCGAGACGCTCGGCCTGGCCACGTCGCCGTACAAGTTCGTCGACACCGAGGCCGAGCTGCGCGCCGCGATCGATGGCGGCATCGGCTATCCCTGCGTGATCAAGCCCGTCATGTCCTCGTCGGGCAAGGGGCAGTCGGTGATCCGCGACGAGGCGGGCGTGGCCCAGGCCTGGCGCTACGCCCAGGAAGGCGGGCGCGTCGGCGGTGGCCGCGCCATCGTCGAGGGCTTTATCAAGTTCGACTACGAGATCACGCTGCTGACCGTGCGCGCGCGGGGCGCCGACGGCACGATCGAAACGCGCTTCTGCGAGCCGATCGGCCACAAGCAGGTCGACGGCGACTACGTCGAGAGCTGGCAGCCGCATCCGATGTCGCCGACCGCGCTCGAGCGTTCGCGCGAGATCGCGCTGGCGGTCACGAGCGAGCTGGGTGGCCTGGGCATTTTCGGCGTGGAGCTGTTCGTGGCCGGCGACGAGGTGTGGTTCTCCGAGGTCAGCCCGCGTCCGCACGATACCGGCATGGTCACCATGATCACGCAGGCGCAGAACGAATTCGAGCTGCACGCCCGCGCCCTGCTCGGCCTGCCCGTGGACACCTCGCTGCGCCAGCCGGGCGCCAGCAGCGTCATCTACGGCGGCCTGGACGACCGTGGCGTGAGCTTCCATGGCGTGGCGCAGGCCCTGGCCGAGCCGGGCACCGACGTGCGCCTGTTCGGCAAGCCCGAGGCCTTCACCAAGCGCCGCATGGGCGTGGGCCTGGCCACGGCCGGGACGGTGGACGAGGCGCGCGCCAAGGCGTTGCGCGTGTCCGGCGCGGTCAGCGTGCAGGCTTCCAAGAAATAAGTGACGTAGAAACAACACTCAATGTGTTGCAGACCGGCCGGTTGGGCGGTGCTGTAACAAACCAGCGGTCGTTTAACGGGCCGGCTTGTTCCAGATCAAAGGAGCAAGCCGGCCCGTCGTCATTCTGACGCACCGAGCGGCGACAATTTCTTTGCGCGGGCACCAGGAAAGCCCACAGGAATGTGGGGGTTTGTTGCGTTTTCTTCCAGTACCTTCGATAATTTCAGGAATCTCTGAATTCAACGTAACAAGACGCTGCCGTGCCGCTTTCTCCGCAAATTGAACGTTTTGTCCTGCACTTCGGCGAAATGGGTAGCCGCTGGGGCGTGAACCGCACCGTCGGCCAGATCTATGCCCTGCTGTTTCTGTCGCCCGATCCCCTGCACGCCGACCACATCGCCGAGTCCCTCAGCTTTTCGCGCTCGAACGTCAGCCTGGGCCTGAAGGAGTTGCAGTCGTGGCGGCTCGTGAAGCTGGTGCACCAGGTCGGGGATCGCCGCGACTACTTCGAAACGCCGAAAGACGTCTGGGAGATCTTCCGGATCCTGATGGAAGAGAAGCGCAAGCGGGAGATCGATCCCACGATGACGCTGCTGCGCGACACGCTGCTGGCCCCGCCCGCCGATAACAACGAAGCCTATGCGCAGGAGCGCATGGGCGAAATGCTCGAACTCATCGAACTGTCGACCGGCTGGTTCGATGAGGTGCACCACCTGCCCCCTCAAACCCTGCAGAACCTGATGAAGCTCGGGTCAAGGGTGCAGCGCGTGCTTGATTTTGCCGGGAAGCTGCGCGGCAAGGACTGACATGCCGTTCGTATTCGGGAAGATTGCTATGAAGTTGTATCCAAGAACCGTAACATGGCCGCCGAGCGCGCCGGAGGGCCATGTCGGCTCCTTCGCGGTCGTCTCGTCCGTCTGGGAGCGTATTCATGATTGACCTCGATGTCGTCAATCTGTCGCGGTTTCAGTTCGCCGCCACAGCGCTTTACCACTTCCTGTTCGTTCCGCTCACGCTCGGCCTGTCGTTCATGCTGGCCATCATGGAGAGCGTGTATGTCATGACCGGACGCGCCATCTGGAAAAAGATGACGATGTTCTGGGGCACGCTGTTCGGCATCAATTTCGCCCTCGGCGTCGCGACCGGCGTGGTCATGGAATTCCAGTTCGGCATGAACTGGTCGTACTACAGCCACTACGTGGGCGACATCTTCGGCGCGCCGCTCGCGCTCGAAGGCCTGATGGCGTTCTTCCTCGAAGCCACGTTCGTGGGCCTGTTCTTCTTCGGCTGGAACCGCATGTCGAAGATCAGCCACCTGGTCGTGACCTGGCTGGTGGCACTCGGCACCAACCTGTCGGCCCTGTGGATCCTGATCGCCAACGGCTGGATGCAGAACCCGGTCGGCGCGATTTTCAATCCCGACACCATGCGCATGGAAATGACCGACTTCACGGCGGTCATCCTGAACCCCGTGGCGCAGGCGAAGTTCGTGCACACGGTCAGCGCCGGCTACACCACGGGCGCCATGTTCGTGATGGCCATCAGCGCCTGGTATCTGCTGCGCGGCCGCCACATCGATCTGGCCAAGCGTTCGATGGCCGTGGCGGCGAGCTTCGGCCTGGCCGGCGCGCTGTCGGTCGTGGTGCTGGGTGACGAAAGCGGTTACCTCACGACCGAACACCAGAAGATGAAGATCGCGGCCATGGAAGCCATGTGGCACACCGAGCCCGCGCCCGCCAGCTTCAATCTGTTCGCCATTCCGAACCAGGCCGAGCGCAAGAACGACTTCGCCATCGAGATCCCGTACGTGATGGGTCTGATCGGCACGCGTTCGCTGACCACGCCGATGCTGGGCATCGACGACCTGGTGCGGCGCGCCGAGCAGCGCATCCGCGAAGGCATCACGGCCGACGCCGCGCTGCAGCGCATCCGCGCCAATCCGAAGGATGTCGAAGCGCGTCTGCTGTTCGACAAGACCTGGCAGGACCTGGGCTACGCGCTGCTGGTCAAGCGCTATCAGCCGGATCTGTCGAAGGCCACCGAGGAAGACATCAAGCGCGCGGCGATCGACACGATCCCGACCGTGGCGCCGCTCTTCTGGACCTTCCGCATCATGGTGGCCATCGGTATCTACCTGATCGCGTTCTTCGCCATCGCGTTCTACCTGTCGTCGCGCGGCCGTCTCGCTTCGTGTCCGCGTTTCCTGAAGGTGGCGGTGTGGAGTCTGCCGCTGCCCTGGATCGCGATCGAATGCGGCTGGTTCGTGGCCGAGTATGGCCGTCAGCCGTGGGTGATCGAGGGCGTGCTGCCCACGTACTACGCGGCGTCGGGGCTGACCCTCGTGGATCTGGCCGTGAGCCTGAGCATCTTCCTGGTGCTCTACACGATCCTGCTGATCGTGGGCGTGAAGGTGATGCTGCATGCCATCAAGGCAGGCCCGAAGTCCGACAGCCCGCTGCCCTCCACCCATCCTCGTGCGGACGCGGTGCACGCCGCCGATGCCGCCTGAGCCAGGAGCATAAAGATGGATAGCTTGATTCCGCTCGATCTGGAAACGCTGCGCGTGATCTGGTGGGTGCTGCTCGGCGCTCTCCTGATCGGCTTCGCCGTCATGGACGGCTTCGACCTGGGCGTGGCCGCGCTGCTGCCCGTGGTCGCCAAGACCGACGCCGAGCGTCGTGTCGTCATCAACGTCGTCGGCCCGGTCTGGGAAGGCAACCAGGTGTGGCTCATCACGGCGGGTGGCGCGATCTTCGCCGCCTGGCCGCTGCTGTATGCCGCGTCGTTCTCCGGGTTCTACCTGGCGATGATGCTGGTGCTGGTCGCACTCATCCTGCGTCCGGTGGCGTTCAAGTACCGCAGCAAGATGGAAGCCACGCGCTGGCGCAACAGCTGGGACTACGTGCTGTGCTTCTGCGGCGTCGTCGCCTCGCTCGTGTTCGGCGTCGCGATGGGCAACATCATTCTCGGCGTGCCGCACGGCTTCGATCCGGCCTCGCTGCGCCCGATGTATGCGGGGCATTTCTTCCAGCTCTTCATGCCCTTCGCGCTGCTGGCCGGCGTGCTGAGCGTGGTGATGTTGGGCATGCATGGCGCCGTGCTGCTCGCGTGGCGCACGGGCGACCCCGTGTCGGGCCGCGCGCGCAAGTGGGGCCAGCTGCTGGCGCTGCTGACGGCGCTGCTGTTCGCGGCCGGTGGCTTCTGGGTGGCCCAGTTGAACGGCCACGTCATCACCAGCACCATCGACCCCAATGCCCTGGTGAGCCCGCTCGCCAAGACGGTCGAGTTGCGTGAAGGCGGCTGGCTCAGCAACTTCGCCCGCTGGCCGCTGATGTGGATCGCGCCGGTGCTGGGCGTGGGCGGCGCGCTGCTGACCCTCGTGCTGCTGACGCTGCGTGCCAACGTGCTGTCGTTCCTCGCCTCGTCGTTGTCGATCACCGGTGTGATCCTGACCGTGGGCTTCGCGCTGTTTCCCTTCATCATGCCGTCGTCGAGCAACCCCTCGGCCGGCCTGACCATCTGGGACGCGTCCTCGAGTCAGCTGACCCTGTGGATCATGGTGATCGCAACCGCGATCTTCCTGCCGATCATCACGGTGTACACCGCCTGGGTGTATCGCGTGATGCGCGGGAAGGTGACGATCGAAAGCGTCACCGGCACCCCCAACTCGTACTGATAAGGAGCCCGGTCATGTGGTATTTCTCGTGGATTCTCGGCCTGGGCCTGGCCTGCGCCTTCGCCATCCTCAACGCGATGTGGTTCGAGCTGCGTGAAGGGCACGAGCACGATCCGTTCAAGAAGCCGGTCGAAGAGTGAACAGTCCTTCCGGCATCGAGCACGACCCCGGCGCCACGCTGCTGAAGCTGCCGCGCGAGCAATCGCGCTGGATGATGACGCGCACGCGGCTGGCCCGGGTGCCGCTGGCGCTTGCCGCCGGCGCGCCGCTGGTCTCCGGCGTCCTGCTGGTCTGGCAGGCGTGGCTGCTGGCGGGTGTGCTCGATCGCGCCATCGTGGGCGGCGCGTCGCGCGCCGAGCTCGCGCCGGCGATCGCCGGCATCGTGCTGCTCGTGCTGGCGCGCGCCTGCCTGGCCTGGCTGGGCGAGCGCGCCGGCGCGCATGCGGCCGAACGCATCAAACACCGTCTGCGCCTCGCGCTGTTCGGTCACCTGCTGGCGCAGGGTCCGCAATGGTCGCGCACGCGGCCGTCGGGCGAGCTGGCCAGCGCCGTGGTCGATCAGGTCGAGGCGTTCGACGGTTTCTTCTCCAAGTATCTTCCCGCCATGGGCGCGGCCGCCGTGCTGCCCGTGGCGTTCGCCGTGGTCGTGCTGCCGATGGACATCGTGTCCGGGCTGCTGCTGCTCGTGACCGCGCCGCTCATTCCGGTGTTCATGGCCCTGGTGGGTTGGGGCGCCGAAGCCGCGAGCCGGCGTCACATGCAGGCGCTCGCGCGGCTCTCGGGTTTCTTTGCCGACCGGTTGCGCGGTCTGGCCACGCTCAAGCTGTTCGGGCGCGCTCAGGCCGAGGCCGACAGCGTGGTGGCGGCGAGCGAAGGCGTGCGACGCCGCACGCTCGCGGTGCTGCGCATCGCATTTCTGTCGTCCGCCGTGCTGGAGTTCTTCGCCGCGTTGGGCGTGGCGGGCGTGGCCGTGTATATCGGCCTGACCTATCTCGGCTATCTCGATGTGCGCAGCGTGCCGCTCACGCTGTCCGCGGGCTTTTTCTGCCTGCTGATGGCGCCCGAGGTCTACGCGCCGCTGCGCCAGTTCGCGGCCCACTATCACGACCGTGGCGCCGCGCGCGCGGCGGTCACGCAACTGGCTCAGGTGTTCGACGGCCTGCCCGAAGACGGCGCGGCGCCGATGCGCGCCGGCCGCGAGGCCGGCGCGGGGGCGCTGAGCGTGCGCACGCGCGGCCTCGAGGTCTTGGCCGAGGGCCGGCCCGCACCGGTGCTGGCCGGCCTCGAACTCGATCTGCCCGCCGGTGCGCACGTCGCGCTGATGGGCGCGAGCGGCGCGGGCAAGACCACCTTGCTGGACGCGCTCGCGGGGCTGCGCACGGCGGGCGGGCACATCGTGCTGGGCGACGTGCCGCTGGTGGACTGGAACGAACACCGCCTGCACGAGCGCGTGGCCGTGATCGGTCAGCGTCCGTACCTGATGGCCGGCACGCTGGCCGACAACATTCGTCTGGCCCGCCCGGACGCGAGCGATGCGCAGGTGACCGATGCGGCGCGACGCGCGGGCGTGATGGCGTTCGCCGAGGCCCTGCCGCAGGGTCTCGACACGGCGCTGGCGAGCCGCGGTCATGGCCTGTCGGGCGGCCAGGCGCAGCGCCTCGCGCTGGCGCGGCTGTTTCTGCGCGATCCCGATCTGATCCTGCTCGATGAGCCCACCGCGCATCTCGATGCCGAGACGCAGGCGCAGGTGCTGGATGCGGTGCTCGATTTCGCGCGCGGCCGCACCCTGATCCTGTCGACCCATTCCGAGGCCGTCGCACGCCGTCTGCCGCGCGTCTGGCGCCTGCGTGACGGGCGCGTGGAGGTGTCGGCATGAAGCGCGGTTCGCTGCTCTGGCAGGTGTATGGGCGCCGCAAGCGCGGCTTGGCCCTGACGCTCTTCCTGTCCCTGCTCACGCTGGCCGCCGGGGTGGCGCTGCTGGGCGTGTCGGGCTGGTTCCTGACCGCCGCGGCCATGGCCGGGGCCGGTGCCATGTTCAATCTGTTCGTGCCCTCGTCGCTGGTGCGCGGGCTGTCGTTCGTGCGGATCTGCTCGCGCTATGCCGAACGCCTGGCCGGCCACGCCACCACCTTGCGGCTGCTGGCCGATCTGCGCGGCACCGTGTTCGGTGCGCTGGTGCGCCTCACGCCGAGGCAGCTCGCGCGTTACCGCGCGGGCGATCTGGTCGCGCGGCTCACCGGCGACGTCGATGCGCTCGATACAGTGTTCCTGTTCGTGCTCGCGCCGGTTGCCACCGCGGTGGTGGGCGGCGCGATCGTGTGCGCCGTGCTGGGCTACTGGATTCCGTCGGCCGGCCTGCTGCTGGCCGCCGCGTTGTTGATCGCCTGCGTGCTGGTGCCGTGGTGGCTCGCGCGCGCCGCGCGCCAGGCCGGCAGCCAGGCCCAGGCCGAGGCGGCGGCGCTGCGCAGCGCGGTGATCGACGCGGTCGAAGGGCACGGCGACATCGCCGCGCACAACGCGCAGGCACGGGTCTGCGCGCAGTTCGACGCGGCGTGCTCGGGGCTCGCGCAGGCGCGCGGCGTGCAGGCGCGCGTGGCCGCCCGCGGCCTCTGGCTGGTGCAGGCCTGCGCCGGTCTGTCGATGGTGGGCGTGCTGTGGTTCGGCATTCCGGCCGTGGCCGCCGGTACGCTGTCCGGTCCGTTGATGGCCGGTCTGGTGCTGGCGACGCTCGGGGTGTTCGAGGTGGCCGGTCCCATCATGCGGGGCGTGGCGCGGCTGGGCGGCGCGCGCGCCGCGGCCGGACGCATCGCCGCCATCGTGGAGGCCGATCCCGATATGCGCGATCCGCTCGAGCCCAGGCGCCTGCCGGAACAGGGTGTGCTCGCGATGCGCGATGTGTCGTTCGCCTATCCGGCCCGCGAAGGTCAGGGCGAGCCCGCGTCGTTGCTGCATGACGTGTCATTGACGGTCGAACCGGGCGCGCGCGTGGCCATCGTCGGGCCGAGCGGCGCCGGCAAATCCACGCTGCTCGCCCTGCTGCTGCGCGTGGAGGATCCGCGCGCGGGCGCGGTGACGTACGGCGGCGTGCCCTTGCGCGATGTCGAACAGGCGCAGGTGCATCGCCGCATCGCGCTGCTCTCGCAGGACGCGCCGGTGTTCATCGGCACGCTGCGCACCAATCTGCTGATCGGCGATCCCGCGGCCTCCGACGAGCGCCTGTTCGATGCGCTCGACCGCGCGCGTCTCGGTGACTTCGTACGCGGACTGCCGCAAGGCCTGGGCACCTGGGTCGGCGAGGGCGGGGCGGGCCTGTCGGCCGGGCAGGCGCGGCGCCTGTGCCTGGCGCGTGCGCTGCTGTCGCCCGCGACCGTGCTGCTGCTCGACGAGCCGACCGCGGGGCTCGACGCGCCCACCGAGGCCGCGTTCCTGGCGGATCTGGCCCGCGCCACCGAAGGCCGGGCCGTCGTGCTCGCCACGCACGCCACGCTGCCCGCCGGCGCGGTGGATCGTGTCTATGCGATGCGCGAGGGCGGGCTGACGCTCGAGGCGGACAAGTTGCTGGCTTAAGCGGGTGGCCCCGGTTATAGTGCGCCTTGCTCGATATCTTGCGGGACGTACAGTATGCAGACCGAATCCGCCGAATTCATCCGGCGCACCATCCGCAGCGTCCCCGACTGGCCCGCCGCCGGCGTGACGTTTCGCGACATCACGCCCGTGCTCCAGGATCCGCGCACCTTCCGTGTGCTGATCGACCTCTTCGTCTATCGCTACATGCGTCAGCGCCTCGACCTCGTCGCGGGCGTGGATGCGCGCGGCTTCATTCTGGGCAGCGTGCTGGCCTACGAGCTCAATCTGGGCTTCGTGCCCGTGCGCAAAAAGGGCAAGCTGCCGTTTCGCACGGTGGCCGAAGAGTATTCGCTCGAGTACGGCAACGCCAGCGTCGAAATGCACACCGATGCGGTGCGCACCGGTCAGCGCGTGCTGCTGATCGACGATCTGGTGGCCACGGGCGGCACCATGGTGGCGGCGATCAAGCTGCTGCAGCGCCTGGGCGCCAACGTGGTCGAAGCGGCCGCGGTGATCGACCTGCCGCACCTGGGCGGTTCCGGCCAGATCAAGGCCACCGGCACGCCGCTCTTCACGGTGTGCGCGTTCAACGAAAACGAGTAATTGGGTCGGGTCGGGCCGCGCAGGCCGGGCCGCGCAGGCCACGCCGCGCTAGGCTGCTTCGGCTTCGTTCAGCCTGGGCTGGATGAAATCGAGGAACGCGCGCGTCTTGGCCGGAATGCGGCGCGACGGCAGGAGCGCGAACAGCGGCATCGGCGTGAGGCTCCATTCGGGCAGCACGCGCACCAGCCCGCTTTGCGCGATCGCGCGCTCCATCGCATCGAACACCAGCAGCGGCGTGATGCCCATGCCGTGGCTGGCCAGGCGGCCCAGCATCCCGACGTTGTTGGCCGCGAGGCGGCCCGTCACCTGCACGCGCTCGACCTTCTCGCCCGAGTGCAGCACCCAATACGAAAACGCTTCGCTCATGGCCGGACGCAGGCACTCATGGTGGCCGAGGTCCGCCGGCGTGCGCGGCGCGCCGTGCAGCTCCAGGTATTGCGGCGAGGCGTAGAGCTGCTGCGTCATCAACACGATCTGTTTGGCCACCAGGCTCGAGTCCGGCTGCTGGCCGAAGCGCAGCACCAGATCGAACGGATTGCTGATCGGATCGATCGGGCGCAGGCTCAGGTCGAAATCGCACTCGATGTCGGGATACTGCTGGCGGAACTCGCGGATCACGATGGGCAGGAACAGCTGCGCCAGGCTGGTCGGCATCGAGATGCGCAGCCGGCCCTTGGGCTGCGCCGCCATGTCCTGCAACTGCTCGTGCGCAACCCGCGCTTCTTCGACGATGTGGCGGCAGCGCTCGAAATACACCGCGCCCGCTTCG
The DNA here is from genome assembly GCF_002261315.1 of Bordetella genomosp. 5. NCBI lineage: Bacteria > Pseudomonadati > Pseudomonadota > Betaproteobacteria > Burkholderiales > Alcaligenaceae > Bordetella > Bordetella genomosp. 5. The sequence goes on from NZ_NEVP01000001.1 coordinate 691,934, forward strand.
GTCAGATCGATGCGACGCGTGCTGCGGTTGAGCAGCTTCATGCCGATGTTGCGCTCCAGCTCGCTCACGCGGCGCGACAGGGTGGAAGTGGGGATGTTCAGCGCTTCGGCGGCATGGCTGAAGTTCTTGCGCTTGGCCACTTCGACGAAAAGCGCAATGTCGTTGAGCTGGATATCCATATGTCTGTCTCTGTCTTGCGTGGGCTACCCTGCCTGGCCGCCCCTGCGCGGGCCGCCGGCATGGGCCGCCCATGATACGAGGAATGCGCCGCACGGCGGGGCGATGAGGACGGGCGCGCCCAGATGGCCGCGCGCGACGATGCCCTGGGCTACATCATATTTGGTTGGTACTGACAATTTTCTGATTTATTTTCCCATCAGTGGAATGATGTTAACCAAAATCAGGGTTTTTACCAGGGTGCTGCAGCGGGATACTGCCTCGCACGTCGTGACCCGGTGCGCCGAGGGGCGCAGGGCACGAGGAACAAGATGGAGAAGACCTATGAAGAACAAGCTCGCCGCCGCCACGCTGGCCGTCATGGCACTCGCCGGCCTATCCGCCGCCCACGCCGAGGGCAAGTCCCGCGAGCAGGTGCAGACCGAACTGCGCGACGCCAAGGCGGCCGGTCAGGTCACGTCCGGTGAACTCGACTACCCGCCCGCTGCTGCCAGTGTCACGCAGGATGCGCGCGCGGCCGGCACGACCGGCGTGAGCACCGGTGATCGCACCGCGCCCGCGGCGGCCCCGGCGACGCGCGGCGGCAAGACGCGCGACGAGGTTCGTGCGGAATTACAACAGGCCAAGGCCGCCGGCAAGGTCACCTTCGGCGAGCTCGACTACCCGCCCGCCGACGACTGAGCGGGGATTGCAAAGGCGCCTTTCGAGGCGCCTTTTCTCTATGGCGGGGCGCCCGGCTGGGCGGTTCCATGAGTGGTGCCGGTTTCTTGGTTTGCAGCTTATCTTTCCAATTATGGAAAGGTGTTCTCAGATTTCGGCGTTACTCCTCGTCATATCCGCGCCCACACTGCGGTCTGTGCGTGCTGGTGCCGATGCGGCGGCCCCGGCGCCTTCCACGGCGCGGCACGCGAGCCTGTCAAGTTATCCGCATTGGGAAACGAATCATGAAAAAGACGCTATTGGGCGTGGCGCTGCTGGCTGGCTTCGCCGGCGCGGCCCAGGCCGCCGACTCGGTCACGCTGTATGGCCTGATCGACGCCGGTATGGGTTACGAGCAAGTGAAGTTCCGGGGCGACAAGCAAAGTCGCGTGGGCGCGGTGCAGGGCGTGAGCAGCGGCTCGCGTTTCGGCATGCGTGGCACGGAAGATCTGGGCGACGGCCTGCGCGCCGTGTTCACCCTGGAAGCCGGTTTCGGCCCGCTGAACGGTAGTTCGCTGCAGGGTGGCCGTCTGTTCGGCCGCCAGGCCACCGTCGGTCTGGACAGCGACACCTGGGGCCGCCTCGAATTCGGTCGTCAGACCAACATGGCCAGCAAGCTGATGGGCCAGATCGATCCGTTCTCGATCAGCTACAACAACGCCAACATCGGCACCACGTTCAGCGCCGCGAACACCATGCGCCTGGACAACATGGTCCTGTATCAAACCCCGAACCTGAGCGGCTTCAAGTTCGGCGTGGGCTATTCGTTCAGTGCCGACGACACGCTGCAGGATGGCAGCACCGGTTTCCAGACCAACGACAACAACCGTGAAATCACCGCCGGCCTGCAATACGCCAACGGCCCGGTGAACCTCGCGCTGATGTATGACCGCCTGAACCCGAGCAACACACGCGTCGGCGCCGACGGTTCGAGCATCCAGTCGTACGCGCTGGGTGGCACGTACGACTTCGAAGTGGTCAAGCTCGCGGCCGCGGTCGGCCAGACCCGTGATGGCTGGTTTATCGGCCAGAACATGGGCACCACGCCGGACGGCATGCAGCGTCTGGGCACCTTCAAGCTGGCTGACGGCTTCCGCGCCAACTCGTACATGATCGGCGCGACCGTGCCGCTGGGCCGCCACGCCGTGTTCGGTTCGTGGCAGCGTGCCGAGCCCAACAGCGACAAGCTCACGGGTGATGACGCCACGTTCAACGTGTACAGCCTCGGCTACACCTACGACCTGTCCAAGCGCACCAACCTGTACGCGTACGCCTCCTACGGCGACAACTACGCGTTCCAGCACGATGCGCGCGACACGGCGGTTGCGGTCGGTATGCGTCACCGGTTCTAAGCGCCAGCCGCGCCCGGCCCACACCGCTGGATTCGCGGGTTATCTCCGTAACCCGCTTGAGTGACATCGAACCCCCCCAGTCTTGTCCCGGGCGCGACCGACGTGCAGAAAGAGCAGGGCCTCCGCAAGGAGGCCCTCTCGTTTTTCTGGGTGGCGCCGGCCGCCCGGTCGCGGCCCGGCCGACCGCGGCCCGGCCGACCGCGGCCCGTCCGACCGCGGCCCGTCCGTTCAGAGGAACAGGCGGTAGGCCGGATTGTCGGTTTCGTTCCAGTGCGGATAACCGAGTTCGGAAACGAACTGCTTGAACTGCTTCTTATCGGACGAAGGCACCTGGATGCCGATCAGGATGCGGCCGTAGTCGGCGCCCTGATTGCGGTAATGGAACAGGCTGATGTTCCATTCGGGATTCATGGCATTCAGGAAGCGCATCAGTGCGCCGGGGCGTTCCGGAAACTCGAAGCGGTACAGCAGCTCGGCGCCCGCCAGCGACGAACGTCCGCCCACCATGTGCCGCAGGTGGGTCTTGGCCATTTCGTCGTGCGTCAGGTCCAGCGTATCGAAGCCCGCGCGGCGAAAGTGCGCCGCGATGCGCGCCGGTTCGGCCGGCGAGGCGACCTGCAGGCCGACGAACACGTGCGCCTTGTCGGCATCCGAAATGCGATAGTTGAACTCGGTCACGCTGCGATCGCCCACCAGCTCGCAGAACTTGCGGAAGCTGCCGCGCTGCTCGGGCATCGTCACGGCGAACACCGCCTCGCGCATTTCGCCGACCTCGGCGCGTTCGGACACGAAGCGCAGACGGTCGAAGTTCATGTTGGCGCCGCAGGCCACGGCGATCAGATTCTTGCCCTTGAGCTTGTTTTCGGCGGCGTATTGCTTGGCGCCGGCCACCGCGAGCGCGCCCGCGGGTTCGAGCACGCTGCGGGTTTCCTGGAACACGTCCTTGATCGCGGCGCAGATGGCATCGGTGTTGACGATGACGAAGTCGTCGACGTACTGGCGAGCCAGGCGGAAGGTCTCGGCCCCGACCAGCTTGACGGCGGTGCCGTCGGAAAACAGGCCCACGTCGTTGAGCTGCACGCGGCGGCCGGCGCGCACGCTGCGCGCCATGGCATCCGAGTCTTCGGTCTGCACGCCGATGATCTTGATCTCGGGGCGCAGCTGCTTCACATAGGCAGCCACGCCGGCGATGAGACCGCCGCCGCCCACCGCCACGAAGATCGCGTCGATCGGGCCGGGGTGCTGGCGCAGGATTTCCATCCCGATCGTGCCCTGGCCGGCGATCACGTCGGGATCGTCGAAGGGATGCACGAAGGTGAGCTTTTCTTTTTTCTCGAGCGTCTGGGCGTGCTGGAAGGCGTCGGTGAAGCTCTCGCCCGCTAGCACGACCTCGCCGCCCAGACGGCGCACGGCGTCGATCTTGACCTGGGGGCTGGTGGTGGGCATCACGATCACGGCGCGGCAGCCCAGCCGCGTGGCCGACAGCGCCACGCCCTGGGCGTGATTGCCGGCCGAGGCCGCGATCACGCCGCGGTCGCGTGCGGCGGGGGCAAGGTTCGCCATCTTGTTATAGGCGCCGCGCAGTTTGAAGCTGAACACCGCCTGCGTATCTTCGCGCTTGAGCCAGACCTGGTTGCCGATGCGTTGCGACAGCAGCGGCGCTGCCTCCAGCGGCGATTCAACCGCGACGTCATAGACTTTGGAGGTAAGAATGCGCTTGAGATAGTCGGTAGACATGGAACGGCAGGCTGCGTAAAAAATGAGCGTCGGGCAGGTTAACACAGCGGGTACACTGCCTCGCATCATGGAAGAAACCCTGTTGTCGGCCGTGCACGGCATGCTTGGATGGCTCGCGCTGCCCACGGTCGGGCTGGGCGCCGTGTTCCTTATCTGCCTGGTGTCGGCGACCCTGCTCCCGCTCGGCTCCGAGGCGGTGGTGTTCGGCTATCTGAAGCTGCAGCCCGATATGTTCTGGGCCACCGTGCTGGTGGCGACGCTGGGCAACACGCTGGGCGGGGTGATCAGCTACGGCATGGGGTGGTGGGCCCATCGGGCGCTGGAGCGCTGGCGCGAAAAGCATCCTCACCCGCATCCCGGCCCCGCCGACCGCGACGCGGCCGCGCGCTCGGGCGTCGCGCTCGACAGCCCCGACAGCCCGGCCTCGCCCGGATCGGCGCATCCGTCCGCGCCCACCTCCCGCTTCGGCGCCACCGCCAACCGCTGGAATGTGCGGGCACACGCGTGGCTGCATCGCCTCGGTCCGCCCGCGCTGCTGTTGTCGTGGCTGCCCGCGGTGGGCGACCCGCTCTGTGCCGTGGCGGGCTGGCTGCGATTGGCTTTCTGGCCGTCGGTGCTCTATATCGCCCTCGGCAAGTTCCTGCGCTATGTGATTCTGACCGCGGGGCTGCTCTGGGTGTTGTGACCGGCGCGGCCCCTTGTTTTATTATGCTGCGTTGTCATGCTGCGACGCAGCAATTCTCCCATCATGATCGCCTCTGACAGTGGCCTTAAAACCCTGTCCGGGCAGCGTCCTTTGTCAGGTGCCTGGCCCGCGCCTGCTGCGATGCCGTAAAATGGTTTTTTAAGGGCCCTCTCCGCTGCTCTCATGAATGCCCCCCTCGCCAGCCAAATTCTGACCGCGGCGATTCCGCCCGCACCCGGCGCGCGCCTGCGCGAAATCCCGTACAACTACACGTCGTTTTCCGATCGCGAGATCGTGGCGCGGCTGCTGGGCGACGACGCCTGGCAACTGCTGGCCGATCTGCGCGGCGAGCGCCGCACGGGCCGATCCGCGCGCATGCTCTACGAGGTGCTGGGCGACATCTGGGTGGTGCGGCGCAATCCGTATCTGCAGGATGACCTGCTCGACAATCCCAAGCGCCGCAAGCTGCTGATCGAAGCGCTGCATCACCGCCTGGGTGAGATCGACAAGCGGCGCGAGCCCGGCGCGGCCGCCGACGACGGCCACGATCCGCTGCGCGACACCAAGGTGGTCGAGCTGCTGGCGCGCGCGCGCCGTGCGATCGCCGCGTTCGAGGGCGAGTTCGACCAGACCGCGACGCTGCGCAAGCAGGCGCAGCGCGTGCTGGGCCGCATCACCGCCAAGGACAACATCAAGTTCGATGGCCTGTCGCGCGTCTCGCACGTGACCGACGCCACCGACTGGCGCGTCGAGTATCCCTTCGTGGTGCTCACCCCCGATTCCGAAGACGAGATCGCCGCGCTGGTGCGCGCCTGTATCGAATTGGGCCTGACGATCGTTCCGCGTGGCGGCGGCACCGGCTACACCGGCGGCGCGATTCCGCTCACCTGGAAGTCGGCCGTCATCAACACCGAGAAATTCGAAGCGCTGGGCGAGGTCGAATCCTGTCTGCTGCCCGGGCTCACGGAGCCCGTGGCGGTGATCCGCGCCGGCGCCGGCGTGGTCACCAAGCGCGTGTCCGAAGCTGCCGAACGCGCGGGCTATGTGTTCGCCGTGGATCCCACCTCGGCCGAGGCCTCCTGTGTGGGCGGCAACATCGCCATGAACGCCGGCGGCAAGAAGGCCGTGCTGTGGGGCACCGCGCTCGACAACCTGGCCTGGTGGCGCATGGTCGACCCCGATGGCAACTGGCTCGAGGTCACCCGCCTGGCCCACAACATGGGCAAGATCCACGACGTCGACGTGGCCCGCTTCGAGCTGAAATGGTTCGACGGCAATGGCAAGCCGGGCGAGCGCCTGCTCAAGACCGAGACGCTCGAGATTGCCGGCCGCGTGTTCCGCAAAGAGGGCCTGGGCAAAGACGTCACCGACAAATTCCTCGCGGGTCTGCCGGGCATCCAGAAAGAAGGCTGCGATGGCCTGATCACCGCGGCGCGCTGGGTGCTGCACCGCATGCCCAAGCACACCCGTACGGTCTGTATGGAGTTCTTCGGCCAGGCGCGCGACGCGATTCCGTCGATCGTCGAGGTCAAGGACTACCTCGACGGCGAAGGCCGCAAGCTGGGCGCGATCCTGGCCGGCCTGGAGCATCTCGACGAACGCTATCTGCGCGCGGTGGGCTATGCCACCAAGAGCAAGCGCGGCGTGTTGCCCAAGATGGTGCTGATCGGCGACATCGTCGGTGACGACGACAACGCGGTGGCCGTGGCCGCCAGCGAAGTGGTCCGTCTGGCCAACACCCGCCATGGCGAAGGCTTCGTGGCCGTCAGCGCCGAGGCGCGCAAGAAGTTCTGGCTCGACCGTTCGCGCACCGCCGCGATCGCGCGCCACACCAACGCCTTCAAGATCAACGAAGACGTGGTGATCCCGCTCAACCGCATGGGCGAGTACACCGACCACATCGAACGCATCAATATCGAGCTGTCCACGCGCAACAAGCTGCGTCTGGTCGACGCCCTCGATCAGTATCTGTCGGGTCCGTTGCCGGTGGGCAAGGCCGAAGACGCCGAAGACGCCGAGATCACGCGCGCCGAAGTGCTCGCCGACCGCACGCGCCAGGCGCTCGAGCTGCTCGCCTCCACGCGCAAGCGCTGGCAGTGGCTGCTCGACAACCTCGATCTGCCGCTCTCGGCCGTGTTGCCCGAGCTGCAGTCCCTGGGTCTGTCGCAGCACGAGGTGGTGCTGGCCGAGCGGCTGCAGCGCCAGCCCGCCGCGCGCCTGTTCGACGTGGTGCAGGACCGCACCGTGCGCGTGTCCTGGAAGGTCGAGCTGCTGCCCGGTCTGGCCGGTCTGTTCTCGGGCGCGGCCGGTCAGGAAATCATGGACGAGGTGCGCGAGACGCACGCCCGTGTCCTGAAGAGCCGCGTGTTCGTCGCGTTGCACATGCACGCGGGCGACGGCAACGTCCACACCAACATCCCGGTCAATTCCGACGACTACGGCATGCTGCAAGAGGCCCATCAGGCGGTCGAGCGCATCATGCAGATCGCGCGCGACCTCGATGGCGTGATCTCCGGCGAGCACGGGATCGGCCTCACCAAGTACGAGTTCCTCACCGAGGCCGAGCTGGCGCCGTTCCAGGCCTACAAGCGCCGCGTCGATCCCAACAACCACTTCAACGCGGGCAAGCTGATGCCCGGCGCCGACCTGCGTCACGCCTGGACGCCCAGCTTCAACCTGATGGGCCACGAGTCGCTCATCATGCAGCAGAGCGACATCGGCGCGATCTCCGAGTCGGTGAAGAACTGTCTGCGCTGCGGCAAGTGCAAGCCGGTCTGTTCGACCCACGTGCCGCGCGCCAACCTGCTGTACTCGCCGCGCAACAAAATTCTCGCCACGTCGCTGCTGGTGGAGGCCTTCCTTTATGAAGAGCAGACGCGCCGCGGCGTGAGCCTCAAGCACTGGGAAGAGTTCGAGGACGTGGCCGACCACTGCACGGTCTGCCACAAGTGCTACACGCCCTGTCCGGTCGATATCGATTTCGGCGACGTGTCGATGAACATGCGCGCGCTGCTGCGCCGCATGGGCCGTAAGTCGTTCAACCCCGGCACCGCGGCCGCGATGTTCTTCCTGAACGCCAAGGATCCGGCCACCATCAACGCCACGCGCAAGGCAATGGTCGGCGTGGGCTACAAGGTGCAGCGCGCCGCGCACGACCTGCTGTCGGGTCTGGCGCGCAAGCAGACGGCCCATCCGCCCGCCACGGTGGGCAAGGCGCCGCTGCGCGAGCAGGTGGTGCACTTCGTCAACAAGAAGATGCCCGGCGGGCTGCCCAAACAGACGGCGCGCAAGCTGCTGGACATCGAAGACGCCAACTACGTACCGATCATCCGCGATCCCAAGAGCACCTCGGCCGATACCGAAGCAGTGTTCTACTTCCCGGGTTGCGGATCGGAGCGGCTGTTCTCGCAGGTGGGCCTGGCGACGCAGGCGATGCTCTGGCATGCCGGCGTCCAGACCGTGCTGCCGCCGGGCTACCTCTGTTGCGGCTATCCGCAGCGCGGCAACGGCATGACCGACAAGGCCGAGCAGATCATCACCGACAACCGCGTGCTGTTCCATCGGGTGGCCAACACGCTCAACTACCTCGACATCAAGACCGTCGTGGTGAGCTGCGGCACCTGCTACGACCAGCTCTCGGGCTATGAATTCGAGAAGATCTTCCCGGGCTGCCGCCTGATCGACATTCACGAATATCTGCTCGAGAAGGGCATCAAGCTCGACGGCGTGAAGGGTACGCGCTACGTCTATCACGACCCGTGCCACACCCCGATGAAGCTGCAGGATCCCATGAAGACCGTGAAGTCGCTGGTGGGCGATAGCGCGATCAAGAGCGATCGCTGCTGCGGCGAATCGGGCACGCTGGCGGTCACGCGCCCCGACGTCTCGACGCAGGTGCGCTTCCGCAAGCAGGAAGAGCTGCTGAAGGGGCAGACGGCCCAGCGCGCCGACGGCTTCGATGGCGACATCAAGGTGCTGACCTCCTGCCCGTCGTGCCTGCAGGGCCTGTCGCGCTACGAGGGCGACACCGCCATGGACGCCGACTACATCGTGGTCGAGATGGCCAAGCACATCCTCGGCGATGGCTGGATGGAGGAGTACGTGCGCCGCGCCAACGCGGGCGGCATCGAGCGCGTGCTGGTCTGACGCGTCGACGTACCCCAACAAACAGGACGGCCACGGCCGTCCTGTTTGTTTTTGGGGCGGCCACGAGGCCGTGCCCGCCGCGCCGCCGCGAACGCTGCGCGCGGATTTCTTGTTGCACTTCAGCGCGGTCGTGATCGGCCCGCGTGAGTGTCGGGCGCTCATCTCGCGGCGCCGATGTTGGTAACTTGCCGCGAATCTTTACTGTTGCAATTGACCCTGCTCTCTGGGGCCGCGAAGAATTCGTACTGTTTCACATTAAGTCAGCTCTGTCCCTTTGTGTTTCAATGTTTATCTAGTATCTTCTTAATATTTAGAAGATCCGCCGCGGTCTGCAAAGGGATTTACTTTGGACGTGAAAGCGCCGGCCACGATTCCGTACTTTCTCAAGGAACAGATTCGTGAGCTGATAGTCGACGGTACGTTTCGGCCTGGACAGCCCCTGCGCGAGCAGGAACTGGAGCAGCGTTTCGGCACGAGCCGCAGCCCGATCCGCGAGGCGCTCCGGCTGCTCGAGCTGAGCGGGCTGGTGGTGCATCTGCAGCGCAAGGGCTTTCGCATCCGCCGCTATACCGAAGACGAGATCCGCGACATCTTCCTGCTGCGTGCCGAGCTCGCTTCCTACAGCATCGCCCAGCTCGCGGGTCAGCCCGACCTGGTGCGCCTGCTGCGCGCCCTCAAAGACCACGATGCCGTGCTCGCGCGCACGCATGCCGCCCGTGACGTGGTCGGCTACATCAACGCGCTGCGCGCCTTCTATCTCGCGTGCGCCCGCTACACCGACAACGTGCCGCTGGCCGACACGCTCGATCGTCTCACCGAGCAGGTCGAACCGCTGCGCTTCAACCTTCTGCGGCATCAACTGGCGGATATCGCTTACGACACCTATCACTCGGGGATCGCCGAGGCGCTGGGTCAGGGCGAGCTGAACCGCGCGGCACAGGTCGCGCGCGACCACGTGCAGGAGATGCTGGGGCAGGTGCTGCACGCCTACGCCCAGGTCGTGGTCGACGTGGCCGACGACGAGGCCGAGGAACGCCTGCGCGCGTATTGAGCGCCCGGCGCGCGATCCGCTGCAACGAAAAAACGGCCGCTCCAGCGGCCGTTTTTTATCGGGGGCTCGGCGTGGCGTTCAGCGGCGTTTGCCCGGCGCGCGCACGGTGATGCCCGCCTGCTCGAGCGCGGCCCGGATGGCCGTGGCGAAGGCCAGCGCATCGGGCTGGTCGCCATGCAGACACAGCGTGTCGGGCTCGAGCGGCACACGCTTGCCGTTGAGCGAGGTGACGGCGCGCTGCTGCACCATGTGCAGCACCTGGGCCACGGCCTGATCCACATCGGTGATCATGGCGCCCGCCTGAGTACGCGGGGTGAGCGAACCGTCGTCCTGGTACGAGCGGTCGGCGAACACTTCCTGGGCCAGTTGCAGCCCCGCGCCCTGTGCCGCGTCGACCCACTGGCTGCCCGCCAGACCATACAGCACCAGCTCGGCATCCACATCGCGCACGGCGGTGCAGATCGCCCGGGCCAGCGCGCCGTCTTTGGCGGCCATGTTGTAGAGGGCGCCGTGCGCCTTTACGTGATGCAGACGCGCGCCTTGCGACGCGGCAACGCCGGCCAGCGCGCCGACCTGCACCACCACCATGTCGTAGGCCTCCTGCGGCGAGATCTGCATGGGACGGCGGCCGAAGCCGACCAGATCGGGCAGCGAAGGATGCGCGCCGAGCGCGACGCCGTGCTCGAGCGCCGCCGCCACCGTGCGGCGCATCGTGGCGGGGTCGCCACCGTGATACCCACAGGCAATATTGGCCGACGACACGAAGGGCAGAATCGCCGCGTCGTTGCCCATGGTCCAGGCGCCGTAGCTTTCGCCCATGTCGCAATTGAGGTCGAGAGTGATGCTCATGCGGACTCCCCGGTGTGCTGTGTGTGGTGGGCCAGCTGCGCGCGCATCGGGGCGAGCGACTCGGCCAAGGTATGGAATGCCCGCGCGCGCGCCGCGTCGAGCGACTGGGCCTGCGCGAGCTCGATCGGACTGAACTGCAGCGATTGGCCGGGCGCGCACTGCGCCAGCACGGGCAGGTCGACCGCCGCGATCTGCGCGAGCTTGGGATAGCCGCCGGTGGTCTGGCGGTCGGCCATCAGCACGATGGCCTGTCCGCCCGCGGGCACCTGCACCGTGCCGAAGCTGGTGGCCTCGGAGAGGATCTGGCGCGGCGTCGTCATGACCAGCGTGGGGCCGTCGAGCCGGTAGCCCATGCGGTCGGACTGCGGGCTGATGCGATAGCTGCCGGTGCTGAAGGCGTGGCGCGACGCTTCGTTGAATTCGTCCCAGTGCAAGCCGGGCAGGAATCGCACGCTGGACCGCTGCAGCGCGCGCAGCGTGGCCGGCAGGTAGATGCGCAGGTCCCAGAGCTCGCGCGCGAGCGCGTCGATGCGCGGCGTGTCGTCGATGAGCGTGCGCTTGAAGGCGATCTGATCGCCGCGCCGCAGCGCGCGACCCTCGAGGCCACCAAAGCCGCTGCGCAAATAGGTGCTGTAGCTGCCCATCACCGGCGTGAGCGCGAATCCGCCATGCACGGCGAGGTAGGCGCGGGCGCCGACCTGCGGTGCGCCGAAGGCCAGCGTGGCGCCCGCGCGCACCACCAGCGGGCGCGAGAGCGGCAGCGGCTCGCCATCGAGCGTGGCGCTCAGGTCAGCGCCGCTCAGGGCGATACAGGCCGGTGCGTCGAAGCGCAGGGTCGGGCCCATCAGCGTGATCTCGAGCGTGGCTTCGTCGGCTTCGTTGCCGGCCAGCGTGTTGGCCAGGCGGTGCGACCGCGCATCCATGGCGCCGGCCGCCGGAATGCCCTGATGCTGATAGCCCGCGCGCCCTTCATCCTGGAAGGTGGACAGCAGGCCGGGCTTTTGAACGGTGATGCTCATGGCGTTTCCTGGGCGCGCAGGCGATCGAACTCGGCCTCGTCGATGGCCACGAAGCGGATGCGGTCGCCGGGCTGCAGCAGGGCGGCCGGATCGCGCGCAGGATCGAACATCGTGAGCGGGGTGGCGCCGATGATGTTCCAGCCACCCGGGAGGCGATTGGGATAAATGACGGACTGGCGATTCGCGATGGCGACCGAGCCGATCGGCACCACCGAGCGCGGCGTGTCCCGGCGGCCGATGCCCAGGCGCTCGTCGTGCACGCCGATGTAGGCATGGCCGGGCGCGAAGCCGAGCATGTAGACCATGGCGCCCGGCTGGGTATGCAGATCGATGACGGCCTGCGGCGAAATGCCTGCGGCCCGCGCAACGTCGTCGAGGTCGGGGCCGTGCTCGCCGCCGTAGCAGACGGGAATGCTCACCTCGCGGCTGGCCCGTTCGGCCACCACGATGCCGTCCCGAAGACGGGCCTCGATGAGGGTGCGCAGTGACGCGAAGGTGGGGCCACTGCCGTCGGGCAGCGGGCGGTAATGCACGGCCACCTTGGTGAACGACGGCACGACGTCGGTGACGCCGGGCCAGGCGGCGTCGCGCAATGCCTGAGCGAGGCCCAGGCATTGCTGGCCGACGGCCTCGCTGATCGTATCGCCCAGCTGGAACACCAGGCAGCGATCACCCTGCGGCAGGATCTGCCACGCGGTTTCGGCCGGGGAGGAGGGGTTTGAAGACTCTGGCAACGGCGAAACCTGCGTGGCAATGAGGCGTTATTTGGCAAACAGCGATTCTATGTTCTTGAAGGCCTTGAATTCCAGTGCGTTACCGGATTGATCCAGGAAGAACATCGTGGCCTGTTCGCCGACTTCGCCCTTGAAGCGGACATAGGGCTCGATGACGAACTCGGTGCCGGCGTCGGTCAGCTTCTTGGCCATGGCTTCCCATTGTTCCATCGACAGGACCACGCCGAAGTGGCGCACGGGCACGTTGTGCGAGTCTACGGCATTGGTGGCGTTGGCGCCGCATTCGGAGGGAGCCAGGTGAGCCACGATCTGGTGGCCGTAGAAGTTGAAGTCGATCCACTCGGGGGAGCTGCGCCCCTCGCTACAGCCCAGCAGGTCGCCGTAGAACTGACGGGCTTCGGCCAGATCGCGGACCGGGAAGGCAAGGTGGAACGGGGGGATGGCGGTTTGGGCGGTCATGGCGGCTCCAAAAGCGGATTGAGCAGCGAATTGCTGCGATGTCGTTAGTTTACTGATTGGTTTTTTGATAGAAAAACGATTAATTTCTGGCCTGAGCATCGAAATTATTGAGACTCGGGCGACATGATCCGCGAACTCCGCACTTTCCTGGCCGTTGCGCGCGACGGCACCTTCACCGGCGCCGGGCGGCAGCTGGGCCTGACCCAGTCGGCGGTGAGCGCGCAGATGCGCAGGCTCGAAGATCAGCTTGGCGTGACGCTGTTCGAGCGCACCGGCAAGTCGGCCGTGCTCAATGCCCATGGGCGCGAGATGGTGCCGCAGGCCGAAGAGATGCTGGCCCTGGCCGAGCGCATGGCCAGCGATGTGGGCGCGGCCCGCGTGAGCGGCTTGCTGCGCATCGGCGCGATCGCCTCGGTGCAGCAGGATCTGCTGGTGCGCGCGCTGGCCTCGTTTCGCGCCGCCTATCCCGAGGTGCGGGTGCGGCTGGTGCCCGGCGTCTCGCTCAATCTGCTCGGTCAGGTGGACTCGGGCGAGGTGGACCTCGCCGTGCTGATCCGCCCGCCGTTTTCCCTGCCGCCGGAACTGGGCTGGCGCAGCCTGGTGCGCGAGCCGGTGCTGCTGGCCGTGCCGCAGGCCTGTCCCGAGGCGCCGTGGCGCGAGCTGATCACGCAGCAGCCCTTCCTGCGCTACGACCGTTCATCGTTCGGCGGGCGGGTGGTGGATCTGTTTCTCAAGCGTCATCGCCTGGCGGTGCGCGACGCGATCGAGCTCGACGAGATCGACGCGCTCGCCAATCTGGTGCGAGCGGGGCTGGGGGTCGCGCTGCTGCCGCACGCGCGTCATCTGGACCTGCGCGGCATGCGGCTGCTGCCGCTGGGCGATGCGACGCTGGAGCGCGAGATCGGGGTGATCGGCCGCTTGCCGATGGAGCGTTCGCCGCTGGCGGCGAAGATGGTGGCTTGCCTGGAAGAGGCCGCGCGGCCATAGGTACGCGCGGCGCCTCGACCGCCAGGGCGCGAGGCGCCTTGGCCGCCGGCCTCAGATGCGGTCGCAGCGGACCGTGATGGGATGGCTGCGCAGGGCGCTCAGCACGGTGTCGCTGACCTGGCCGTCGACGTCGGTGATGACGTAGCCGATCTGGCCGCGCGTCTGCAGGGTCTGGCTCAGGATGTTGAGCCCCTGCTCGGCCAGCAGGTTGTCGAGCGTGCCGAGCGCGCCCGGCGCGTTGCGGTGCACGTGCAGGATGCGCGTGGAGCCGGCCGGTTCGAGGTAGGGCAGCTCGGGGAAGTTGACCGCCGTCTTGGTCGTGCCGGCCTGGATGTAGCGCACCAGCTTCTCGGCCACTTCGCGGCCGATGTTTTCCTGGGACTCCTGCGTGCTGCCGCCGATGTGCGGCGTGAGGATCACGTTGGGCAGGCCGATGAGCGGGCTTGCCAGCGGTTCGCCCGCGCCCTTGGGCTCGGTGGGGAACACGTCGAGCGCGGCGCCTGCCAGATGCCCGCTGGTGAGCGCGCCGTGCAGCGCGTCGATGTCGACCACCGTGCCGCGCGAGGCGTTGATCAGGATCGCGCCACGCTTCATGAGCGTGAGCGTCTCGGCGTTGATGATGTTCTCGGTGCTCTTGCCGCCGGGCACGTGCAACGTGACCACGTCGGACTGCTCCAGCAACTCGGCCAGCGACGCGGCCGCGCGAGCGTTGCCCAGCGGCAGCTTGGCTTCGACGTCGTGATAGACGACGCGCATGCCGATCGCTTCGGCCAGCGTGCTGATCTGCGAGCCGATGTTCCCGTAGCCCACGATGCCGAGGGTCTTGCCGCGCGCCTCGAAGGCGCCGGCGGCGGTCTTGTCCCAGTAGCCCTCATGCACGCGGGCGTTCTTTTCGGGGATGCGGCGCAGCAGCAGGATCGCCTCGCCCAGCACCAGCTCGGCCACCGAACGGGTATTGGAGAACGGCGCGTTGAACACGGGCACGCCGCGCTTCATGGCGCTGTCGACGTCGACCTGGTTGGTCCCGATGCAGAAGCAGCCCACCACGCGCACGTCGGGATTGGCGGCAAACAGCTCGGCATCCAGGTGAGTGCGAGAACGGATCCCCACCACTTCGGCACCGGCGAGGGCGGCACGCAGCTCCGAGGGAGGCAGGGCGGCGCCGTAGGTGGCGATGTCGGTGTAGCCGGCGGCCTCGAAGACGGCGCGGGCGCTGGGATGGATGTTCTCGAACAGGACGATACGGGCCATGGAGTTACTCGTGTCGGCGGGGCGAACCCCGGGTTGGGGAAAAACCGAATGGCGGATCGATGAGGATCCGCCCCGGCCTTTCATTGTGACGCAGAGCCGACCGTCCGGGGCCTATGCCCATTTGGGCCTTGTGGAGAATCGTTCTCGATTGGGCACCGGCCGGCGGTGCTGGCCAGCCCTCACGGGGCAGGCCGGGCCGCGCAGGCCGCGCCGGGCAAGCGTCAGGTCATGACTCGCAGCACGCGCCATACCCGGGAAGCGTCAGCGCGCGGCCCCCACCGCGCCCATGCTCAGCGAAAGCTTCAGCTCGCGGCCCGCACCGCGCGCCACACGCGGGCGCTGCCGTCGCGCTGCACCAGCAGCACGTCGTAATCGTCGCGCCGGTCGCCATACACCTCGCCGTCCATCCCGGGCGAGCCCACGGGCATGCCCGGCACCGCGAGGCCGGAACCGGCCGGGCGCTGCGCGAGCAGGGTGGCGATGTCCTCGGCGGGCACGTGACCTTCGAGGCCGTAGCCGTCGATCAACGCGGTGTGGCAGGAGCCATACCGGGGGGCGATGCCGACGCGTGCGCGCACCCGCGCCGTGTCGTTCACCTCGTGAACCTTCACGTGATAGCCGGCCTGTTCCAGGTGGCTGACCCAGTCGCCGCAGCAGCCGCAGGACGGCGTTTTCCAGACATCGACATGGCGGGGGGCGGCTTGCGCGCGCAATGCCAGCGGCGTGAGCGCGAGGGCGCCCACGGCGCCGAGGAGCAGACGGCGGCGCGCGCCGTGCGAAGAAAGCGGGAGAGACATGGTGTCGTCCTGTGAAGGGCGCGCGTGGCGCGGGCGTGCGGCGCTGCGCAGGGTCGGTATCAGCGTACCCTGACTTCGCCGCGCATGCCGGCCGGATAGTGGCCGGGCTCGAGGCAGGCAAAGCTCACGGTGCCGGCGTCGGTAAAGCGCCAGAGCAGCTCGCCCGTTTCGCCGCCGTCCAGCGACAGGGCGTTCGCGGTGTGTTCGTGCGTCATGCCGGGGCGCGCCAGCATGGCGTCGTAGTGGGCGGCCAGGGTCTGGGCATTACCCAGCACGAGCTCGTGACGCAGCATGCCGCGGTTGCGCAGCGCGATGCGCACGGTCTCGCCCGCGCGCACGTCGAACGCCGCCGGCGTGAAGCGCATGTCGTCGCCCATATCGACCTCGATCGTGCGCGTGACCGCTCCCGCCTGTCCCGGCACACCCGTTCCGTCTTCGGCGGGGGCGGGATGCTCGGGGTCGTGCGCACGGTCGTGCGCGGCGCCGTGCGTGTGCGGCGCGCCGGGCGCGGCGTGCAGCGGCAGGGCGGTCGTGGCCAGCAGCAGCGCGGCCAGCGGCAAACGGAGTGAATGCAAAAGAGAGGGCATGAGCGCGTCGGCGAGGAGGGGGATCCCTGCACTGTAGGGCCCGCCCGGTGACCCCTGCCTGACGCCCACATTACTTTTCGGTAATGTGCGCCGCGGGCAGCGCCAGGCCGATTTCGGTGGCGCCGTCGCCGCTGCGGGCGTGCACGGTGCCGCCATGCATGCGTGCGATCGCCCGCACGATCGCCAGCCCGAGCCCGTGGCCCGGCACGCGTTCAGGTCCGGCCGCGGGCGGCGGTCCGCCTCGGAAAAAGCGGTCGAACAGCCGCGGCAGCTCGGCCGCCGGGATGGGCGTGCCGGGGTTGCGCACCGTGATGTCGATCACGCCGCCTGCTGCGTCCGGTGCCGGCGTGCAGACGATCACGATCTCGCCGCCGGCCGGTGTGGCGCGGACCGCGTTGGCCACCAGATTGGCCAGCGCGCGGCGCAGCAGGCGGGCGTTGGCCTGTGCCGTGGCACGGCCCTCGATACGCAGGCGCAGACCACGGTCTTCCAGATCGGCGTCGTAGAATTCCGCGACGCGCCGCGCCTCCTGTTCGATCGGCACGAGGCCGAGCTCCGCGGCGCGTTCACCGCCGTCGGCCCGCGCCAGAAAAAGCATGTCGTTGACGAGCGAGCTGAGGTTTTCGAGCTCTTCGAGATGCGAGGCCAGCGTGTCGCGCAGTTCGTGCGGCGAGCGCTCGGAGGCCAGCGTCACCTGGGTGCCGTTGATCAGCGTGGCGAGCGGCGTGCGCAACTCGTGCGCGACGTCGGCATTGAAGCCTTCCATCTGCTGATAGGCGGACTGCAGGCGTTCGAGGGTGTGATTGAACGCGGCCACCAGATCGGCCAGCTCGCGATCGATGCCCGCGACGGGCAGCCGCTCGTGCGGCTGATCGGCGCGGATCGCCGCCGCCAGGCGCGACAGCCGGCCCACCGGTGCGAGCGTGCGCCGCACCGCCCAGGCCGCCAGCGCCACGGTGGCGCCGACCCACAGGGCGCAGATGAGCGCGACCACGGAGCCATACGCGACCAGGAATTGCCCGCCCGCGCGGGTGCTGACGGCCACCGTCAGGCGCGCGCCGGGGCGCTCGTGGGCGTCGAGCGGCACCTGCACGCCGCGCAGCACCTGGCCGTCGGGGGCTTCGATCTCGATTTCGTCGCCCCGCAGCGCGCGCAGCCGCGGCGCGGCCGGACCATAGAGCACCTGATCGCCGTCGGTCAGCCAGATAGCGAGGTTGCCGTGGCCGGTGCGCATGTTGTCCAGCGTCGCGTCCAGGCTATGTCGATCGTGCGAGCCGGGCGTCATGCCGACCAGATGCGCGATCAGCTCGGCCTTGCCGCGCGCCTCGGTCACTTCCTGCTGCCGCATTTCGCGCTCGAGCGCCCACAGCAGCGTCATGCCGGCCACGGCCGACAGGGCGAGGGAGATGGCGCCCAGCCAGAGGATCAGGCGCGTCTGCATGGACGGCGCGCGGTGCGCGCGCACGGGCCCGGCACTCATGCGCGCGATTCCAGGACATAGCCCATGCCCCGCACCGTGTGCAGCAGGCGCTGTGCGTAGGGATCATCGAGCTTGCCCCGCAGCCGCCGCACCGCGACCTCGATCACGTTCGTGTCGCTGTCGAAGTTCATGTCCCAGACCTGCTCTGCCAGCGTGGCGCGCGACAGCACCTGGCCCTGCCGGCGCAGCAGCAGGCTGAGCAGGGAGAATTCTTTGGCCGTGAGGTCGAGGCGCTGGCCGCCGCGCTGCGCCTTGCGGCTGACGAGGTCGAGTTCGAGGTCGGCCAGGCGCAACACCGTGGGCTCCTGGCTGCGGCCGCGCCGGCCCAGCGCATGCACGCGGGCGAGCAACTCGGAAAACGCGAAAGGCTTGACCAGATAATCGTCGGCGCCGCCCTCGAGGCCGCGCACGCGGTCTTCGATCTTGTCGCGCGCGGTGAGCATCAGGACCGGCGTGTCGGCGCGCCGGGCCCGCATCTCCGCCAGCACACCGAACCCATCGATACCGGGCAGATTCACGTCCAGCACGACGAGGTCGTAATCGCCCTCGATCGCCAGATGGCGGCCATCGACGCCGTCGCGGGCCAGGTCGACCACGTGGCTTTGTTCGGACAGGCCTTTATGCAGGTAGTCGGCGAGCTTGAGCTCGTCTTCGATCACGAGGATGCGCATGATGCCGGTGAGAGCAGGGAAGACACAGGCCGCATTATGCCGCCGGGGCGGCGTGGCCTGTGTCCTGCCATCACGCGAATCAGTCGGACAGCTCCGCGCCCGCGATGCGCTCGGGGGGGAACTGCAGCGAGAAGAGGCTGCCCTTGCCGGGCTCGCTCTCGATCAGCAGCTCGGCGTCGTGCCGCATGGCGATGTGCTTGGTGATGGCCAGGCCCAGGCCGGTGCCGCCCACGGCCCGCGAGCGGCCGCGGTCGACGCGGTAGAAGCGCTCGGTCAGGCGCGGGATGTGGCGCGCCGGGATGCCGATGCCGGTGTCCTGCACGCTGTAGCGCGCGCCGCCGTCGGGGGTGCCGGCCCAGTGGACCGTGATCGTGCCCTCGTCGGGCGTATAGCGCACGGCGTTGGTCAGCAGATTCGAGAAGGCCGAGGCCAGCTCCGAGGCATTGCCGAGCACGTCGAGCGTCTCGTCGATGTGCCACTGGAACACATGCCGTCCGCCGGACAGCGCCTCGACCTGCTGACGCGCGGTCTGCAGCAGCGAGGCGGTGTTCACGGCGACCGGATCCGAGCCGGGCGAGGATTCGAGCGTGGAGAGCGTCAGCAGGTCTTCGACGATGGCCTGCATGCGCTGCGCCTGCTCGAGCATCATGCCGAGATACTGTTCGCGCTGCTCGGGGCCGATGGCCTCGGACGGCATGTCGCGCAGGGTTTCGAGAAAGCCCGCCAGTACGGTGAGCGGCGTGCGCAGCTCGTGCGAGACGTTCGCCACGAAGTCGCGCCGGGTGGTTTCGAGCCGTTCGATCTGCGTGACGTCGCGCGAGATCAGCAGGCGCTGATTGCGTGCATACGCGGCCAGCTGCATCATCATGACGCGCTCCTGGCCGTTGAGCGTGAGCCGCACCAGCAGGGGCTCGGGCCAGTCACCGCGATGGGCGTAGGCCACGAACTCGGGCGCGCGCAGCAGATTGAACAGGTTGTGCCCCCGATCGGCCGGCAGCCGCAGCCCGAGATGGCGGCGCGCCATCCGGTTGGCCCAGTCGATCTGGAAGTCTTCGTTCAGTGTCACCACGCCGTCGGGCAGGGCCTGCGCGGCCGCCAGCATGCTTTGCATGGTGTCGCGCATTTCCTGGATCTCGCGCGAGCGGCGCCGCGTGTAGCGGTAGAGCGGCGCGAGGATGTCGTCCCAGGGGCCGACCGACGCGGGCGGCGCCGTGTCGGGGTTGTGCGCCCAGTGCGACACCAGCTGCAGGCGCCAGCTGCGCCAGACCAGCATCACCAGCAGGGCCGCCGAAAACACCATCCAGCCCGCGGGGGAGCCGATGGCCCAGTTCGCGAACAGGGCCACGACCGCCCAGAACGCGGCCAGTATGAGAGTGCGTAGCCAGATCATCGTGAGCGGATTTTTACCGCGCCGGGACCTGTGCCGTAAACCGGTACCCGCTGCCGCGCACCGTCTCGACGTGCGCATCGTGGCCGCTGGGTTCCAGGGCCTTGCGCAGGCGGCGGATGTGGACGTCCACCGTGCGCTCTTCGACGAACACGTGGTCGCCCCAGACCTGATCGAGCAGTTGCGAACGCGAGAACACGCGTTCCGGGTGCGTCATGAAGAAGTGCAGCAGGCGGAACTCGGTGGGGCCGATCTGCAGCGACTGGCTGTTGCCGGCCAGGCGGTGCGTGACCGGATCCAGGCGCAGACCCGCGACGTCGATGATGTCGTCGGTCAGCTGCGGCGCGCGGCGGCGCAGCACGGCCTTGATGCGGGCCATCAGCTCCTTGGGGGAGAACGGCTTGGTGATGTAATCGTCGGCCCCGGCTTCGAGGCCGTCGACCTTGTCCTGCTCCGCGCCCTTGGCGGTCAGCATGATGACCGGCACGCTGCGGGTGCGCTCTTCGTCGCGCAGCTTGCGGGCCAGCGACAGGCCCGACATGCCGGGCAGCATCCAGTCGAGCAGGATCAGATCGGGCAGTTCGGCGCGGATGAGCGTCTGGGCCTGCTCTGCGTCAAAGGCCCGGAGAACCTTGTGACCGGCAAACGAAAGATTGACGGCGATAAGTTCCTGGATGGCGGGTTCGTCTTCGACGACAAGTATGGTGCTGGACATGGTGTTACACATCAGTCGGGCGCAGGCGCTGCGCGAACATTGCGATAGTATGGCCGCAATATTTCAGGTATGTGACGGATCCTTCAGGCCGCGCCTCTGCCATGTTCGCGTAAGGATGCCGGTCCGATCGGCTACCATTGGGTGATACCCGAGATCCGACTATGCAAAACCCCCATCCCTCTTCCGATACCGGCGACGCCGGCCAGTCCACCCACTTCGGCTTCCAGTCCGTGCCGGAGGCCGACAAGGCCCGCAAGGTCGCCGAAGTGTTCCACTCGGTCGCCGCCAAATACGACGTCATGAACGACCTGATGTCGGGTGGCCTGCATCGCATCTGGAAAGCGTTCACGATCAGCCGCGCGGCCATCCGCCCCGGCATGAAGGTGCTGGACATCGCCGGCGGTACCGGCGATCTGGCCCGTGCGTTCGCCAAGCGCGCCGGCGTCACCGGCGAAGTGTGGCTGACCGATATCAACGACTCCATGCTGCGCGTGGGCCGCGACCGTCTCACGGATGGCGGCATGATCCTGCCCACCGCCGTCTGCGACGCCGAGAAGCTGCCGTTCCCGGATGGCTATTTCGACCGCGTGAGCGTGGCCTTCGGCCTGCGCAACATGACCCACAAGGACCGTGCGCTGGCCGAGATGACGCGGGTGCTCAAGCCCGGCGGCAAGCTGCTGGTGCTGGAGTTCTCGCGGGTGGCCAAGCCGCTCGCGCCGGCCTACGACTGGTATTCCTTCAACATCCTGCCCTGGCTCGGCAAGAAGGTCGCCAACGACGAGGCCAGCTACCGCTATCTGGCCGAATCGATCCGCATGCATCCCGACCAGGACACCCTGGCCGACATGATGCGCACCGCTGGCCTGGATCGGGTCCAGTACTTCAACCTGACGGCCGGCGTCGCCGCCCTCCACGAAGGGGTCCGTCTGGGCTGAGCGCTCCCCCCGGGGAACTTGTGGCGGACTGCCTTGTCCGTTATGCTTAGACCATTCAGATTTCTGTAAGAAAAGGTCAGGTTACCTTCACGCCGGCAGGGCACCCCGCCCGGCGCGCGCAGTCCCCGACCCTTACACCACAGAATCACTAATGTGTGCCCCGGCCACAGGCCGGGCGCGCTGCGCTCCTGCGGGGGAGCGCTCATGCTTGTATACGAGGAGCATATTGCGATGTCCCGAATCGGTTTTTCCCGGGGTCTCTCCCGAACTCTCGCCGCGGCGCTGATCGCCGTGTCGGGCGCCGTGCTGATCACGGCTTCCTTCGACGCTGAAGCCCGCCGTGCAGGCGGTGGCAGCAGCGCCGGCCGTCAATCGAGCAACGTGACCACGCAACGCCAGGCCACCACGCCGCCGGCCACGCCGGGCGCGGGCACCACCGCGGGCGGCACCGCCGCCACCGCCGGTACCGCCGCCGCGGGCACCGCTGCCGCCGGCGCCGCCGCGCGCAGCGGCGCGTCGCGCTGGCTCGGTCCCATCGCCGGCATCGCCGCCGGTCTGGGTATCGCCGCGCTGCTGTCGCACATGGGCCTGTCGGGCGCCTTCCTCGAGTTCCTGAGCAGCGCGCTGCTGATCGCACTCGTCGTGTTCGCCGTGATCTTCCTGGTTCGCCGTCTGCGTGGCGGTGGCCAGCGTCCGGCCATGCAAGGCGCCTACGGCAACAACAACGCCAACGGCAACAACAACGGCCAGGGCAACCAGCCGATGTGGCGTGAGGCGCTCAAGCCCACGCAGCCGGCTCCGGCCGCCGCGCCGGTGGCTGCCGCCGCCGCTGCACCGGCCGCTGCCGCGCTGCCCAAGGCAGGCGAGGATGGCAACTGGTTCATCCCGGGCGACTTCGACACGCCGCGCTTCCTGCAACAGGCCAAAGAACAGTTCGTTCGCATCCAGGGCATCTGGGACAGCGGCAACGTCGAAAGCCTGCGCGACCTGCTGACCGATGACCTGATCATCGAACTCAAGCCGCAGCTCGAGGCCCGTGCCGGCGACGCCAACAAGACCGAAGTCGTGCTGCTCAACGCCGAGCTGCTGGGCATCGAGACCGTCTCCGACGGCCACCTGGCCAGCGTGCGCTTCTCGGGCATGCTGCGCGAAGAGGCCGGCGCCGAAGCCTTCCGCTTCGAAGAGGTCTGGAACCTGTTCAAGCCCGCGAATGGCGGCTGGCTCCTGGCCGGCATCCAGCAGATCCCGGTGGAATACGCGAGCTGATCGCGCCTTCCGGCGCCGGCCCCGGCCGGCGCCCGGTCCACCTCGATGCTTTACCCCTGAACCGGTCTTGTGGCGCATGCCCTGGGCCGGTTCGCTCGTTAGGGAGAGGGCCGCGATTAGCGCGGCGTATTAAACCGGTAAACTGCCTAAGTTCATACCGGACCTCCCTGGCCGCTCGCGCGGCCGCATGATTCCCGATGCTGCCTTTGCCCGCGCCCTTTTCCGTCCTGCCCCCGCCATCGCGATTCGTCGTGCGCCTGCTCAACGCGCTGCTTGCGCGCGAGCCGTGGGCGAGCGCGCGTCTCGTGCGTCACGCCGGCAAGACCGTGCGTTTCGCGCTGGGCAATTTCTCGCTCTCGCTCACCATCACGAGCGATGGGCAGGTGGACGTGGCCGATCCTGCGGTCGTGGCCGACGTCACGCTGTCGGGCGTGCCCGAGCGCCTGAGCCTGGCGAGCCTGCTGCCCGGCGTGCGCCCGGCTGGCACGCGGCCCGACGTGGCCGAGCTCACGCACATTTCCGGTGACGCCGCGCTGGCGCAGGTCGTGGCCGACCTGGCGCGCGATCTGCGCTGGGACGTCGAAGACGAGCTCGCGCAGCGCATCGGCGACGTGCCCGCGGCGCGCCTGCTGGGCGGTGCCCGCGCGCTTAACGACTTCGTGCGTGGCGCCGCGCTGCGCCTGGCACAGAACATCTCCGAATACCTGGCCGAAGAGCGCGCCGTGCTGACCAGCCGGCCCGCCCTGGCGCAGTGGCGCCTCGACCTCGATCAGCTCGGCACTGACACCGATGCGCTGGCCCGCCGGCTGAGCGCGCTCGATGCCCGCCTGGGCCGTCAGGCCGCGGTGAGGGGCGCGCGATGATGACTCTCCTGCGTCTGCTGCGCATCATCGTCGTCTCGCTGCGCTATGGGCTCGACGAGCTGGTGCTGTCGAGCATCAACCATCCCGTGGCCACGCTGCTGTTGCGCGTGATGCGCTTCGGCACGCGGCCGCGTACGCCGCGTGGCGTGCGCCTGCGCCGCGCGCTCGAGTCGCTGGGCCCGATCTTCGTCAAGTTCGGTCAGGTGCTCTCGACCCGGCGCGATCTGATTCCGGCCGACATCGCCAACGAGCTTGCGCTGCTGCAGGACCGCGTGCCGCCGTTTCCGTCGGCGCAGGCCGCCGCCATGATCGAGGCGGCGCTCGGCGCGCCGCCCGCGCAGCTGTTCGCCCAGTTCGACGTCGATCCGGTGGCCTCGGCCTCGATCGCGCAGGTGCACTTCGCCGTGCTGCACGATGGCCGCGAAGTGGCCGTCAAAGTGCTGCGGCCCGGCATGCTGGCCGTGATCGAACAGGACATGTCGCTGTTGCGCATCGTGGCGCGCGTGATCGAGCGCCTGGGCGACGACGGCCGCCGGCTCAAGCCGCGCGAAGTGGTTGCCGAGTTCGACAAGTACCTGCACGACGAGCTGGATCTGGTGCGCGAGGCCTCGAATTGCAGCCAGTTGCGCCGCAACTTCGGTCCCGAATCGGGCCGCGGCGACATGCTGATCGTGCCCGAGGTGATCTGGGAATTCACGGCGAGCACCGTCTTCACGATGGAGCGCATGTACGGCATTCCGGTGGGGCAGGTGGATCGCCTGCGCGCCGCCGGCATCGACATCGCCACGCTGGCCCGCAGTGGCGTCGAGATTTTCTTCACCCAGGTGTTCACCGACGGCTTTTTCCATGCCGACATGCACCCGGGCAACATCTATGTGTCCGATAAGCCCGAGACGCTGGGGCGCTACATCGCGCTCGATTTCGGCATCGTGGGCTCGCTGTCGGAGTTCGACAAAAACTATCTGGCGCAGAACTTCCTCGCCTTCTTCCATCGCGACTATCGCCGTGTGGCGCAGTTGCACATCGAGTCGGGCTGGGTGCCGCCCGACACGCGCGAAGAAGAGCTCGAGGGCGCCGTGCGCGCGGTGTGCGAGCCGTACTTCGATCGGCCGCTTTCCGAGATTTCGCTGGGGCAGGTGCTGCTGCGCCTGTTCCAGACTTCGCGCCGCTTCAACGTCGAGATCCAGCCGCAGCTGGTGCTGCTGCAAAAAACCCTGCTCAACGTCGAAGGCCTGGGGCGGCAGCTCGATCCCAACCTCGATCTCTGGAAGACCGCCAAACCCTATCTCGAGCGCTGGATGCGCCAGCGCATGGGGTTCGATGGTCTGAAGAAGGCGATGTCCAAGGAAGCGGTGCAGTGGGCGCAGATGCTGCCCGCGATGCCGCGCCTGGTTCATGATTACCTCAGCCGTCCTGTCGTTGCGCCGCAACTGCTCGACGAGCTGAACAAACTGCGGCGCGCCCAGGAACACAGCAACCGTGTCCTGATCGCGCTCACGGCGGTGGTGGCGCTGGGCATAGTGGTTGCTTTCTGGGCACTGACGCGATGAGCGCGGCCTGTCACGGAAACGTCACCGAAATGTCATCACAGCTTCGCCTGCACCGGCGATAACTCACTCCTATGAGGTGTACCGGCATCATGCTCACAAGGCATGACGTCCGCAGCACCCATTTTTTGACCCACAAGCCCCTCAAGCGGGAAATTTCAAGGGCTAAATCATGCTTTATCCTGAACTCTTCAAGACCATGGAAGCCGTGCGCTGGAATATGGCGACCGACATTCCCTGGGACGACTTCGACCGCAGCAAGCTGACGGAGGAGCAGGCCCAGACCATCAAGATGAACGCCATTACCGAATGGGCGGCGTTGCCAGCGACCGAGATGTTCCTGCGCGACAATCGGGCCGACAGCGACTTCTGCGCGTTCATGTCAGTGTGGTTCTTCGAAGAGCAGAAGCATTCGCTGGTATTGATGGAGTATCTGCGTCGCTTCCGTCCCGACCTCATGCCGACCGAAGAAGAGCTGCACAAGGTGCGCTTCGAG
Organism: Bordetella genomosp. 5; assembly: GCF_002261315.1. Classification (NCBI taxonomy): domain Bacteria; kingdom Pseudomonadati; phylum Pseudomonadota; class Betaproteobacteria; order Burkholderiales; family Alcaligenaceae; genus Bordetella; species Bordetella genomosp. 5. The sequence goes on from NZ_NEVP01000001.1 coordinate 717,824, forward strand.
TTCGATCCGGCGCCCGAGCTCGAGACGCTGATGCTGCACTTCTGCGGCGAGGTGCGCCTGAACCACTGGTACCGTTGCGCCGCCGACTGGCACACCGAGCCGGTGATCAAGGCGATCTACAAGACCGTGGCCCAGGACGAGGCCCGCCATGCCGGCGCCTATCTGCAGTACATGCGCCGCGCGCTGCACGACCGCGGCGAAACGGTGAGCGGCGATGCCCGTCACGCGTTCGCCAAGATCGGCGTGCTGATGGCGTCGGCCAGCCGCAGCGCCCAGGCGATGCACCCGACCAATCTGCACGTCAACAAAGACCTGTTCCCCAACGACACCGTTCAGTCGCGTCTGCCCGAACCGGGCTGGCTGGAGCATTGGCTGGACACGCAGATCCGCTTCGACGGTCTGTGGGAGCAGAAGGTCGCCACGCGCATCCTGCACATCCTGTCCAAGCTGCTCGACAGCAACTTCGCCTCGGTCAAGGATCTGAACCGCTACCGCAAGGAAGTCGCCGCGCGCCTGCGCCCGGCCACGCCCGGCGGTTCGGTGCTGGTCGGCGTCTGAGTGCGTTGATCGCGGGATAGCCGCGCCGCGTCCCGCGGCTATTCGAAGCGGCGGGCAGGCCGCGTACAATCGCCGCATGACGACGACCGCCCGCTTCGAATCCAAGATCCTCAGCCGCGAAGACCTCGTGGCCGCCGTGGCCTCGGGCCGCCTGCCGCGGCCGCTGGTGTTCACCAACGGGGTGTTCGACATCCTGCATCGTGGCCATGTCACCTATCTCGACGCGGCCGCGCAGCTGGGCGCCACGCTGGTGGTGGCCGTCAATACCGACGCGTCGGTGCGCCGGCTGGGCAAGGGCGCCGAGCGCCCGCTCAACGCCGAGGGCGACCGCGCGGCCCTGCTGGCCGCGCTGGCCTGCGTCGACGCCGTCACCACCTTCGCCGAAGACACGCCCACCGAGCTGATCGGCGAGCTGCGGCCCGACATCATCGTCAAGGGCGGCGACTACGACATGGAAACCCTGCCCGAAACCGCCCTGGTCAAGACCTGGGGTGGCCGGGCGGTGGCGATTCCGTTCGAGTTTCAGCGCTCCACGACGACGCTGGTGCGCAAAATCCAGGCGGGCTGAGGCAGGGCCCAGGTCAGGCAGGCCGACGCGCGCTGGCGGGGTCTGAGGGCCTCAGCGCGGCAGCCGCAGCAGACGGTTGACGGCGTCGAGGTCGGACTCGGCCAGGATGCCGCTCACGGCCTTCAGGCGCAGCCCGTCGAGCAGGGTGTTGTAACGCACCACCGCGAGGTCGCGTTGCGTGGCGTAGAGCTGCTGCTGGGCGTTGAGCACGTCCAGGTTGATGCGCACGCCCAGCTCGTAGCCCGTCTGGTTGGCATCGAGCGATGCGCGGCTGGAGCGCTCGCCGGCCTCGAGCGCACGCACGCGCGCCAGACCGGTCATCACCCCATTGAAGTACAGCCGCGACGCGGTCACGGCCTGGCGCCGTGCCGTCTCGAAATCGTGGCGCGCTTTTTGTTCGAGCTGGACGCGTTCTGTTACCTGAGAGGAGATGCCGCCACCGGCGTAAAGCGGGATCGACAGGGTCACGCCGACGCTGCTGTCGATGGGCCGGCCGGACCCCGAGCGCTGCAGCGAACCATCGGTGGCGCTGCCGCTGCTGGCGTACATGTTGAGCGTGGGGTAATGGCCGCTCTTGGCGATCTCGGTATTGCGCGCCGCGATGCGGGTGGACAGTTGCGCGCGCAACACCTCGAGGCCGGCCGCTTCGGCCTGGGTCGACCAGTCGGCCAGCCGCGCCGGCTGCGGCGCGGGCAGCGCGACCCCATGCGGCAGTTCGGCCAGCGCGCCCGGCGCGCTGCCCATGATCTTGGCCAGCTCGTCGCGCAGCGTCATCACCTCGTTCTGCAGACGCAGCTCTTCGGCCGACAGCAGGTCGTGGCGCGCCTGGGCTTCGTAGGTATCGATGATGGTGGCGTTGCCGAGCTCGAAGCCGCGTTGGGCCGCGGCGAGCTGTTCGGCCACGGCGGCCTTCTCGGCTTCGGTGGCGGTGAGGGTTTCCTGGGCGGCCAGGATGCCGAAATAGGCGCCCGCGACGCGCAGGATCAGGTCCTGGAAAGCCTGCTGCAGCTGCACCTCGGCGTCGGCCACCACCAGCTTGGATTGCTCGAAGCGCTGCCAGCGGTTCCAGTCGAACAGGGGCTGCGTGAGCACCAGGTCCCAGGTGCCTCGGCCACGCCCCTGGTCATAGGCCAGGCCGCGCGTGCTGCGGCTTTCGTTGTAGGCGCCGGAGGTTTCGCCGGTGATGTACGGCAGCAGCTCGGCGCGTGCCTGCGGCAGCTTTTCGGAATTGGCCCGGTACTCGGCGCGCGCGGCCGCATAGAGCGGGTCGCGCGCCAGCGCCTCGCGCCAGACCTGCATCAGGTCCTGCGCGCAGGCCGACACGCCGGCCGTTGCGGCGCAGAACCCGATCAGTACTGCTGCAACGTGCCGGGCGCGCATCGCGTCAGAATTTGAAGTGCGATACGGTCGCGCCGCGCAGCGGCTTGATCACGGTCTCGAAGAGCTGGACGGTTTCGAAGCTTGCCGCCGTGGTGCGGGTGATGCGACAGGCGGTCTGGATCGGGGCATCGCCCACGATCACGACCAGACGGCCGCCCACGCGCAGCTGATACTTGAGCGCATCGGGCACGGTGGGCACGGAGCCGGTGACCAGGATGGCATCGTATTCGGTGGAGCCCCAGCCGTTGCGGCCGTCGCCCGTCTCGACCTTGACGTCGGTGACGTTGTTCATCTGCAGATTGGTCTGCGCGAACGCGACCAGACGCGGATCGATCTCGACGGTCGTGACTTGCTGGGCCAGATGGGCCAGCAGGGCCGCCTGATAGCCCGATCCGGTACCGATTTCGAGCACGCAGTCGGTGGGCTGCAGCTGCAGCTCCTGGGCCAGACGCGCCTCGAGCTTCGGCGTCAGCATGGTCTGGCGCGTATTGACGGCGTTGATCTCGAGCGGAATCTCGAGGTCGGAGAAGGCGATCGAGCGCAGGGCCGGCGGCACGAACAGCTCACGGCGCACGGCGAACAGGGCGTCGAGGACGCGCGTATCGAGTACGTCCCAGGGGCGGATCTGCTGTTCCACCATGTTGAAGCGGGCTTGTTCTACGTCGGGCAGGGTCGAAGCGTTCATGACGGCAAAAGAGAATCGGACAAAGGGATTAGCGTCCCATTGTAGCGGCTACTACCCTTCATGGGCATGAAGCCGGGCCGCGGCGCGGCCGGGGCCGCGCGCGGAGCGTGTACCGGCCCGCGCGCCGGGGCGCACGGGCCGGGGGGAATCACCACCAACCGTGGAAATGATGGACCGGGCCGTGACCCTCGCCCACCTGCAGGCGCTCCGCGTGGCGGATGGCCTCGGTGAGATAGGCCTTGGCGCGGCGGGCGGCCTCGGGCACCTCGTCGACCTGCGGCAGCAGGGCGGCCAGCGCCGCCGACAGCGTGCAGCCGGTACCGTGGGTATTGACGGTGTCGATGCGGTGGCCCGGCAGCTCGATCATGCGGTCGCCGTCGTGCAGCAGGTCGATGGTCTCGGAGCCGGGCAGATGCCCGCCCTTGACCAGCACCCAGCGATGGCCCGAATGCGCCATGCGGTTGCGCAGGCGCTCGGCCACCCGTCGCATTTCCTTGACGGTCTCGACGGGCCGCTCTTCGAGCAGCACGCCGGCCTCGGGCAGGTTGGGCGTGAGCAGCGTGGCCTGCGGCAGCAGCGACTCGCGCATCGCGCCCACGGCGCTGCGTTCGAGCAGGTGGTCGCCGCTCTTGGCCACCATGACGGGGTCGACCACGACGTGCGGCGGCGTCCAGCGCGCGAGCTTTTCGGCGACCACCCGGATCACGGGCTCCTGGCCCACCATGCCGATCTTCACGGCATCGATGCGCACATCGGCGAACAGGGTATCGATCTGCTCGCCCACGAAGGCGGGAGGGACCGGCGCGATGCCGCTCACGCCGCGCGTGTTCTGGGCGGTGAGGGCGGCAATCACGGCGCAGCCGTAGGCGCCAAGGGCGCTCATGGCCTTGACGTCGGCCAGCACGCCGGCGCCGCCGGAAGGATCGACGCCCGCGATGCTCAGGGCGTTGGGAATGCGACGCGGGGCGTTCATTGCTTGGCGGCGATCAGGCCTTCGGTGGGCGAGCTGGGCGCGCCGCTGTACAGCTTGCGCGGCACGCGGCCGGCGCGGAAGGCCTCGCGGCCCGCCTCGACGCCCTTTTTCATGGCGCTGGCCATCAGCACCGGATCCTGGGCGCCGGCGATCGCGGTGTTCATGAGAACGGCGTCGCAGCCGAGCTCCATCGCGATGGCGGCATCCGAGGCGGTGCCCACGCCCGCGTCGACCACCACCGGCACCTTGGTCTGGTCGATGATGAGGCGCAGGTTCCAGGGGTTGAGAATGCCCATGCCCGAGCCGATCAGCGAGGCGAGCGGCATGATGGCGACCACGCCCATGTCTTCGAGCATGCGGGCCTGGATGGGATCGTCCGTGCAATACACCATGACCTTGAAGCCGTCGTCGATCAGGGTCTTGGCGGCCTTGAGGGTCTCGGGCATGTTGGGGAACAGCGTGTGCGGATCGCCCAGGACCTCGAGCTTGACCAGGTCGTGGCCGTCGAGCAGTTCGCGCGCCAGGCGCAGCGTGCGCACGGCGTCGTCGGCCGTGTAGCAGCCGGCGGTGTTGGGCAGCAGCGTGAAGCGCGAGGGCGGCACGTAGTCGAGCAGGCTGGGCTCGCCGGGGTTCTGGCCGATGTTGGTGCGGCGGATGGCCACCGTGACGATATCGCAGCCGGAGGCGTCGAGCGCGGCGCGCGTCTGTTCGAAATCCTTGTACTTGCCGGTGCCGACCAACAGGCGCGACGCGTATTCGCGGCCGGCGATGGTGAGGGTATCTTGAGTGCTCATGGCGATGCTAGGCAGATGCGGCGGGACGGCCCCGGAGGACAGCGCCGCGCGTGAATGAAGCGATGCAGGTATCCATCATAAAGCACCGGGCCTGCGGCGGCCCGGAAGAGCCGGCTCGCGGCGCGGGTATCCGGTGGGGACCGCGGGCTACGGACGCACGCGGTCGAGCATCTCGCACAGGGCGGCGCTCAGGTCGACCAGACGCGGACCGGGGCGGTATAGCGCGTCGGCGTCGAGCGCGTACACATGGCCGGCCAGCGCGGCCGGCAGGCGGGTGTCGTGCCAGCGGCGGCGCAGGGTCTCGGCCTCGGCGGCCGACTGCACGCCCGCGATCACCGCATCCGGACGGGCCGCCAGCACGCTTTCGAGCGATACCTGCGGTGCGACCACCGGCGCCTGACCGAACACATTGACCCCGCCGCAAAGCGTGAGCGCATCGCTCACGATGCTGCTGTCGTTCAGGGTGTAGAGCGGGTCGGTGCCGGCCTGCACGAACACGCGCACCTTCGGCTTGCCGGCATAGGCCGCGCGCAGGCCGGCCAGCCTGGCACGCAGGCGCGCGGCTTCGGCGTCGGCCGTGGCCGTGGTGCCGAACAGCCGACCATAGCGTTCGATCGAGCTCGGGATGTCGTCGAGCCGCTGCGGATCGGAATAGAAGATCGGCGTGCCCAGCTTGCCGGCGATGCCGGTCAGGCCGGCCGCGGTGGCGGGCTGCCAGCCGAGGATCAGGTCGGGGTTCAGGCGGACCACGCGTTCCGGATCGGGCTGCATGGCATCGCCGATGCCCGGCAGCGCGCGCGCGGCGGGCGGGTAGTCGCTGGCGCGTACCGTGCCGGCCAGATAGGCGCCCGCGCCGGCGGCATAGACCAGCTCGGTCGCGTGCGGTGTCAGGGTGATGGCGCGGCGCGCGGGCGCGGCCAGCGTGACCTGGCGCCCGAGATCGTCTCGAACCTGGATCGGTGGCGTCGCGGCCGGCGCGTGGGCCGGCGCCGTTGCGACCTGCACCTGGAGCTGCGGCGTCGTCGCCGATGCCTGAGCCCACACGGGGATGACGCCCGGCATCAGCGCCGCGGCCAGCGCGCCGGCCCGCAGCGCGGCCCGCAGTGCGGCCCTAGCCGGCGCCCTGTCCGGCGCCCTGTCCGGCGCCCGTGCCCACGCCATGCGCGGTACGGGCCGGGGATGGCCGGGAGCGTGGACGGGGGCGGTGCGCCAGGGCGCGCGGGGGGCATTCATCGTGGAGCTCACGTCCTGCCGATACAGCCGGCGTCGAAACGCCGACTATATCGGATCAGGCGCCTCAGTAACGCAGGGTGAGCGAGGCGTAGAAGTTGCGGCCCGGGGCGGGGTAGAGGTTGTAGCGTGCCTCGGAACCGAGCATGGCGAAGTCAGCGTTGCCGCCGCGGATGCCGTACGTGGCGTACTGACGATCGAAGATGTTGTTCACGCCCACGGCGGCTTCGACGTTGCGGGTGAACTTGTACGCGAGCTTGGTGTTGAACAACACGTACGCATCGAGCTGCTTGCCGAATTGATTGGCCTGGTCGTTGTCCATGCGCGACTTGCCCACGTATTGCGCCGAGACGTTCCACAGGAACGCGTCGGTGGGGCGCCAGGTGACGCCGGCGTTGGCCAGCCACTTGGGTGCCAGGGGCACGTCCTTGCCGGCCAGATCCACACCCGCGTAGTTGCCGGAGCGGAACTCGGCTTCCATCCAGGTGACGTTGGCATCGAGCGTCAGGCTGCTCGACAGCGCGTGATGACCTTCGAGCTCGATGCCCTGGCGGCGGGTCGGGTCGAGGTTGGTGTTGGCGCCCGTGCCCGGGCCCCACATGCCGTCGGCCAGCGGGTTGTACTGGATCTCGTTGGTCAGGTCATAGCGGAACCACGACAGGCGCGCGCTGCTGCGCTCGGACTGCCAGGTCACGCCGAGTTCCTTGTCCGTCGAGGTCTGCGGCGAGAGCGGCGATTGCACCGACAGCAGTTCGTCGGCGTTGGGCAGGCGGAAGCTGCGGCCGATCTTGCCGTAGACGCCGAAGCCGCGGCTGAGGTCCTGGCGCACGCCCAGTTGCCAGGCGGTCAGGTGGTTGCCCCGGTCGGAGGGCGTGCCGGCGTCGCCCGACAGCGCCGACAGATCGTCGGAGGCGTATTGACGGCGCACGCCGGCGGTCACGTAGGTGCTGTCGGTGGCGCGGACCTGGCCTTCGGCGAACAGGCCGTACTGATGCTGGCGCGATTGCCACTTGGCCTGCTCGAACGCGTAGTAGGCGTCCTGGGTCGAGGTGGTCTTGGCTTCCAGCGCATCGGCGCCCACGATCAGGCTGTGGCCGCCGTCGAACGGCAGGCGGTAGCGCAGGCTCAGGTTGTTTTCTTCGAGCTTCTGGTCGCGCAGCGTGTCGCCGAAGCCGTCGAACGAACGGCCGTTCAGCTTCTTCTCGCGGCTGGAGGCGTCGGCGTACAGGGTGCCGGGGCCGATGTCCTGCACGATCTGGGTGCCGAAGATCGTGGAGGTGCTCTTGACGTAATCGATGTCGTTCTTCGAGCCGCGCGGATCGTCCTGGTATTCGTTCAGGCCGGTGAACGGATCGATCGCGCGCGCGCCGGGCAGGTCCAGGCGCTGCGTGGTGGTGCGGGCGTAGAGGCGGATCGAGCCGTTGTCGTGGCGGAAGGTCAGGCCGCCGCCGCCGCCTTCGCGGCGTTCGCCGCTGTGGTCGCGGTAGCCATCGGTGTGCAGCGACTGCACGAACGCGTCGACGCCGACCTTTTCATTGTTGAGCGCGGCCGAGGCGTCGTATTGGCGCAGGCCGTAGCTGCCGAACGTGGCCGTGGCGCTGGCCGTGACGGGTTCTTTGTTGAACGGGCCGCGCGTGATGATGTTGATCACGCCGCCCGTGGTGCCGCCACCGTACTGCACGGAACCGCTGCCGCGCACGATTTCCACGCGTTCGACCTGGCCGAGCGGGATCACGCCGAGATTCGGCGCGGAGAGGTCGTTGGTGTTTTGCTTGACGCCATCGATCAGGATCAGCGTGTTGCTGAAGCCGGTGATGCCGAAGCCGCGCAGGTCGACGATGGCGTTGTCGTTCGAGCTGGTCGTGTTGACCAGATGAATGCCGGCCTGGGTCGACAGCAGATCCTGCATCGTGCGGGCGCTGCTGGCGGCGATGTCCTGGGCCGTGATCACCGAAATGGAGACGGGCAGGGTGCGGCCATCGGTGGGCACGCGCTGCGCGGTCACGGTGACGGTGTCGAGTTCGGAGGGGGCGGGGTTGCCGGCCTGCTGGGCGCTGGCCAGCGCGGGAGCGGTGCACAGCAGGGCGCCGGCGTAACGCCGGATAGAGCGGGATTTCATCAACTAGACCTCGATGCGACCCGCGACCCCGCAGGTCATACCAATGGGAGAACGCTGATGGCGCGGCGGGCGCGCACGGGCAGGCGTTCTGACGAGCGAACAGGCCGGTATCGGGCTGCCACGCGTGAGACGCGTGGGGACCGTTGCGGGGGCAGCACAGGCTGGGCGTGGCGGGGCGCGAGCTGTCGTGACGACAGGCGCGTCCGGCCCGGAGGCCTTCCTGTTTCCCGTTTATCTTTCGCACGCGGCGGGCAAGTGTTGTGCGCTTGCCCGTTCAGTGCGCCGAAAGCACCCGTTCGGGGCCGAAACTGTATCACCGGCGGGCGCGAGATGACCGGTTTTGTTACGATCCAGGACTGATTTCAAGGGGTTTTCCCCTTTTCGCCACACACCAGGATCTCTTCGTGCCTTATCCCAGCCTGCCCTACCCGCCCGAGGCCTTCACTCACGGTGCCGAGTTCGCTCGTCTGCTGGAGCGGCGCATCCTGATCCTGGACGGCGCGATGGGCACGATGATCCAGCGCTACAAGCTAACCGAGTCCGATTTCCGTGGCGAGCGCTTTGCCGAGCACCACAAGGATCTCAAGGGCGACAACGAGCTGCTGTCGCTGGTGCGGCCCGACGTGATCAGCGAGATCCACCGTCAGTATCTGGCGGCCGGCGCCGACGTGATCGAGACCAATACCTTCGGCGCGACCTCGATCGCCCAGGGCGACTACGATCTTCCGGAGCTGGCCTACGAACTGAACCTGGCGTCGGCCAAGCTGGCGCGCGAGGCCTGTGACGCCTACAGCACGCCCGAGCGGCCGCGTTTCGTGGCCGGGGCGCTGGGCCCGCAGCCCAAGACCGCCTCGATCTCGCCCGACGTCAACGACCCGGGCGCGCGCAACGTCACCTTCGAAGAGCTGCGCGTCGCGTATGTCGAGCAGCTCAATGGTCTGCTCGATGGCGGCATCGACGTCGTCCTGATCGAAACCATCTTCGACACGCTCAACGCCAAGGCGGCCATCTTCGCGGTCGAAGAGGTGTTCGAGGCGCGCGGCGTGCGCCTGCCGGTGATGATCTCCGGGACCGTCACCGATGCCTCGGGCCGCATTCTGTCGGGCCAGACCGTCGAGGCATTCTGGAACTCGGTGCGGCACGCACGTCCGGTCACGATCGGCCTGAACTGCGCGCTGGGCGCGGCGCTCATGCGCCCGTATGTGGCCGAGCTCGCCAAGATCTGCGACACCTATCTGTGCGTGTACCCCAACGCCGGCCTGCCCAATCCCATGGCCGAGACCGGCTTCGACGAGACGCCCGCCGACACCTCGGCGCTGCTCGAAGAGTTCGCGCGCTCGGGCCTGGTCAACATGGCGGGCGGTTGCTGTGGCACCACCCCCGATCACATCAAGGCCATCGCCGACAAGGTGCTGAGCCTGACGCCCCGCGTGGTGCCCGAGGTGCCGGTCAAGACCCGCCTGTCGGGCCTGGAACCGCTCAACTTCGACGAAGACTCCCTCTATGTGAACGTGGGCGAGCGCACCAACGTCACCGGCAGCAAGATGTTCGCGCGGCTGATCCGCGAAGAGAAGTACGACGAGGCGCTCGCCGTCGCGCGCCAGCAGGTCGAAAACGGCGCGCAGATCATCGACATCAACATGGACGAGGCCATGCTGGATTCGGTGGCCTGCATGCACCGCTTCCTCAACCTCATCGCCTCCGAACCGGACATCGCACGCGTGCCGGTGATGATCGACAGCTCGAAGTGGGAAGTGATCGAGACCGGCCTGCGCTGCGTGCAGGGCAAGCCCGTGGTGAACTCGATCTCCATGAAGGAAGGCGAGGCGCCGTTCCGCGAACACGCCCGCCTGTGCCGCCGCTACGGCGCCGCCGTGGTCGTGATGGCCTTCGACGAGCAGGGTCAGGCCGACACGCTCGAGCGTCGCAAGGAAATCTGCGCCCGCGCCTATCGCATCCTGGTCGAGGAAGAGGGCTTCCCGCCCGAAGACATCATCTTCGATCCCAACGTGTTCGCGGTGGCCACCGGGATCGACGAGCACAACCACTACGCGGTCGACTTCATCGAAGGCACGCGCTGGATCCGCGACAACCTGCCCCATGCCCGCATTTCGGGCGGCGTGTCGAACGTGAGCTTCTCGTTCCGCGGCAACGAGCCGATGCGCGAAGCGATCCACACGGTGTTCCTCTACTACGCCATCAAGGAAGGCATGACGATGGGCATCGTCAACGCCGGCCAGCTCGGCGTGTATTCCGACCTGGCGCCGACGCTGCGCGATCTGGTCGAAGACGTGGTGCTCGACCGCGCCGAGCCGGTCGGCAAGACCGACCCGGCCGATGAGCGCACGCCCACCGAGCGTCTGGTGCAATTCGCCGACACCGTGAAGGGCTCGGGCGCGAAGAAAGAAGAAGACCTGGCCTGGCGCAACCAGCCGGTCCAGCAGCGCCTCTCGCATGCCCTGGTGCACGGCATCACGACCTTCATCGTCGAAGACACCGAAGAGGTGCGGCAGGAAATCGCCGCGCGTGGCGGCCGTCCGATCGAGGTGATCGAAGGCCCGCTGATGGACGGCATGAACGTCGTGGGGGATCTGTTCGGCGAGGGCAAGATGTTCCTGCCGCAGGTGGTGAAGTCGGCGCGCGTCATGAAGCAGGCCGTGGCCCACCTGATCCCGTTCATCGAAGAAGAGAAGCGCCAGATCGCGGCGGCGGGCGGCGACGTCCGCGCCAAGGGCAAGATCGTCATCGCCACCGTCAAGGGCGATGTGCACGACATCGGCAAGAACATCGTGTCGGTGGTGCTTCAGTGCAATAACTTCGAGGTGGTCAACATGGGCGTGATGGTGCCCTGCGCGCAGATCCTCGAGACCGCCAAGAAAGAGAATTGCGACATCATCGGCCTGTCGGGCCTGATCACGCCCAGTCTCGAAGAGATGGCCTACGTGGCCTCCGAGATGCAGCGCGACGAGTATTTCCGTTCGCGCCGCATGCCGCTCATGATCGGCGGGGCCACCACCAGCCGCGTGCACACCGCGGTCAAGATCGCGCCCAACTACGAAGGCCCGGTGATCTACGTGCCCGACGCCAGCCGTTCGGTGGGCGTGGCCACCAACCTGATGTCGGATCAGGCGCAAACCTATCTCGACGAGCTGGCACAGGAGTACGAAGACGTGCGCCGCCGCCACGCCAACCGCAAGGCCACGCCGCTCGTGTCGATCCAGGAAGCGCGCGCCGCCCGTCCGCAGATCGATTGGGACGCCTACACGCCGCCGCGCCCGAAGTTCATCGGCCGCCGCACCTTCAAGAGCTACGACCTCGCCGAGATCGCGCGTTACGTCGATTGGGGTCCGTTCTTCCAGACCTGGAGCCTGTTCGGGCCGTTCCCGGCCATCCTCGACGACAAGGTCGTGGGCGAGCAGGCGCGCAAGGTCTACGCCGACGGCCAGGCCATGATGAAGCGCATCATCGAAGGCCGCTGGCTGACGGCCAACGGCGTGGTGGGCTTCTATCCCGCCAACCGGGTCAACGACGAAGACATCGAAATCTATCGCGACGAGACGCGCAGCGAGGTGCTGTTCACCTATCGCAATCTGCGCCAGCAGGGCGTCAAGCGCGAGGGCGTCACCAACAAATGCCTGGCCGATTACATCGCGCCGAAGGAGAGCGGCAAGCTCGACTATGTGGGCATGTTCGCAGTGACCGCGGGTCTGGGCATCGAGAAGAAAGAGGCCGAGTTCGAGGCCGCGCTCGATGACTACTCGAGCATCATGCTGAAGTCCCTGGCCGACCGTCTGGCCGAGGCCTTCGCCGAATGCCTGCACGCCCGCGTGCGGCGCGACCTGTGGGGCTACGTGCCCGACGAGGAACTCGACAACGAGGCCATGATCGCCGAGAAGTACGTCGGCATCCGGCCCGCGCCCGGCTATCCGGCCTGCCCCGAACACGTGGTCAAGAGCGACATGTTCGAGGTGCTCGACGGCAACGAAATCGGCATGCAGCTCACCGACAGCTACGCGATGTACCCCGCGTCCAGCGTCTCGGGTTTCTATTTCAGTCATCCCGATTCGCAGTACTTCAACGTGGGCACGATCGGCGAAGATCAGCTCAAGGACTACGCCGAGCGTAGCGGCCGGTCGCTCGAAGATCTGCGCCGCACGCTGGCGCCCAACCTCGGCTGAGCCTGCGGGTCGTGAAAAAAAAAGGGAGGCTCGCGCCTCCCTTTTTTATGCCGGCTTCACGGCCACCAGGGTGAGCGAGTCGCTCGCGAACGAGCCGTCGGGCTGAATGTCGAAATGCTGCCGTACCGGCGCGGGCGCGATCGCGAGCATGTCTCGCAGCGCCTGCACGAGCGGCGCGGGCGTGCGCATGCGCGTCACCCACGATTCGAACTCGAGCGCCAGGCGCCGCGGCGTGAAGCTCTGCACGACGAAGCCGGCGTCGGCCAGCAGCGTGAGCCACTCGGCCTGCGAATAGTCGCGCACGTGCGAGGTGTCGCGCAGCACTTCGATCGTCTGCAGCCAGGTGTCGAGCAGCGCCTGTCCCGGCGAGGCGATGTCGGCGAACACGGCCGTGCCGCCCGGCTTGAGCACGCGCCAGGCCTCGCGCAGGCCCAGGCCCGGATCCTCCCAGTGATGCGCCGAATAGCGGCTCATCACCAGATCGAACGCGCCGTCGGCGAACGGCAGATGCTCCGCCTTGCCGCGACAGGTCTCCAGCTGCGTCAGGCCGCGCTTGGCGGCCTCGGCGGCCACCACGTCGAGCATGGACTGCGACAGATCGTAGGCGGTCACGTGCGCGACGTGCGGCGCGACATGGAAGCTCACGTGGCCGCCGCCACAGCCCAGGTCCAGCACGCGGGCGTCGGGGTGCGCGCGCGCGATGTCCGCCATCTGCAGCAGGTCCGCGCCCTGCGCATGCACGGCACTGGTGAGGTAGGCGTGGGCCTGAGGACTGAACTGCCGCTCGACGGCGGCGTCGTGGGTGGGGCGCGTCATGGTGATCCTTCGGTAAGTGACAGCGCGTAAGATAGGGGGATCACAGTACCCGTACAAGCCCATTGCCCATCCTGGTATGAACAGTGCCACCCACCTCGCTACCGACGGCTCGACGCTGCGGCGCCAAAACCTCGGCGAATTCGTGCGCAGTGCGCGCTCCCGCATCACCCCGCAGATGGCCGGCCTGCCCGCCGGCAGCCGGCGCCGCACGCCCGGGCTGCGCCGCGAAGAGGTCGCGCAGCTCTCCGGCATCAGCGTGACCTGGTACACCTGGATCGAGCAGGGCCGCGAGGTGTCGGTGTCGCCCGCGGTGTGGTCGCGCATCGGCAATGTGCTGCAGCTCGGCCGCGCCGAGCGGGCCTATCTGTTCGAGTTGGCCGAATCGGCCGATCCCCAGCATCCGCGCGACGAGGCGGGCGGTCCGGCCGGCCTGCCGCTGCAGGTCTGCGTGGATGCCATCGAGGCGCCGGCCTACGTGCTCGATCGTGCCTGGAATGTCCTGGCCTGCAACGCGGCCCTATCCGAGTTGTTCGATCACTGGCCGCGCCGCGATGGCGCGCCCAACCTGCTGCGCTACATCTTTCTGGATCCGGCGGCGCGCACCCTGGTGGTCGACTGGGAGCAGCGCGCGCGCCGCGTGGTGGCCGAGTTCCGTGCCGACGCGGGGGCGCACCTCGACGAGCCGGACGTGCTGGCCCTGCTCGACGCGCTCAATCGCGCCAGCCCCGTGTTTCATCATTGGTGGACCCGTCACGCCGTGGTCGAACGCGAAGGCGGCGTGCGCGAATTCGAACACCCGCGCCGCGGCCGCCTGCAGTTCCAGCAGATCACCTTCCGCCTCGCCACGCATCCCGAGCTCAAGCTGGTGATGTTGCTCGACGAGCCGCGCGACCCGGCGTCTACCTGAGCACGAACGCGCTGTCGGGCTCCATCAGCCCGGCGGCCACCAGGCCATCGAGCAGCTTGCGCACCGGCGCGGGCAGGGCCTGATCCGCCAGGTCGGCGGCGGCCACCCACTGCTGCGGTTGCGCGCTCTCGCGCAGTGACGCGCCCTCGACCTCGATCAGCCACGGCCGCACGTGCAGCTTGAAATGAGTGAAGGTGTGCGAGAAGGCCGCCAGGGCGGTCCGGCTTTTCACGCGCAGGCCCAACGCCTGCGCGGCCGCGCCCGGGTCGGCATCGGCCTCGCATTCGGGCAGCGTCCAGAGTCCGCCCCAGATGCCCGGCGACGGCCGCTGCGCCAGCAGGACCCGGCCGGCGTCCAGCAGCACCAGCATGGCCGTCTCGCGCTCCGGCACGGCCTTGCGGGTCTTGGGGGTGGGCAGTTCGAGCTGGCGGCCCTGGGCGCGCGCCGTACAGGTGTCGGCCACCGGACAGCGCCCGCAGTCGGGCTTGCCGCGCGTACAGAGCGTGGCGCCGAGATCCATCAGGCCCTGCGTATAGGCCGTCATGTCGAGCGCTGGCGCGGCCTCCACCTGTGCACGCGCCAGCGCCCACAGCCGCTGCTCGACCTCGCGCCGCGTCGGATCGCCTTCCACCCCGAAATGCCGCGCGAATACGCGTTTGACGTTGCCGTCCATGATGGGTGAGCGCTCGCCGTAAGCGAAGGCGGCGATGGCCGCGGCGGTGGACGGGCCGATGCCCGGCAGCGTGGCGATGCGTTCGGCGTCGGGCGGGAATTGCCCGCCCCATTGCGCCACGATCTCCTGCGCGCAGCGATGCAGATTGCGCGCGCGGGCGTAGTAGCCCAGCCCGGCCCAGAACGGCATGACCTCTTCCTGGCTGGCGGCGGCCAGGGCCCGCACATCGGGAAAGCGTGCCAGAAAGCGCTCGTAGTACGGAATCACGGTTGCGACCTGAGTCTGCTGCAGCATGATTTCGGAGAGCCAGATCCGATAGGGATCGCGCGTGTTCTGCCACGGCAGGGCGTGGCGTCCGTGCGCGGCTTGCCAGGAGGTGATGCGTAGGGCGAATGGCATGGGCGAATTATCGCATTGCCCTATTGCGGGGACGGATTGGCGGCATGTAAAAGAGAGACATAACAACAAGGCGGTTAAGTCCGACCTCGGCGCCGGCGCCCCAAAAGGGCGACTCCGTGACACCTGGGCTGGATAGTCTCTTACAACGGAGTAGACAATGAATGCCCCTCTTACGCCCGCGCAACGCGCGGCGCTCGAATCCGTCCACCTGGACGACAAGTTCACCCTCGAACAAGGCCGCGCCTGGATGAGCGGCATCCACGCTCTGGTGCGCCTGCCCATGATGCAGCGCGTGCGCGATGCGCGGGCCGGGCTCAACACCGCCGGCTTCATTTCGGGCTATCGCGGGTCGCCGCTCGGCGGGGTGGACCAGAACATGTGGAAGGCTGCGAAGTACCTCAAGCAGCATCACATCGAATTCCAGCCCGGCATCAACGAAGACCTCGCCGCCACCGCCGTCTGGGGCTCGCAGCAGGTGAACCTGTTCCCCGGAGCCAAGTACGACGGCGTGTTCGGCATGTGGTACGGCAAGGGGCCGGGCGTGGACCGCTGCGGCGACGTGTTCAAGCACGCCAATGCCGCGGGCACCTCGCGCCATGGCGGCGTGCTGGTGATAGCGGGCGACGATCACCCGGCCAAGTCGTCCACGCTGCCGCACCAGAGCGACCACATCCTCAAGGCCTGCATGATCCCGGCGCTGTTCCCGTCGAGCGTGCAGGAGGTGCTCGATTACGGCATTCATGGCTGGGCCATGAGCCGCTACGCGGGCGTGTGGGTCGGCCTGAAGACGATCACGGATATCGTCGAGGTGTCGGCCTCGGTCGAGGTCGATGCGGAGCGCGTCTCCATCGTGCTGCCCGAGGATTTCCAGCTGCCGCCGGATGGGCTGAACATCCGCCTGCCCGACACGCCGCTCGCCCAGGAGGCGCGGCTGCTCGATTACAAGCTCTATGCCGCGCTCGCGTATGCGCGGGCCAACGGCCTGAACCGCGAGCTGTGGCAGGTGCCCCAGGACCGCGCGCGCTTCGGCATCATGACCTCCGGCAAGGCTTACCTCGACACGCGCCAGGCGCTGCTCGACCTCGGGCTGACCGAATCGGTCTGTCAGCGCATCGGCCTGCGCCTGTTCAAGGTCGGCATGGTCTGGCCGCTCGAGGCCACCGGCATGACCCGCTTCGCCGAGGGGCTGGACGAGATCCTGGTGGTCGAAGAGAAGCGCCAGGTGCTCGAGTATCAGCTCAAGGAAGAGCTCTTCAGCTGGATCGGATCGGGCAAGAAGATCCCGCGCGTGGTCGGCAAGTTCGACGACAAGGACGGCGGCGAGTGGTCGGTGCCGCAGGGCAACTGGCTGCTGCCCGCGCATTATGAGTTCTCGCCCGCCATGGTCGCCAAGGCCGTCGGCGCGCGGCTGCTGCGCTTCGAGTTGCCCGCCGACGTGCGGGCCGGGATCGAGGCCCGCCTCGCTTTCATCGAAGGCCGCGAGCAGGCGCTCGCCAAGCCGCGCGTGGTGGTCGACCGCAAGCCCTGGTTCTGTTCGGGCTGCCCCCACAACACCTCGACGCGTCTGCCCGAGGGCTCGCGTGGCATGGCCGGCATCGGCTGTCATTACATGGTGACCTGGATGGGCCGCAACACCCAGGTGTTCACCCAGATGGGCGGCGAGGGCGTGCCCTGGATCGGCCAGGCGCCGTTCACCGAAGAAAAGCATGTGTTCGCCAACCTCGGCGACGGCACCTACTACCACTCGGGCCTGCTCGCGATCCGCGCCGCGGTGGCGGCCAAGGCGCCCATCACCTACAAGATCCTGTTCAACGATGCCGTCGCCATGACCGGCGGGCAGCCGGTGGACGGCCCGATCAGCGTGCCGATGATCACGCAGCAGGTCGCCGCCGAAGGCATCGACAAGATCATCATCGTCACCGACGAGCCCGAGAAGTACGACAAGGTGCAGGGCCTGGCGCCCGGCGTCCCCGTGCACCATCGCGACAAGCTCGACGAGGTCATGCGCGAGCTGCGCGCCTATGCGGGTGTCTCGGTGCTCATCTACGACCAGACCTGCGCCACCGAGAAGCGCCGCCGGCGCAAGCGCAACGCCTATCCCGATCCGGCGCGCCGGGTGGTCATCAACGAGCGCGTCTGCGAGGGCTGTGGCGATTGCTCCGAGAAGTCGCACTGCCTGTCGGTGGAGCCGCTCGAGACCGAGTTCGGGCGCAAGCGCACCATCAATCAGTCCAGCTGCAATAAAGATTTTTCCTGCCTGAAGGGTTTCTGCCCGAGCTTCGTGACGGTGGAGGGCGGCAAGCTGCGCAAGCCCAAGGCCCTCGCGCAGCAGGACGGCATCGCGGCCGGCCTGCCCGAGCCCACGCCTGCGCCCATCGCGGGCCACTACGGGGTGTTCATCGCCGGCGTGGGTGGCACCGGCGTGGTCACGATCGGGCAGTTGCTCGGCATGGCCGCGCACCTGGAAGGCAAGGGCTGTTCGGTGCTCGATATGGCCGGCCTCGCGCAGAAGGGTGGGGCGGTGTATTCGCACGTGGTGCTGGCGCCTACGCCGGGCGAGCTGCTCAACACCCGAGTGGCGATGGGCGAGGCGGATCTGGTGCTCGCCGGCGACCTCGTGGTGGGCACGAGCGCGGACGCGGTCGCGCGGATGCGCGCCGGACGCACGCGCATGCTGCTCAACAGCGACGTCGCGCCGACGGCCGCCTTCGTCCACAACCCTGACTGGACGCTGCCGGGCTCCGACCTGCAGCGCGATCTGGCGCAGGCCTGTGGTCCCGAGAACGTCGCCAGCATCGACGCCGCGGCGCTCGCCGTGGGCCTGCTCGGCGACGCCATTTATGCCAACCCGCTCATGATGGGCTATGCCTACCAGAAGGGCTGGCTGCCGCTCGGCGAAGCCGCGCTGCTGCGGGCGATCGAGCTCAACGGTCAGCAGGTGCCCAACAACCTCACGGCATTCGCGTGGGGCCGTCGGGCCGCGCAGGACCTGGCAAGCGTGCAAAGCCTGCTCGGCGTGGCGGCGCAACCCGCCGCGCACGAGCCGCAGATCGTCGAGGTCAAGCGCGGCGAGCGCCCGGCGGTGGTCGACTTCAAGCGGCCCGCCACCGAGCTCGATCAGCTCGTGGCGCGCCGGCGCGAGGTCCTCGTGGCCTACCAGAACGAAGCCTACGCCAGGCAATACACCGATCTGGTGGAGCGCGTGCGCGTGGCCGAGCATCAGGCCACCGGCACCACGCGCCTGGCCGAAGCCGTGGCGCGCTACTACTTCAAGCTCATGGCCTACAAGGACGAGTACGAGGTGGCGCGGCTCTACAGCGATGGCGAGTTTCTCAAGCGCATCGCGGCGCAGTTCGAGGGCGACTGGAAGCTCAATTTCCATCTCGCTCCGCCGCTGACCGCCGGCCGCGACGGCGACGGTCATCTCAAGAAGCGAGCCTATGGCCCGGCGATGCTCAAGGTATTCGGCGTGCTGGCCCGGCTGCGCGGCTTGCGCGGGACCGCGTTCGACGTGTTCGGCTATACGGCCGAACGCCGCGCAGAGCGCGCGCTCATCGTGCAATACCGCGAGCATATCGGCGCGATCCTGGGCAAGCTCAACCGCGGCAACCTCGAACAGGCGGTGGCGCTCGCCAGCCTGCCCGAAGAGATTCGCGGCTATGGCCACATCAAGGAGGCGGCGATGGCGCGTGCCGCGGTCAAGCGCGAGGCGCTGATGCAGCAGTTCAGCGCCTCGGTCGTCGGCATCGGCGGCGCACGCGCTGCGTGAGGGCGGCGGCCGGCTAGGTGCGGCCGGCGAGGTGCGGCCGGCGAGGTGCGGCCGGCATGGGCGTGGCCTGAGCAGGGCACGCCCGGTGCCGGTCCGGTCGTGACAGGCTCGGTCGTTGCAAAAAGGCCACCCGCGAGGGTGGCCTTTCTGTTGCTCAGGCGCTCTCGGTCGGGCGCCGGCGCACCGGGCGGTTGAACATCTCGACCTTCATCTTGCCGGGCTGCGTGAAACGCTCCACGCGCGGGGCCGAGCGGCTCTCGGCCTGGATTTCCTTGGCGGCCTCCTGCTCGCGGCGGGCGATGACTTCTTCCGCCTTTGCATGGTGGGGCGCCATCTTGCGCACCATTACGCGGCCGTCGCGCGGGAAGTAATGGATGCGGCGGGCGTGGATGTCGCCCAGATCCTGGGCACGTACCGGAATGCCTTCGGTCTTGAGATAGCTCAGCACGAATTGCGCATTGCGTTCGCCGATGTTCATCTGCTGCATCGCGCTCAGCACGGCGCCGCCGCCGAACACCTTGGCCTCGAGCCGTTCGCGCACCGCGCCGGCCTTGAGCAGCTCGTTGATCAGAACTTCCATCGCGAACGCGCCGTAGCGCATGGTGGCGGAAGCGGGCGACGAAGCATCACCTTCGGGCAGCATGAAGTGGTTCATGCCGCCGATGCCGTTGTGGGGGTCGCGTACACACGCGGCCACGCAAGAGCCCAACACCGTCGAGATCATGATGTCCTCGCCGGACGTGACGTAATACTCGTTCGGCAGCACTTTGACGGCTGGAGAACTGAACGCACTATCGAAATAGTGGCGCGTGGCGCGCGCGTCGGTTCGGGAGGACATACTTTCCTGGGGGCGCTCGCACACCTCACGGTGTGGAGTCAAAATTTCTTAAAAGATTTCAAATTGTGATTATTCAACGCAAGATTCGGTAATACAAGTGAATCTTGCGCGAGTGTTCACGGAATCGACGGCAACGCAGGCGGAATCAATCGCGATCTAATGTGTCCCCAGATATAATCGCGCCCCGGCATTGTGCCTTGTCGACACTCTACCCGGGGCGCTTGGCGGGCGTTCTGTGGATTAACGCACTTAAAAGCGCGTACTGCGGGTCACTGACCACCGGGCCGATAGGGCGCCGAGCGCGCCGGCGCCCAGAACGGCGGCCAGCAGAATGCCCGCGCTGGGCAGGTGCAGCGCGAATTCGGCGCCGTAGCTGCGCGCCAGACCGAGCACCGCGTGGTTGAGCGGCACCAGGGCGCCCGCCGCCGCGCCGACGGCGATCAGTGCCGCCAGGGCGCCCGTGAGCGCGCCCTGATACAGGAAGGGGCGGCGCACGAACGATTCGGTCGCGCCCACCAGGCGCGCCACCGCGATCTCCTCGCGCTGCGTGAGCGCCTGCATCCGCACCGTGTTGAACACGGTGGCCAGCACGACCACGGCCACGCACACCGCCAGGAATCCCAGGCCGATGCGGGCAAAGCGCAGGATGGCCTCGAGACGCTGCACCCAGGCACTGTCGAGCTGCACCTGATCCACGTTGTCCCATTGCCGCCATTGCGTGGCGAGACGGTCGGCCCGCGCGGCGAGGTCATCGCCCGGCGCCAGCGTGATCACGACCGCGTCAGGCAGCGGATTGCCGGGCAGCACGGCCAGCGCCTGTTCCCAGGCGGGGTTCTGGCGCAGATTGGCGAGCGCCTGATCGCGCGGAACCACGCGCACCGCGCCCGCCTCGTTGCCGAAGTCGGTGCGCACGCGGTTGGCCACGGTGTCGGCACTGCCCGCGGGGGCGTTCTGTTTCAGATAGATGGTGAGCTCTGGCGTGACCGAGATCTGCCGTGCCACGGGTTGCACCGACACCAGGATGGCGCTGCCCAGCAGGGGCAGTGCCAGCGCCAGGGCCATCACGAGCAGGTTGGCGAGCGACGAGAACGGCTGCTTGGCCAGACGGCGCAGCGTGATCGACAGGGCGTAGCGATGTTGACGCAGCCAGGACTTCATTCGGCCGCTCCGGTGGGGTTGTGCGAGTCGCTGAACTTGCCGTGGTCGATACGCAACATGCGATTGGCGAACCGGCTCATCAATTGTTGGTCGTGCGACGCGATCAGTGTGGTGACGCCGACACGGTTGAAGTCGCGGAAGACGTTCATGATGCGCTGGGCGTTGTCGTCATCGAGGTTGGCCGTCGGCTCGTCGGCGATCAGGATGGCCGGCCGATTCACGATGGCGCGCGCGATGGCGAGCCGCTGTTGCTCGCCGCCCGACAGCTCGACCGGATTGAGTTCTTCCTTGCCCGCCAGCCCGACCTTGTCGAGCGCGGCGCGGGCCCGCGCGGCGGCGGCAGTGGGCGCCTGTCCTAAAACAGCGAGCGGCAGCATCACATTGGCCAGGGCCGTGCGGTCGTAAAGCAGGTGGGTGTCCTGCAGAATCACGCCCACCGCCCGCCGCAGATACGGGCGCGCCCGGGCGGGCAGGCGGTCGAGACGCTGGCCGTTGACCTGGATCGAGCCGCGCGACGGCGGCTCGAGGCCGCCGATCAGCTTGAGCAGCGTGGATTTACCAGCGCCCGACGGACCGGAGACGAAAATGAATTCGCCGGGCTGCACCTGGAAGTTGATATCGGCCAGGATGTTGCGGCCGCGTCCGTAGGATTTGAAGACGTGCTGGAATTCAATCATGGCGACGTGGGAGTTGAAGCTGCAATAGTAACGCCCGCCGTTGCTTTTCCGCACTGCGACATTCAAGCAGGCATGTCAAGACGGTACGAATGCGAGTTTCCGCCAATTGTGGGACGTTAGAGGGCGATACGCGACTGTTCGGTGCACTTTGTCCCTTTATTAGGGATGGGTATAGGAAGGGATTGCCCCAATGTCCCCTAATTTCCACAGCCGCTACGATCCGCCCAAGCATCTCAACCCATACCTGGGGTCGAGCAGCGCTGTGGTCCTAAACAGGAGATCAACAATGAAAGTTCTGAAGCTCGCGGCTGTCGGTGCCGCGCTGTTCGCCGCGTCGACGGCTGCACATGCCGGTGCCACCTTCGACAACGTCAAGAAGAAGGGCTTCGTCCAGTGTGGCGTGTCGACCGGTATCGCCGGCTTCTCGATCGCCGACAGCAAAGGCGAATGGCAAGGTATCGACGTCGAAATGTGCCGCGCGGTCGCGGCGACGATGTTCGGTGATGCCAAGAAGATCAAGGTCACGCCGCTGAATACGCAGCAGCGTTTCACCGCCCTGCAATCGGGCGAAGTGGACGTGCTGACCCGCAACACCACCGTCACGCTGACGCGTGACACCACCCTGGGCCTGATCGGCGCCGGCGTCAACTACTACGACAGCCAGGGCGTGATGGTCAAAAAGGACCTGGGCGTCAAGAGCGCCAAGGAACTCGGCGGCGCCACCGTCTGCGTGCAGCCGGGCACCACCACCGAGCTGAACCTGGCCGACTGGTTCCGTGCCAACAAGATCGATTTCAAGCCGGTCGTGATCGACAAGTTCGACGAAATCGTGCGTGCGTTCTCCGCCGGTCGTTGCGACGCGTTCACCACCGACAAGTCGCAGCTCGCCTCCGTGCGTACCACGCTCGAGAACCCCGACAACTACGTGATCCTGCCGGAAGACTTCTCGAAGGAACCGCTGGGCCCGATGGTTCGCCAGGGCGACGAGCAATGGTTCAACGTCGTGCGCTGGAGCCTGAACGCGATGCTCGAGGCCGAGGAATACGGCATCACCTCGAAGAACGTCGACGAAATGACCAAGAGCTCCAACCCCAACATTCAGCGCATCCTCGGCGTGACGCCGGGCATGGGCAAGAACCTGGGTGTGGACGACAAGTGGGCGTACAACATCATCAAGCAGATCGGCAACTACGGCGAAAGCTTCGAACGCACGCTCGGCAAGGGCGGCCCGATGAAGCTGGAGCGCGGTCTGAACGCCTCCTACAAGCAGGGCGGCATCATGTACGGCTGGCCGGTGCGCTAAGTTCGGCTTCTTCCGCTGGCGCCTGATGGCGCCGGCCCCGCCGCGGTCCTGTCAGACCGCGGCGTGGGAAGCAGCAGTGACGGCGGGCCTGGCCCGCCGTTTGTAGTCTGACATCGGTAGATTTATTCATGACGACACAACAGAAAAACGCCCCGCTTCCGGCACCGCGACGTCGTCTCTCCTGGAATGATCCTGGCGTGCGCGCCGTGGTCTATCAGGTCGTCGCGCTGGTGGCTGTGGCGCTGGTCGCGTGGTTCCTGGTATCGAACACCCTGCATAACCTGTCTGTGCGAAACATCGCCACCGGGTTCGGGTTCCTGGACCGCGAGGCTGGCTTTGCGATCGGCGAAACCGCCGTCGCCTACCAACCCTCCGACACGTATGGGCGCGCCATCTGGGTGGGCCTGCTCAACACGCTGCGCGTGGCGGTGATCGGCATCGTGCTCGCCACGATTCTCGGCACCCTCATCGGTATCGGCCGTCTCTCGAAGAACTTTCTGGTTTCGCGCCTGACCTCGATGTACGTCGAAGTCATGCGCAACGTGCCGCTGCTGCTGCAGCTGTTCTTCTGGTACGCCCTGATCACGGAAAACATGCCCGGCCCGCGCCAGGCGCACAATCCGTTGCCCGGCGTGTTCATCTCCAACCGCGGCCTCAAGGTGCCGGGCATCGAGGGCAATTCGCTCGACTGGATGCTCGGCGGTCTCGCGCTCGCCATCGTCGGCATCATCGTGCTGGGTCACTGGGCTCGCAAGAACCAGGAACGCACCGGCCGCATGTTCCCGCTCGGCCGTGCCGCGCTGGGCCTGTTGATCGGCCTGCCGATCCTGGGCTGGCTCGTGAGCGGCGCGTCGCTGTCGCTCGACATGCCGGCGCTCAAGGGCTTCAACTTCCAGGGCGGCCTGACGCTCTCGCCTGAATTCGCCGCGCTGCTGGCGGGTCTGGTGATCTACACCTCGGCCTTCGTGGCCGAAGTGGTGCGCTCGGGCATCCAGGCGGTGAATCAGGGCCAGTGGGAGGCGTCCGAGTCGCTCGGTCTGCGCCGCTCGCAGGTGCTGCGCCTGGTGGTGCTGCCGCAAGCGCTGCGCGTGATCATCCCCCCGATGACCAGCCAGTATCTCAACCTCACCAAGAACAGCTCGCTCGCGGTGGCGATCGGCTATCCGGACATCGTGTCGGTGGTCAACACGACACTGAACCAGACCGGCCAGGCGATCGAGGGCATCCTGATCATCATGGGCGCGTACCTCACGGTCAGCCTGTCGATCTCGATCTTCATGAACTGGTACAACAAGCGCATCGCGCTGGTGGAGCGTTGATATGAGCAGCACTACGCAAACCACGCCGAGCCAGGGCCTGCCGCCGCCGTCCAATCAGGTCGGGGTCTGGCCGTGGATCAAGACGCGCCTGTTCTCCTCGCCGCTGTCGATCCTCGCGACGGTGCTGCTGGCCTGGCTGCTCCTGATGGCCGTGCCGGCCGTCATCGAGTGGGCCTTCATCCAGGCCAACTTCACGGCCACGACGGCCCAGGAATGCCGCGCGAGCGCGGGCGCCTGCTGGGCGTTCATCCGTGAAAAGCACCGCCTGATCCTGTTCGGCACGTATCCGTACGACGAGCAATGGCGTCCGCTGATCGCGACCATCATCCTGATCGCCGTGATCATCATGAGCGGCATGCGCCGCTTCTGGAACCTGGCCCTGCCCGTGATCTGGGTGGTCGGCCTGACGGCGGTCGCGGTCCTGATGTGGGGCGGCGTCTTCGGCCTGACCTACGTCGAGAACGCACGGTGGGGCGGTCTGCCCCTGACCCTGATCCTGGCCACGTTCGGCATCGCGTTCGCGTTCCCGATCGGCGTGCTGCTGGCCCTGGGCCGGCGCTCGCGCATGCCCGCGATCAAAGCCCTGTGCGTCGTGTACATCGAGCTGATCCGTGGCGTGCCGCTGATCAGCCTGCTGTTCATGTCCTCGGTGATGCTGCCGTTGTTCCTGCCCGAAGGCTTCTCGATCGACAAGCTGTTGCGGGCGCAGATCGCCATCATCATGTTCGCGGCGGCTTATATCGCCGAGACCGTGCGTGGCGGCCTGCAGGCCATTCCCAAGGGCCAGTACGAAGGCGCCGACTCGCTCGGTCTCTCGTATTGGCAATCCATGCGCAAGGTCGTCCTGCCGCAGGCGCTGAAGGTGGTGATTCCGCCGCTGGTGAGCATCTTCATCGCCCTGTTCAAGGACACTTCGCTCGTTGTCATCATCGGCATCTTCGACCTGACGCTCGCGGCCAAGGCCGCACTGTCGGACGCCGCGTGGCGCGGATTCGGAATCGAGGCGTATGTCTTCATCGCGCTCATCTATTTCGTGTTCTGCTACT
The DNA here is from genome assembly GCF_002261315.1 of Bordetella genomosp. 5. NCBI lineage: Bacteria > Pseudomonadati > Pseudomonadota > Betaproteobacteria > Burkholderiales > Alcaligenaceae > Bordetella > Bordetella genomosp. 5. The sequence continues at coordinate 743,214 of NZ_NEVP01000001.1, forward strand.
CGATGTCCAAATACAGCCAGCGCCTCGAAAAGCGCCTGGCGACAGGTCATAAACGATAGAACCCAGTCCGCGACTCACATTGCATCGGGTCGCGGGCATTTTTCGGGAGTAAAGGCGTGACGGATGCCATTATTCGCTTGCAGGACGTGAACAAGTGGTACGGCCAGTTCCACGTGCTGCGCAACATCAATCTGGACGTGGCGCAGGGTGAACGGATCGTGATTTGCGGACCTTCGGGTTCCGGCAAATCCACCATGATCCGCTGCATCAACCGGCTCGAAGAGCACCAGCAAGGGCAGATCATTGTCGACGGCACCGAGCTCACCAACGATCTGAAGCAGATCGAGACGATCCGCAAGGACGTGGGCATGGTGTTCCAGCACTTCAATCTGTTCCCGCACCTGACCGTGCTGGAAAACCTGACGCTGGGCCCGACCTGGGTGCTCAAGAAGCCCAAGGCCGAAGCCGAAGCCACGGCCATGAAGTATCTGGAGCGCGTGCGCATTCCGGATCAGGCCAACAAGTATCCGGGCCAGCTCTCGGGCGGCCAGCAGCAGCGCGTGGCGATCGCCCGCTCGCTGTGCATGCACCCCAAGATCATGCTGTTCGATGAGCCGACCTCGGCCCTCGATCCGGAAATGGTCAAGGAAGTGCTGGACGTGATGGTGACCCTGGCCCAGGAAAGCGGCATGACCATGCTGTGCGTGACCCACGAAATGGGCTTCGCGCGCAAGGTGGCCAACCGCGTGATCTTCATGGACCGCGGCGAGATCATCGAGCAGAACACGCCCGACGAGTTCTTCGATAATCCGCAGAACGAGCGCACCAAGCTGTTCCTGAGCCAGATCCTGCACTGAGCAGACTGGCCCGCTCCCGGCCTTCGGCCGGGCAGGGCGGCGCGGTTCCCGGCAACGCCGCGGACCCGCGCCGCTTTTTATTTGCGGCGCTCGCGCCTGTGGGGCAAAGGGCAGAGGACGGGGCAGCCCAGCCGGGTTTTCACCGATTGGGTAACAGAGCGGTGGGGTATGCTACGTGCCGCACAGAAGTACAGACCTCCGGAGACTCACAAAAATGAAGCCCATTTCCGTCGTATCCACCACGCGCCGTGCGCTCGTGGGCGGCGCGCTGGCCCTGGCCGCGCTCGTATCCGTATCCGCCCCGGCCTACGCGGCCGACGACTACCCGAACAAGCCGCTGCGCTTCGTCGTGCCCTATCCCCCCGGTGGTCCGCTGGACACCATGGCCCGTCTGCTGGCCGAAAAGGTGCGCGCTTCGCTGGGCCAGCCCGTCATCGTGGAAAACCGCGGCGGCGCGGGTGGCAACATCGGCGCCGATCTGGCGGCCAAGGCGCAGCCCGACGGCTACACGCTGGTGATGGGCGCGGTCGCCACGCACGCGATCAACCCGTTCCTGTTCGCCAACCTGCCCTACGACCCGGTCAAGGACTTCGCGCCCGTCACCATCGTGGCCTCGGTGCCGAACGTGCTCGTGATGAACAACGACTTCGCCACGAAGAACAACATCAAGAGCGTGGCCGACCTGATCGAATACGCCAAGGCCAACCCGGGCCGCCTGAACTACGGCTCCGGCGGCAACGGCAGCGCGGGCCATCTGGCCGGCGAACTGCTCAAGGCCCGTGCCGGCATCTCGGTCGAGCACATTCCCTACCAGGGCGCCGCCCCGGCCCAGCTCGCGCTGCTGTCGGGTCAATCCGACTTCATGTTCGACAACCTCGCGTCGTCCGCGCCTCTCATCAAGGACGGCAAGGTCAAGGCGCTGGCGGTCACGACCGCGAAGCGCTCGTCGCTGCTGTCGGACGTGCCCACGATCGAAGAAGCCGGCGTGAAGGGCTTCGACCTCGGCACCTGGTTCGGCGTGTTCACGACCGGCGGCACGCCCGCGCCGGTGGTGGAGAAGCTGAACAAGGCCTACGTCGACGCGCTGCGCCAGCCCGACGTGCGCCAGCGCCTGCTCACCATGGGTTCGGAAGCCGAGCCGATGACCTCGGCCGAGTTCAGCAACTTCGTGAAGACCGAGAAGGACAAGTACCAGGAGATCGTGAAGATCTCGGGTGCCAGCCTGAACTGATCGGGTTCTTTTCGGGGGGCGTCGTGCCAGACCTGCGGGTCCGGGGCGGCGCCCCTTGTCCATCATGACCTACATGTTCATCAAGATGGCGCACGGCGCCGCGCTGGCCGTCTGGCTCGGCGGACTGTTGCTGCTTTCCACGGTGCTGTCGTTTCCGGCCGCGCGAGCCGAGGGCGAGGCCCCCGGGCGCTTCCTGGAAGGGCTGGCGCGCTGGAATCTGGGCGTCACGGTGCCCGCCATGGTGCTGACCTGGATGCTCGGCATCACGCTCGCGCTGATGGTCGGCTGGTTCGGCCACCGCTGGCTGGACGTCAAGCTCGCCATCGTGGCGATGCTGACCCTGCTGCAGGCGCTGCAGACGCTGTGGCTGGCGCGGCTGCTGCGACCGGCGCCGATCATGCCGCCCGCCTGGGCGGCGCTGGGCGCCGTGCTGGTGTTTCTGGGCGCCAGCGGCGCCATCCTGCTGGCGCTCGCCAAGCCGTTCTATTGATGTGACGGGGGCGGGCCGCGTAGGCCGGGCCGGGCCGCGTAGGCCGCGCAGGCCGCGCAGGCCGCGCGCCGGCCAGGTGCCTGGCGCCGTCAGCCGCGCGGTGCGTCCGACGCCCACCCCTTGGAGAGCGCCACCGCCTGGCGCCAGCGCGCCATGCGGGCTTCGCGCAGCTCGGCGGGCCAGCTCGGCTCGAAGGTGCGTTCGGCTTCCCACTGCCCGGCGAACTCGTCGAGCGATTTCCAGAACCCCACGGCCAGACCCGCGAGCCCGGCCGCGCCGCGCGCGGTGGACTCGGCCACGCGCGGGCGCACCACCGGTACGCCGAGCAGGTCGGCCTGCATCTGCATCAACAGGTCGTTGCGCGAGGCGCCACCGTCCACGCGCAACTCCGACAGCGCGATGCCGCTGTCGGCGTTCATGCAGGTGAGCAGCTCCGCGCTTTGCAGCGCGATCGATTCGAGCGTGGCGCGCGCGATATGGGCGCGCGTGGTGCCGCGCGTCAGGCCGATCAGCGTGCCGCGCGCGTAAGGGTCCCAGTAGGGGGCGCCGAGACCGGCGAAAGCCGGCACCATGAACACGTCATCGGTGTCGGCCACGCTCGCGGCCAGCGGCTCGACGTCTTCGGAGTGCTGGATGATGCCCAGGCCGTCGCGCAGCCACTGCACCGCCGCGCCCGCCTGAAATACACCGCCCTCGAGCATGTAGGTGGAGCGCCAGTCGGCGCCGCCGTCGGTCAGGCCCCAGCCCACCGTGGACAGCAGGTTGTTGGCCGAACGGACCGGTTCGCCGCCCACATTCATCAGCATGAAGCAGCCGGTGCCGTAGGTGTTCTTGGCCATGCCCGGCTTGAAGCACGCCTGGCCGAAGGTGGCGGCCTGCTGATCGCCCGCCACGCCGGCGATGGGAATGGCGCCGCCGAGCAGCTCGGGCAGCGACCGTCCCACCTCGCCGCTGCTCGGCGCGATGGTGGGCAGGATGCCGCGCGGGATGTTCAGCAGCTCGAGGATCTCGTCGCTCCAGTCCTGGCGGCGGATGTCGTAGAGCATGGTGCGCGAGGCGTTGCTCGGGTCGGTGCTGTGCACCGCGCCGCCGGTCAGTTGCCAGATCAGCCAGGTGTCGATCGTGCCGAAGGCGAGTTCGCCGCGTTCGGCCATCTGGCGTGCCTTGGGCACGTGATCGAGCAGCCAGGCAAGCTTGGTGCCCGAAAAATACGCGTCGACCACCAGGCCGGTGCGCTCCTGCAGAAACTCGCCGTGACCATCGGCCTGCAATTGCTCGCACAGCGGCGCGGTGCGGCGGTCCTGCCAGACGATCGCGCGGGCGAGCGGGCGGCCGGTGGCGCGCTCCCAGATGAGGGTGGTTTCGCGCTGGTTGGTGATGCCGATCGCGGCGATGTCGGCCGCGCTCGCGCCGGCGTTGCGCAGCGCCTCGCGGGCGACGTCGAGCTGGCTGTGCCAGATTTCGGTGGCGTCGTGTTCGACCCAGCCCGGACGCGGATAATGCTGGCGAAACTCGCGCTGGCCCAGGCCGCGCACGGTGCCGGCGCGGTCGAACACGATGGCGCGGGAGCTGGTGGTGCCCTGGTCGAGGGCGAGCACGAATTCAGTCGTCATTGCGTGAAGCCTTGGCGGAGTTGAGTTGGTCGCCCGCGCCCGGCGCAAGCCGGCGGAACGAGAGCATCGAAGCCGTGCACAGCAGGCCGATCACCACGAACGCCACGACCACGTCGCCGATGGCCAGGGTGCTGGCGCCGCGCACGGTCATGCTGACGTTGATCGCGACGGCCGCCACGCCCACCCCGAGGCTGATGCCCAGTTGCTGGGCCATGGCCGCGAAGCTGCTCGCGCTGCTCATTTTTTCGGGCGGAATGTCGGCATAGGTTAGCGTATTTACCGCGGTGAACTGCAGCGAGCGGAAGAAGCCGCCGACCAGCAGCACGGCGATCATCAGCCACACCGGCGTGTTGGGCGTGAAGGCGCCGTTGAACACGATGAAGACGCCGGTCAGCACGGCGTTGACCGTGAGCACGCGGCGAAAGCCGTAGTAGGTGACGATGCGCGCGGCCACGAATTTCATGAGCAGCGCGCCGGCGGCGCTGGCGAAGGTGATCATCCCCGCTTCGAACGGCGACAGGCCGAATCCCACCTGCAACAGCATGGCCAGCAGGAAGGGCACGGCGCCGACCGCGAAGCGGCACAGATTGCCGCCCAGCGCCGAGATCGCGAAGGTGGGAATGCGCAGCAGCGACAGGTCGATGATCGGATGCGCCACCCGGCGCGAGTGCCATACGTAAAGCACGCCGCACAGCAGCCCGCCGCCCAGCAGCGCGCCCAGGGTGAGCGGCGAGACCAGGCCGTGACCGAGCGCCTCGAAGCCGCTCACCAGCGCGGCCAGCGCGATGCCGCTGAGAAGAAAGCCGATGAAGTCGAGCCGGTGCGTGTCTTTCTCGCGCACGTCCTGCACGTAGCGCAACACCAGGGCGATGCCCAGGATGCCGATCGGAATGTTGATCAGGAAGATCCAGTGCCACGACATGTAGGTCACCATGAAGCCGCCCAGGGGCGGTCCGATGACCGGGCCGAGCAGCGCCGGGATCGAGAGAAACGACATGGCCCGCAGCAGGTCTTCCTTGGGCACCGTGCGCAGCAGGATGATGCGTCCCACCGGGACCATCATCGCGCCCGCCATGCCCTGCACGATGCGGGCCGCCACCAGTTCGGTCAGGTCGCGCGACAGGGCACAGGCGATGGAGCTGAACGTGAACAGCGCGATCGCCGCGATGAACACCCGCCGCGCGCCGAAGCGGTCGGCCGCCCAGCCGCTGATCGGCACGAACACCGCCACGGCCAGCAGGTACGAAGTGATCGCCACGTTCAGGCGCACCGGCGTCGAATTGAGCGCCGCCGCCATCGCCGGCAGGGCGGTCGCCACGACCGTGGAGTCCAGCATCTGCATGAACAGCGCACAGCCGACGATGAATGGAATCATCCTGGCCGCCCGGGCGGCCTCCGGGTCTCGGGGACGGGAGGGCAGGGCGGCGGAAGATGGGTCGGCGGGCATGTGGCGGGGTGCTAGCGGGTTTGCCGTGTGGCGGCATGCATGCGGGGCCGCGGGCCCCGGGGCAGAGCTGACGATTGTAACGCCGGGCGGCTGACGCCGAGGCGTCGTCCGAACCCTGCGGGGCGGGGGGCGGCGGCCTGGTCCCGCCGGCTACAGTAAACTATGATGCATTCCCCCACTAACCCTCTGGTCATAGCGGTTGCACCATGGCGAAGAATTACGAATCCGAAATCACCCAATTCCTCAAAGAGTACAAGGCCGCTCATCCTGACGTCGAACAGCGTCAGCGCGAAGGCCGTGGCCGTCTCTGGGACAAGCCCCAGGACACCGAGCTGCTCGAGGGTTTCCGTGCCGGCCGCGTGCCGCAACGGCCCTACGTCTACGCGGCCGACTGAGTCACGGCGCCGGTAACGCGAGCACGGCTACATGTCTCATCCGAACGGCTCCATTTCCGGCGACGATCTGGCCGCGCTGGTGCAACCGCAGGTCGACACCACGCCCGATACCATCGATAGCGTGGCGTTCGCGCGCCTGTACGGCGAGCCGTTGTTCCAGCTGCCCAACGATCTCTACATCCCGCCGGATGCGCTCGAGATCTTTCTCGAGGCGTTCGAAGGGCCGCTCGACCTTCTGCTCTACCTGATCCGCAAACAGAACTTCAACGTGCTGGACATCCCGATGGCGGATGTCACGCGTCAGTACCTGTCGTACGTGGATCAGATCCGGGTGCACAACCTCGAGCTCGCCGCCGAGTATCTGCTCATGGCGGCCATGCTGATCGAGATCAAGTCGCGCATGCTGCTGCCGGTGCGCAAGTCGGATACCGGCGAAGAGCCCGAGGATCCGCGTGCCGAGCTGGTGCGCCGCCTGCTCGAATACGAGCAGATGAAGCTCGCGGCCCAGCGCCTCGACAAAATCCCGCAGATCGGCCGCGACTTTCATGGATCGCAGGCCGTGGCCGAGATCAGCGTCGAGCGGGCGTTGCCCGACGTGAGCGTCGATGATCTGCGGGCCGCCTGGGCCGACATCATGAAGCGGGCCAAGCTCAACCAGCACCACCACATCACGCGTGAGCAGTTGTCGGTGCGTGACCACATGACCCATATCCTGAGGCGCCTGAACGACGTGCGCTTCATGGAGTTCGGCGAGCTCTTCCTGGAGCGCATCCGCGAAGGCGCGCCGACGGCCGTGGTGGTCGTGCATTTCATCGCCATGCTCGAACTGGCCCGCGAATCTCTGCTCGAGATCACGCAGGCCGAACCCTACGCGCCGATCTACGTGCGCCTGGCCTACACCAGCGTGGCCGCCGCCGCCTGACGGCAGCCCCGGCCGGCCCGCCGCACCGGGTCAGCCACGGCGGCTGCCGCGTCCGGCCCGTGTCCCGCTGCTGACGCCCGTTGTCAGAAACCGGAGAGTTTCCTTGAAAGTCGTACACACCATTCAAGACCTGCGCGACCACCTGCGCGGGCAAAACCGCGTGGCCTTCGTGCCGACCATGGGCAACCTCCACGAGGGGCACCTGGCACTCATGAAACTGGCGCGGCAGCACGGCGATCCGGTCGTCACCAGCATCTTCGTCAACCGCCTGCAGTTCGGTCCCAACGAGGATTTCGATCGCTACCCGCGCACGCTGCAGGCCGACGTCGAGAAAATGGACCGCGACCGCGACGTGTACATGGTCTTCGCGCCCGACGAGCGCGAGATGTACCCCGAGCCGCAAAGCTACCGCGTGCAGCCGCCCGACGATCTGGGCGACATTCTCGAAGGCGAGTTCCGTCCGGGCTTTTTTGCCGGCGTGTGCACGGTCGTGCTCAAGCTGTTTTCGTGCGTGCAGCCGCGCGTCGCCGTCTTTGGCAAAAAGGATTATCAGCAGCTCATGATCGTGCGCAGCATGGTGCGCCAGTTCCAGCTGCCGCTGGAGATCATCGCCCACGAAACGGTGCGCGCGCCCGATGGCCTCGCGCTGTCGTCGCGCAATCGTTACCTCACGGCGCAGGAGCGCAGCGAAGCGCCCGAGCTTTACGCCACCCTTTCGCACGTGCGCCAGCAGGTGCTGGATGGCGGCCGCGACGTGCCCGCGCTCGAGGCGGCCGCGCGCGAACGCCTCGCGGCGCGTGGCTGGCAGGTCGATTACGTGGCGGTGCGCCGCCAGCGCGACCTGAAGGCGCCCGAGCGGGCCGAGATGGAAGCCGGCGAGCCGCTGGTGGTGCTCGCCGCCGCCAAGCTGGGCGCCACCCGCCTGATCGACAACCTCGAAGTCTGAGCGCTGCCGGGCCGGCCTCGGCCGCCCGGATCATCGCGTCACACCTGTCAGTTGCCGCAGTTCCGCGGGCGCGTGCTCATTGCGCACACTCTCTGCAATCGCTCATTGCAGAGAGACGCCATGTGGAACATCCCGCCCGCAGCCCCGACGCTCTCGCCGGCCCCGGCCCCGGCCGCGGCCCCGCCTCGTCATATCGCGCTTGCCCTGCCCACGCCGCGGCCCCTGCGCGATGGCGCCGGCATGTCGCCGCAGGCTCCGCCGGGCCCATTGCGGGAGCCCCCCGCCTGCTACGCGCCGCTCACCCCGCGCGAACGCCAGGTGCTGGTTTATCTCAGTGCGGGCCAGTCCAACAAAGTGATCGCCATCGATCTGGGGATCTCCATGCGCACGGCCGAGGCGCACCGCGCGCGCATCCTGCGCAAGATGGGGGTGCGCACCGCGCAGCAGCTCGGCTGCCTCACGTGTCCCTATCGTTTGGGCGTACTGCCCGGATCGGCTGATGCCGCGCCCATGAAAACGGGCCCCGCTCAGGGGGCCCGTTGATCGGCGTGTGCGCGCCGCGGCCGAGGGGTGAACCCCCCGGCGCGGGGCTCAGCGCCGCATTAACCCGGGCACTGGGTCTCGGCCTGCTTGAGCTCGGCGATCGGGTCGAGGTCGGGCTGGCGCGTGAGGGTGTACGCGAGATTGGGGGTGTGGCCGTTGACCGAGCGCACGCGCAGCGTGTTGTAGAGCGGCATGCTCAGGTCGGCGCGCATATTGCCGGCGCCGTCGAGCAGCAGCACGCGCGGCGGGCGTTCCTGGGTGGCATCCCAGCAGCCTTGCTCGTACGACGGCGCGGTCTTGCCGGGCGTGTTTTCGAGGTAGGTGAGGCGCGCGCGCCAGCGGCCGTTGGGCGCCAGCGTGAGCGTGACGCGCTGGGCTTCGCAATTGAGCGCGGTCGCGAAGCAGGGCAGGGTGCCCTGGAAGGTCTGTGCCTGCGGGATCAGCTCGGCATTGGCCGAACGCGGCGTGCCGGCGGCCACGGCGGCGCTACCGCCGCCCGAGCCCTCGCCCTGCGGGATGGCCTGGCCGTCTTCGGCGACCGGGCCGTTGGCCGGGTTCTGCTGTTGTTGTTGCGGATTGGGCTGGCGCGGCTTGAGCTCGATCTGCAACTGCGACGGCGCGTGCACGACCGTGCGGTAGCCGGCGGCCTGGCCCTGGTACTGGGCGTCGGTGATGGTGCTTTCACCGGGCGGGTTGTAATAGCCTTCGGTGCGCTGTTGGGCGCAGCCCGCCAGAACGGCGATGGCGGCGAGGGCGGCATACGGGGCCAGCGTGCGGCCGGTGGAGCGATGGGCGGGAGGCTGGGCAGGCATGGCGCACGTCCGGAAGGTTCTTGGTCTGTCGCTAATTCTACGCATATCTGCGCATATCCGATACGCTGGCCCGGCCGGCGCCGCGCCGCCGGCCGGGCCCCGCGTTTGATGATTTTTGCGCCTGACGGAATAATGCCGCGTGGGGTCTGCGCCGGGTGGCGCAACAACCCACCCACTGGACGATCCGATGATCTGGCATGAGCTGCAATGGAATCCGGTCTGGGCTGCCGCGCTGGCTGCATTGCTGGGCCTGGCCGTCGGCGGGATCCTGACCCTGGTGGTGTACCGCCTGCCGGTGGCGCTGCGGCGCGCATGGCGCGGCGGGCTGGCGACGCCGCGCCCGCTGCGCGGCGAGCGGCTGCGTGCTTGGCCGCTGGCCGGGTGGTGGCTCGCGCGCGCCGGGCATATCGGCCGGCGCGCCCGGGCCGGGCGCCAGGGCTTCGGCCCGGGCTGGGCGCTGCCCCTCATGGAGTGCGCGTGCGCGGCGCTATTTGTCGCCTGCCTGTGGCGCTTCGGCGTGAGCCTGGCCGCCCTGGCCGCGATGGCCCTGTGCGCGGCGCTGCTCACGCTGGCCTGGATCGACCTGCGCGTGGGCCTGCTGCCCGACGTGCTCACGCTGCCGCTGGCCTGGGCCGGGCTGCTCGTGAATCTGCACCACGGCTTCGTGCCGCTGCCGCAGGCCGTGCTCGGCGCCGTCGCGGGGTACCTGTTCCTCTGGCTGGTGTTTCACGTGTTTCGCCTGTGCACCGGTCGCGACGGCATGGGTTATGGTGATTTCAAATTAAGTGCGGCGCTGGGGGCCTGGCTCGGCCTGGGCGCGTTGCCCGGCGTGCTGCTGGTGGCGTCGCTTTCGGGGGTGCTGGTGGGCTGGATGCTGCGCCGGGCCGGCCGGGTCGAGCGCGGTCAGCCGCTGCCTTTCGCGCCTTTTCTTGCCGGCGCGGGCCTGCTGGAGCTGTTCATGCACGACCGCGGCCTGCCGCTGATAGGCTGAGTTTTTTCTTTTGGATGCACTTGATATGTACAGCATCGGTTTGACGGGGGGGATCGGCTCGGGCAAGACCCGCGTGGCGGACCTGCTCGCCGAATGGGGCGCCGCCGTCATCGACACCGACGACATCTCGCGCGGCCTCACCGCGGCGGGCGGCGGCGCGATGGCCGCGATCGTGGCCGGCTTTGGCCCGGTGGCCGCCGACCCGTCCGGCGCACTGGACCGCGCCTGGATGCGCGAGCTGGTGTTCCGCGACCCCGAGGCCCGCGGCCGTCTCGAGGCCATCCTGCATCCGCTCATTACCGCGGCGACCGTGCGCGCCTCGGAAGCCGCCGCCGGCGCGCCCTACCAGGTCTTCGTGGTGCCGCTGCTGGTCGAGTCCGGGCGCTGGCGCGAGCGGGTCGACCGCATCTGCGTGGTCGACTGCGATCCCGATACCCAGGTCGAGCGGGTGGGGCGGCGCAGCGGGCTGACGCCGGAGGCCATCCGTCGTATCATGGCGGTGCAAGTGCCGCGCGCCACCCGGCTCGCCGCCGCCGATGATGTCATCGTCAACGACGGCGCGACCACCCCGCTTCAGCTGATGGAACGGGCGCGCGCGCTGCATGACCGCTGGCTCGAGCTGGCGGGCGCCAAGGACCGGGCCGTGCACGTCGGGCAACAGGCACCGCGACCCTGAGCATCTGGCTTGCGGGCCCCGTGTCCGCACGCCGCCCTACAAGACTCATCGTTAGCGTCAATAGGCTCAGATCAGCGTGATTCTTTTTGAATATCCCTTCAACGAGCGTATTCGCGCTTATCTGCGGCTGGAGTATCTGTTCGACAGATTGGCGTTCTTCGCTGGCGAGGGAGACGCGCGGATGCACCAGATCGCCGTCGCCACGTTGTTCGACATTCTCGAGGCCGGCGAACGCACCGACATGAAGAGCGCCGTGCTCCAGGATCTGGAGCGCCAGCGCACCAGCCTGGTCGCGCTGCGCGACCACCCCGGCGTGGCCCAGGATGCGCTCGAGATCATGCTCTCCGACATGGAGCGCGTGGTCGGGGCACTGCAGGCCCAGGGCAAGACCGGCCAATCCCTGCGCGAAAACGAATGGCTCGTGAGCCTGCGCGGCCGTCTGGCCGTGCCGGGCGGCGCCACGCAGGTCGACATGCCGTCGTATCACGCCTGGCAACACAAACCGGAGGCCGCGCGCCGTGCCGACCTCCAGGCCTGGATCGCACCGCTGATGCCGCTGGCCGAGGGCCTCGCCATGGCCTTGCGGCTGCTGCGCGAATCGGGACGCCGCGCCGACATCGCCGCCGAACAGGGCGCCTACCAGCAGATGCTGGCCGGCAAGACCTTCCAGCTGCTGCGCGTCTGGGTGGATCCGGAGCAAGGCGTGTTTCCGGAAATCAGCGCCAACAAGTACATGGTCTGGATCCGCTTTTCCGTCCAGGATGGCGGCGTCAAGCCGCAACAGGTGGGTCGCGACGTGCCGTTCCAGATGTCGCTGTGCACCGCCTGAGCGCCTTCCTCTTCCTTCCCCTTTTGCACAATCCCGTCCGGCGGCGCGCGTCGCGCCTCGCCACCCGCGCCTGTACGCCCTAGGCCCGGACCGGGCGCGCGGCTTGCCTCGGGGGGCGCACGCTCGGCCTCTCGGGTCGGCTGCGCGTGCCCGGTTCTGGCCGGCCGCACCCCGGCTCGGACGGCCGCACTCAGGTCAGGCCGCGCGTGTCCTTCTCCGGCGCGGCGGCGCCCGGCGCAGCGGCGCCCGGCGCGGCGCCTCGTCCAGCCCGCTCATCGTGAGGGCGCGACGCGGCCACACCCCGGGAATGCCGCCTGCTAAGGCCCGCCGGATCGCCCAGGGCGGCCCGATCGGCTGACAACCTGTTGCGGGCGATTTCATTTCACCGCGATCGCCCGCTATTTTTCATCTCTCTGGGGGACAATAGGCGATTCTTATTGTGCCCTCGCGTCCGGAAGCCTCATGTCTGAACTCTCGCCCGCCCCGTCGTCGTCCCGCAGGAAGCGCATCATCGGGATCGTCGTCGTGCTGCTGCTGGTCGCGCTGGCCGCCTGGCTGATCTGGCGACCGGCCGCCGACGAGACCCAGCGAGGCCGCCGCGGCGCCATGTCGGGTGGGCCGGCGGGCATGATGAACATGGCCGTGCCGGTCAAGGTGAGCGCGGCGCGTTCTCAGGATTTCGACATCGTGCTGCGGGCGCTGGGCACCGTAACGGCCTACAACACCGTCACCGTGCGCAGCCGCGTCGAGGGCGAGCTGGTCAAAGTGAATTTCCAGGAAGGCCAGTTCGTGAACGAAGGCGAGGTGCTGGCCCAGGTCGACCCGCGGCCCTACGAAGTGGCGCTCGCCCAGGCGCAGGGCACTCAGATGCAGAACCGCGCGCAGCTCGAAAACGCCCGGCGCGATCTCACGCGCTACCAGACGCTCTTCAAGCAGGATTCGATCGCGCGCCAGCAGCTCGACACGCAGGCCGCGCTGGTGCGCCAGTACGAGGGCACGGTCAAGAGCGATCAGGCCGCGGTGGACAACGCCAAGCTGCAGTTGGCCTACTCCCGCATCACCGCGCCGATCTCCGGTCGCCTGGGCCTGCGTCAGGTCGATCAGGGCAACCTGATCTCCAGTGGCGACACGAATGGTCTGGTGGTCATCACCCAGACCGATCCCATCGCCGTGATCTTCACCCTGCCCGAGACCCAGCTGCCGGATGTGCTGGCGCAGCTGCGCGAGGGGCGCAAGCTGCAGGTCCAGGCCTACGATCGCGCCGACACCCGCATGATCGCCACGGGCGAACTCGAGACGGTGGACAACCAGATCGACGTCGCGACCGGCACCGTCAAGCTCAAAGCGCGCTTCGCCAATGCCGGGCAGACGCTGTTCCCCAATCAATTCGTCAACATCCGTCTGCTGGTCGAACGCCGCGCCAACGTGACCGCGATCCCGACGGTCGCCGTGCAGCAGGGGTCGGTCGGCTCGTTCGTCTTCCTGGTGCAGGCCGACAAGACCGCGGCCGTGCGGCCGGTCAAGCTGGGCACCATCGACCAGGGCTGGGTCGCCGTCAACGAAGGCCTGGCGCCGGGCGATCAGGTCGTGATCGAAGGCACCGACCGCCTGCGCACCGGCAGCAAGGTCGATGTGGTGGCGGGCGCCGACGCCAACGTCCCGGCCCTGCCGGGCGCATCGCTCGGCGCGGGCGCGCCGGCCGGCACCAATCCGTCCACGATCAAGCGGCCCGCCGGCGCGGGCAGGTAGACCGTCGTGAACCCATCGCGCCTGTTTATCCTGCGGCCGGTGGCCACCACCCTGGCGATGGTGGCCATTCTGATCGCCGGTCTGATCGCCTACCGCCTGTTGCCCGTCTCGGCCCTGCCCGAGGTCGACTATCCCACCATCCAGGTCGTCACGCTCTATCCCGGCGCGAGCCCGGACGTGATGACCTCCCTGGTGACCTCGCCGCTCGAACGGCAGTTCGGGCAGATGCCCGGGCTCAACCAGATGTCGTCGTCCAGCTCGGGCGGCGCTTCGGTCATCACCATGCAGTTCAGCCTGGACCTCTCGCTCGACGTGGCCGAGCAGCAGGTCCAGGCGGCGATCAACGCCGCATCCAATCTGCTGCCCAGCGATCTGCCTGTGCCGCCGACCTATAACAAGGTGAACCCGGCCGACGCGGCCGTGCTGACGCTCGCCATCACCTCGCCCACGATGCCCCTGCCGCAGGTGCGCGATCTGGTCGACACCCGGATGGCGCAGAAGCTCTCGCAGATCCCGGGCGTGGGCCTGGTCAGCGTGGCGGGCGGGCAGCGGCCCGCCGTGCGGGTGCAGGTCAATCCGAAGGCGCTGGCCTCGGCCGGCCTGGCGCTGTCCGATCTGCGCACGGCCGTGGTCGGCGCCAACGTCAATCAGCCCAAGGGCAACCTCGACGGGCCGTTGCGCTCGACCACGATCGACGCCAACAGCCAGCTCAAGACGCCCACCGATTACAACGACCTCATCATCGCCTATCGCAACAACGCGCCGCTGCGGCTGTCGGACGTGGCGCGGGCGGTCGAGGGCGCCGAGGACACGCGGCAGGCGGCCTGGGCCGGCGACAAACCCGCCATCCTGCTCAACATCCAGCGTCAGCCCGGCGCCAACGTGATCGACGTGGTCGATCGCATCTACACGCTGATCCCGCAGCTGCGCTCGGCGATGCCGGCCACGCTGGACCTGACGGTGGTGTCCGACCGCACCCAGACCATCCGTGACTCGATCAAGAGCGTGCAGCACGAGATGCTGCTTGCGGTCGGCCTCGTGGTGCTGGTGACCTTCGTGTTTCTGCGCAGCGCCACGGCCACGTTCATCCCGAGCGTGGTGGTGCCGCTGTCGCTGATCGGCACCTTCGGGATCATGTATCTCGCGGGGTTTTCGCTCAACAACCTCACCTTGATGGCCCTGACCATCGCCACCGGCTTCGTGGTCGACGACGCCATCGTGATGATCGAGAACATCGCGCGGCATATCGAGGAGGGCGAGAGCCCGTTGCACGCGGCGCTCAAGGGCGCCGCGCAGATCGGCTTCACGCTGATCTCGCTCACGCTGTCGCTGATCGCGGTGCTGATACCGCTGCTCTTCATGACCGAGGTCGTGGGTCGGCTGTTCCGCGAGTTCGCCGTCACGCTCGCGGTGGCGATCATGATCTCGCTGCTGATCTCGCTCACGCTCACGCCGATGATGTGCGCCCGTCTGCTCAAGCCCGAATCGCAGATGCAGTATGGCCGCTTCCATCGGACCACCGGCGCCTTCATCGACCGCGTGATCGCCCGCTACGACGCGATGCTGAAGGTGGTGCTCAACCACCAGGTGGCGACGCTGCTGGTGGCCGTGGCCACCTTCGCGATCACGGTGCTGCTGTACATCATGATCCCCAAGGGCTTTTTCCCGCAGCAGGACACCGGGCTGCTGCAGGCCATCACGCAGGGGCCGCAATCCACCTCGTTCGCGGCGATGTCGCAACGCCAGCAGCAGGCCGCAGCCCGCATCATGCAGGATCCCGCCGTGGCGGCGGTGTCGTCGTTCATCGGGGTCGACGGCAGCAATGCCACGCTGAACGCCGGCCGCATGCAGATCGCGCTCAAGCCGCAAGGCGAGCGGGACGGGCTGGCCGTGGTCACGCGGCGGCTGCAGGACGCCGTGCATGGCCTGAACAACGGCATCACCTTGTACGTGCAGCCGGTGCAGGATCTCACCATCGAAGATCGCGTGGCGCGCACGCAGTATCAGATGACGCTCTCCAACCCCGATCTCTCGGTGTTGAGCGAATGGGCGCCCAAGCTGGTCGAGAAGCTGCGCACCGTGCCCTTGCTGGCCGATGTGACGCACGACCTCCAGGACGAGGGCCTGCAGACCTGGGTGCAGATCGATCGCGACGCGGCCTCGCGGCTGGGCATCACGGCGGCCACCATCGACGAGGCGCTCTACGACGCCTTCGGCCAGCGGCTGATCACGACCATCTTCACGCAGTCGAATCAATACCGCGTGGTGCTCGAGGTGGAGCCGCAGTTCCGCGCGTCGGCCGCCGCGCTGGATCAGATCCGCGTGCCGACCTCTTCGGGCGGGCAGGTGCCGCTGTCGTCGGTCGCGCACGTGACCGAAGGCCGGACGGTGCTGGCGGTCAACCGGCTCAATCAATTTCCGATGACCACGCTGTCGTTCAATCTGGCGCCCGGCGCGTCGCTGTCCGATGCCGTGCAGGCCATCGTGGCCGCCGAGCACGAGATCGGCATGCCGGACGGCGTGGAGACGCGCTTTCAGGGCGCGGCGCTGGCGTTCCAGAGTTCGCTGTCGAGCACGCTATGGCTGATCCTGGCGGCCATCGTCACGATGTACATCGTGCTGGGCGTGCTCTACGAGAGCTATATCCATCCGATCACGATTCTGTCGACCTTGCCGTCCGCCGGCGTGGGGGCCCTGCTCGCCCTCATGCTCAGCGGCACCGACCTCGACATGATCGGCATCATCGGCATCATCCTGCTGATCGGCATCGTAAAGAAAAACGCGATCATGATGATCGACTTCGCCCTCGATGCCGAGCGCAAGCGCGGGCTGGCGCCGCGTGAGGCGATCCACGAGGCGGCGCTGCTGCGCTTCCGCCCCATCCTCATGACCACGCTCGCGGCGCTGTTCGGTGCGTTGCCGCTGATGCTGTCGACGGGCACCGGCGCCGAGCTGCGCCAGCCGCTGGGTCTGGTCATGGTCGGCGGCCTGCTGGTGAGTCAGGTGCTCACGCTCTTCACCACGCCGGTGATCTATCTGATGTTCGATCGCATGGCGCAACGCTGGCGCGGCGGCCAACCCGAGCGCGCGACGCGCGAACCGGCGCGGCCATGAACCTCTCGGCGCCCTTCATCGTCCGGCCGGTCGCCACCACGCTGCTGTGCCTGGGGCTGGTGCTGGCGGGCATCCTGGCGTTTCGCCTGTTGCCGGTGGCGCCGCTGCCGCAGGTGGATATCCCGACGATTTCGGTGAGCGCGAGCCTGCCGGGGGCGAGCCCGGAGACGATGGCCTCGAGCGTGGCCACGCCGCTCGAGCGTTCGCTGGGCAGCATCGCGGGCGTGACCGAAATGACGTCGCGCAGTTCGCAGGGCTCGACCCGCATCACGCTTCAGTTCGATCTGTCGCGCGATATCGACGGCGCCGCCCGCGACGTACAGGCCGCGATCAACGCGGCGCGTTCGCTGCTGCCGACCAGCCTGCGCAGCAACCCGACCTATCACAAGGCGAACCCCTCGGCCGCGCCCATCATGACGCTGGCGATGACCTCCGAGACGCTCACCCAGGGGCAGCTCTACGATCTGGCCTCGACCATCGTGGCGCAGAAGCTCGCGCAGATCAAAGGCGTGGGCGAGGTGACGGTGGGCGGCAGCTCGCTGCCGGCGGTGCGCGTGAGCCTGATTCCTGGCGCGCTCGCCAACCGCGGGGTGGCGCTCGACGAGGTCCGGCAGGCCCTGTCCAGCGCCAATGCCAACCGGCCCAAGGGCTTTCTGGAAAACGACGAGTATCACTGGCAGATCATGGCCAGCGACCAGCTCAACAAGGCCGAAGACTACCGCCCGCTGATCGTCGCGTGGCGTGATGGCGCGGCCGTGCGGCTGTCGGACGTGGCCACGGTCGAAGATTCGGTCGAGGATCTCTTCCAGACCGGCTTCTACAACGATCGCAACGCCATCATTCTGATCGTGCGGCGTCAGGCCGATGCCAACATCATCGAGACGGTCGACGAGGTGTATGCCCAGTTGCCGCAGCTCAGCGCGTTTCTGCCCGGCGACGTGAACATGGTGGTGGCGCAGGATCGCACGCCCAGCATCCGCGCCTCGCTGCACGAGGCCGAGCTGACCCTCGCGATCGCCGTCGGGCTGGTGGTGCTGGTGGTGCTGCTGTTCCTGCGGCGCTGGCGCGCGGCCATCATCCCGTCGGTGGCCGTGCCGGTGTCGCTGGTCGGCACCTTCTGCATCATGCATCTGTGCGGCTACACCCTGAACACGATTTCGCTGATGGCGCTGATCGTGGCCACCGGTTTCGTGGTCGACGACGCCATCGTGGTCCTCGAGAACATCATGCGCCACATCGAGCGGGGCATGAGCCCGATGCGGGCCGCGCTGCGGGGCTCGCGCGAGGTGGGCTTCACGGTGCTCTCCATGAGCCTGTCGCTGGTCGCGGTGTTCATCCCCATCTTGCTGATGGGCGGCATCATCGGGCGGCTGTTCCGCGAATTCGCCGTGACGCTGTCGGCGGCCATCCTGGTGTCGCTGGTGGTGTCGCTGACGCTCACGCCGATGATGTGCGCGCGGCTGCTGCGCGCCGAGCCCAAGCCGGGCCCCGAGCCGGACGCCGCGGCCGACGCGCCGCCGCGCCGATCGCGCTGGCGCGCCACGCGTGACGCCATCGGGCGCGGCTTCACCCGATTCTTCGACGGCATGGGCGCCGGTTATGCCCGCTCGCTGTCGTGGGCGCTCGCGCACGGCCGGCTGATGTTGCTGATCCTGGCCGGCACGATCGCGCTGAACGTCTACCTCTACAGCGCCGTGCCCAAGGGCTTCCTGCCGCAGCAGGACACCGGGCAGCTGCTGGGATTCTTCCGCGTCGACCAGGGCACCTCGTTTTCGGCCACCGTGCCCAAGCTCGAGTATTTCCGCAAGGTGATCCAGGCCGATCCGGCGGTGCAGAGCATCACGGCCTATGCCGGCGGGCGCGGCGGCAGCAACACCAGCTTTCTGCAGATCCAGCTCAAACCCCTGGCCGAGCGCGGCGTGAGCGCCGACACGGTGATCAATCGCCTGCGCGGCCGGCTGATGCGCGAGCCCGGCGCGCAGCTGTTCCTGGTGGCGCAGCAGGACATCCGCATCGGCGGCCGCCAAAGCACGGGCTCGTACGACTACACGCTGATGTCGGGCGACCTGCAGTTGCTGCGGACCTGGATGCCACGCGTGCAGCGCGCCATGAGCGAGCTGCCCGAGCTCGTCGACGTGGACGCCGATGTCGAGGACAAGGGCCGGCAGATCAACCTCGTGATCGATCGCGAGGCCGCGACGCGGCTGGGCATCGATATGTCGGCGATCGCGGCAGTGCTGAACAACTCGTACAGCCAGCGCCAGGTGTCGGTGATGTACGGCCCGCTGAACCAGTATCACGTGGTGATGGGCGTCGATCAGCGCTTCGCCGAAGACGCCGACTCGCTCAAGCAGCTTAATGTGGTGACGGCCGACGGCAGCCGCGTGCCGCTGTCGTCGTTCGCGCGCCTCGAGGTCGGCAATGCGCCGCTGTCGGTGAGCCATCAGGGGCTGTTCGTGGCCGATACGATTTCGTTCGGCACGGCGCCGGGCGTGTCGCTCGAGCAGGCCACGGCCGCGATCGACGCCGCGGTGGCCCGCATCGGCCTGCCGTCCGACCAGATCCAGGCGGGCTTCCAGGGCACCGCGGCCGAGCTTCAAAAAACGCTCGCGCGCCAACCCTGGCTGATTCTGGCGGCGCTGGTGGCGATGTATATCGTGCTGGGCATGCTGTACGAGAGCTTCGTGCACCCGCTCACGATTCTGTCGACGCTGCCCTCGGCCGGCATCGGCGCGCTGCTGGCGCTGATGCTGCTCAATACCGAGTTCACCCTGATCGCCTTGATCGGCGTGTTTCTTCTGATCGGCATCGTGAAGAAGAACGCCATCATGATGGTGGACTTCGCGCTCGACGCCGAGCGGCGCGAGGCCATGGCGCCGCGCGACGCGATCTACCAGGCCTGCCTCACGCGGTTTCGCCCGATCATGATGACCACGCTGGCGGCCATCTTCGGTGCGTTGCCGCTGATGCTCGCCACCGGCGCGGGCGTGGAAATGCGCCGGCCGCTGGGCATCACCATCGTGGGCGGTCTGGTACTGTCCCAGATCCTTACGCTCTACACCACGCCGGTGGTGTATCTCTATCTCGATCGTCTTCGTCTCTGGGCCGCCCGCCGCCGCGCCGGCACGGCCACTGTCCCGACCCCGCATCCATGACCCGACTTCACGCTTTCGCTTCCGTCCTCACGCCGCGCCTCGCGCCGCTGGCTTTGTGCGCGCTTCTGGCCGGTTGTGCGGTGGGCCCGGATTACCAGCGCCCGGCGATCGACGTGGGCACGGGTTTCAAAGAAGGCGAGGGCGTGGTGCCGGGCTGGAAGCCGGCGCAACCCGCCGATCAGGCCGATCGCGGACAGTGGTGGCGCGTGTATGGCGATGCCACGCTCGACGGCCTGATGGCCGACCTCGCGGCGTCCAACCAGAGCATCGTGCAGGCCGAGGCCAACTTCCGCCAGGCGCAGGCGCTGGTCGGCACGGCCCGCGCCAACTTCTTCCCCATCGTGGGCGCCAATGCCGGCGCCACGCGCTCGGGCAGCAGCGCGGGTTCGCAGTCGACCAGTGTCGGCTCCAATGTGGCGAACCAGTATTCGCTGAGCGGCAGCGTCAGCTGGGAACTCGACGTGTGGGGCCGCATCCGGCGCGAGGTCGAGGCGAGCCGCGCAACCGCGGCCGCCAGCGGCGCCGACCTTGCCGCCACGCGGCTGAGCGCGCAATCGGCATTGGTACAGAACTATCTCCAGCTGCGCATCCTGGACGAACAGAAGCGCCTGCTCGACGCGACCGTCGCGGCCTATGAGCGCTCGCTGCAGCTCACGCGCAACCGCTATGAGGCGGGTGTGGTGGGCAAGGCCGACGTGGCCGTCGCCGAGACGCAGCTCGAAAACACGCGCGCCCAGTCGATCGATCTGGACTGGCAGCGCGGGCAGTTCGAGCACGCCATCGCGGTGCTCGTGGGCCTGGCGCCGTCGCGCTTTGCGTTGCCGCCCGCCCCGTTCACGCAGCAGTTGCCCGAGATTCCGGTGGCGCTGCCCGCCACGCTGCTCGAACGCCGTCCCGACGTGGCAGCCGCCGAGCGCCGCGCGGCCGCCGCCAACGCGCAGATCGGCGTGGCCGTGTCGGCGTGGTTCCCGGAGCTGACGCTGTCGGCCTCGGGCGGTTTCCGCAGCGGCCAGTTCGCCGACCTGCTGACGGCGCCCGCGCGCTTCTGGTCGCTCGGCCCCGCACTGGCCATGACGATCTTCGACGGCGGCGCGCGCGAATCGCAGATCGCGGCCGCCCGCGCCGGCTACGATGCCCAGGCGGCCGCCTATCGGCAGAGCGTGCTGGTGGCGCTGCGCGAGGTCGAAGACTATCTGGTGCAGTTGCGTGTGATGGCGCAGGAGCAGGAGGTGCAGCGTCGCGCGCTCACGTCGGCCCGCGAATCCCTGCGGCTCACGCGCAATCAATACGAGGCCGGGCTGGTCGACTATCTGAGCGTGGCCGTGGTCGAGGCCACCGCGCTCAATGCCGAGCGCAATGCTTTGTCGCTGCTGGGCAACCGGCTCAACGCCAGCGTGCAGCTGATCGCCGCGCTGGGCGGCGGTTGGGAAGGTCTGCCGGAGGCCGACCGCTCGCCGCTGCCCACGCAGCCGGCGCCGCCGGTCGGCGCCGGGGCGCCGACACCGCCGACACCGACACCCGCCGCCGCACCGCGTTAAGGCGTTGCGGCATCGGCCGCCGCGGCGGCTGATGCCGCAACGGCCGTCGCGCGGCTGCTCCGTGCGGCTGCCTGGCGCGGCACCGGCACCGACGTCATTGCGCCGGCGCCAAGCGTCAGATCAGCCCGCGGATCCCCGCGATGCCATGTGCGCCATGCTGCTGCGCGTCGCGCAGCGTGGCGGCGCCTTGGCCGCCCAGCGCATAGACCGGCAGCCCCGCGTCGCGATTGTGCTGCACGAATCCGTCCCAGCCGATCGCCGGCTGACCGGGATGGCTAGCGGTGGGCAGTACGGGGCCCAGCACGGCGAAATCCGCGCCGAGGGTGCGCGCATGCACCACCTCGGCATTGTCGTGCGCGGAAACGCCGACGAGCGCGCCGTCGCCGAGCGCCGGGCGTTCGGACAGTGCCGCCGCATCGGCGGCGCGCAGATGCACGCCGTCGGCCTCGATCCACCAGGCCCGCGGATGCATGCTATTGACCAGGACGCGCGCGCCGGCCGCGCGGCAACGCTTGAGCGTGAGCTGAAGCGCCGCGTGCAGCGACGCCGCGTCGGCGCCTTCGGGCCAGCCGGGCTCGCGCCACTGCACGAGCTTGAGGCCGTCCGCGAGCGCGCGGTCCAGGCGTTCGAGCCAGGCCGGCAGCGCCTCGGGCGTGCCGATGGCGCTGATGCCGTAACGGGTGGGTAGCTGGAGCCAGCGCAGCGGCGGCAGCGTGGCCGGAAGCAGGTCGCCGACCTCGCCCGCGTGGGCCGGATCGACCCAGCGCAGGCTTTGGTTCTCGAGACCCGTCGGCTCGCCCTCCCAGCCCGTGACGTGGCAGAAGGCCAGGCGCACGGTGGTGTGGGGATAGGCGTGCACGTAGGTCACCCACGGCCGCGCCTCGGTCACGCGGATGCCCAGCTCTTCCTGCAACTCACGCGCGAGCGCCTGCAGCACCGTTTCGCCGGGCTCGAGCTTGCCGCCGGGGAGTTCCCACCAGCCCGACCACGGTTTGCCCTCGGGCCGCTGGCCGAGCAGCAACTGGCCGTCGGGCCGCAGGATCAGGCCCGCGGCGACATCGATGATCTTGTCAGACATGGCGGGCCGCCCAGTCACGCGCGAACTGATAGGCCACGCGGCCCGAACGCGAGCCGCGCTCGAGCGCCCACTGCAGGGCCTCGGTGCGGCTGGCTTCGATCTGCTCCGACGGGCAGCCGAGCTCGCGCAGCCAGTGATAGACGATGTCGAGGTAGTCGTCCTGGCGGAACGGATGGAACGACAGCCACAGCCCGAAGCGCTCGGACAGCGAGATCTTTTCTTCGACGGTCTCGCCGGGATGGATCTCGCCATCGGCCTGGTGGCGGGCCTGGAGGTTTTCGCTCATGTACTCGGGCATGAGATGACGCCGGTTGGAGGTGGCGTAGATCAGCACGTTGTCGCCGGAGGCCGACACCGAGCCGTCGAGCACCGACTTCAGGGCCTTGTAGCCGGCTTCTCCTTCCTCGAACGACAGGTCGTCGCAGAACACGATGTAGCGTTCGGCGCGCGGCGCGACCAGCTCGACGATATCGGGCAGGTCGCCGAGGTCGGCCTTGTCGACCTCGATCAGGCGCAGGCCGGCGTCGCCGTGCTCGGCCAGCATGGCCTTGACCAGCGAGCTCTTGCCGGTGCCGCGCGCGCCGGTCATCAGCACGTTGTTGGCGGGCTTGCCGGCGAGGAACTGGCGCGTGTTGCGTTCGATGATCTCTTTCTGGCGCTCGATGTGTTGCAGATCGCCGGTCTGGATGCGCGAGACATGGCGCACGGCATCGAGCCAGCCGCGCGCGCCGCGCTTGCGCCAGCGGTACGCATGGGCGGACCAGTCGATCTCGGGCGGGGCGGCGGGAAGCCAGGCCTCGAGCTGGGCGAGCACGCGCTCGGCGCGGGCCAGCAATTGGGTGAAGTCGGATGTGCTCACTGCGGAATTCCTGGTGGGGCGGCTCGAAGGGCACGCCGGCGGTTACGGACGGTCGTCTGCGCGGCCACGCAGGGGATGGGGTGGCAGGCGGACGGAACGCGCCGGCGGGGTACTGCGACGCGCTGCAAGCAGGGCCGGCGGGGGAGCCACGGATGGCTGGCTCTCCCGCCGGGGCGCGCCCTCACGACGGGCGCGGCATTCAGGGCCCCGGAGGGCGGCGATCAGGAACGGTAGTCGGCGTTGATGCTGACGTACTCGTGCGAGAAGTCGCAGGTGTAGACGGTCTCGGTGTGCTTGCCGCGGCCCAGCGAGATGCGCACCGCGATCTCGGCCTGCTTCATGACACGTTGGCCGTCGGCCTCCTGGTAGTCGGGATTGCGGCCACCGTCGAGCGCCACCAGCACGTCGTCGAGCCACAGGCGGATCTTGCTGACGTCGAGGTCGTCGATGCCGGCGTAGCCGATGGCGGCGAGGATGCGGCCCAGGTTGGGGTCGGAGGCGAAGAAGGCGGTCTTGACGAGCGGCGAGTGGGCCACGGCGTAAGCGACCTTGAGGGCCTCTTCGGCGTTGCCGGCGTCTTCGACGCGGATCGTCATGAACTTGGTGGCGCCTTCGGCGTCACGCACGATCTTCTGGGCCAGGTCGGTGGCGGCTTCGGCCAGCGCGGCGCGCAGCGCCGGGTAGTTGGCGTCGGATTCGCTCTCGACGGTCAGGCCGCTGGCCCCGGTGGCCATCACGATGAATGAGTCGTTGGTGGAGGTGTCGCCGTCGACCGTGATGCGGTTGAAC
Source organism: Bordetella genomosp. 5 (assembly GCF_002261315.1). Classification (NCBI taxonomy): domain Bacteria; kingdom Pseudomonadati; phylum Pseudomonadota; class Betaproteobacteria; order Burkholderiales; family Alcaligenaceae; genus Bordetella; species Bordetella genomosp. 5. Next base: position 767,248 of record NZ_NEVP01000001.1, read on the forward strand.
GAGACATCGGCGATCTCGAGCGCCAGCTTGGACAGCAGCGGCTGGGCGATGCCGGCGTCGGTGGCCAGGTAGCTCAGCATGGTGGCCATGTTGGGGCGGATCATGCCGGCGCCCTTGCTGATGCCGGTGAGCGTGATGGTCTTGCCGCCGATAACGACGCGGCGCGAGTAGATCTTGGGCAGCGTGTCGGTGGTCATGATGCCGTGCGCGGCATTGAACCATTCGTTGGTGCCGAGCTTGGCGATCGCGCCCGGCAGGCCGGCCACCAGGCGGTCGAGCGGCAGCGGCTCGAGAATCACGCCGGTGGAGAAGGGCAGCACTTCGGCGGCCGACACGCCCAGCAGCTTGGCCAGCTCGGCGCAGGTGGCGCGGGCGTTGGCCAGGCCGGGCTCGCCCGTGCCGGCGTTGGCATTGCCGGTGTTGATGACCAGCGCGCGGATCGGGCCGCCGGCCGCGAGGTGGGCCTGGCAGACCTGCACCGGCGCGGCGCAGAAGCGGTTGCGGGTGAAGACGCCGGCCACGGTGGTGCCGGGCGCGAGGCGGAAGACGGTGAGGTCGCGGCGGTTGGCCTTGCGGATACCGGCCTCGGTGACGCCGATTTCAACGCCGGCAACGGAGTGGATGTCGGACTCGGAAGGAATCTGAAGATTAACGGCCATGTATCGTCTCGATGGGCTGGGCGATGAAAAAGCCGCGCCAGGGGCTGCGGCGGAGAATCTGTCTATTATCCCACCGCTGGCGCGACGGGCGTATGGCAGGGCAGGGTCAGGGGCCCAGGCGCACCGACGCGACGTCGAGAACGCCCGCCTCGCGGTTGGACAGGACGGCGCGCACCTCGCCGCCGGCGGCCTGCAGGACCGATTTGCCGGACGGGATGTCGGTGCCACCGGCGCGGCGCGCGCTGCGACCGCGCGAGGGCGAGAAGAGCAGGTCGCCGGGCTGGGCGCCGGGCACCTTGGGGCCGGCGCTGGCCACCCGCGTGCCGGCGGGATAGGTGACCTCGCCCAGCGTGGCCTCGCCCGCCAGCAGCCCTTCGAACGACAGGCGGCGGCGCTCCGGCGAGAGCCGCAGCTCGACCTTCAGGAGGGGCAATTGATCCACGCCGACCGCCTCGCTGCCATCCGTGCGCACCAGCCAGCCGGGCTCGTTGGCGCGGCTGGCGAGCCAGGCGCCGGCCGGCAGCGGTTTGGCCTCGACCTGGTTGCCGGCCGCGAGGTGGCAGCTCGCGAAGCGCGGCTGGCCATCCTGGATGCGGAACTCGAGCGGGTGGGTGTCCATGCAGGTCCAGCCTTCGATGCGCTGGTCGGTCGCCGTGGTGAGCGACCAGGTGTGGGCCGCGCCGGGCGCGGCGCCCTGATAGCGCGTCAGCGTGATGGCATCGACGCCCGCGACGCGCGTGGGCGCGGGAAAACGCGCCGAAATGAAGGTGTCGGGCTGCCCCGCGGTGCCGAGCCGCAGCTCGGTGCCGGCCGGCATGCGCACGCCGGCCAGCTCGGTGGCGGCGTCGAGCGTGAGGCGGCGCGCCGCCTCGGCGCGCGATTCGCGCTGCGCCTGCATCCAGGCGCTGATGTGCTGGACCGGAAATACGCCGCCCGCCAGCGCCAGCAGCGCCATGAGCGTGGGGCCGAGACGGCGGTGCTCGGCCAGCCAGAGGCGGCTGTCGGGATTGCGGACGAGCGACACGCACCACGTCAGCAGGGTGCTCAGGCAGATCAGCGAGATCGCCATGGCGACGTAGTGATTACCGCCAGGAATCGAGATGGGAACCATGGCGGATATTATGCGCCAATCGCGGCCCGGCACGCCGGCCCGCGAGGCGCGGCGTCACTCCGATTCGGCGCGGTGCGCCACCACCTGCAGCTTGAGCTCGCCCAGCGCCTTGAAGAGCGCATTGCGGCTTGCCTCGGGCAGGTCGCCGAACATGCCCTTGACCCACGACTCGTGGGCGCGCGCCATCTTGGAGAAGGCCTTCTTGCCCTGCGGGGTGAGCTTGAGCAGCGAGCTGCGGCGGTCGGACTCCACCTTGGTGCGCACCACCAGCCCTTCTTTTTCGAGCTGGTCGGTGATGCCGGTGATGTTGCCGTTGGTGACCATCATGTGGCGCGAGAGCTCGCCCATCTTCATGCCCTTGGGCGCGCGCTGCAGCTGCGCCATGAGGTCGAAGCGGGGCAGCGTGGTGTCGAATTCGGTGCGCAGGCGGCTGCGAATCTCGGATTCGATCAGGTTGCAGCAGGTGAGCATGCGCAACCACAGGCGCAGCGCGTGATGATCGTCGGGCGCGGCCCGCGTTTCCAGGTCGGGAGTATCGATCATGAAGATTGGTCTCGTTGCTGCGTGGAGGATGAGTCGGGAGGCGTGAGCCCCATCTGGGACAGCAGCGCGCGCGTGTAAGGCGCCGCGGGATCGTTGAGGCTCAACACGATATCGAAATGATTGGTGCCCGGCATGGGCACGTAGCTGCCCGCGAATCCGGCCGCCTGCCACGCCTCGAGGTAGGCGTGACTCTGGCGCTTGAACTCGTCGGTCTCGCTCTCGCCGTAGGTGACCAGCAGGGGGCAGCCGCCGGCGCGCGGCAGATGCAGCAGCGGGCTGTTGCGCTCGGCGTCGGCCGGGCTCAGATGCATCCATTCGTTGATATGGGTGTGCACGAGCGGACGCAGATCGAACAGGCCCGACATGGGCGCGGCGCCGCGCAGCACGGTCGGGGGCACGCCGTAGGCCGCGTGCCAGCCCTCGGCCAGCAGGGCGCCCACCAGATGGCCGCCCGCCGAGCTGCCGCAGGCGTGCAGGCGAGCGGGGTCGCCGCCCAGGCGGCCGATATGACGGTGCACCCACGCCAGCGCGCGGCGGTTCTGGTCGACGATGCGATCGAGGGTGACGGCGGGCGCGAGCGAATAATTCACGGCCACCACGATGGCGCCGGCCTGCGTGAAGAGCGGCGCCATGCTGCTCGAATCGCTCTTGGAAAGCAGGCGCCAGTAGCCGCCATGGATGAACAGCAGCACGGGCGCGCGGGCCGTCATCGTGGCGGGCAGGAAGATGTCGAGTGTCTCGTCGGGATGCTCGCCGTAGGCCACGTCGAGCTCGCAGCGCAGGGTCTCGCGCGCGATGCGGCTGTCGTCGGCGTAGCGCTTGAGTATCGGGTGGATGTCGGGTACTGTCGCGCGAGCGTTGTACTGCACATCCAGTGCCGCGCGGTCGTATTCGCGATACAGGGGGCGGGCGGAATCGGCCATGGCTTTCCGTGTAAACCGGTTTATTGGGATAAACCCTTTGGGGCAAACCCTAGACTTGTTTTGCTGAATACTTTAAACCTAAACTATGGCGCACGCCAGTTTCTTTTGTCCCGCGCGCATTGCCGGCGCGGTGGACAAGGTCAGGCCGGATCGCGGGGTTCCTCGAGGGCTCGCCGGCCGTTCTCCTTCGATGCTGGCGCGGGAAGCATCCATCTCCAAAAAAGGCCGTAATAAAAACCTGCCGCGCCCTGCGCAAGGAGCTCCACCATGCGTTTGATTCCTTCCCTCCTGGTTGCCGCGGCGTTGCTGCCCGGCGTGGCCAGCGCCGATGCCATCAAAGTGGGCATCGCCAACGACATCTCCGGTCCGTTCGCCGCGCTGGGCGCCGAAGCCCGCGACGGGTTCAACCTCGCCATCAAACAACTGGGCGGCAAGCTCGGCGGCCAGGAAGCCGAGTTCATCCAGACCGACATGGGCGGCAACCCCGACCAGGCCCGTCAGCTGGTCACGCGTTATATCCAGCGCGAAAAGATCGATTTCTTCACCGGCCCCATCGGCTCGAACGTGGCGCTGGCCGTCGGCCCGGCCCTGTTCGCGGCCAAGGTGCCGTTCCTGTCCAATAACCCCGGCCCCAGCCAGTATGCGGGCGCCCAGTGCAATAAGTTCTGGTTCGGCCTGTCTTATCAGAACGACGCCTTCCACGAAGCGGCCGGCAAGGTCGCGGCCGATCGCGGCTTCAAGAAGGTCTTCATCCTGGCCCCCGACTATCCGGCCGGCAAGGACGCACTCACCGGCTTCAAGCGCGGCTACAAAACGCCCGTCACCGAAGAGCTCTACACCAAGCTGGGCCAGATCGACTACGCCGCCGAGCTGGCGCAGATCCGCGCCGCCAAGCCCGACGCCGTCTACATCTTCCTGCCGGGCGGCATGGGCATCAACTTCGTCAAGCAGTTCGTCGCGGCCGGCCTGAACAAAGGCACCGCGCTCGTGGGCCCCGGTTTTTCGGCCGACGAAGACGTGATCCAGGCCGTGGGCGAGCCCATGATCGGCATGTACAACACCGCGCAGTGGGCGCACGACCTCGACGTGCCGCAGAACAAGCAGTTCGTCGAAGCGTTCCGCAAGGAATACAACAACCGCTACCCCTCGGTGTATGCCGCCCAGGCCTACGACGTGATCATGGCGATCGACGCCGCGGTCAAGCAGAGCGGCGGCAAGGCCAGCGATCGCGACGCCATCGTCGCCGCGCTCGCCAAGGCCGACTTCTCCTCGGTGCGCGGTCCGTTCACCTACGGCAAGAACCACTACCCGATCCAGCCTTACTACGTGCGCGTGGTCGACAAGGACGCCAACGGCAAGATCACCAACAAGCTGGTCGGCAAGGTGTTCGACAAGTACCAGGACGTGTACGTAGGCGAGTGCAAGCTGTGATGTCCGGCGCGCGCCGCTAGGGCGCGCACGGACGATCGCGCCGCCCGCCACGCGGGACGGGCGGCGCATCGACACGACACGCGGGCGCATCGACCGCCCGTGGCTTCGGGGGAAGTTTCATGACGTTCACGCTGGTCATCGAGCAACTGCTCAATGGACTGCAATTCGGCCTGATGTTGTTCCTGATCGCCGCCGGGCTCACGCTCGTCTTCGGCATCATGGACATCATGAATCTGGCCCACGGATCGCTCTACATGGCGGGCGCGTATGTCGCGGCCGAGACCATGCAGCGCACCGGATCCTTCGTGGCGGCCGTGCTGGTCGCCGCCATCGCCACCGGCCTGGTGGGCGCGATACTCGAATTGTTGCTGATCCGCCGCCTGGCGCTGCGGGATCACCTGGCGCAGGTGCTGGGCAGCTACGCCATCATCCTGATCGCCAACGACGTGATCAAGATGATCTGGGGCCCCGCCCCGATGATGCTGAACATGCCGTCCGAGCTGGCCGGCCCGGTGCGGCTGTTGCCCGACCTGCTTTATCCGGCCTATCGCCTGATGATCATCGTGTTCGGCCTGATGGCGGCCGCGGGCCTCTACTGGTTCGTCACGCGGACCCGCGCCGGCGTGCTGGTGCGCGCGGGCGCCTCCAATCGCCAGATGGCCACGCTCATGGGCGTGCGCGTGCCGATTCTGTTCCTCGGCGTGTTCGTGCTGGGTGCCATGCTGGCGGCCGTGGCGGGCGCCTTGCTCGGGCCGGTCACCGCGGTGCAGATCGGCATGGGCGAAGAAATCCTGATCCTGGTGCTGGTCTGCATCGTGATCGGCGGGATCGGCTCGATACGCGGCGCCTTCGTGGGCGCCTTGCTGGTCGGGATGGTCGACACCGCCGGCCGCGCGTTTCTGCCGATGCTGCTGCGTCAGGTGTTCTCGCCGGCGGTGGCGTCCAGCGTGGGCCCCACGCTGGCGGCCATCCTGATTTATGTGTTGATGGCCGGGATCCTCGTATTCCGTCCGTCGGGTCTGTTTCCGGCGCGCGGGTGAAGCATGCGTAGATCTCTGTACTGGACTCTCGCCCTGCTGGTGGCGCTCGCGGTGTTTCCGCTGGTGGCGCCGGCGCTGGGCCTCGATTTCTATATTTCGTTCGTGCGGCGCGTGCTCATCTACGCGCTGGCCGCGACCAGCCTGAACCTGATCCTGGGCTATGGCGGCATGGTGGCGCTGGGGCATGCGGCGTTCTTCGGCGCGGGCGCCTATGCCGTGGGCATCCTGCAGTCGATGGGCGTCAACAGCGCGCTGATCGTCTGGCCCGCGGCCATGCTGCTGGCCGGCGTGCTGGCCTGGATCACCGGCGCCATCTCGCTGCGCACGCGGGGCGTCTACTTCATCATGATCACGCTGGCCTTCGCCCAGATGGTCTATTACATCTTCATCTCGTTGCGCCAGTACGGCGGCGAAGACGGCCTGAACCTGTCCGGCTACTCTCAACTGCCGCTGCTCGATCTCTCCAGCGACGTCACGTTCTACTACGTGGTGCTGGTACTGTTCGCGCTGCTGCTGTTCGTGTTCAACCGGCTGGTCGACGCGCGCTACGGCGCCGCGCTGCAGGGCATCCGCGAAAACGAATCGCGCATGGAGTCGCTGGGCTATCCGGTCTACCGCATGAAGCTCACGGCCTTCGTGATCAGCGGCGCGGTCGCGGGCCTGGCGGGTGCGCTGCTGGCCAATCACAACCTCTTCATCTCGCCCAGCCTCATGCACTGGACCCAATCGGCCAATCTGCTGATCATGGTGCTGGTGGGTGGCATCGGCCTGCGCTATGGCGGCGTGGCCGGCGCGGCCGTGATGCTGACGCTCGAAGAGGTGCTGCGGCTCTGGACCGAATACTGGCACCTGCCCCTGGGCCTGCTGTTGCTCGGCGTGGTGCTGGGTGCGCCGCGCGGCCTGGCCGGCCTGGTCGGCCCCTGGTTCGCCGGCCGTGCGCCGGTGGCCGGCGCCTCTCAACCCGCTAGGAGAGCGTGATGACGACTTCCCCCGCCACGCCCGCCCTGCGGGCCACCGGGCTGGTGCGCCGCTTCGGCGCGCTGCTGGCCACGGATCAGGTGTCGCTGGAGCTCGCGCCCGGTGAGATCCATGCGCTGATCGGCCCCAATGGCGCCGGCAAATCCACGCTGATTCACTTGTTGTCCGGCACGCTCGAAGCCGATGCCGGCACGCTGCATCTGGGCTCCACCGACGTGTCCGCCATGACCGCGCACGAACGCGTCGAGGCTGGACTGTCGCGCTCGTATCAGATCACGAACATCTTCCGCACCTTCAGCGTGCTCGATAACCTTCTGCTCGCGGTGCAGGCGCATGCCGGCAGCAGCTTCCGCTTCTGGCGGCCGCGCGCCTCCGAGACGGCGCTGCACGACGCGGCACACGAGCTCGCGCGTGAATGCTGCATCGATGCCGCGCTGTTCGACCGTCCGGCCGGCACGCTGCCGCACGGCGAGCAGCGCAAGCTCGAGTTCGCGCTGGCGCTCGCCGCGCGGCCGAGCGTGCTGTTGCTCGACGAGCCGATGGCCGGCATGGGCCCCGACGAAACGCTGCGGCTCACCGAGCTCATCGAAAGCATGCGCGGCCGCGCCGCCATGCTGCTGGTCGAGCACGACATGCAGGCGGTGTTCCGCCTGGCCGACCGCATTTCCGTGCTGGTCTATGGCCGCGTGATCGCCACCGGCACCCCGGACGAGATCCGGACCAATCCCGACGTGCGCCAGGCCTACCTCGGCGATGATGAAACGGAGGCCGTATGCTGAAGATCCAGGCCGCCGAGAGCGGCTACGGCGCCAGCCAGGTGTTGTTCGGCGTCGACCTCGAGATCGGCGCGGGCCAGGTCGTGACGCTGCTCGGGCGCAACGGCATGGGCAAGACCACGCTGCTGCGCACCCTGTTCGGCCAGCTGCCGCTGCGAGCCGGCGACATTCATTTTGGCGGGCAGAAGCTCAACGGCTGGCAGCCCGACCGCATCGCGCGGGCCGGCATCGCGCTGGTGCCCGAAGGGCGGCAGTGCTTCCCCAATCTGAGCGTGCGCGAGCACCTCACCGCGTTCGTCGCCGCCCGCAATCCCGATATCCGCGAGCCCTGGACACCCGAACGCGTGTTCGAGCTGTTTCCGCGCCTGGGCGAACGGGCGCGCAACATGGGCAACCAGCTGTCGGGCGGCGAGCAGCAGATGCTTGCCATCGGACGCGCGCTGGTGACCAATCCGCGCCTGCTCATTCTCGACGAGGCCACCGAGGGCCTGGCGCCGCGCATCCGCGAGGAAATCTGGGCCTGCCTGGGCCGGCTGCGCGCTGCGGGCCAGACCATTCTGGTGATCGACAAGTATGTGGAGCGGCTGCTCAAGCTGGCCGACCGGCACGTGATTCTCGAACGCGGCAAGGTGGTATGGACCGGCGACTCGGCCGCGCTCGACGCGGACCGCTCGCTGTGGGAGCGTTATCTCGGGGTGTGAGTCCTGACCCGGGCGCGATCGCCCACAAGCTGTCCCTGTTTGTCCCGCCGGCCCGGCGCGGCAGTCCGAGCGCCCCGGTGCCTCGGGCGGCCGCGCCGGGCCGGTGTCATTCGGGCCCGCGCTGCACGCGCCGCGGGCCCGGCGAGGCCCCGATTCAGAGGCGCGTGGCGGGGCGGCGCGGCGCTGCGCGGCCACCGGGTGGATACCCGTCTTGCGCCCCGTTCGCACCGGGTATATATTTCAAGCCTAAAATATCAAAGGTTCAAAATCAACGGCGGTCGATCGAGGCGTGCCGCCGCTGCCACGGAGCTGTACACATGAAGATAGTCTGCCAAGGCGGTGGCCCCGCCGGCCTGTACTTCGGCCTGTTGATGAAGCTGCAGAATCCGGCCAACGAGGTCACGGTGGTCGAGCGCAATCGGCCCTACGACACGTTCGGCTGGGGTGTGGTGTTCTCCGATGCCACGATGGAAAACCTGCGCGAAGCCGACCCCGTGTCGGCGCGCACCATCGGCGATGCGTTCAATCACTGGGACGACATCGACATTCATTTCAAGGGCCGCACGATACGCACCGGCGGCCACGGCTTCATCGGCATCGGCCGCAAGCACCTGCTGAACATCCTTCAGGCGCGCTGCGAGGAAGTCGGCGTGAAGCTGGTGTTCGAAACCTTCGTGCAGGACGATCAGGCCCTGGCGCGCGAATACGACGCCGACCTGGTGATCGCCGCCGACGGCCTGAACAGCGTGGTCCGCACGCGCTACGCCGACACCTTCAAGCCCGATATCGACACGCGTCGCTGCCGCTTCGTGTGGCTGGGCACGACCAAGGTGTTCGACGCGTTCACCTTCGCCTTCGTGCAGACCGAGCACGGCTGGTTCCAGGCCCACGCCTATCGCTTCGAAGACGGCCTGTCGACGTTCATCGTCGAGACGCCCGAAGAAACCTGGCAGGCGGCCGGCATCGAGCAGATGAGCCAGGAAGACGCCATCGCCTACTGCGAGAAGCTCTTCGCGCCCTGGCTCGACGGCCATCGCCTCATGAGCAACGCATCTCACCTGCGCGGCTCGGCCATCTGGATCCGCTTCCCGCGCGTGATCTGCAACGGCTGGGTCCACTGGAATCATCTCGACACCCCGCGCGGCGAACGCGACGTGCCGGTGGTGCTGATGGGCGATGCGGCGCATACCGCGCACTTCTCGATCGGCTCGGGCACCAAGCTCGCGCTCGAAGACAGCATCGAGCTGGCCCGCTGCCTGCAGGACCAGCCCGATCTGCGCGCCGCGCTCAAGCATTACGAAGAGGTGCGCAGCGTCGAGGTGCTCAAGATTCAGAATGCCGCGCGCAATTCCACCGAGTGGTTCGAGAATGTCGAGCGCTACGCCGACCTCGAGCCGGAGCAATTTGCCTACTCGCTGCTGACGCGCTCGCAGCGCATCTCGCACGAGAACCTGCGCCTGCGTGATCCGGCCTGGGTCGAGAGCTACGAACGCTGGATCGCGGCGCATGCCGGCGAGCCCGCGCCGGCCAAGCCCGGCCGCGCACCGCTGCCCATGTTCACGCCCTATCAGGCGCGCGGTGTGCGCCTGCCCAACCGTGTCGTGGTCTCGCCGATGGCGATGTACTCGTGCGTGGACGGCGTGCCGGGCGACTTCCATCTGGTGCACCTGGGCGCACGTGCGCTCGGCGGCGCGGGTCTGGTGATGGTCGAAATGACCTGCCCCTCGCCCGACGCCCGCATCACCCCGGGCTGCCCCGGCCTCTGGACGGACGAGCAGGGCGCCGCGTTCAAGCGCATCGTCGACTTCGTGCATGCCAACAGCCCCGCGAAGATCGGCATGCAGCTGGGTCACGCCGGCCGCAAGGGCTCGACCCAGGTCGGCTGGCAGCGCATGGACTATCCCTTGCCCGAGGGCAACTGGCCGCTGGTGTCGGCCTCGCCCCTGCCGTATCTGCCGGGCGTGTCCCAGACCCCCGCGGCGCTCGACCGTGCCGGTATGGATCGGATCCGCGACGAGTTCGTGGCCGCGGCCCGCCGCGCCGCCGATGCCGGCTTCGACTGGCTCGAGCTGCATTGCGCCCACGGCTATCTGCTGTCGAGCTTCATTTCGCCGATCGCCAACCAGCGTACCGACGAATATGGCGGCAGCCTCGAGAACCGCCTGCGCTATCCGCTCGAGGTGTTCCGCGCGGTGCGCGCGGTCTGGCCCGAGGACAAGCCCATGTCGGTGCGGATCTCCGCCCACGACTGGGTCGAGGGCGGGATCGACGCCGACGCCGCGGTCGAGATCGCGCGTGCCTTCAAGGCGGCCGGCGCCGACATGATCGATTGCTCGTCGGGTCAGGTGAGCCCGGACCAGCGCCCGGTGTATGGCCGCATGTACCAGACCCCGTTCGCCGACCGCGTGCGCAACGAAGCTGGCATTCCCACGATCGCCGTGGGCGCCATCTTCGAGGCCGACCACGCCAACGGCATCATCGCCTCCGGCCGCGCCGACCTGTGCGCGCTGGCCCGGCCGCATCTTGCCGATGCTTCGTGGACGCTGCGCGAGGCCGCGCGCGTGGGCTACCCCGACACGCAGTGGCCGCAGCAATACGTGGCTGGCAAGCGCCAGCTCGAGACCAACTTCGAACGTGCCGCCTCGCTGGCGCAACAGGAGTCCAAATGAGCGCGGCCCTTCCTCTCGACGGCCTTCATGCGCTGGTAACCGGCGGCGCGCGTGGCATCGGTCTGGCCTGCGCCCGTGCGCTGCTGGCACAGGGCGCCCGGGTCACGCTGCTCGGCCGCGACGAGCAGTCGCTCGTTAAAGCGGTACTGACGCTGGGCGGCGAGGGCGTGGGTGGCGTGAGTGCCGACATCACCTCGGCCGAATCGGTCAAGGCGGCGTTCGCCGCGGCCGAGCAGGCGCGGGGCCCCGTCGACATCCTGGTGAACAATGCCGGCCAGGCCGAGAGCGAGCGCTTCGACCGCACCGATACCGCGCTGTGGCAGCGCATGCTCGACGTCAATCTCACCGGCACCTTTCATTGCACGCAGGCGGCGCTGCCCGCGATGCTGAAGCGCAACCAAGGCCGCATCATCAACGTGGCCAGCACCGCCGGGCTGATCGGCTACGCCTATGTCGCCGCCTACTGCGCCGCCAAGCACGGCGTGATCGGTCTGACGCGTGCGCTGGCGCTCGAAGTGGCACGCAAGGGCGTCACCGTGAATGCCGTGTGCCCGGGCTACACCGAGACCGACATCGTTCGCGACGCCGTGGCCAATATCGTCGGCAAGACCGGGCTGGACGAGGAGGGCGCGCGTGCCAAGCTGGCCGAGCGCAATCCGCAGGGCCGGCTCGTCACGCCCGAGCAGGTCGCGGCCACCGTGGCATGGCTCGCGCTGCCCGGTAGCGGCGCCGTCAATGGCCAGGCCATTTCGGTGGACGGCGGCGAGGTCATGCCGGGTTGAATTTCGTGGCGCGCCCTGCGCGCGCCGCAACCAGACAGGAGACATCATGAGCGCTAACGAAGAACACACGATGAAGCATCACAAGCGGCCTTTCGCCACTTATGCGCCGCGCACGTTCCTGTGGGACGTGAGCGCCGACGGCAAGGTCGCCACCATCACGCTCAACCGCCCCGAACGCAAGAACCCGCTCACGTTCGATTCCTACGCCGAGCTGCGCGACCTGTTCCGCGGCCTGGTCTACGCCACCGACATCAAGGTGATCGTGGTGACCGGCTCGGGCGGCAACTTCTGCTCGGGCGGCGATGTGCACGAGATCATCGGGCCGCTCACGCGCATGACCATGCCGGAGCTGCTCGACTTCACCCGTATGACGGGCGACCTCGTCAAGGCCATGCGCGCCTGCCCGCAACCCATCATCGCGGCGGTCGATGGCGTGTGCGCCGGCGCGGGCGCGATGGTGGCCCTGGCCTCGGATCTGCGCGTCGGCACACCCGCCGCGCGCACGGCATTCCTCTTCACGCGCGTGGGCCTGGCCGGCGCCGATATGGGCGCGTGCACGCTGCTGCCGCGCATGATCGGCCAGGGGCGGGCGAGCGAGCTGCTGTACACCGGCCGCGCCATGCGCGCCGACGAAGGGCTGGCCTGGGGCTTTTTCAACAGCCTGCACGAGCCCGAGGCGCTGGCCGGCGCCGCGGCCGAGCTCGCGGCCCAGCTCGCCGCCGGACCGACCTTCGCCCATGGCGTGACCAAGAAATTGCTGCACCAGGAATGGAACATGGGCGTGGACGAGGCCATCGAGGCCGAGGCCGAGGCGCAGGCCATCTGCATGCAGACGCGCGACTTCCGCCGCGCCTACGACGCGTTCGTGGCGAAGCAGAAGCCCGTGTTCGAAGGAGACTGAGCCATGATGCGCGATAGCAGCTGGCTGGACTGGCCGTTCTTCGAAGACCATCACCGCACGCTTGCCCACTCGCTGGATGCCTGGTGCGACGAAAACCTCGGCCACGTCGACCATCACGACGCCGATGCCGCCTGCCGCAAGCTGGTGGCGGCGCTCGGCAAGGCGGGCTGGCTGCGCTATTGCGTGCCGGCCGGGCCGGACGGCGCCTGGGGCGGCAGCCTGCCGCAGGTGGATTCGCGCGCCGTGTGCATCCTGCGCGAAACGCTCGCGCGGCACGAAGGTCTGGCCGACTTCGCGCTGGCCATGCAGGGCCTGGGCAGCGGCGCGATCTCGTTGATGGGCTCCGACGCGCTGCGCGCCCGCTACCTGCCGCGCGTGGCGCGCGGCGAGGCCATCGCGGCCTTCGCGTTGTCCGAGCCCGATGCCGGTTCGGACGTGGCCGCCATGAGCTGCGCCGCCCGGCTCGACGGCGACAGCTACGTGCTCGATGGCGCCAAGACCTGGATCTCCAACGCCGGCATCGCCGACTTCTACGTGGTGTTCGCCCGCACCGGCGAGGCGCCGGGCGCACGCGGGATCAGCGCCTTCGTGGTCGATGCCGATACGCCGGGCTTCAGCGTGAGCGAGCGCATCGACCTGATCGCCCCGCATCCGCTGGGCACCCTGACGTTCGACGAATGCCGCGTCCCGGTGGCGAACCGTCTGGGCGATGCCGGGCAAGGTTTCAAGCTGGCCATGATGACGCTGGATATCTTCCGCGCGTCCGTGGCCGCCGCCGCGCTGGGCTTCGCCCGGCGCGCGCTCGACGAGGGCCTGGCGCGCGCCAAGAGCCGCAAGATGTTCGGCCAGACCCTGGCCGACCTGCAGCTCACGCAGGCCGCGCTGGGTGACATGGCCACGGCGATCGATTCGTCGGCGCTGCTGACGTATCGCGCCGCCTGGATGCGTGACGTGCGCGGCGAGCGCACGACGCGCGAGGCGGCCATGGCCAAGATGACGGCGACCGAGTCGGCCCAGCAAGTCATTGATCGCGCGCTGCAGATGTTCGGCGGCGCGGGCGTGGTGAGTGGCATGGCGGTGGAGAAGATGTACCGAGAAATCAGAGCGCTGCGTATCTACGAAGGCGCCACCGAAGTGCAGAAACTGATCATTGCCCGGGAGCTGTTGAAGTCCTGAGTCCAGGACGTGCGTACCACGGGCAAGACACCATACCGATAGCGACAAGGGGAAATCCATGGAAGTATCCGCGCACACCGACACCTTCGCCCGCGACAACCTGCCGCCGGAAGACCTCTGGCCCGAGTTGTTGCTCGACGGGCCGGACGTGGCCTATCCGGCCCGGCTCAATTGCGCCGTCGAACTCGTCGACCGTCATGTGGCCGAGGGCCGCGGCGAACGTATCGCGCTGCGCTGGCGCGAGGGCGAAGGCCAGCGCACCATGAGCTACGCCGAGCTGCAGGGGCTGACCAATCAGGTCGCGCAGGTGCTGATCCAGGACATGGGGCTGGTGCCGGGCAACCGCCTGCTGCTGCGTGGCCCCAACAACGCGATGATGGCGGCCGCCTGGCTGGGCGCCATCAAGGCCGGGCTGGTCACGGTGCCCACCATGCCGCTTCTGCGCGCCAAAGAGCTCAAGCAGGTGATCGACAAGGCGCAGGTCCAGGCGATGCTGTGCGACGTGCGGCTGGCCGACGAGGCGCTCGCCTGCATGCGCCAGGGTGGCGACTACTACTGCCCCGACCTCAAGCAGATCAAGATGTTCAACGACGCGGGCAGCGACTCGCTCGATACGCTGGCCGCGAGCAAGCCGGCCGAGTTTCAGGCTTGCGACACCGCGGCCGACGACGTCTGCCTGATCGCGTTCACGAGCGGCACCACCGGTGCGCCCAAAGGCTGCATGCATTTTCATCGCGACGTGCTCGCGATGTGCGATCTCTTTCCGCGCCACGTCATCCGGCCCGCGGCCGACGACATCTTCTGCGGCACGCCGCCCCTGGCCTTCACGTTCGGCCTGGGCGGCCTGCTGTGCTTCCCGCTGCGGGTGGGCGCCAGCACGGTGCTGGCCGAGAAGCTCAGCCCCGAATCGCTGCTGCAGCTGATCCAGGATTTCCGCGCGACCATCTGCTTCACGGCGCCCACGTTCTATCGTCAGATGGCGCCGCTGGTGCCGCGCTTCGATATCGGCTCGCTGCAAAAGACCGTGTCGGCCGGCGAAGCGCTGCCGGATGCCACGCGCCAGCTCTGGAAAGAGGCCTCGGGCATCGAGATGATCGACGGCATCGGCGGTACCGAGATGATTCACGTGTTCGTGTCCAGCCCGCCCGAGGCCGTGCGCCGTGGCGCGATCGGCAAGGTGGTGCCGGGCTACGTGGCCATGGTGGTCGACGAAGACATGCAACCGGTGCCGGCCGGCACCACGGGGCGTCTGGCGATCAAGGGTCCCACCGGCTGCCGCTACCTGGCCGACGAGCGCCAGCGCCGCTTCGTGCAGAACGGCTGGAACCTCCCCGGCGACACCTTCATGCAGGACGCCGACGGTTATCTGTACTATCAGGCCCGCAACGACGACATGATTATTTCGGCCGGCTACAACATCGCCGGCCCCGAGGTCGAGGACGCGCTGCTGCGCCACGAGGCCGTGGCCGAATGCGGGGTGGTGGGCATGCCCGACGACGAGCGTGGCCAGCTGGTGGCCGCCTACGTGGTGCTCAAGCCGGGCTTCGACGGCACGCCCGAGCTCTCCACGGCCTTGCAGACCTACGTGAAGAACAACATCGCGCCCTACAAGTATCCGCGCGTGATCAATTTCGTGACCGCGCTGCCGCGCACCGAAACCGGCAAGCTGCAGCGTTTCGCGCTGCGCAAGCAGGCCGCCGGAGACAAGTGATGGGTACGCCGTTCGAAGCGGAGATCGAGGTCCGGTTCCGGCATTGCGACCCGGCCGGCATCGTGTTCTACCCGCGCTATTTCGAGATGATCAACGACTTCGTCGAGCACTGGTTCGACCGGGGCATGGATCTGCCGTTCCATACGCTGCACGTCGAGCGCCATATCGGCACGCCGCTGGCGTCGGTGCAATGCGACTTCTCGGCGCCCAGCCGCTGGCACGAGCGCCTGCGTCAGGTGCTCACGGTGCGCCGCATCGGTGGCGCATCGTTTCGCGCCGATGTGCGCTTCGAGGGCCAGGACGGTCAGCTGCGGCTGGCGGCCAGCCTGACGATCGTGACGGTCGATCTGCGCACCATGAAAGCCACGCCGCTGCCCGACGACCTGCGTGCCCGCATGCAGGCGTTCGTGGTCGACGATACCCCGGCGTCCGCGCCCTGAGATTCGATTCGCAATACCCAATAGACCGATAAGAGGATGAGGCTATGAAAATTCTGCAACCGCCCGATTGGCTCGCGCCGCGCGGCTATTCCAACGGCATGATGACCGAGATGCAGGTGGGTTCGCGCCTGCTGTTCGTGGGCGGCCAGATCGGCTGGAACGGTCAGCAGCAGTTCGAGACCGATGATTTCGCGCTGCAGGTGCGCCAGACGCTGGCGAACATCGTGGCCATCCTGGCCGAGGGTGGCGCCACGCCGGCCCACATCGTGCGCATGACCTGGTACGTGAAGAACAAGCAGGAGTATGTGGCGGCCTATCCCGAGATCGGCAAGCACTATCGCGAGCTGATCGGCCGGCACTTCCCGGCCATGACCGCGGTCGAGGTCGCCGACCTCGTCGAAGACCGCGCCAAGGTCGAGATCGAGGTGACGGCGGTGGTGACGCCGGCCTGACGCCGCGCGGTATCAGTTTGCCCGTGCCCGGCGCCGCAGGGTGGCGCTGGGCAGTTCGCCGTGGCGCTCGCGGTAATACTCCGAGAAGCGCCCCAGATGGCCGAAGCCGACCGCCAGCGCGGCGTCGGTCACGCCGTGCGCGCCACTCAGAAGATGGTCGCGCGCGCTGTCCAGGCGCAACGTGCGCAGCGCCGACATCGGCGTCGTGCCGCGGTGCGCGTGAAACAGCCGTGCCAGCTGGCTGGCGCTGACGCCCGCGTGGCGGGCGATGTCGGCCGCACAGATCGGCGCGGCCAGATGCGCGTGCATGTAAGCCTCGGCCTGGGCCAGATGACGTGGCACCGCGTGCGCGCCATCGCGCCAGGTATTGGGCTGGTGCCAGAGCAGGTGCAGTACCAGCATCTCCTGCATTCGTAGTGTCCAGATGTCGGCGGGCACCGTGCCCACCGGCGCGGCCTGTGCCAGCAGCGGCAGGGTATGCAGCAGCCCCGCCACCAGCGCCCGCCAGGTGGACCCCGTCGGCGTGTCGAGCGCCAGCGACGGCGCGAAGTCGAGCGGCCGCCGCGCCGCGGCGCCGAAAGCCTGCTGGCCGACCTGGTCGAGCAGGCCGCGCGGAATCTTGAGCATCAGCTGTTCGCAGCCGCTTTCCCAGTGCAGGGCCAGCGGGCGGTCGGGTGCGATCACCGCCGCCCGCCGCGTACAGGTCTCGACGATGTCGGCGCCGCACTGGACGCGGGCCCGTCCGACGAGCGGCACCTGCACCAGCATGAAATCGCGCAGGCGGCCGGGATCGATCCGGACCTCCGGGCCATAACGCAAGGTACAGATCGTGAGCGCACCCACCTGCGCGCGCGACAGCCGCGCGTCCACCGGCCCGGCCTGCCAGCTCAGGTGGTGATCCTTGAGCGCCTCGGAGACGCGGTTGCGGGTCTCGTCGCGCTCGCGCGAGCGGAACACCCGCCGGGCCACCAGCGGGGCCAGTTCACTGCGCGACCATCCTTGCATGCTGTTCTCCCCGGCTGTCCGGACGCGGCAAAGTCGATCGACTGTAGAGCAGGCTCCGGACGAACGGAATTAGGTGAATCGCGGATAAGGCTGGCGTAAAACGGATAGAGCGTTGTCCCGGCCCGGCGTATCGTGGGTGTCGAGCCTGTGCCGTGAGAGCCGGGCCGCCATTGCGAACTCAAGGGGAACACGCATGAACCTCGGCAATACATCCGTTGGTGTCGCCGCTGCGCGCCTGCGCGCTCGGGTCTGGTTGGCGGCGGCCTCCGCCGCCGTGTGCTGTACCGTCGCGGCCGCGCCGGCCAAGGAGGTGAAGGTCGGGCTGGTCACGACGCTGTCCGGTCCGGGCGCCGCGCTCGGCAACGAAATCCGCGACGGCTTCAATCTGGCGTTGCAGCACACCGGCGGCAAGCTGGGCGGCCTGCCGGCGCAGGTGCTCGTGGCCGACGACCAGCAAAAGGCCGATGCCGGCCGCCAGGCCGTCGAACGCCTGCTCAAGCGCGACAAGGTCGACATCATGACCGGCATGGTGTTCTCCAACGTGCTGCTGCCCGTCATGCCCGCCATTCTGCAGGCCGACACCATCTATCTCAGCACCAATACCGGCCCCGAGAACTACGCGGGTGCGGGCTGCCATCCCAATTTCTTCGCCGTGGCCTGGCAAAACGAAGACATTCCCGCGGCCATGGGCAAGTACGCCACCGACAAGGGCTACAAGCGGGTGGCGCTGATCGCGCCCGACTATCCCGGCGGCCGCGAGTCGCTCAAGGGCTTCAAGCGGCTCTACAAGGGCGGCGTGGCCGACGAGGTCTATACCCAGATGGGCCAGCTCGACTATGGCGTCGAGATCTCGCAGCTGCGTGCCAGTCAGCCCGACGCCGTGTTCTTCTTCCTGCCCGGCGGCATGGGGGTGAACTTCATCAAGCAGTTCCACAGCGCCGGGCTGACCGGCCGGATCGCGTTGCTGGCCCCGGGCTTTTCGGGCGACCAGGACACCATCGCCGCGGTGGGCGCGCCGATCGAGGGATTGTTCAACACCGCGCAGTGGGCAGCCGATCTCGACAACGCGGCGAATCAGCGCTTCGTGACCGATTTCAAGGCGAAGTACGGCCGCACGCCTTCGCTCTACGCCTCGCAAGGCTACGACGCCGCCATGCTGCTCGACAGCGCGGTGCGCCACACCAAGGGCGATCTTTCCACGCCCGCGCTGCGTGCGGCGCTCAAGCGGGCCGACTTCACGTCGGTGCGCGGCAGCTTCGCCTTCAACCAGAACCAATACCCCATCCAGGATTACTACCTGCGGCAGGTGGTCAAGCAGCCCGACGGCACGCTGACCAACCGGCGCGTCGCGACCGTGCTCACGCAATACCAGGACCCGTTCGCCGCCGCCTGCAAGATGCAATGACCCCGGCCGCGTCCTCCGGACGCGTGCCGCACAAGGAGACCCCATGACTTCCACCGTACAGACCCGCAACGTGCGCATCGAGGCGCAGGACGGCGGCACTTTCGACGCCTACCTCGCCGTCCCGGCGTCGGGTTCGGGCCCCGGCCTGGTGCTCTGCCAGGAGATCTTCGGCGTCAACGACTTCATGCGCCGCACCGCGCAGCTGCTGGCCGAAGAGGGCTACGTGGTGCTGGTGCCCGATCTGTTCTGGCGCCAGCAGCCCGGCATCCAGCTCACCGACGGCCCCTCCGACATGCCCAAGGCGTTCGCGCTGTATCAGGGCTTCGACGAAAACCTGGGCGTGGCCGACATCGGCGCCACGGTCGCCAAGCTGCGCACGCTGCCCGAATGCGAGGGCGGCGTGGGCGCCCTGGGCTATTGCCTGGGCGGCAAGCTCGCCTATCTGGCGGCCTGCCGCACCGATGTCGACGTGGCCGTGGGTTACTACGGCGTGGGCATCGAAAACAGCCTCGACGAAATCCAGAACCTGCGCGGCAGCCTGGTGCTGCATATCGCCGAGCAGGACGACTTCTGTCCGCCGCCCGCGCGCGCGCAGATCCTCGAAGCGCTGTCGGGGCGCAAGGGCGTCGAGCTCTACGTCTATCCGGACGTGGACCACGCCTTTGCGCGTACCGGCGGCGATCACTACGACAAGCCGTCGGCGCTGATGGCGCACCAGCGCAGCATCGCCGCGCTCAAGCGCGCCATCGGCCCGCATTACGACTTCTCCTATCTGTGGGACAAGCACTGCGAATACGAATTCGGCACGCGCGATGTCGCGGCCACGATGGCCACGATGGTGGCCGAACCCTACGTCAATCACATTCCCACCATGACGGGCGGCGTGGGCCACAAGGAGCTGTCGCGCTTCTACCAGCACCACTTCGTCAACAACAATCCGCCCGACACCCGGCTGATTCCGTTGTCGCGCACCGTGGGCGCCACGCAGATCGTCGACGAGATGCTGTTCTGCTTCACGCACACCACCGAGATCGACTGGATGCTGCCCGGCGTGGCGCCCACCGGTAAAGCCGTGGAAGTGCCGCTCATCGCGATCGTGAAATTCCGCGGCGACAAGCTCTATCACGAGCACATCTACTGGGACCAGGCCAGCGTGCTGGTGCAGATCGGCCTGCTCGATCCGGAGGGCCTGCCGGTGGCGGGCGTCGAGACCGCGCGCAAGCTGCTCGACGAAACACTGCCCTCCAACACGCTGATGGCGCGCTGGCAGGACAGCGCCCGTCACGGCTGAACCCGATGGGGCGCCGGTGCGCGCCGCATCGCTGCAGACTCGCGGGGCGCCGGCCGGCGCCCCTTGCTGGAGATAGATCATGGCTTATACCGAAGCGCAGTTGGCCGCGCTGGTGCGCGGCGACAGCGTCCACAAAACCGTCTACACCGATCCCGAGATCTATGCCCTGGAGATGCGCCGCATCTACGGCCGCGCCTGGATCTACGTGGGCCACGAAAGCCAGGTGCCCGGCACCGGCGATTACCATACGACGCGGCTGGGCGACCAGGACGTGATGATGGTGCGCGCCGCCGATGGCCGCGTGCATGTGCTGTACAACCGCTGTCCGCACAAGGGCGCCAAGGTGGTGGCCGATGGCGATGGTTGCGCCGGCAAGTTCTTTCGCTGCCCGTATCACGCCTGGACCTTCAAGCTCGACGGTTCGCATCTGGGCGTGCCGCTCAAGCAGGGCCTCGAAGACACCAACTACGATCCCAAGAGCCCCGAGTTCTCGATGCGGCGCGTGGCGCGGGTGCAGAGTTATCGCGGCTTCGTGTTCGCCAGCCAGAGCGCCGACGGTCCCGAGCTCGAGGCGTTCCTGGGCGGCGTGCGCTCGTCGATCGACAACCTCTGCGATCGCTCGCCCACGGGCGAGGTCGAAGTGGCCGGCGGCATCTTCCGCGT
This sequence comes from Bordetella genomosp. 5, assembly GCF_002261315.1. Lineage (NCBI taxonomy): Bacteria > Pseudomonadati > Pseudomonadota > Betaproteobacteria > Burkholderiales > Alcaligenaceae > Bordetella > Bordetella genomosp. 5. Next base: position 787,905 of record NZ_NEVP01000001.1, read on the forward strand.
GATGCAGCGCTCCAACTGGAAGGTGTTCTACGAAAACCTGCACGACACCATGCATGCCCGCGTCACGCACGAATCGTCGTTTCAGGCGGCGCGCGACGAGGCCCAGGAGCTCGGCGAAATGCCGTTCGAGCTGCACATCATGGACGGCAATGGCGAGCCCTACGAGTTCTGGGAAAAGCTGGAGCTGCGCGCCTACCCCAACGGCCACGGCTACATGGAAGGCATTTTCAATCCGGGCGCGGCCGAACGCGATCCGGTGTCGCGCGCGCATTTCGAGGTGCTCACGCAGGCCTACGGTGAAGATCGCGCCCGCGAGATCCTGGGCATGAATCGCCACAACACCGTGATCTATGGCAGCGGATCGCCGCACACGGTGTTCCAGCAGTTTCGCGTGATCCGCCCGGTGGCCGTCGATCGCACGCTGATCGAGATCCAGACCTTCCGCTGCAAGGGCGCGCCCGACAGCGTGTTCCGCCGCGCGATGCTGTATGCGAACGTGATCAATTCCCCCTCGTCGAACGTCATGCCCGACGACATCGAACTCTACAGCCGCTGCCAGGAAGGCAACGCCACGCAGGGGGGAGAGTGGGTCAGCATGCATCGCTATCACGGCACCGATCGCAGCGATGAACAAGGCCTGGTGTCCACCAACGGCACCAGCGAACTGCCGATGCGCAATCAATTCCAGGCCTGGCGCGACTACATGACGCAGCCCGTGGCGGTGCCCGTCGCGATGCCGCAGAAGGAGCAAGCATGCTGCTAGAAATCGACTTCGACGTCGGCACCGCCGACCTGGCGCCGGCGCAGGTGCCGGCCGACACTTATCACGCGCTGTGCCAGTTCCTGTACCGCGAGGCGCGGCTGCTGGACATGCGGCAATACGACGCGTGGCAGTCGCTCTGGACCGACGACGGCATGTACTGGATGCCGCATCACGCCGACCAGGCCAGCCCCTACGATCACGTCTCGCTGTTCTGGGAAGACAAGATGCTGCGCGACGTGCGTATCCGCCGTCTGCAGCACCCGCGCAACTGGTCGCAGCAGCCGCCGACGCGCTGCGCCCGCATCGTCGGCAACATCACCGTCGACGGCGTCGATCAGGGCGGCAACCTGGTCGTGCGTTCGGCGTTCCAGCTGACCGAGTGGCGCAAACGCCAGCCGCGCCAGCTCGCGGGCCACTACACCCACAAGCTCGCGGCCGAGGGCGATGGCTGGCGCATCCGCATGAAGCGCGTGGATCTCGTCACCTGCGACGACGTGCACGACGCCTTCGAGGTCTACGTGTGAACGCGCGGCCCGACACGGCGGTGCTGGCGCTGCACTACCAGAACGACGTGCTGCATCCGGACGGTCGCATCCGCCTCGGCGTGGCGGGCGACGACGTGCTGCGCGGCCGGCTGGTGCGCGCGGCCTGGGATCTGCTCGGCGGGGCGCGGGCGCTCGACCTGACCGTCGTGCACGTGCGCGTGGCGTTCCAGCCGGGCTACGCCGATCTGATCCAGAATTGCACGATCTTTCGCAACGTGGCGGCCAGCGGCGCCGTGATCGATGGCGAGTGGGGCAGCGACTTCTATGCCGGCCTCGCGCCCGATCCGGGCCGGCCGCAGGAGCACGCGCTGCGCCACACGCGCATCAGTGCGTTCTACGGCACGGACCTCGACGAGCTGCTGCGCGCGCATGACGTGCGGCGCCTGATCGTGGGCGGCGTGGCCACCCACTCCGTGGTCGAGGGCACGGTGCGCCATGCCTCGGACATGGGCTATGAAGTCATGGTGGCCGAAGACGCCTGCGCGGCGGCCGATCCGGCCGCGCACGCGGCCGCGCTCGCCAGCATGAAGCTGATCGCCCGCATCGGCACCGTCGCCAGTGCGCTGCAATGGGCCGCGCACGCTCTCAAGGAACCCGCATGAACGCTAACAGGATGGGGCCCGACCTCTCGGGCAAGACCGCGATCGTGACCGGCAGTACGCAGGGCCTGGGCGCCGACATCGCGCGTGGGCTGGTCGCGGCGGGCGCCAGCGTGATGCTGGTCGGACGCAGCCGCGAGGCGGGGGAAGCGCTGGCGCGCGAGCTGGGCGAACGCGCCCGCTTCAGCGCCACGGATATCGGCCATGACGATCAGATCCAGGACTGCATCGCGCGCACGCGCGAGGCGTTCGGCGGGCTCGATATCCTCGTCAACAACGCGTGCCAGTATGCGGACCAGGGCCTGGCGTCGAGCCGGGAGCAATGGCATGCCACGCTCGATACCAATCTGATTTCGGCGGCGATGTTCACGCAGTTCGCCGCGCCCGTGTTGCCGCGCGGCGGCGTCGTGATCAACATGGGCAGCACCGGCGGCAAGTTCGGCGCCGCGGGCCGCGCGATCTATCCGGCGTCCAAGGCGGCGCTGCTGCAGATCACGCGCAACTTCGCGGTCGAGCTGGCGCCGGCGGGCATCCGTGTGCTGGCGGTCTCGCCGGCCTGGACCTGGTCGCCCTCGGTCGAGGGCCTGGCGCAGGGTGATCGCGCCGTCGCCGACGCCGTGGGCGCGCATTTCCACCCGCTCGGCCGGGTGGGCGGCGGCGAAGAAATCGCGGCGGTGGTGTGTTTTGCGTGTTCGCCGGCGGCCTCCTGGATGACCGGCGTGGACCTGCCGGTCGACGGCGGTTTTTCCGTTCTGGGCCCGGACCAGGGGATCTCGCCGCGCGCCTGGTTCGCGCGGCTGGCACAAGACAGCCGTTGAACCGTTGAACTGTTGCGCCGTGCAACGGGCGCCGTGCAACGGGCGCCGTGCAACGGCCACCCCGATGCGCCGCGCGGCGCGGGCCCTGGTGCGGCAGGGCCCACGCCGCTCAGCGCGTGCCGGCGGCCTTGATGACGAGCTGGCCTTCTTCGAGCATGGCCTTGCCGCCTACCGTGTCTTCGAACACTTCCTGCACCTTGTTGCCGATCTGCAGGTGCACGCCGCCGTGATAGCGGCGCGACGCCACGATGAACGCCGTCAGGAGCGGCTGCAGGTCCTTCTGCAGACGCTGTTCGTCCAGGTCGACCTGCGCCAGTTCGCCGGTGATGCGATTGTGCGTGGCGCGGGCCCGATCGCTCATGCCGTTCACGTTCTTGGCCGGGTTGTTGTGCAAGAAGACGATGAGCTTCTCGAGCTTGGCCTTTTCTTCGGTCAGGCCGGCGCGGCGGGCTTCGAGCGCGGCGCGGCGTGCCTCGGCGTGCGGGTGCAGGCCGACGCAGATCTGCGTCGGAACGGACGCCATCGAGCCCAGGCTGCCCGCGCTCACCGACTTGGTGGCATGGGCTTCGCCGCCCACGATCACGCCCATCTGCGAGCCCGGCGCGCCCACCGTGACGCTCTCGCCGGCATACACCCGGCTCGCGCGGATCTCGCGCTCGGCGGCGATGTTCTTGTCGGCGTTGACGTGGGCGTTCTCGATGAAGCGCGCCTTGACCGAGCCGCCGGCCGTGATCTGCGCCGTGCGGATGCTGGCGCCGGGCGTGGCGGCCGCGCCGCGCGCGTCCTTCACGATCTCGGCCAGGCCGATGATGCCGCCGTTCACGCTGACGTTGCCGCCCGCATGCACGAGGGCGGCTTCGATGGTGCCGTTGACGACCACATCGCCGGACACGCGGACTTCCATGCCGGAGGTGATGTCGCCGCGCACGCGCAGCGTGCCGTCGAAATTGATGTTGCCGGTGTTGAGATCGACCGCGTCGACCTCGACCAGCGAGTTGACCAGCACGCCCTGCGGCACCACCATCGGCGAGCCGGCATTGGCGGCGCGCAGCAGGTTGGGGTCTTCTTCGTCGAGCGCGACGCCGGTGAGGTTCGGCGCGAACGGTGTGTCGGCCATCTGCGGCGGCTCGACCGCTTCGCCCATGACGTTCAGGCCGGGCTTGCCCTGGACCGGCGGAATGCGGCGCATCAGCGGCGTGCCCGGCGCGACCAGCGTCAGGTTGCCGAGCTCGCGGTAATCGATCGGCGCGTTCTCGTCGTCTTCCTGTTCGCGCGTCTTGAGCGCGTCGAGCAGGCTTTCGAACCGCACCGGGGTGCCGGGCGTGAAGGGCGTGCCCTGTGCGACGACCGCGGTGGCGCGGGTGCCCAGTGCGAGGGCCTGGCGGATCGAGGCTTCGTGCACGCCGTAGACGATGCCGTGCTCGAGCAGCGCGGCCAGCACGTCCGCCTCGGCGATGACGTGGCCGCCCTTCGCGGGCGTCACCACCATCAGCACCGACATGTGATCGGGGGAGATTTCGAGCTCGAAGCGGCCGTGCTGAACCTCGCCGATCTTGCCCTGCACGGGTTCGGTCGCGGTGCGGCAGGATTCGATGAAGCTGATAGCGCTGAGCTGGTCCAGCACGTCGGCGTTCCAGCCCTGGTCCTGGACCGCCTGGGTCAAGGTCTCGAGCGTGGGAATGGACACCACGTCGCGGTCACCCGGTTCAAACACGGCCGACAGCACATGCGTCGTTTCGTCCAACTCAAGCCGGAATGCAGTATCGACAGGCATTTCTTCCCTCCGGGCACCGCCATCCTTGCTCCGGGACGGGGCGCCTACATATCGTTTTGTATCGGTCGCGCTAGGCAGCCGGGACTAGCACAGTGCGCACTCAGTTGCTAGAGTAATAACTCGAAATATCGAGACATATTAAGCGATATTCAAGCGTGTAGGCGAACGGAGTTGTAAGGGCCGGAGGGGCTATCTCACTGATTTTTGAGATAAAACAGGTCACGCGCGTGTCGTGCGCCGGGCTCACCCCGGCGAGTGCGGGGATCTGCCCTGCAATCCCCTGCTTCTGCGAGGATTGCGTCGTGAACATCGCGGCCTTCGTGCGAGGGCCGCGATGTTCACGTTCGTGCGGGGATCAGCCCTTCATGCGGGTAAACACCGACTCCGCGCGATCGAGGGTGGCGTCGATCACGCTGTCATCGTGGGTGGCCGACACGAAGCCGGCTTCGAAGGCCGACGGCGCGAAGTGCACGCCCGCGTCGAGCATGGCATGGAAGAAGGTCTTGAAGGCCTGGGTGTCGCAGGCCGAGACCTGCGCGAAGGTACCGGGCACCTCGTTGCTGAAATACAGACCGAACATGCCGCCGATCGCGTCGGCCGAGAAGGCCAGTCCGGCGGCGCGGGCGCGCTCCTGCAGGCCGTTGGCCAGACGCTGCGTCTGGGTGGCCAGGCGTTCGTAGAAGCCCGGCTGGCCGATCAGGCGCATCGTGGCCAGGCCCGCGGCCACGGCCACGGGATTGCCGGACAGCGTGCCGGCCTGGTAGACGCCACCCAGCGGCGCGATGTGCGCCATCAGGTCGGCGCGGCCGCCGAAGGCGCCGACCGGCATGCCGCCGCCGATCACCTTCGCCAGCGTCGTCAGATCGGGCGTGATGCCGGTCAGGCCTTGCACGCCTTGCGGGCCGACGCGGAAGCCGGTCATGACCTCATCGAAAATCAGCACGGCGCCGTGGCGCGTGCACAGTTCGCGCAGGCCTTCCAGGAAGCCCGGGGCCGGCTTGATCAGATTCATGTTGCCCGCCACCGGCTCGACGATCACGCAGGCGATGTCGGTGCCGTGTTCGGCGAAGGCGGTCTGCACCGCCGGCAGGTTGTTGTAGTCGAGCGTGAGCGTGTGCGAGACGAACTCGGGCGGCACGCCGGCCGAGCTGGGGTTGCCGAAGGTCAGCAGACCCGAGCCGGCCTTCACCAGCAGGCTGTCGGAGTGGCCGTGGTAGCAGCCCTCGAACTTCACGATTTTGTTGCGGCCGGTGGCGCCACGCGCCAGCCGGATCGCGGTCATGGTGGCCTCGGTGCCCGAGCTCACCAGACGCACCTGTTCGAGCGAGGGCAGGCGTTGGATCAGCAGCTCGGCGAGTTCGATCTCGGCCTCGGTGGGCGCGCCGAACGACAGGCCGTGCACGGCGGCGTCCTGGACCGCGCGCACCACTTCCGGGTGGGCATGGCCCAGGATGGCGGGGCCCCACGAGCCGACGTAGTCGATGTATTGCGTGCCCTCGGCGTCCCAGATGTAGGGGCCCTGCGCGCGCGCGATGAAACGCGGCGTGCCACCCACGGAACGGAAGGCGCGCACGGGCGAGTTGACGCCACCAGGAATGCTGCGGCTGGCGCGTTCGAACAATTCGGCGTTACGGGACATGGTATGCGGTCTTAAAGTCAGGGTTGGGGGCGGGCCGGCGCGCCGCGCTGGACGCTGGCGCAGGCCGCGGCGCAGGCGCGCGCGGCGGCCCGGATATCGGGCATCTCGAACAGGCCGGTGATCACGGCGATGGCGTCGGCGCCGGCCTGGGCCACGAGCGGCGCGTTCTGAGCGGTGATGCCGCCAATGGCGACCACGGCGGGGCGCGGCGCGGGGCAGGTGTCGGCCAGCGCCGCCGCTTCGGTGAGCAGCGAGAGCGGGGCCTGAACGGCCTGCGGCTTGGTGGACGAGGCGAACACCGCACCGAAGGCGATGTAATCCGCGCCCTGGGCGAGCAGGTCGCGCGCCCGGTCGAGGTCGTTGTAGCAGGAGACGCCCAGCAGCAGGTCGGGCCCGACTTCGCGGCGCACCCCGGCGAGCGCGTCGTCGTCGCGGCCCAGATGCGCGCCGTCGGCGCCGACCTCGAGCGCGAGGCGCCAGTCGTCGTTGATCATCAGCACGACGCCGAGCTCACGGCACAGCGGCACGAGGGCGCGCGCCTGGGCGGCGCGCTCGTCGGCGGTGGCGTTTTTGCGGCGCAGCTGCAGGGAGCGCATGCCCCCTTCGGCGGCGTGGCGTACGGCGGTCAGCAGGCGGGCGGTATCGGCCCAGTCGGGCGTGACCCCATACAGGCCGGCCGGAAAGCGCAGGGGTTTCATTGCAGGGTGGCTCCGGCGTCGACGTGGCGGCGCGGCACGCGCCGGCCCATGCCGGGCAGGAAACTTGCGGCGAGCACCTGGTCGGCGTGCTGCAGCGCCTGTTCGACGGCCTGAGGCATCTCGAGCCCCTGCGCCAGCAGCGCGGCCGCGGCCGCGGCCGTCACGCCGCCGGTGTCGGCATTGCGGTCGGGCGCGGCCTGCCAGGGCAGGTTGCTGGTCTGGCCGCCGGGGCCCACGAGCAGGTTGGTGTAGTGGCCCGGCCGGGTCGGGTGGCCGAGCACCAGCGCCCATTGGGCGCCGCCAGCCAGCAGGGCATGGCCCGGCGTGGGCGAACCCGAGGTGTCGATGCTGCCATCGGACTGCCATTGCGCCAGGCGCATGTGCTCGACCACGACCAGGTCGGTCTGGGGCAGCACGAGCTCGAACGTGGCGGCGAGCAGGTCGTCGGCGTCGTCCTGTTCGACGGCGTCTTCGGGCAGCAGCGCGCGCGGACCGAGGTGCAGGACCAGCGGTACCTGGCTGTAGTCGGCCGCGATCTGGGCCGCCACGCTGGCGCCTTCGGCGGTGTAGAGCCCGCCGACCTTGATCGCCTGCACCTGCATGTCTTCGAGCAGGCAACGCGCCTGGTCGTCGAGCAGCTCGGGCGAGACGGGATGGATTTCTTCGATGCCGGCGGTATCCTGGACGGTCAGGGCCGTCGCGGCGGCCAGGGCATGACAGCCCAGCCGGGCGCAGGTGACGGCGTCGGCCGGCAGCCCGTCGGTGCCAGTGGGATCGAACGGGCCGAACACGAGTACGAGAGGGGGGGCAAGAGGGGCCAATTGAACCTGAACAGCGCGCATCGTGATGGCGAACTTCCCGATTTGCGTTGCATCAGGAAAGAACCCCATCGGGTTTCGGTAAGATATGCCCATTCTAATGGATGCTTTCCGCGAATTGCCCGCTCCGGGGCAGCGCGGCGCAAGGCAAGAGAGAACTATGCGTACTTGGATGTGTCTTATCTGTGGCTGGGTTTACGACGAGGAGGCAGGCTTGCCCGACGAGGGAATCGCTCCCGGCACCCGTTGGGAAGACGTACCGCCGAACTGGGTCTGTCCCGAGTGCGGCGCACGCAAGGAAGATTTCGAACTGATGGAAATCTGAGCCCGTAGCGGCTCAAGGCAGGCCGCCCTCGGGGCGGCCTCGTGCCCCCGGCGGGTGCCCGCTCAGATTGCCCTTGCAAGGGGTTTGCCATGACCGAACACACTCGCACCGACGACGCCGACGACGCACCTGCGTTGGCGGCCGATTTCTCCAATCAGTTCCTGCTCGCCATGCCCGGCATGGTCGAGGGCGCCCTGGCGGGCACCGTGATTTTCGTCTGCGAGCACACGCCTCGCGGCGCGCTCGGGCTCGTCATCAACCGGCCCACCGATCTCACGCTGGCGCTGCTCTTCGAACGCATCGATCTCAAGCTCGAGATCGGACCAGTCGACGATCCCGTCTTCTTCGGCGGACCCGTCCAGACCGACCGCGGCTTCGTGCTGCATGCGCCGGCGGGCGAATACACGTCCAGCATCCGGCTGGGCGAGCTCGCGCTCACCACCTCGCGCGACGTGCTGCAGGCCGTGGCCGACGGCAACGGGCCGAGCCGCATGCTGGTCACGCTTGGCTATGCCGGGTGGGGCGCGGGCCAGCTCGAGAGCGAGATGGCACAAAACGCCTGGCTCAACGTCGATGCCGAAGCCCACATCATCTTCGATACGCCTGCCGAAGAACGCTATCCCGCCGCGCTCAAGCTGCTGGGCATCGATCCGGTGATGCTGGCCGGTGAAGCCGGACATGCGTGAGGAAACCCTGCTCGCGTTCGATTTCGGCGAAAAGAAAATCGGCATCGCGATCGGCAACACGCTCACCCGGCACGCTCGCCCGCTCGAGATCATCATGTCCGAGCGGCGCGATGCGCGCTTCGGCCGCATCGAACAGCTGCTCCAGGAGTGGCAGCCGCAGCGCGTCATCGTGGGCCTCGCGCTCGATAGCGATGGCGGCGATCAGCCGGCCACGCTGCGCTGCCGGCGATTCGCCAACCAGCTGCACGGCCGCTTCGGCCTCGACGTGACGCTGGTCGACGAGCGCGGCTCGAGCATGGAGGCCCAGCGCCTGCTGGGCAGCCACGCGGCCGACGATGCGATGGCCGCTGCCGTGATCCTGCAGCGCTACCTCGACGCGCTGCCGCAGGTCTGATGTTCAATCCCCAGCTCGACCGGCAGGGCGCGCTCGTGCATCTGCTCACAACCGAAGGCTTGCCGCGGCGCCTGCTCGAGCCGCTGCTCGATGGCGCGGCAAGTCATGCGCGCGATGCCGCCGTGGCGCCCCGCGCGCCGGCGGGGGCGGTCTCGATGCTGTTCGATGCGCCGGATCCCTTCTGGGAGCAGGCGTGTGCGGCCGCCGCCGAGCTGACGGGCCGTGCCTGCGTGGCGCCCGGCGTGCCGTGCCTGCCGCGCGGGGCCGCACTGCCGCGCTGGCTCGGCGAGCTGCGCGCGCGTGGCGTGACCACGTTGGTGCTGCGGCACGGCAGCAGCGGTGCCGCGCACCTGGCCGCGCGTCATGCGCCGGCGGGCCTGCGCGTCATCAATGCCGGCGATGGTCTGCATGCCCAGCCGCTTGCCGCGTTGGCCGACCTGATGGCCATCCGCGACGCGCTGGGCGGCTTTACCGAACTCACCGTGACGCTGCTCGGCGATCTGGCCCATGCGCCCGCCGCGCGCTCGCTCATTCATGCCCTCACCACGCTGGGTGCGCCGCAATTGCGCGCCGTGGCGCCTGCTGCCCTGTTGCCGGACGGTCTGGCCGAGCTGGGCGTGCACGGCTGGCCCGACCTCGATTCCGGGCTGGCCGGCGCCGATGTCGTGGTCGTGCTGCCGCTCGCGCCCGAAAGCGTGGCGCAGGGCCGCGTCGCCAGCGCGGCCGCGTATGCGGCCGATTGGCGCCTGGACGGTGCGCGTCTGGCGGCGACGCGTCCGGATGTCGTGGTCCTGCATGCCGACGTCGATGCCGCAGCCGCGCTCGAGCTCGACGCGGCCGCCGTGCAGCGGGCCCGTCCGGCCATGGCCAGTCGCGCGGTTCACGCGCGGGCGGTCGTGGCGGCAGTGTTCGATCAGATCGCGGAGCTCCGATGACAGCCCCGGCCAGTCTGCGTATCGACAACGCCCGCCTGCTCGACCCCGCCAGCGGCCGCGATGCCATCGGCTCGCTGCGCGTGGTCGATGGCCGCATCGCGGCGCTCGGCGAGCTGACGCCCGGCCCGAACGCCGAGCGCGTGGTCGATGCGCGGGGCAGGGCGCTGCTGCCCGGTTTGATCGATCTCTCGGTGCGCCTGCCCGACGACAGTGCCGCCTCTCGCGCGGTGCTGCAGGCGGCCCTGCGCGCCGGCGTGACCTCGCTGGTCCTGCCGGCGTGGCATGGCGCCACCGCGCTGACCGATGCGGCCACGCTGCCTGCCGCGCGCGCGCTCGGCGCGCCCGGCCTGCCGCGCGTGTTTGCCTGTGGCCTGCTTCACGACGGCGAGTCGCGCCGGGCCGATCCCGCCGCGCTGGCCCGCGCCGGTGCGCTGTCGGGGGCGCTCGACCCCGCGCTGCCGCGCGATGCGCGCGTGCTGCGCTGGCTCATGCAGGACGCGGCGCAGGCCGGCCTGCCGCTGTGGATACGTCCGCACGACCCGCGCTTCGGCGCGGGTGTAGTGGCCGCCGGCGCCTATGCCACGCGGCTCGGCCTGCCCGGCGTGCCGCTGGCCGCCGAAACCCAGGCGGTGCAACTGCTGCTCGCGCTGCAACGCGAAACCGGCGCGAGGCTGCATCTGACGCGTCTGTCGAGCGAGGCCGCCGTGACGCTGGTGCGGCAGGCGCGCGCTGACGGCCTGTCCGTCACGTGCGACGTGTCGATCCAGCATCTGCACCTCACCGAGCTCGATATCGGTTTCTACGACGCCCATTGTCATCTGCGGCCGCCGCTGCGCGGTCAGCGCGACCGGGCGGCACTGGCTCAGGGCCTGGCCGACGGCACCATCGCCGCGCTCTGCTCGGATCATGCCGTGCTCGGTCCGGACGACAAGATCGCGCCCTTTGCCGAGACCGCCCCGGGGGCGGCGGGCGTGGGGCTGTTGTTTTCGCTGGCCTGCAAATGGGCGCTGGACAGCCGCTTGCCGCTCTCGCGGGCGCTCGCCTGCGTCACCAGCGGTCCGGCCGCGGTGGCCGGTCTGGCGGCGGGGCGCCTGCAGGTCGGCGCGCCCGCGGATCTCTGCCTGGCCGACCTCGACGCGGAGTGGTTCGCCAGTCCGGACGCGCTGGGCGCCGTGAACGCCGCGACACCGTTCGCGGGTATGATGCTGCCCGGTCGAGTCTGCGCTGCCTGGGTGGGCGGTGATCCGGCCTGGGAGAGTCCGTTTTGAAGCTTTTGCGTTTCGTGTTCCGGGTGGCCCTGGTGCTGCCGTGGATCCTGTTCGGCCTGTTCTGCGTGAGCCTGGTCTACCGCGTCCTGAACGGCCGGCAGCGCGCCGCGCTCAACCGTTTCTGGTCGCGCGTGCTGTTGCGCATGTGCGGCGTGCACGTCACCACCACCGGCGAGCCGCGCCTGACGGGTTCGGTGCTGTGGGTCGCCAACCACGTCTCCTGGATCGACATCTTCGTCGTCAACGCCGTGCGCGCCACGTCGTTCGTCGCCAAGGCCGAAATCCGCGGCTGGCCCGTCATCGGCTGGCTCGCCGCCGGCGCCGGCACCCTGTTCATCGAACGCACCCAGCGCCACGCCGTGCATGCCATGGGCGAATCGATTCAGTCCTGTTTCGACCGGGGCGAGGCCGTCGGCCTGTTTCCGGAAGGCACCACGACCGAGGGCCTGGATCTGCGGCCCTTCCATGCCAGCCTGTTCGAACCGGCGCGCGCCGCCGACGTGGCCGTGCAGCCCGTGGTGCTGCGCTTCATGCACCACGGTCAGCGCAGCGGGTTCGCCGCGTTCGTGGGCGAAGAAAGCCTGGTCGCGAATCTCTGGCGCGTGCTGGGCGCGACGGGTGTGGCGGTCGAGGTAGCCTTTCTGCCCGTGCTCGCCACGCATCATGCCGACGGTACGCCCTTCACGCGGCTGGAGCTGTCCCGCGCCGCGCGCGAGGCCATCCTCGCCCGGCTCTGAGCACGACGCCCGGCACCATGAAAAACGCGGCCCGAAGCCGCGTTTTTTTTCGTGCCGGCGTGCGCGGTGTCATTCGGATCCGGGCGCCTGCGATTGGGCACAGCGGATCTGCACCAGCTTGCGATCGTGCAGGCGCATGCCGGTAAGCGAGCCACCCCAGACGCAGCCGGTGTCGAGGCAGAGCAGGTGCGGACGCACCAGCAGGCCCAGCGTCGACCAGTGGCCGAATACGATCGTCACGTCGCGCGTGGCACGGTTGGGCACGTCAAACCAGGGCACCAGGCCGGCAGGCCAGGCGCCGGGCGCCACCTTGGTGGCGAACTCCATGTGCCCGTTGGGCGTGCACAGACGAATCCGGGTCAGCGCATTGATGATGACCCGCAGCCGCTTGCCGCCCTTGTGATCTTCTTTCCAGTTGGCCGGCTCGTTGCCATACATCTTCTGCAGGGCCTTTTGCCAGTTGGGGCCGCGCAGCGCGCGCTGGACCTCGTCGGCCAGCTCCAGCACCTTTTCCACGTCCCATTTGGCCAGCACGCCGGCGTGCACCATCAGGTGGCCATGTTCGAAGTGGGCGAGCGGACGGTGGCGCAGCCAGTCGATCAGGTCGCCGGCGTCGGGCGCGCGCAGGATGTCGTCGAGCGTGTCGGATTTGGACGGCTTGCGCACACCGGCGGCCGCCGCGAGCAGATGCAGGTCGTGGTTGCCCAGCACCGACACGGCGCGGTCGCCCAAGCCGATGATGCGGCGCAGGGTCGCGAGCGATTGCGGGCCGCGGTTGACCAGGTCACCCGCGAACCAGAAACGCGCGTCGGGGTCGGCCGCCACCTCGGGGTGAGCCAGCAATTGATCCAGCGAGGCGCAGCAGCCCTGCACATCGCCGATCATCCAGATGCTGCCAGTCATACCGGAACTTTTCTCCAGGGCCAGCGGCGCTCGGCGAGGCGAGAGATCGCATGGCGGTATTCCATCATGGTGAGGGCGCCCAGCGCGAGCGCGAGCGCGGCCAGATTGGGGCCGAGCGCCGTGAGCCAGGGCGGCCAACGGTTGAGCATGCCCACGTTGAGGGCGAGCTGATTGACCATGAAGAAGGCCACGCCCAACAGGATGCCGATGAAGACCTTGGCGCCCACCCCGCCGCGGCGGGTCTGCATGAAGCCGATGGGCGCGGCGATCGTGATCATCACCAGCAGCGTGAAGGGGTAGACGAACTTGCGCCACAGCGCCACGACCTGGCGGTCGGCCTGTAGCTGGTTGTTGTGCAGATAGTCGATGTAATCGATCAGGGTCACGAGCGACATGCGCTCGGGCGTGAGCACCCGCGCCAACAGGCGCTCGCCGCTCAGCGTGGTGTCGAGTCGCAGCTCGGGCACCTTGACCACCTGGGCGGGTTTGCGCTCGGGCGGCTTGCCGTTGGCCAGCGCCTGCGCCGCCTCGTCGTCGATGCGCGTCTCGGTCACGTCCGTGAGGATCAGGTCGCCGTCCTGGAAGCGGCCGCTGGCGGCCTGCGCCAGCCCCTGCAGTTCGAGGTTGGGCTTGAGCTCGAACAGCATGACGTCCCGGACCTGGCCGTCGCCCAGCAGGGTCTTGATGTTGATGACGCGCGTGCCGCCGGTGCCGGTGGGCTCCTTGAACCAATAACCGCTGTTCAGGCGTCCGCCGCCGGCCTTGCCGCGCAGGGTGAGGTCCGCCTCGCCGCTCTTGATCTCGGCGATCGGCGTGACGAACTCGGAGAGCAGGGTGGCGCCGACCATGAGCGGGATCGTGATGAGCCACAGCATGCGCATGAGCCGCATGCCGCTCACGCCGGAGACGCGCAAGATCACGAGCTCGTTGCGCTGCGCCAGGCCGGCCAGGGCCAGGATGGCGCCGATCAGCAGGCCGATGGGCAGGAGGTCGTAGAGGCGCGTCGGCAGGGCGAGACCCTGCATGTAGAACAGCGCCCACATGCTGAATTTTTCACCGACGTTGTCGAGGTCGTCGACCAGCGCGAAGAACGTGAAAAGGCCCAGCAGGGCCAGAAGGACCACTGCGCAGGAGCGATAGATCTCGCGGGCCAGGTAACGGCGGGCAGTACGCATGAATCGAGGAACCGGTGGGACGCGCTTTCTTGGTGACGCGTAAAACGAGACAGCTTAACAAATATGGGACCTGAGCGGCCGTTTGCGGCGTCAGGGAATCTCGACCATGCGCATGCGCCGTTGCAGGGTGGCGGTGCGCGAATTGAGATAGCCGGTGCTGCGGTGCCGGTCGTAGTAACGCGGGTTGGGCAGCATGGCCGCCAGCCGTGCCGACTGGGCCGAGCCCAGCCGGGCCGCGCTGGTGCCGTAATAGTGCTGGGCGGCCGCCTCGGCGCCGAACACCCCGACGCCCCATTCGGCCACGTTGAGGTAGAGCTCTAGGATCCGCTCCTTGGGCATCACGCGTTCGATCATGAAGGTGAGAATCAGCTCCTGGCCCTTGCGCACATAGCTGCGCGAGCTCGACAGAAACAGATTCTTGGCCAGCTGCTGGGTGATGGTCGAGCCGCCGCGCATGCGCTGACCGCCGCGCTCTTCCTGGCGCTGGTTGTACTCCCAGGCCTTGCGGATGGCCTCCCACTCCACGCCTTCGTGCTCGGTGAAGTTGGCATCCTCGGAGGCGATCACCGCCTGCTTGAGCGAGCGGTTGATCTTGTCGTAGGGCACCCAGGTGTACTTGAGCTCGGCCTTGGGATCGGTCTCGCGCAGGCGCGAGAGCTCCTGGCGCATCATGGCCGAGCTGCCGGGTTCGCGATGCGCGTACCAGACCACCATGCAGAAGAGCCAGAGCTGATACAGGATGAAGAGACAGGCCAGCGCCATGATGAGCGCGCCCGACACCTTCAACCAGTTCAGTTTGCCGCGGCTGCGCGACGACGAGCGGGCGGCCGCCATCCTGCTCAGGCCTCCTGAGCCAGCAGCTCGGCGCGCAGCCGTGTAAGCACCGGCGCCGGATCGGGCCGCACGCCGTGCCACAGGAAGAAGCTCTCGGCGGCCTGGCCCACCAGCATGCCCAGGCCATCGGCCGTGCGCGCGGCGCCTTCGGCCGTGGCCTGGCGCATGAAGGCGGTGGGCAGCGCGGCATACATCATGTCGTAGGCGATGGCATCCGCGGCGTAAAGCCCGGGCGGCAGGTCGGGCGTGGTGCCCGCCAGCCCGCTGGCCGTGGCGTTGATGACCACGTTCCAGCCGCCTTCGATGCCGGCCTCGGCCAGGGTGCCCGCGCCAAGCTGCGCGGCGGACGGTGTGCCGCTGGCGTTCCAGTCGGCGATCAGATCGTGCGCGCGTTCGACCGTGCGGTTGACCACGCGGATGCGCTCGCAGCCGGCCTGCACCAGCGGATGGAGCACGCCGCGCGCCGCGCCGCCCGCGCCGACCAGCAGCACCCGCGCGCCGGCCAGGCGCACGCCCAGGCGCAGCAGATCGCTCACCAGGCCCACGCCGTCGGTGTTGCAGCCATGTACCTGACCGTCGCGCCACCACAGCGTGTTGACCGCGCCGGCCAGCCGCGCGCGCTCGCTCAGGCGTCCGGCGGCCAGCGCGTAGGCCTCCTGCTTGAACGGCACGGTGACGTTCAGGCCCGCGCCGCCTTGCGCCACGAAGGCTTCGACGGTGGCCACGAAGCCGTCCACGGGGGCCAGCAGGCGGTCGTAGCGCATGGCCACGCCGGTTTGTTCGGCGAACAGCGCATGGATCTGCGGCGAGCGGCTGTGGCTGATGGGATTGCCCACCACGGCGTAGAGCGGAATCGCGGTCTCCTGGGTCATGGGGCGGAGGTTTCCAGTGTGTCGTTGACGAAATGCCAGGTGCGCGTGATCACGAGTTCATCGGTTTCGCGCGCGAGATCGGGCGGCAGCGGGGCGAACGGCGCGGCCATCTGCACGATGCGTCGCGCGGCCTGATTGAGCACGGCGTGTTCCGAGGGCTGATCGATCTCGAAGCCGGCCAGCGTGCCGTCGGCGCGCACCGTCACCGTGATGCGTAGCGTGCCATAGATTTTGCCGCGCGCCTGTTCAGGGTATTGCTGCGTGCCCACGGTCTCGATGCGTGTGCGCCAGGCGTCGAGGTAGGCGGCATAGGGCGAGGCCTGCGCCGACGGCGCCACGAAGCTGCGGCGCGGCTGCGCGTTGTAGGCCTGCACGCGCGCGGCCAGCGCGGCCACCTGGGCGTTCTGCACCAGGCCGGGCTGGTCCTGCGAGGCGTCGCCCGCGACCGACGAATCGGTCCAGGGATGCACGGCCGTGCGCTCGGCGGCGCCCCGTTCGCGCGCCTGCAGCTGCGTGAGCAGGCGCAGTTGTTCGGCTTCGAGCTGCGCCTGGCGCTGCCGCATGGCTTCGAGCACGATGGTGTCGGGCGATTCGCCGGTCCGGGGCAGGGGCGTGGTGGCGACGCCGCTGGCGGCATTGCCGCCGCCGTCGATGTTGGTCTGGGCGATCACCTGGGCACGCACCGGTGCGCTGTCGGTGTTGGCGTTGACCAGCGTCACTTCGAGACTCGCGGGCACGGACGGCCGCGACGCGGCGGCGCCGAAGCGCCACGCGAGCAGTCCCGCGTGCACCAGCAGCGAGATGGCGATGCCGACGAGCAGGTAGTGCTGGGCGGGAGCACCCAGCCAATGCCAGAAACGCGCCGGCGGCGAGGATGGGGAGTGTGGGGAGCGCACGCGACCGATTTTAGCCCGGTCGCGTGCGTCTGGTGAGGGCAGCGTCAGGCCTCGACGGTGCCGACATAGCGGCAGTCGAGTTCGAGCGAGAGCTCGTCCATGCCCAGAATGTCGATCTGCACCGCGGTGCCGCGTTCGAGTTCGGGCAGGCCCCCCACGCGCGTCACGAGCGGGGCGTCCGCCAGGCGTACGAGGTCTTCGCGCAGCACGTGGGCGACGCTGCGCGTCACGTTGTGCTGCTTGAGCCAGCGCAGCACCCAGTAGCGTTCCATCGCGCTCTGGAACTCGGCCCAGGCCGTGTATTGCGCATCGAACGCGCCGATGATGGCGAACAGATCCGCATCCTTGGGCTTGAACGGGGCCACCAGCCGCGCGGACACGCCGTGCTCCACGGCCGCGATCAGTTGCCACTGATTCACGAGGTCGACGTAGCGGCGCAGCGGCGAGGTGCTCCAGGCGTACTGCGGCACGCCGATGGCTTCGTGCGGCAGGGCCTGGGTGCTCATGCGCACGCGGCCGGCCTGCTGCGAGCGATAGATGCCCGGCACGCCATGCTGGTGCAGCAGGCCGCCCCAGGTGTTGTTGGCCAGGATCATGTATTCGGCCACCATGCGGTCCAGCGGCGCATTGCGCTGGCGCGGCACGAGGCGCACGACCGTGTCGGGATCGTCCGGGTTGCCGTCGAGGTAGAAGCTGTACTCGACGCGCGAGTTGTTCTCGGGCTTGCCGCGCACGGCCTCGCGCTGGGCGGTGAGGTGCTGCGCCAGGCGCCACAGCGGACGCAGCCAATGGCCGTAAGGCAGCACCGCGTCCGGGTCGTTGAGCGCGGCCTCGGTGACCTCGGCGTCCAGCATGTTGTGGCGCAGGTTCTCGCGCACCACGATGCGTTCCAGACGCGTGTCGGTCTCGAGGATTTCGCCGGTCGCGAGATCCGCCGTCACGTAGAGCGACAGGGCCGGCACCTCCCGGCCCGCATCCAGCGAGAAGTGCTGGATCACGCTGTCGGGCTGCATCGGGATCTTGTCGCCCGGCATGTAGACGGTGGACAGGCGCGCGCGGGCGAGCTTGTCGAGTTCGCTGTCACGCGTCACCGACAGGCCGGGAGCGGCCACGTGGATGCCGATGCGTACCCGGTCGCCCTCGAGCGGGGTCACGGACAGGGCATCGTCGATTTCGGTGGTCGTGATGTCGTCGACCGAATAGATCTCGGCATCGGCGAGCGGCAGGTCGCGCCCGATCGGCGGAATTTCCACGTCCGGGAAACCCACGCCGCGCGGGAAATTGACGGCCAGGAAGCGGCGCTTGTGCAGCGCCAGCGGATGCGGCCAGGCGCCCAGCTCGAGCAGCAGGCGGTCGGGGCTCTTCTGCAGACGTGCGCAGGCGGCCTCGAGCGCCTTCCATTGCATGGTGTTCTTGTCGGGGCGCACCACGAGGCTCTCGGCGACCTGCGCGATCTCCTCGGGCAGGCGGCCCGCGGCCATGTCGTCGACCCAGGCCTGCTGCTGCTCGGCCTGGCGCTGCTTCTTGTCGAGCGCGGCCAGCGCGGCGGCCAGGATGTCGGGCGGGGCCGGACGGTACTGGCCGCGGCCGCGGCGATGGAAGTAGGCGGGGGCGCCGTGCAGGCGCATCAGGATGGCGGCCTGTTCGACGGGGCTGGGCGCGTGGCCGAAGTAATCGGCCGCCAGGGCGGGCGAGTCGAACTCCTCCTGCGGCGCGCATTCCCAGAGGAACTGCAGGTCGATCTCTTCGGCCATGGCCTGGGCCTGGCTCATCAGCGCGGCCGGCTCCGGCTTAGCGAACGTGAACAGGGTGTTGTTGCGCTTGATCTTGCTGCGCTTGCCCGATTCGGACTCAACCTGCAGGCTGGCGTCGGTCTCCGACAGGATGTTGCCGGCCTTGAAACTGCCGTCGTCTTCGTAAAACACGTACATATTGAGGGGTCCATCGGGCGGGAGCACCGCACGCTGTCTTTGGGGTCGGATCGTTATCTGTGGGGGTTGGCCAGCGCGAAATCAAGCACTTCGTCGATGTGCTCGGCAAAGTCCGAGAGGCCATGGTCGCTGCCCGGGACGATGCGTTGGCGGCAGCCCTGGAAACGGTCGCGCATCTCGCGCCAGTCCAGCACTTCATCGCCGGTCGCGGCGACCAGGAAATAGCGTTCGGGGCGGGTGATCGCCGCGACGTCCAGCGCCTTCAGCTCGTCCACGTACTCGGGGAGAAACACGAACGGCGCGTCCGAATGATACATGCGGTGCTCGCCCACCTGCGTCGCCAGGTCGCGCGCGGCGTGGACGGCGGGGTTCAGCAGCACCGCCTTGCACCCGAGGCGCTCGGCGGCCCAGGTGGCGTAATAACCGCCCAGTGACGAGCCGATCACCGTCAGGTCGGAAGCCTCGCAGCCGGCGTCCAGCCATTGCCGGGCAAGGCGATCGATCAGGCGGGCCGCCTGTGCCGGACTGGCCGGCAGTTGCGGGCTCGCCCACGCCGCCTCGAGGCCGCGGGCCTGCAGGGCCTCTGCCATCAGCCGCGACTTGAACGAGTCGGGCGATGAGCGGAAACCATGCAGGTACAGGATGCGGTCGCGGGCCATGGTGTCGTGGGGTGGCTATATAGAGAGTAGGGGCTCAGGCGGCGGCGCGTGCGCGCAGCGCGTCGAGCAGCTTGCCATGCACCCCGCCGAATCCGCCGTTGCTCATGACCAGGATATTGTCGCCGGGGCGTGCCGCGGCGGTCACCGCGCGCACCAGCGCGTCGAGGTCGTCATGGCTGGTGGCGCGCTCGCCCAGCGGCGCGAGCACCTCGGCCGGATTCCAGCCCAATGCATGCTTGCCTTCGTGCGCGCCGAAGCAGAAGACCAGATCGGCCTGTTTGAGTGCATCGGGCAGGCGCGCGGCCATCGTGCCGAGCTTCATGGTGTTGGAGCGCGGCTCGAGCACGGCCAGGATCCGGGCCTCGCCCACCTGCCTGCGCAGGCCGGCGATGGTGGTGTCGATGGCGGTGGGGTGGTGCGCGAAGTCGTCGTACACGCGCACGCCATCGACCGTGCCGCGCAGTTCCATGCGGCGCTTCACGCCGCCGAAGCGCGACAGCGCCTCGATGCCCGCGGCCGCTTCCACGCCCACATGCTCGGCCGCGGCCAGCGCGGCCAGCGCGTTCATGCGGTTGTGCTCGCCGCTCAAGGTCCAGCGCACCGTCCCGGCCGGCACGCCGGCTCGTCGCACCTCGAAAGCGCCGTCGGCATCCGCCGGACCCGCGCTCCAGCCTGCATCCGCGCCGAAGTACACGGTTTCGGACCAGCAACCGCGCGCAATCACGCGTTCCAGCGCCGGCGAGCCGGCGGGCAGCACGATCCGGCCCGCGCCAGGAATGGTGCGCACGAGGTGATGGAACTGCGTTTCGATCGCGGCGAGATCCGGGAAGATATCTGCATGATCGAATTCGAGGTTGTTGAGTACGGCGGTTCGCGGACGGTAGTGCACGAACTTGGAGCGCTTGTCGAAGAACGCCGTATCGTATTCATCGGCCTCGATCACGAACGGGCGCACCGAGGGATCGAAACGCGCCGACACCTTGAGATCGTTGGCGACGCCGCCGATCAGGAAATTGGGATTCAATCCGGCGTGCTCGAGAATCCAGGCCAGCATCGAGCTCGTGGTGGTCTTGCCGTGCGTACCCGCCACGGCCAGCACATGCCCGCCGGGCAGGACGTTCTCGCCCAGCCACTGCGGTCCGGACACGTAGCGCGCACCCGAATTCAGGATGGCTTCCATCAGGGGGTTACCCCGGCTCACGACGTTTCCGATGACGAACAGGTCGGGCTGCAGCGCCAGCTGGTCGGCGCCGAAGCCCTCGATCAGCTCGATGCCCTGTTCGACCAGCTGAGTGCTCATCGGCGGGTAGACGCCCGCGTCGCAGCCGGTGACCTTGTGCCCGGCCGCGCGTGCGATCAGCGCCAGGCCACCCATGAACGTGCCGCAAATACCAAGAATGTGCAGATGCATACTGAATCTCCTGGCTGCATTGTAGAGGCATGTCGCGGGCAAGCCGGGGCTCGGCACGGGCGCCATCAGCGGCTATGATCGCAGCATGAACCGCCGACTCTTTCTGTCTACCGCCGCCGTCGCCATCGTGGGTGCGGGCGTGGCCACCTATTTCATTGGCCGCAAGGCCGACACGCCGTCATCGGGCGCTGGCGCGAGCGCGGGTGCCCAATCGGGTCAGGCCGCCGGCGCGCAGCCCTCCGCCGCCGATCTGCTCGCCATGTCGCTGCCCGACGTGGCCGGCCAGACGCAGGCGCTGTCGCAGTGGCGCGGCAAGCCGATGGTGATCAATTTCTGGGCAACGTGGTGCGCCCCGTGCGTTCGCGAGATGCCCGAGCTCGAAGCCTTGAGCAAAAAGTACCCAGGGGTGCAGCTTGTCGGGATCGGCGTCGATAATGTCGACAACATCCGCAAATTCCAGGAGAAAGTGGTGGTCAGCTATCCGCTGCTCGTCATGGGCATGAGCGCCATCGACACACTGCGTCAGCTGGGCAATCCGTCCGGTGGGCTGCCATTTACGCTGGTTTTGAACGCAGATGGCAGCATTAGCGAGAAAATCCTGGGCGAAATCGATCCGGCCAAGCTCGACGCTTCGATAGCGCGCGTAGTGGCTTGATTCAATTGGACAAATAACCGGAATTGGCGTAAAAAGTCGCCTTATCGATTGTTTTGCCAGCATATGGCAAGCTCATGGCACAACGCATACTGGTATTGCATGGCCCCAATCTGAATCTGCTCGGGACTCGCGAACCTCATATCTACGGCAGCCTCACGATGGTGCAGATCAACGAGGGGCTCGAAGCCCTGGCGGCGCAATTGGGCGTGACCCTGGCGGCGTGGCAAAGCAATCACGAAGGGGCGCTGGTGGACCGCATTCAGGCGGCCGCCCAGGACGGCACCGACTTCATCATCATCAACGCGGCGGCTTACACGCATACCAGTGTGGCGGTGCGCGACGCGTTGGCCGGGGTGGCGATCCCATTTATTGAAGTACATTTGTCCAACCTGTACAAGCGCGAGCCGTTCCGGCATCACTCGTACCTGTCCGACCTGGCCATCGGCCTGATCTCCGGACTCGGCGCGGATGGCTATGAGGCAGCCCTGCGCTACGCGGCGCGGCACTGACTCTCACCCGGATCAAGATTCACATCCTAAATATACGGCGCGACCCGCGATAGACACGGGCGCCGTCAAACTCAATCGGGAAGCAGCTTCTATGGACCTCCGAAAACTCAAGACCCTGATCGACCTGGTGGCTGAATCGGGCATTGCCGAGCTCGAAATCACCGAAGGCGAAGGCAAGGTTCGCATCGTCAAGTTCTCCCAGGCCCTTCAGCCGGTCGCCTACCAGGCTCCCGAAGCGCCCGCCGTCGTCGCCACGCCGGCCGCCGCGCCTGCCGCCGCCGAGCCCGCCGCTCCGGTGATCCAGGGCCACGTGGTCAAGGCCCCGATGGTCGGCACGTTCTACCGCTCGCCCAATCCGGGCGCCGCACCGTTCATCGAAGTCGGCCAATCCGTCAAGGAAGGCGATCCGCTGTGCATCATCGAAGCGATGAAGCTGCTCAACGAAATCGAAGCCGACAAGTCCGGTGTGATCAAAGAAATCCTGGTCGAAAACGGCGAGCCCGTCGAGTACGGTCAACCGCTGTTCGTCATTGGCTGATAGCGCAAAATGTTTGAAAAAATCCTGATCGCCAATCGCGGCGAGATCGCTCTGCGCATCCAGCGCGCCTGCCGCGAGCTGGGTATCAAGACCGTGGTGGTGCACTCCGAGGCCGATCGCGACGCCAAGTACGTCCGTCTGGCCGACGAGTCCGTCTGCATCGGACCGGCGCCGTCGCGCGAGAGCTACCTGAACATGCCGGCCATCATCTCGGCCGCCGAAGTGACGGACTCCGAGGCGATCCACCCGGGTTACGGTTTTCTTTCCGAAAACGCCGACTTCGCCGACCGCGTCGAGAAGAGCGGCTTCGTGTTCATCGGCCCGCGCCCCGACACCATTCGCCTGATGGGCGACAAGGTCAGCGCCAAGCACGCCATGATCGAAGCAGGTGTGCCGGTGGTGCCCGGTTCTGAAGGCGCGCTGCCCGATGATCCCCAGGAAATCGTGCGCATCGCGCGCGAGGTGGGCTACCCGGTCATCATCAAGGCCGCCGGTGGCGGTGGTGGCCGCGGCATGCGCGTGGTCTACACCGAAGCCGCGCTGCTGAACGCCGTCACGATGACGCGTTCCGAGGCGGGCGCCGCGTTCAACAACCCTGAAGTCTATATGGAGAAGTTCCTCGAGAACCCGCGCCATGTGGAGATTCAGGTGCTGGCCGATGGCGGCCGCAACGCCGTCTGGCTGGGCGAGCGCGACTGCTCGATGCAGCGTCGCCACCAGAAGGTCATCGAAGAAGCGCCGGCGCCGGGCATCGCCCGTCGTCTGATCGAGCGCATCGGTGATCGTTGCGCCGACGCCTGCCGCAAGATGGGCTACCGCGGTGCCGGCACGTTCGAGTTCCTGTACGAAAACGGCGAGTTCTATTTCATCGAAATGAACACCCGTATTCAGGTCGAGCACCCGGTCACCGAACTGATCACGGGCATCGATCTGGTTCAGCAGCAGATCCTGATCGCCGCCGGCGAAAAGTTCACGCTGCGCCAGCGCGACATCCAGTTCAAGGGTCACGCGATCGAGTGCCGCATCAACGCCGAAGATCCGTTCCGTTTCGTGCCCAGCCCCGGCCGCATCACCAACTGGCACGTCGCCGGTGGTCCGGGCGTGCGTATCGATTCGCACGTGTTCAATGGCTATTTCGTGCCGCCCAACTACGATTCGATGATCGCCAAGGTCATCACGTATGGCGACACGCGTGACCAGGCCCTGGCGCGCATGCGCACGGCCCTGTCCGAAATGGTCGTCGAGGGAATTCAGACCAACATCCCGCTGCATCGCGAGCTGTTGACGGATGCCCGCTTCATCGAAGGCGGCACCAGCATCCACTACCTCGAACACAAGTTGGCTCAGCGTCCCTGACCAGCCTGAATCGGGGGGCCTCTGGCCCCCCGTTTTTTGCTTCGCTATATTAGGTGGGTCGCCCCGCAAGGGCGCTCCACCCATGGAACTCATCACATGCGTGAACTCGTCCTTCATTGCCGCGAGGCGCAGGCCGAAGCGCTGTCCGATGCGCTGCTCGAGGCCGGCGTGCTCTCCGTCTCCGTCGAAGACGCCGATTTCGGTACCGAAGAAGAGCGCCCCTTGTTCGGCGAGCCGGGCACCGAGCCGGAAGTCCAGGCCTGGGACCACAACCGCGTCGTGGCGCTGCTGCCCGATGGCGCCGACCCCGCTCAGTTGCTGGCGCAAGCCGCCGTCGAGGCCGGGCTGGATCCCGCGCTCTTCGAGGGCTGGACGCTGCGCGACGTGCCCGACGCCGACTGGGTGCGCCTGACGCAATCCCAGTTCGGCCCCATCCAGATTTCCGAGCGGCTGTGGATCGTGCCCAGCTGGCATCGCGACGATCCGGGCGTGGCCGAGGCCATCGCCGCCACGCCCGAGGCCTCGATCCATATCGAGCTCGACCCCGGTCTCGCCTTCGGCACCGGCAGCCATCCCACGACCCATCTCTGCCTGGCCTGGCTCGAAGCCGAGCTGCCCCAGGGCGCGAACGTGCTCGACTACGGTTGCGGTTCGGGCATCCTGGCCATCGCCGCGCGCAAGCTCGGCGCCGGCGAGACGCTGGCGGTCGACATCGATCCGCAGGCCGTGCAGGCTTCCGAAGACAACGCCCGCACCAATCAGGTCGAACTCACCGCGATGCTGCCCGAGGGCTTGTCCGACGGCACCTTTGACGTGGTGGTCGCCAATATTCTTTCCAACCCGCTCAAGGTGCTCGCGCCGATGCTGGCCGGACGCGTGGCGCCCGGCGGGGCACTGGTGTTGTCGGGCGTGCTCGAGCGTCAGGCCGAAGAAGTGGCCGCCGCGTATGCGCCCTGGATCGCCCTGTCGGTCTGGCGCGCGCGCGACGGCTGGGTCTGCCTGAGCGGCCGCAAGGCCTGACGACGAGGCGGGGCAGCACATGGCCTTGGTGACACGTTGTCCGCATTGCGGCGCCTCCTTCAAGGTCGTGGCTGACCAACTGCGGATCCGCAATGGGCTGGTGCGCTGCGGCGCCTGCCAGACCGTTTTCGACGGCCGCGCCTGCCTGGTGCAACCGGCCGAGCCGGTGGTGCCCACGCTGACGCAGCCCGCCGATGCGGCGCCGCCCACGCCCGCGGCGCCGTCGTTCGCCCCGGCCGCGAGTCCGCGCGCCACCGAACCGGCGCCGGCCGCCGTGTCGCCCGCCGAACCCGTTTATTCCCATGCCGCGGCGCCCACGCCGGTGGCGCCGCAGCCGCTGCCCCCGGTGCCGCCGGCCGTCCTGCGCGGTCGCGCCGACATGCGCCGCGACACGGTCGAGCCGCAAGCGGACGACGCGTTCGACGACGACGAGGCCGACGCGCCCGCGGCGTCGTCCGCGCCGTATGTGTCGACGCCCCTGGCGGCCGACGCCCTGATGCGGGCCGAACGCGACGAGCGCGAGCCTCGCCTCGGCGCCGCCGCCGTGCCACCCTGGGACGACGAGCCCTCGCTGAGCGACGACGCGCCGGCCGTGATCCGCGGCCCGCGCCGGCCTGGCGTCGGGCGCGATGAACCGCGTCTGGGCGATGCGCCGCGCGAACCGGGTCTGTCGGCCGATGGCGGCCGCGCGCGGCTGACGCCCGTTTATTCCGACTCGGCTGCGCTCGGCCGGCCTGCCACCAGCCGCGCCGCTGCGCGCGCCGAGCCCGTTGCCGCCACCGCCGAGGCCGAGCTCGACGACGACGATCTCGATGCGCATGCCGCCGAGCCCGTGCTCGGCGAGGCCCGCACGCGTTATTCGAGCAGCACCGACAGTGGCCGTACGCCGCCCGAATTCCTCGACGACGATCGCGTGGAATCGCGCCGCGCGGGCCGGCGCATCTGGGGGCTGTTGTGCCTGCTCGGCGTCATCGCCTTGCTGCTGCAATTGCTCTACGTCTATCGCACGCCCATCGCGACCAGCGTACCGGCGCTGCGTCCGGTGCTCGAGCTCGCCTGCAAGCCGCTCGATTGCACGGTGGGCTACGCGCGGCGCATCGAGCGCATCGCGATCTCCGCGTCGTCGCTGCAGCCGCCCAGCGGCGCGGCCGGCGCGTCCGAAGACGGCCGCAGCCGCCTGGTGCTCAACGTGACGCTGCGCAACCGCTTCGACAAACCGCAGCCCTGGCCCGCGCTCGTGCTGCAGCTCACGGACATGTCGGATACGGTGGTGGCGCGCAAGGTGTTGTTGCCGCGCGATTACCTCGCGCCGCAACAGGCGGGCGGGCCTTTCGCGGCCGCCGGCGAAGCGCAGATCTCGGTGCCCGTGGAGGTCACGGGGCTGCAGGTCAACGGCTATCAGCTCGACAAATTCTTCCCCTGATTCACACTTAAGGATCCAGCATGACGGCCCCTGTTTTGATTTGCGGTTCGATGGCGTTCGACATGATCGCCGTGTTCGAAGGCCACTTCAAAGAACACATCCTGCCCAACCGCATTCAGTCGCTGAGCGTGTCGTTCCTGGTGCCGACCATGCGCAAGGAGTACGGCGGATGCGCGGGCAACATCGCCTACAACCTCAAGCTGCTGGGCGGCCAGCCGCTGCCCGTGGCCACCGTGGGGGAAGATGCCGGCGAATACTTCGAACGGCTGGCTGCGCAACAGATCGACAGCACCTACGTGCGCACCGTGCCGGGCACGCTGACCGCGCAGTGCTTCATCACCACCGACCTCGACGACAACCAGATCGCCGCCTTCCACCCCGGCGCGATGTCGTTCTCGTCGCAAAACGACCTGTCGCAGGCGCAGGCCGAATGGGCCATCGTCGCGCCCGACTCGAAAGAAGGCATGTTCGCGCACGCCGAGGCACTGAACGCGCGCGGCATCCCGTTCATCTTCGATCTGGGCCAGGCCATGCCCCTCTTCAACAGCGAAGACATCGAGCGCATGCTCGGCCTCGCGCAGGCCATGACGGTCAACGATTACGAAGCCGGCGTGGTCGAAGAGCGCACCGGCCGCAGCATGCAGGACATCGCCAAGACGCTGAAGGCCGTGGTCATCACGCGCGGCGCGCAGGGCGCCACGCTGATCACCGAAGGCCAGAGCATCGAGATCGAGCCGGTCACGGCCGACGAAGTGGTCGACCCGACGGGTTGCGGCGATGCCCACCGTGGCGGCCTGCTTTACGGGCTGACCTCGGGCTGGAGCTGGGCCGACAGCTGCCGTCTGGGCAACCTGATGGGCGCGATCAAGATCGCCTCGCGCGGTCCGCAGAATCACGCGCCCAGCCGCGCCGACATCGACGCGCGTCTGCACGCGGTCTACGGTCTGCGCCTCGGCTGATCGCATGCCGCGCGTGCCGGGCGAGGGCCGGGCACGCGGGCTGCGAGGCGTGTCGAACCTCACGGTGCGACGCGGCGCATGCGAGCGGGAACCTCCCGCCTGCATGTCGCCTCTAATGATGAGATAGCCCCGACAGGGCCGCTACGCAGGGCGCCGTACCGTGTGGTTACACACTGGCCCACCTTGGTTTCACCCTGTTTCCCGGCAGGAAGTTTCCGGCGTTGGGCCGGGAGTATCATCCAATTAGTGTCGTAGTGTTCCGATCGAGGAGTCTTCATGAACAATACCCTTACCCCCTCTGCTTCGGTTCCGCGCGCCGGCCGCTGGCTGGCAGTCGCTGCCGTCGTCACCTCGGTGGCGGTGCTTTCGGGCTGCGCGAATCCCAGTGCCTCCGCCAATACCTATTCGTATGGCCAGGCGCAGCGTGAGCAGATCGTGCGTACCGGTACCGTCACGGGCGTGCGCCCGATCACCATCCAGAACGACAAGTCCAGCGGCGGCGGCATGCTCGCCGGTGGCGCGCTGGGTGGCGTCGCGGGCAATGCAATCGGTGGCGGCACTGGCCGTACCATTGCCACCGTCGGTGGTGTGATCCTGGGTGCGCTCGCCGGCAATGCCGTCGAAAACCAGGTCGGCCGCAGCTCGGGCTATGAAATCACCGTGCGCCTCGACAACGGCGAAACCCGTGTCGTGGCTCAGGAAGCCGACGTGCCGGTCAGTGTGGGCCAGCGCGTGCAGGTCGTCAGCGGCGCGGGCCCCACGCGCGTCACGCCGCTCTGATGGCAGGCTGAATTACCGTTTTTTCGGGCATCGCGCGCAGTCGGATGGGCCCCACTGCGGAGTTGGTTTAGCGCCAGCTCCATGCGAGCAAACCCGCGTCCTTCTGGACGCGGGTTTTTTCATGGCCGCGAAGCCGAGATCAGAACGGGCCGATCGCCATGGCGCGATAGCTGAGATTGGTGACGACCATCATCAGCACCTGCGCGAGGATGAGCACGACCAGCGGCGAGAAGTCGATGGCGGTGCGGGGCAGGACGCGGCGTACCGGGTCCAGCAGCGGCGCGGTCAGCATCTGCAGCAGGCCCATCAACGGCGAGGCGGGGTTCACCCACGACAGCACGGCCTGGATCAGCGTGAGCCACACGATCAGGTTGAGCGCCCACTTGAGCACCTGAAGCACGGCCACCAGCAGCAGCGTGGGAAACAGCGCGCCGATCAGTTGCAGCGGCAGCGTGATCAGCAGGCTGAGAACGAGAAACAGGATGGCGGCAAGCCAGGCCGCGAAGAGGCTCGCCCATTCGATGCTGTTGCCGGAAGGAATCACGCGGCGCAGCGGCAGCACGAGCCAGTTGGTGCCCTGATAGACAGCCCGCGCCAACGGATTGAAGGGCGGCATGCGCACGGCATGGATCCAGGCCCGCAGCACCAGACCGGCGCCGAACAGGGTGAACAGGATGTCGATCAGGAAATTCAGGATTTGCGCGAGCATGGACTCTCTACCGGACTGGGCAAGCGAACATTTTCGCATGCATCAATGTAAAAAGCCGCCTGGCGAGGCCAGGCGGCTGAAGTACTGCTAGCGCGTAGACGCGTCCGTATTACGGACGGCCACCCGTGGGGAAGGGCCACGACGCGGCGGGGTTCAGCGCGGTCTTGGCACCCGGGGCAGCAGCCGTGGAGGGCGGCGTTGCGGGCTTCTTCGGGGCAGCCTTCTTGGCAGCAGGCTTCTTTGCAGCAGCCTTCTTGGCAGCCGGCTTCTTCGCAGCGACAGCCTTCTTGGCAGCAGCAGGCGCCTTCTTGGCAGCAGCAGCCTTCTTGGCCGGAGCCTTCTTGGCAACCGCCTTCTTGGCTACGGCCTTTTTGGCAGGCGCCTTTTTGGCGACGGCTTTCTTGGCAACGGCCTTCTTGGCGACAGCCTTCTTGGCTACGGCCTTCTTGGCGGGCGCCTTCTTGGCGACGGCCTTCTTGGCGACAGCCTTCTTGGCAACAGCCTTCTTGGCTACGGCTTTCTTGGCTGCCGGCTTCTTGGCGGCGACCTTCTTGGCGGCCGGTTTCTTGGCGGCTACCTTCTTGGCTGCCGGCTTCTTGGCGGCGACCTTCTTCACTGCCGGCTTCTTGGCAGCGACCTTCTTCACAGCGACTTTCTTGGCTGCGGCTTTCTTGGCCGGAGCGGCCTTCTTCACCACCGCCTTCTTGGCTGCGGGTTTCTTAACCGCCTTCTTGGCGGCTTTCTTGGCAGTTGCCATGGTCATGCTCCTTAGGTTCAGGGGTCCCAGAACTTAAACCCGCGTCATCACCCGCCAACAAGGCGGACAACACCCGGGCTATTCATCGGCGCATGCCACTGTCCCTGACAGGCGACAGCACTTCAGCTTGCGCTAATGAATTCAGCACAGCCATTTGATATGGCCCTCGCCTCGTGCGCGAGCCATCTCAAATGGCGACGGTAGGCACATGCCTACCGCTACGTCCTACGTGTCCGAACACTGACCGGGGCATCCCATGCTCGCCGTTCGACTGGCCAACAGCCAGCGAGCGGCGAGTACAGAGAGGTCTTATTCCCAGCTCAGCGTACCGCCGGTCTGGTATTCGATCACGCGAGTCTCGAAAAAGTTGCGTTCCTTCTTCAGGTCGATCATTTCCGCCATCCACGGGAAGGGATTTTCTTCCTGGGGGAACAGCGGTTCGATGCCGATCTGCTGGCAACGACGATTGGCGATGAAGCGCAGGTAGGACTTGAACATCGGTGCGTTCAGGCCCAACACGCCGCGCGGCATCGTGTCTTCGGCGTAAGCGTATTCGAGTTCGACCGCTTTTTGGAAGAGTTCACGAATTTCTTCGCGGAACTCCGGCGTCCAAAGGTGCGGGTTCTCGAGCTTCACGGTGTTGATCAGGTCGATGCCGAAGTTGCAGTGCATGGACTCATCACGAAGGATGTACATGTACTGCTCGGCGGCGCCGGTCATCTTGTTCTGGCGGCCCAGCGCGAGGATCTGCGTGAAGCCCACATAGAAGAACAGGCCTTCCATCAGGCACGCGAACACGATGAGCGACTTGAGGAGCGTCTGGTCCGCTTCGGGCGTGCCCGTGCGGAAATCCGGATCGGCAATCGCCTCGATGAACGGGATCAGGAACTCGTCCTTGGCGCGGATCGAGGGGACCTCGTTGTAGGCGTTGAAGATCTCGGCTTCGTCCAGGTCGAGACTTTCGACGATGTATTGATAAGCGTGGGTGTGGATCGCTTCCTCGAATGCCTGGCGCAGCAGGAACTGGCGGCATTCGGGCGCCGTGATGTGGCGATAGGTGCCCAGCACGATGTTGTTGGCCGCGAGCGAGTCGGCGGTCACGAAGAAACCCAGGTTGCGCTTGACGATGCGGCGCTCGTCCTCGGTGAGCCCGTTGGGGTTCTTCCAGAGGGCGATGTCGCGCGACATGTTGATTTCTTGCGGCATCCAGTGGTTCGCGCACGTGGCCAGGTATTTTTCCCAGGCCCACTTGTACTTGAACGGAACCAGCTGGTTGACGTCGGTTTCGCCGTTGATGATGCGCTTGTCGGCGACCCGCACGCGACCGGCGGTGGCGCCGCTGGTCGAGAGCGAAGCGGCGTGCGACGGCGCGGACGGGGTCGGCAGCGCCGAATCACCGAACACCCCCGTCGCGGCGCGCACGGAGTCGTCTCCGGACGCGCCCTTACCCGCGCCGGAAGACTCCGGCGATTTCGCGGGTTGCGTGGCGAGGTTGTCGTTGTCCCAATTAAGCATGATCGAATTCTCCGGTGGCGGTTACTGGCAGGCCTCGCACTCTTCGAAGCCGGGATCACCCGGTCGCATAGTGCACGCCGCCCCGACGATTTCGGGTTCAGGCAAAACAGGTGCTGCTGCTGCGGATGCCGCGGCGCTGTGGCCGCTGGCGCTGACGGCGTTGAGTTCGCCGCCGCGGCCCGTGGACTTCTCGGCGCTGGTGGCACCCATCGTGCGGAGGTAGTAGGTGGTCTTGAGACCACGCTGCCACGCCAGCTTGTAGGTGTCATCGAGCTTCTTGCCCGACGCGCCTGCCATATAGATGTTCAGCGACTGCGCTTGATCGATCCACTTCTGGCGACGCGACGCGCACTCGACCAGCCAGCTCGGTTCGACTTCGAACGCGGTGGCGTAGAGTTCGCGGAGTTCGGAAGGTACGCGATCGATACGGGACAGGCTGCCGTCGAAGTACTTGAGGTCGGCGACCATGACTTCGTCCCAGAGACCGAGTTTCTTCAGGTCACGCACGAGGTAATCGTTAACGACCGTGAACTCGCCGGAGAGATTCGATTTGACGTACAAGTTCTGGAAGGTGGGTTCGATGCACGCAGATACACCAATGATATTGGAAATCGTCGCGGTTGGGGCAATAGCGACACTGTTCGAGTTGCGCATGCCGTGTTCTTTGATGCGCGCACGCAACGCATCCCAATCAAGCGTGCTCGACTCATCGACTTCAACGAAGCCACCGCGTGCATCACGCAGCATCTTCAACGTGTCTTGCGGCAGGATGCCACGCGACCACAGCGAACCATCGTAGGACTTGTAGCGGCCGCGTTCTTGCGCGAGTTCGCTCGATGCCCAGTACGCGTGATAGCACACGGCTTCCATCGAACGATCCGCGAATTCGATCGCGTCTTGCGATGCGTACGGCACGCGCATCATGTGCAGGCAATCCTGGAAGCCCATGATGCCCATGCCGACCGGACGATGCAGATCGTTCGAGTTGCGCGCCTTCTCGACAGCGTAGTAGTTGATGTCGATGACGTTGTCGAGCATGCGCATCGCGATGCTCACGGTGCGCTTGATCTTGTCGTGATCGAGTTCGAAACCGCCATTGGCCGAAGGCTTCATGTGCGCGACCAGGTTCACGGAACCCAGGTTGCACACCGCGATTTCCTTCTCGTTGGTGTTCAGCGTGATCTCGGTGCAGAGGTTCGAGCTGTGCACCACGCCCACGTGCTGTTGCGGCGAGCGGATGTTGCAAGGATCCTTGAACGTGATCCACGGGTGGCCGGTTTCGAACAGCATCGACAGCATCTTGCGCCACAGCGACAGCGCCGGCATCTTCTTGAAGAGCTTGAGTTCGCCGCTGGCGACGCGGGCTTCGTAGCCCACGTAGGCCGCTTCGAATTCGGCGCCGTACTTGTCGTGCAGGTCGGGGCAGTCGGACGGCGAGAACAGCGTCCACTCACCGCCTTCCATGACGCGCTTCATGAACAGGTCGGGAATCCAGTTCGCCGTGTTCATGTCGTGCGTGCGGCGGCGTTCGTCGCCGGTGTTCTTGCGCAGCTCCAGGAATTCTTCGATGTCCAGGTGCCACGTCTCGAGGTACGTGCAGACCGCGCCCTTGCGCTTGCCGCCCTGGTTCACCGCCACGGCGGTGTCGTTGACGACCTTCAGGAACGGCACGACGCCCTGGCTTTCGCCGTTGGTGCCCTTGATGTGGCTGCGCAGTGCGCGCACCGGGGTCCAGTCGTTGCCCAGGCCGCCGGCGTACTTGGCCAGCAGCGCGTTTTCCTTGATGGCGTCGTAGATGCCTTCGAGGTCGTCGGAGACGGTGGTCAGGTAGCACGACGACAGTTGCGAATGCAGCGTGCCCGAGTTGAACAGCGTCGGGGTCGAGCTCATGAAGTCGAACGACGACAGGATTTCGTAGAACTCGATGGCGCGGGCTTCGCGGTCGGCTTCACGCAGCGCCAGGCCCATGGCCACGCGCATGAAGAACACCTGCGGCAGCTCGATGCGCGTGCCGCGGATGTGCAGGAAGTAGCGGTCGTACAGCGTCTGCAGGCCGAGGTAGCCGAATTGCAGATCGCGCTCGGCCTTCAGGGCGCCGGCGATGCGGGCCAGATCGAACTTGGCCAGCTCGGGCGACAGCAGGCCACCTTCGATGCCGCGGGTGATGAAGGTCGGGAAGTACTCGGCGTAGCGGGAGGCCATGTCGGCCTGCGACACTTCTTCGCCCAGCACTTCGGTACGGACCGTGTGCAGCAGCAGACGGGCGGTGACCTGGCTGTAGGCCGGGTCTTTTTCGACCAGCGCGCGCGCCGACAGAATGGCCGACTTGAACACTTCGTCGATCGGCACGCCGTCGTACAGGTTCTTGACCGTTTCCTTCAGGATGGTCTCGGTGTCGATGAATTCGGTCAGGCCGACGCCGGCGGCTTCGATGGTGGCGCGCAGGGCGGACAGATCGAGCGGACGGCGGGCACCGTTGTCGGTGACGTACAGCACGTGTTCCTGGGCGGCCGGTGCGGACTTGTCGAGCACTTCGGCGGCGGCGGCGCGCTCTTGCGAACGCTTTTCGCGGTAGAGCACGTAGGCGCGCGCGACGTCGTGTTCGCCCGAGCGCATCAGGGCCAGTTCGACCTGATCCTGCACGTCTTCAATATGGAAGGTGCCGCCACCGGGGCGGTTGCGCACCAGGGCGTTGACGGCCTGGCTGGTCAGTTGCTCGACGAGCTCGCGCACGCGAGCCGAGGCAGCGCCCTGGCCGCCGTTGACGGCCAGGAAGGCCTTGGTCATGGCGATGGCGATCTTGCCGGGTTCGAAGCCCACCACCGAGCCGTTGCGGCGGATGATGTTGTAGCTGGCGAACTGGCCGGTCGGGGTGCCCGGTTGGGCGTCGTTGGATTCGGGCGGCACGGCGGAGGGCCGAGTCACAGAGGCGATCGTAGTCTGCATGGAAGCTCCTGTGGGAATGCGAAAAGAATGGATAAGACATGGCCAGTGCCATGCCAGGGTGCTGATGAATTCGGTATGCGGGGACGCAATGCTGGACGGAAAAAGTTCGACGCGGGGTCGTGGGTCCAGCTAGGAATGACCACTATATGTAGTGTACCACCCCGCGCGCCGCACTAATTCTAGTGAGGGAGGGGGTTCGCTACAAGACACTCGCGTGACGGGGACCCGATATAGTTGTTACAAAATGCACAGGGCGCGCCATCACTGGCGCGCCCCGGTTAGTGACCGCTCAGAATGGCTATTTATGCGCTTCTGCGCACCGGGATGGCGACAAACCCAGGCGTTTCAAAGCTCGTCAGGAGGCGCGCACATTCTTCACGATATCGGACGATGGCGGCTTCCTTGACGTGTCCGTATCCACGGACCGATTCAGCAAGGGCAGCGATTGTAGCCGCTTCGCCGATCTTGTCCGCGGTCAGGCCGTCGAGCAGGCGCTGGACCAGCGCGCGGTACTCGTCGATCAGCTGGCGTTCGGTGCGGCGCTCGGCGGTGCGGCCGAACGGATCGGCCCAGGTGCCCCGCAGCCGCTTGCCGTGCGCCAGCCAGCGCAGGACCGTGCGGGTGCGCGGACCCAGGGCCATTTTGCGCGGCACGCCGGTGTGCGGATCCTTGCGCGCCAGCAGCGGCGGCGCCATATGGAAGCGCAGCGTGTAGTCGCCCTCGAACTGGGCATCGAGCTGCGCCTGGAAGGCGGGGTCGGAGTACAGCCGGGCGACCTCGTATTCGTCTTTGTAGGCCATGAACTTATAGAGTCCGCGGGCGACCGCCAGCGCCAGACGCGGGCTGCGCGCCTCGGGCGCGAGTTCGCGCTCGCGTGCCGCGACGGCGTCGACCACCTCGCGGTAGGCGCGGGCGTAGGCGGCATTCTGGTAGGCGGTCAGGTCGCTTTCGCGGCGCGCCACCACCTGGGCCAGGGTCTCGGGCACCTGCAGCTTGATGACCTGGGCCTTGGGCGCGAGCATGCCGGCCAGCGCCTCGGGCTCGTGCGCGGCCAGGCGGCCGGCATTGAAGGCCGCGCGGTTCGACGCCACGGCCACGCCATTGAGCTCGATCGCGCGGTCGAGCGCGGCGTGCGAAAGCGGGACATCGCCGCGCTGCCAGGCGTAACCCAGCATGAAGATATTGGAGAGGATGCTGTCGCCGAACAGCGCCAGCGCCGCGGCGTGCGCGTCGATGGCGGCCGTCTGCTCGCGGCCGGCGGCGTGCTCGATCTTGGCCAGCAGCGCCGGGGCGTTGAGCGGTGCATCCGGGTTGCGCGTGAAATCGGACACCGGCGCGACATACGTATTGACCGTGACGCGGGTGCGGCCGTGCGCCAGCGCGCCGAGCGAGTCGGGGGCGGTGGCGGCGAGCGGGTCGCACAGGATGGCGGCGTCGGCCTGCTGCCAGTCCAGCCGCACCGGGCCGGGCGCGGCGTGCGCCGGCGCGAGCCGCAGGTGGCTCACGACCGTGCCGCCCTTCTGGGCCAGGCCGGTCAGGTCGAGCACGCTGGCCGACAGGCCCTGCAGATGCGCGGCCATCGACACCAGCGCACCGATCGTGATGACGCCGGTGCCGCCCATGCCCGCCACCAGCAGGCGATAAGGAGCGTCGAGTTCGGGCACCAGCGGCAACGGCAGCGCCGCGATCCGCGCGGCCAGGCGATCCATGTCGGGTTTGGGGGCGGCGCTCTTCTTGAGCGACCCGCCCATCACCGACACGAAGCTCGGGCAGAAACCCTCGGCGCAGGAGAAGTCTTTATTGCAGCTGGATTGGTCGATCGCGCGTTTGCGGCCGTAGGGCGTTTCGAGCGGCACCACCGACAGGCAGTTGGATTGCACGCCGCAGTCGCCGCAGCCTTCGCAGACCGCGGCATTGATCAGCATGCGGCGCGCCGGGTCGGGGAACTGGCCCTTCTTGCGGCGACGACGCTTCTCGGCCGCGCAGGTCTGGTCGTGAATCAGCACAGTCACGCCGGGCGTGGCGCGCAATTCGCGCTGCAGGGCGTCGAGTTCGCGGCGATGGTGCACGGGCACGCCGGCGAGGTCCACGCCGCGATACTTCTCGGGTTCGTCGCTGGTGACGACGATGCGGGCGACGTTCTCGCCGCGCAGTTGCTGGCAGATCTGCGGCACCGAAATCGGACCGTCGACCGGTTGGCCGCCGGTCATCGCGACCGCATCGTTGAAGAGGATCTTGTAGGTGATGTTGGTGCCCGCCGCCACCGCCTGGCGGATCGCCAGGTATCCGGAGTGGTAGTAGGTGCCTTCGCCCATGTTCTGGAACACATGCGGCGTGTCGATGTAGCGCGACAGGCCGATCCAGTCCACGCCTTCACCGCCCATCTGGGTCAGGCCGCCGGTGTCGCGCTCCATCCAGGCGGCCATGTAATGGCAGCCAACGCCCGAGAGCGCCTGACTGCCCTTGGGCACCTTGGTGGACGTGCTGTGCGGACAGCCCGAGCAGAAGTAGGGGCGGCGGCGCATGCCGTCGGCTTCGTTGGCCAGCGGCTGCGGACAGGCGAAGGCCTCGCCGTCGACGTTGGCATGCAGGCCGAGCGTGCGGCCGAGCCACGACGCCAGCGGCGCGGCCAGCTGCGACGGGCGCAACTGGCCGGCGGTGGTGATCAGGGTTTCGCCATCGAGGCCGGTCTTGCCGCACACCGTGGGCCGGTCCGGCAGGTTGAACAGCATGTCCTTGATCTGCGGCTCCATGACGCCGGCTTTTTCTTCGATGACCAGGATATGGGTCAGGCCCTGGGCGAAGGCGAGCAGACGCTCGCGATCCATGGGCCAGACCAGGCCGGGTTTGTAGACGCGCACCGGCGACTGCGCCGCGTGCACGTCGATGCCCAGGCGCGCCAGCGCCTCGAGCGTGTCGAGCGTGACCTTGCCCGCGGTGACGATGCCCACGCGCGCCTGCGGCGCGGGCGCGATCAGGCGGTCCAGGCTGTGGGTGCGGGCGAATGCGCGCACGGCGGCGAGGCGGCGGTGCATGCGGGTTTCGATGGCGAGCGACAGGAAGTCGCGCGCGTTGTACTCGCGCTCGGCGGCTTCGCCATCGTCGGGCATGTCGAAGCGCGCCGGGGGCGCGCTCACATACGACTGCCCGGTTTCGACGGATTCGGAGGTGGCCTTGAGCGCGACCCAGCTGCCGCTGTAGCGCGACAGGGCCCAGCCCCACAAGGCAAAGGTCTCGTACTCGTCGATCGAGGCCGGGTGAACGATCGGAATCTGCCAGCCGATCAGCGAGGTCTCGCTGGCATGCGGAATCGAGGACGAGACCGCGGTGTGATCGTCGCCCACGACCAGCAGCACGCCGCCGTGGCGCGAGGCGCCGGCCGCGTTGCCGTGATGCAGGGCATCTCCGGCGCGGTCCACGCCCGGGCCCTTGCCGTACCAGAGCGCGAAGACGCCATCGACCTTGCGGTCTTCGCGCATGCCGGCCTGCTGCGTGCCCATCACCGCCGTGGCGGCGAGGTCTTCGTTGATGCCGGGCATGAAGGTGACGTCATGGGCGTCGAGCGCCTTCTGTGCCTTCCACATGGCCATGTCGACGCCACCCAGCGGCGAGCCGCGATAGCCGGAAACGAAGCCCGCGGTGTTGAGGCCGCGCGCGCGGTCGGCGCGGCGCTGCGCCAGCACCATGCGCACGATCGCCTGGGTGCCGGTGAGAAAGATGCGGCCGCGCTCGCGTACGAGGTTGTCCGAAAGTTGATAGTCGCTGTCGAGAGAGGGTTCGACTGCCGGGGTGCCGTCCATGCTGCGCGCTCCTTGGGCTTTTAGTCATGATAGGTGCGCAAGCCTCGGCGTTTATTGCGTTATCGGATCGTGGATTCCCTATAATTTGAAATGAACGTTTCGTTCCGGGCGCGTATCTGGCTGAACGCCGTCTGCATATATATAAGAGGAGACATCATGGACAAGACCGACCTGGGCATCCTGCGGGCCCTGCAGGACGACGGGCGCGCCTCGGCGCAGCAGCTGTCGGAATCGGTGGGCCTGTCGGCCGCACCGGTGTGGCGCAGGGTCAAGGCCCTCGAGGCCAACGGGGTGATCCAGGGCTACGGCGCGCAGATCGATCGCAGCAAGGTGGGGCTGGGCGCCTGCATGTTCGTGCAGATCAGCCTGGAGCGGCACGCCGCCACCAACGTGGAGAACTTTGAACGGACGGTGCGCGACGCGCCCGAGGTCGTCGACTGCTATGCGGTCACGGGCGACTCGGATTACCTGCTGCGCATCCTGGTCGAAAACACCGATGCGTACGACCGGTTCATGCATCGCTTTCTGTTCAACCTGCCGGGCATCCGCCAGACGCGCACGATCGTCGCGCTGCGCGAGATCAAACACGAGGTGAAGCTGCCGCTCTGAGCTCGCGAACGCCTGCCACGATCGGCGCGCGCGGCGCGAAAAATGCTGTCACCAAACTGACGGGGGCGGTTCGAAAACCGTGTAACCATGCGGGTTCCGAGCCGATTTACAACACTCTGCGCCGCGCCGATGCACCGCCTGCAGAAGCGCATTGATTTGTCTCACGCCGCTATTTAGAGTGCGTGCATGCCGCGCATGTGCATTCGAAAAATGCGTGCGGCAGATCGTGCAGGGGTGGTCCCGAGGAAGTCATGATTCGTTCGTATCTGTCGTGGACCCGCGCCGTGGGCGTGGGGCTGGTCATTGGTGTGGCGCTGGCAGGCTGCGTCACCAAAAAACAATCCGGGGCCGCCGCGGTCCCCGCCGAGCCGGCGCCTCCCCGGAAGGTCGCGTGCACACCCGCCGCCGCCAACAGTCCGTTGGTCGGCACGTGGTATTCGGTGTCGCGCCCGCGCGGCTTCGCCGGCGACTTTCAATCGCTTACCGTCCTGTCTGCCGATGGGACGATGAGTTACGAAACGCAGCTCAAGGTGGGCAAGCGCACGCGCCCGGCGCTGCGCGAAACGGGCTGCTGGACGCACGACAACGGCGTCTACACCCTGCAGACCACGCAATCGAACGGCGAGCCGGTCGACGCCGATGATCCGATCTATCGCAACGCCTACCGCGTCGAGTCCGTCGACCGTTCCAAGCTGGCGCTGCGCGAGATGAAGTCCAATGGCCAGTCGATCACGGCCAAGCGGATGCAGCCCGGCTATCGCATGCCTTATTGAGGCAGTCGTCAAACGCAGGCGCCGGGTGTAAGGTGGCGGGCTTGTCGTCCGTCCCCTTCCTCACGCCTTCGCCATGACCACCGCGTATTCAGAGTCGCGCGCCATCGCGCTGCTCGCCCTGGCCGCCTTCGTCAGCGCCAGCGCCTTCCGCATTTGTGATCCCATGCTGCCCCAGCTGGCGGCCGACTTCGGCACGTCCACGGGCCAGGCGGCGCATGCCGTGACCGCCTTCGCGGTGGCGTATGGCGTGCTGCAGATGTTCTTCGGGCCGGTGGGCGACCGGTTCGGCAAGTACCGGGTGATCTCGATCGCGACCTACGCGTGCGCGCTGGGCAGCCTGGGCGCCGTGTTCGCGCAAAGCCTCGACTGGCTGGTGCTGTGCCGCGCGCTCTCCGGCGCCGCCGGGGCCGGCATCGTGCCGCTCTCGATGGCCTGGATCGGCGACAACGTGCCGTACGAACGGCGTCAGGCGACGCTGGCGCGCTTCCTGACGGGCACCATCCTCGGCATGGCGGCGGGCCAGCTCGCGGGCGGGCTGTTCGCCGACACCATCGGCTGGCGCGCGGCGTTCGCCACGCTGGTGCTGGGCTATCTGATGGTGGGGCTGCTGCTCACGCGTGAGGTCCGGCGTCAGCGCGCCGCGGGCATCGCCATCGTGCAGGCGCCCGCCGTGCAGGGCTTCGTCGCGCAGGCGCGCACGGTGCTGCAGGTGCGATGGGCGCGGGTGGTGCTCTTCACGGTGTTTTGCGAGGGCTTGCTGGTGTTCGGCGCGCTGGCCTTCGCACCCGCCTATCTGCATGATCGCTTCGGCATCTCGCTGACCGCGGCGGGCGCGCTCGTTGCTGTGTACGCCTTCGGCGGGCTGGCCTACACCGTGGTGGCGGGCCGTCTGGTCAAGCGCCTGGGCGAACGCGGCATGGTCGTGGCGGGCGGGCTGGTGCTGTGCATCGCGTTCCTCGCATACTGGCTCGGGCCCGTCTGGGCTTTCGGCCTCGTGGCGAGCGTGCTGGCCGGCTTCGGCTATTACCTGTTGCACGCCACGCTGCAGACCAACGCCACCCAAATGGTGCCGAGCGCTCGCGGCACGGCCGTGGCATGGTTCGCGTCGTGCCTGTTCATGGGACAGGCGGCCGGCGTGGCGGTGGGCGGGCTCGTGATCGATGCGGCGGGCGCGGGCGTGCTGTTCGCCGCCGCGGCCGTGCTGCTGCCGCTGTTGAGCGCGGGGTTCGCCCGCGCGTTGTTCCAGCGGCATCGCGCGGCGGTGCAGGCGGCCTGAACGCGGGGGGCGGCGCGCCCTTCGCACCAAACAAAAAAGCCAGGGCATGCCCTGGCTTTTTCGTGGCCGCAACGCGCGCTCAGGCGGGCAGGTTGGCCAGGCGTTCGAGCACCTTGTCCTTGCCCAGCAACGCCAGCACGGCGTCGACGGCCGGCGTCTGCGGGCGGCCGAACACGGCCACGCGCAGCGGGATCGCCAGCTGCGGCATCTTGATGCCGCGCTCGGCCAGCACCTGCTTGATGAGGGCCGACACGCCCTCGCGGGTCCAGTCGGCGCTCGCGGCGGCCTGGGCGAATGCCGCCAGGGCCTCGCGCGCCGCGGGCGTGAGGTGCTGCGCGGCGAGCTCGGCATTGGCCGGCACGAATTCGCCGCAGAACAGCATGGCGTCGTCGGCCAGCTGCTCGAGCGTTTCGGCGCGGTCCTTGAGCAGGCCCATCACGGCGGCCAGGTCGGCGGCGGCCGGGTTGCCACCCCGACGCTCGACACGCGGCGCGACGCGGCGGGCGAGTTCGGCGCTGTCCATCTCTTTGATGTAGTGCGCATTGACCCAGTTGAGCTTCTTGGGATCCCACTGCGAGGCGGACTTGGTGAGGTGGTCGGTGTCGAACCACTCGACCAGCTGCTCGCGCGAGAACAGTTCGTCGTCGCCATGGCTCCAGCCCAGGCGCGCCAGGTAATTGACCATGGCCTCGGGCAGATAGCCCTGGGCGTCGTAGTCCATCACGTTGACCGCGCCGTGGCGCTTGGACAGCTTCTGGCCATCCGGGCCCAGGATCATGGGCACGTGGCCGTACTGCGGCAGCTCGGCGCCCAGCGCCTTGAGGATGTTGATCTGACGCGGCGTGTTGTTGACGTGATCGTCGCCACGCAGCACGTGGGTGATGCCCATGTCCCAGTCGTCGACGACCACGCAGAAGTTGTAGGTGGGCGTGCCGTCCGGGCGCGCGATGATCAGGTCGTCGAGCTCGGTGTTGTCGAAGCTGATCGTGCCCTTGACCATGTCATCCCAGCTGGTGGCGCCGGTCTGGGGGTTCTTGAAGCGGATCACGGGCTTGCGGTCGGCAGGCACCGGCGGCAGGGTCTTGCCGGGCTCGGGGCGCCAGGTGCCGTCGTAGCGCGGCTTGTCGCCACGGGCGCGCGCGGCTTCGCGCATGGCCTCGACTTCTTCGGGCGAGCTGTAGCAGTGGTACACGGTGCCCGCTTCCAGCATGCCGGCCAGGACTTCGCGGTAGCGATCCATGCGCTTCATCTGATAGAACGGACCTTCGTCGGGCTGCATGCCGAGCCAGTCCATGCTGTCCAGGATGGCCTGCACGGCGGCGTCGGTGGAGCGCTCGACATCGGTGTCTTCGATGCGCAGCACGAACACGCCCTTGTGGTGGCGGGCGAAGGCCCACGAGAACAGGGCGGTCCGCGCGCCGCCCAGGTGCAGGAAGCCGGTGGGCGAGGGGGCGAAGCGGGTGCGTACGGGTTTCGAGGCTTGGGAAGTCATAGGCGGACCTTGGCGCGGCGGTGAACGGCGCGCTCCTTGGAAAATAGCGCGCCGTGGCCGGCTCGCCGTGTCGAGTTATTGTTACGATGAACGCCATTTTAGATGAGTGTCCAGACCGCGATGCTGCGCCATGCCCTCGCCCCGATGTTCGAGCCGCGATCCTTGCTGATCGTGGCCGACCGCAGCCTGCCGGCCGCCTCGGTGTTGCCGGCGGCGCTGCGCGCCCGCACGACCCTCGTCGACACCGACTGCGGCGAGGCGCCGCTGCTGCCCGAAGCCTGCGCCGGCCTGGCGCCGGGCGAACGGCCCGACCTGGCGCTGGTGTGCGTGTCGCCCGCCGTGCTGCCCGAAACGCTGCGCCGCCTGGGCGCGCTCGCGCCGCGCGCGCTGATCCTGTTGCCGCACGAGCTGCCCGACCCGTACCCGCGAGGCACGCAGGCGCTGTGCCGCAGCTGGGCCGAGGCACATCAGTGCGAGCTGCTCGGACCGAGATCGTTCGGTGCGCAACGCCCGCACGCGGGGCTCAACCTGAGCCAGCACCCCACGCTCGCGCGGGCCGGCCGGGTCGCGCTGGTCGCGCAGTCGCGCTCGATCATGGCCGCCGTGATGGACTGGGCCGAAGATGTGCACATCGGATTTTCCACGGCCGTGTCGCTGGGCGACGAGGCCGTGGTGGGCCTGTCGCAGGTGCTCGATTTCCTGGCCAGTGATCCGCGCACCGACAGCATCGTGCTTTATCTCGAAGACGTGGGCCCGGCGCGCGAGTTCATGAGCGCGCTGCGCGCGGCCGCCAGCGTCAAGCCCGTGATCGTGCTCAAGGCCGGACGCGCCGACGACGATGGCGCCGACGCGGTGTTCGATGCCGCGCTGCGCCGCGCCGGCGCGGTGCGCGTGCGCTACTTCGTGCAGCTGTTCTCGGCGGTCAAGGTGCTCGGCTATGCGCGCCGGCCGCGCGGGCGGCGCGTGGCGCTGCTGTCCAACGGCAGCGGCCCGCCGCAACTGGCGCTCGATCTGATCGGGCCGGATGCCGCGGTGATGCGCGCCGAGCTCGCGCCGGCCACCCGCCGCGAACTGGCCGCGATGCTCGAGCCGGACGCCGCCACCGACAATCCGGTCATCACCTACACGCCGCTGAATCCCGAGCGCATGCAGTCGCTGCTCGACAGCCTGCTGGCCGACAACGCGGTCGACGGCGTGCTGGTGCTGCTCGCGCCCGATGCGCTGGCCGATATGCCGGCCGTGGCGCGCCAGCTCGCCCAGATCGCGCCCAAGGCGCGCAAGCCGGTGGTCACCTGTTTCATGGGCGATGCGGGCATGCGGCCGTTGCGCCGCATGCTGGACGATGCCGGCACGCCGGCATTCCGCACGCCCGAGTCGGCCGCCGATGCCTTCGGCGTGCTGGCCACGCATTTCTACAACCAGCAATTGCTGCTGCAGACGCAGCCGCCCGAGCCGCCGAGCCTGGTGCCCGACGTGGCGGCGGCGCGCGACATCGTCGCGCAGGCGCGCGCGCAGGGCCTGCGCGAGCTGTCGCCGGCGGATTGCCGCACGCTGCTGGATCTGTTCTATGTGCCGCTGCGCGCCGGTCCGCTCGACGTGCGCCCGGTCGAGACCGAATCGCGACCGATGGCGATCCGCGTGCGGCGCGATCCCAACTTCGGGCCGGTGATCCGGTTCGGCGCGGGTGGCCCCGACGCAATCCTGAGCGCCGACCGCGGCATGGACCTGCCGCCGCTCAACGGCTATCTGGCGCGTCAGATGATCGAACGCAGCCGCCTCTGGCGTCGCGTGCTGGCGCCGCAGGTGAGCAACGCCGCGGCCGACGCCCTGCAGCATGCGCTGGTGCAGGTATCGGAGCTCGTGTCGGAGCTACCCGATATCGAGTCGCTCGATATCGATCCGCTGCACGCCGGCGAGAGCCAGCTGCGCGCGGGCGGACTGAAGATCACGCTCACCGCCGAGCCCGCCTGCGAATCGCCGCAGGTGAGCGGCTATCCGCATATGGCCATCCATCCGTATCCGGCCCGGCTGGTGCAGGTGCGCCGCTTCGACGACGGCACGCCGTGGGTGATCCGGCCGATCCGGCCCGAAGACGGCGAACCGCTGCAGGAATTCATTCGCGGCCTGTCGGAACGCTCGCGCTACATGCGCTTCGTGTCGATGATGCGCGAGCTCACTCCCAGGATGGTGTCGCGCTATACGCAGGTCGACTACCACCGCGAGCTCGCGCTGGTGGCCGCCACGCAGGTGCCCAATCCGGCCAATCGCGGTCATCCGCGCGAGGTGATCATCGGTTTCGCCCATTACCTGCGCAATCCGGACGGCCGCGGCGCGGAGTACGCGCTC
The DNA here is from genome assembly GCF_002261315.1 of Bordetella genomosp. 5. Lineage (NCBI taxonomy): Bacteria > Pseudomonadati > Pseudomonadota > Betaproteobacteria > Burkholderiales > Alcaligenaceae > Bordetella > Bordetella genomosp. 5. The sequence continues at coordinate 832,048 of NZ_NEVP01000001.1, forward strand.
GTGATCGGTGACGACTGGCAACGCCGCAAGCTCGGCGGGCAATTGATGTCGGCGCTGATCGAGGCCGCGCGCGAGCAGGGGCTGGAATACATCGACGGCCTGGTGCTGTCGACCAACCGCCCCATGCTCACGCTGATGACGCGGCTGGGCTTCACGAACGACGCGGATCCGGAAGATCCCACGATGCGCCGCGTGTGGCTGGACCTCGACCCGCCCGCGGGCGAGCCGGGGCGGGCCACCGATCCCGTCTGACCGGGCGATACGACCCGTGTCAGACGGCCGACACCTCGCCGCCCGCGCCGCTGCGTGCGTTCAGCACCGGCGGCGTCGTCACGATGGACGTGAGCGCGGGGTCGGCGGGCTTGAGCGCGCCGATGTCGGGGCGCGGGCGTTGCAGCCCCTCGATGCCGGCGAAGGCCTGTTCCATGCCTTGCGCCGCCGCCAGCACCTCGCGATCGCCCCGAAACCGCCCGACCATCTGCAGCCCGAACGGCATGCCGTTCTGGTCGCGGCCGCAAGGCAGCGTCAGCGCGGGATGGGTGGTGAGGGTGATGACGTAGGTGAGGGCCAGCCAGCGATAGTAGTTTTCCTGACGCTTGCCGTTGATGGTGTCGGCGTAGAGCTGCGTCCAGGGAAACGGCGAGACGGGCGTGGTCGGCGACAGGATCAGGTCGTAGTCGTCGTAGACGCGCTGAAAGCGCTTGATGAGCCGGGTCTGCTCGGCCTGCGCCCAGGCGCAGTCCATGAGGCTCATGGCCGCGCCCATTTCGAAGTTGGCGCGCGGATTCGGGCCGAGGCTGGCCGGATCCTTCTCGTAGGCGTCGCGCATGCCCGCCACGAAGGCCTCGGCGCGCAGGATGTCGAAGCACCGGTGCGCATCGCCGAAGTCGATATCGATCGGATCGCAGGCCGCGAAGAGATGGCGCATGCCCGCGATCTTGGCGCGGAACGTCGCGCGGATGCCGTCGTCGACGTCGCACAGGCCGAAGTCTTCGGTGTAGGCCACGCGCAGACGGCCCAGGTCGGCCGTGCCGGGATTCAGAAACTGCAGTGGATCGAGCGGATAGCTGAGCGGATCGCCCGCATCGGGACCGGCGCTCGCGGCCATCTGCAGGCACGCGTCGGCAACGGTGCGGCCCATCGGGCCGACCACCGAGATCGGCGTCCAGCCCAGCGGCTTGCGCACGCTGGGCACCACGCCCGGCGACGGGCGGAATCCCACCACGCCGCACTTCGCCGCCGGAATGCGGAGCGAGCCGCCCGTGTCCGAACCCGTGCACACGGGCAACAGATCGCTGGCCAGCGCGGCCGCGGACCCGCCGGAGGAGCCGCCGGCGTTGAGGTTGGGATTGAAGGGATTGCCGGTCGCGCCCCACACGGTATTGCGCGAGTTGGCGCCCGCGCCCATGTCGGGCACGTTGGTCTTGGCCGCCACGATGGCGCCCGCGCGGCGCAGGCGCGCCACCAGCGCCACGTCTTCGGTCGGCACGTGATCGCGATAGATCGCCGAGCCGAAGGTCGTGAGCAGGCCGGCCGTGGGCTCGAGGTCCTTCACGCCCATGGGCAAGCCGTGTAGCAGGCCGAGCGCCTCGCCTGCCATGACCGCGCGCTCGGCGGCGCGCGCCTCTTCGCGAGCCCGGTCGAACGCGGTGGCCGTGATGGCATTGATGAACGGATTGACGGCTTCGATGCGTGCGATGCACGCCTCGAGCAATTCCACCGGCGAAAGCTGCCGTGCGCCGATCAGGCGCCGCAGTTCCACGGCCGTCAGGGAAACCAGCGAATCGTCCAGGCTCATGTCCTGCTTCCTTCAATCGAGTTTGATATTGGCGCGCTGCGCGAGGTCACGCATGATCGGCAGCTCTTTCTGGATGAGCGCCTCGCCGTCGGCCGCGCTGGCGTAGGCCGCTTCGAAGCCCTGCGCCTCGAGGCTCTTGCGCACATCGGGCGATGCCAGGGTGGCCTTGAGCGCGCCTTCCAGGCGGGCCTTCACGTCGGCGGGCAGGCCGCGCGGGGCGGTCAGCATGAGCCAGGTGTCCATGTTCACCGTGGGATAGCCCTGCTCGGCGAACGTGGGCACGTCGGGCAGGAAGGCCGAACGCTGGGGCGCGGACACGGCGATCACGCGCACCTTGTCCTGTTTGCTCTGCGGCAGCGCGGCCGCCACGGTGTCGACCGAGAACGGAATCTGGCCGCCGATCAGGTCGGTCATGGCAGGCGAACTGCCCTTGTAGGGCACATGCGTCATTTTAATGCCGGCCGCCGCGAGGTAGGCCTCGCCCACGAAGTGCGCGGTGGTGCCCGCGCCGAACGAACCGTAGGCCGGTTGATCCGCGCCGCGTCCCTTCACGTAGGCTTCCAGTTCTTTCAGGTTCTTGACCGGGACCTTGGGGTTGGCCAGCAGGGCCAGGCCGGTGCGGCCCAGAATGCCGATGGGCTCGAAGCTCTTCACCGGGTCGTAGGGCAGCTTGCTTTGAATGGCGGGGTTGACCGTGAACGTGGTGCCCGAGCTGATGAGCAGCGTGTAGCCGTCGGGGGCCGCCTTGGCGACGAAGCCGGCGCCGATGGCCGTGCCCGCGCCCGCGCGGTTTTCCACCACGATGGTCTGACCGATTTCCTGACCGAGCTTCTGCGCGACCACGCGGCCGAGCACATCGGTGGCGCCGCCCGGCGGAAACGGCACGACGAGCGTGATGGGGCGCGTGGGGTAGGTGTTCTGGGCGCTCGCGGGGGCGGCGGCGGCCAGCGCGCCGGCGAGGGCGGCGCCGAGCGCGATCAAGGCAGTTTTCATCGTCATACTCATTGGGGGTGGTGGAGGGGGGGCGCGTCTGTCGGCGCCTGGTTGCCGGCCACGAGCGAATGCCCGCGGCTCAGGAATCGCTCATATTCTTCGGCGGGCACGAACAGGCCGCCGGTGGTCCAGGCCAGATGGGTGGCGCGGCTCAGGTGCGGCTGCAGCCCCCGCGCCTGCAGCCAGGCCTGACCGGCGGGGCTGCCCAGCAGCAGGCCCGGGCCGGAGAAACCCGCGGCGGCGGACGGCTCGATACGCAGGCCCGTGCTGTCGTGCAGGCGGGCGAGGTCGGCGTGCAACGCGTCGTCCGTCACGGTGTAGACGCCCGCGAGCGTCCCGCCGACGGCCGTGTAGGCCAGCTCCGACGCCCGCGGCACGGCGAGGCCGTCGGCGTCGGTGAGATTGTTCAAGCCGATGTCGTACACGGACGGCGGTACCGGCAGGCCGGGCAGCTGGCCTTCACCGGACATCATGCGCAGCAGGAAGCAGGGCGATTGCACGGGCTCGGCGAAGAAGCAGTGCACGTGTTCGCCATAAAGCAGCGACAGGCCGTACGCGATGCCGCCCGGCGCGCCGCCCACGCCGCAGGGCAGGTAGACAAAGAGCGGATGCTCCGCATCCACGCGGATATCGGCCTGCGCGATCTGGTCGCGCAGGTACAGCGCGGCCGCCGCGTAACCCAGAAACAGCGACGCCGAGCGTTCGTCGTCGACGAAGTAGCCGTGAGGATCGGCCTCCACCTGGCGGCGGCCCGCGGCCACCGCTTTTTCATAGTCGCCCTCGTGCTCGACGACTTCGACGCCACGCGCGCGCAGCCGCGCCTTTTTCCAGGCCTTGGCATCGGCCGACATGTGCACCGCGGCGCGAAAGCCTAGCGCCGACGCGATCACGCCGATCGACAGTCCGAGGTTGCCGGTCGACCCGACCGCCACCTGATAGCGGCCGAAGCACGCACGGGCCTCGGGCGTCGCAAGCTTGCGGTAGTCGTCGCCGGGCTGGATCAAGCCCTGCTCGAGCGCGAGGCGTTCCGCGAACTCGAGCACCTCGTGAATACCGCCGCGTGCCTTGATCGAGCCCGCCACGGGCAGGACATGATCGGCCTTGATCCACAGGCGTCCCGCGGTGGGCGGCAGCTCGAGCGCCGCCTGCATCGCGCTCGCGTCGAGCAGCGGCGACTCGATGACGCCCTGCGTGGCCGTCAGTTCGGGAAACAGCTGAGCCAGCAAGGGGGCGTAGCGGGTGAAGCGTGCCTGGGCCGCCTGCACATCGGCCAGGCTGAACGCAGCGGCGTGAGCCGACGGCGTGTCGGAACGCGTCCACAGTACGGGCCGGGCCGCGCGCAGCGTCTGCAGCCATTCAGGAGAGAGCGAAGAAGAGGACACGTTCATAGGTATGACAAAGCGGTGACACCGGTGATGCGCACATGCTAGGCGTGACGCTCGCGTTGCAGCAATATGAATGCTTAGAATGGTGCTTTGCGTTTCCCGCAAACCTCGGGTGAACCCTATGGACCCGCAAATCCTGCAAGAAATGGCGATGCGCTACTTCCTCGAAGTGGTGCGCTGCGGCTCGGTCAGCGCGGCCGCCGAGCGCCTGGACGTGGCGCCGTCGGCGGTCAGCCGGCAGATCGCCCGGCTCGAGCGCGCGCTCGGCACCCTGTTGTTCGAGCGGCGCGCGCGCGGCATGGCGCTCAATGCGGCCGGCGAGCTGCTGGCCGCCCATGCCAAGCGGGCACAACACGACATCGATCGGATCACCGGCGAGATCATGAGCCTGCGCGGCCTGCGTCAGGGCCTGGTGCGCATCGTCTGCACGGAAGGTTTCGCGCATGACTTCGTGCCCGTCGCGATCGCGACGTTTCGCCAGCGCTATGCCGGCATCCGGTTCACCCTGGATATCTGTTCGCAAGGCGAGGTGCCGCTGCGGGTGCGCGATGGCGCGGCCGACATCGGCATCACGCTGAGCCTGACCTCCCATCGCGACGTGAGGGTGGAGCTGCGCATGCCCGCGCCGGTGCGCGCGGTGGTGGCCGCGGATCACGTGCTGGCGCGCCAGCCGGAGCTGTCGCTCGCGCAGTTGATGGCCTATCCGCTGGCATTGCCCGACACGGAGTCGACGCTGCGCCAACTGATCGACATCAGCTGCAGCCGTCAGCAACTGCATTGCGAGCCGGTGTTTTCGAGCCGCAGTGTGGATGCGCTGGTCGCGTTCGCGGGGGCGGGCGGCGGCGTGGCTTTCTGTGGCGAGCTGGCGGCCCGGAACCGCCTGCGCGGCAAGGAAGTGGTGGCGGTGCCGCTGCGCGATCGCGAGATGAACGAGCGCCACTTCGAGGTTCAGACGCTGGCTGGACGCGTGTTGCCGGACGCGGCCAAGGCGTTTATCGCGAGTCTGCGGGAGGGCCTGAGCGACGCCGAGTTGGCGGCGTGGGACGCCGCCGGCTGACCTAGGCGCGCCGCGCGGGCGCGCCACGCTCGAAATACCACTGCGCGGCGTGATGCACGTGGCGCGATGCCAGCATGCTGGCGAGTTCTGGGTCGCCCGCCTTCACGGCACCGAGGATGCCCGCGTGCTCCTGCCAGATCTGGGTGGCGCGCGCGCTGTGATTGCGCGAGAACAGCAGCGCGGTGCGGTCACGCAGCGAGCGCATCAGGTCCTGCAGCACCGCATTGCTGCTCGCGCCGCCCAGCAGGTCGTGAAAGCGCCGGTTCTGCTCGAGCAGCGCCGGCATGTCGCCGCATTCGATGGCCGCCTGTCCCGCGCGGATGGCGCTGTCGAGCGCCGCCATCTGCGGCGCGTCGCGGCGCTCGGCCGCGAGCCGGGCGTTGAGTGCTTCGAGCGTGGCGCGGACTTCGACGATGTCGTGCGCGTGCTCGCGCGACAGGCTCGTCACCGATGCGCCGCGACGCGGTTCGATGCGCACCAACCCTGCCGACGCGAGCGCCCGCAGGGCCTCACGCACCGGGATGCGTGAAACCCCCATCTCCAGCGCGATATCGCCTTCGACGAGCCGCTCGCCCTGCTGGTAGTGCCCGGTCAGGATGCGGCGGCGCAACGTGTCCTGCACGAGCGCGAACAAAGGGGCGTGCTGGCTGCCTGGAGTCATGGACGGGGAGCGGGGGTGGCGAGGAGTTTTCAACGTATATCGTATTCAATCTCTCGTCAATCGGGAAACTCCTGCTCATGGGGTTTGTCTGCGTGTCGGCCGATAAGTCTATAAAAAACAATGCCTTATGCGAAGTTCCACGGTTTTCTGGACAAACCATAGAACACGCGACTTTTTGTCTAGAACGAATATAGTATACGAATCGCCACGCACCTCGCCGTCCAGAGCCGGGGGTGGCGTCCGATGCGACAAACAGCCGATCCATTCGGCGTACAAGGGGAAGTTCATGAATCAGGAAGTCGTCATTACCGCGGCGCACTGGATGTATTTGCTCGGTGTACTGGTCATCGTCGTCACGATGATCTTCCGGGCCAACGTCGTCGTGCCGTCGCTGGTCGCCACCATGCTCGTGGGCATGGCGTTCGCGGGAGGCAGCGTGGTGGCCGGCGTGACCGCCGTGTTCAACGCCAGCTTCACCGCGGCCAAGGAGCTGTTCAACATCTTTCTGGTCATCGCGTTCATGACCGCGCTGCTCAACTCGCTCAAGACGCTCGGGTCGGATGTGCGCATGGTGCAGCCGTTTCGAGCGGTGATGACCAACGGCCACATCGCGTTCGTGGTGCTGGCGCTGGCCACTTACCTGATCTCGTTGTTCTTCTGGCCCACGCCGGCGGTGCCCCTGGTGGCCGCGATCCTGCTGCCCGCCGCCATCGCGGCAGGCCTGCCGCCGCTGGGCGCCGCGTGTGCGATCGCGATCGCCGGGCAGGGCATGGCGCTGTCGTCCGACTACGTGATCGGCGTGGCGCCGGGGATCAGTGCCAAGGCCGCCAACGTGGCCGTCGCGCTGGTGGCGGAACGCACGCTGGTGCTGTCGCTGGTGACCGGCTTGCTGGCGCTGGCCCTCGCCTACCTGGCGATGCGGCGCGAGATCGTGGCGCCTTCAGAGCGCCTGCTGGCGGCCTGGCAGCGCAAGGCCGTGGCGGTGCCGGAGTCGGTCGAAGAGGCAGGCACGATGGATAAAGAGTCCCTGGCCGAAGCGGTCGAGTACGGGCCGGGGCCTGTCGCGGTGCCGGACACGGCGTGGTCACGCGTGTTCGCCATCGTGACGCCGCTCGCCTTCCTCGCCAACGTGCTGGTGATGGTGGCGCCGCGCCTCTTTCCCAATCTGCCGCCGCTGCGCGGCGGCGAGGCGGCCGCGCTCGTGGGTGGTACGGCGGCCTTGCTGATGGTGGCCGCGACGGCGGCCGGCGTCGCCGGGCGCGACTTCCTCAACACCGCGGCGGATCACGTGACCGACGGTTTCGTGTTCGCGTTCAAGGCCATGGGCTCGGTGCTGCCGATCGCCGGCTTCTTCTTTCTGGGTGCGCCGGATCAGGCCGCCAATATCCTTGGCGCGGCACCGGGCCAGGCGCCCAATCTGCTGTTCGATCTGCTGCAGGCCTCGCAGGGCTTCATTCCGGACAACGCCTTCGTCGTCGGCTTCGGCGTGCTGCTGGTCGGCATCATCACCGGCATCGATGGCTCGGGCTTTTCGGGCCTGCCGCTCACCGGCGCGTTGTCCGGCGCGCTGGGCGCGACCTCGGGCGTGGACGCGGCCACGCTCGCCGCGATCGGACAGATGGGAGCAGTCTGGACCGGCGGCGGCACGCTCGTGGCGTGGTCCTCGCTGATCGCGGTGGCCGGCTTTGCGCGCGTGTCCGTGCTCGATCTCGTGCGGCGCCTGTTCGTGCCGGTCGTCATCGGGCTGATCACATCCACGGTGGTCGCGATCAGCTTTCTGACCTGACCGCGATCCCGGGCGTCGACCTAGACGCCCAGGTAGCGCGCCAGCGCCTCGGGCCGGCGGGCGAACGCGGCACTCTCGCCGCCTTCGACCAGCCGGCCTTTTTCCATCACGACGCAGCGATCGGTGTGATCGAGCACGGCGCGAAAATTCCGGTCGACGATCAGGGTCGAGATGCCGGTGGCACGGATCTGCGCGATGATGCGCCAGATCTCGGCCACCACCAGCGGCGCGAGGCCTTCCGTCGCTTCGTCCAGCACCAGCAGCTCGGGATTGGTCATCAGGGCGCGGCCGATGGCCAGCATCTGCTGCTCGCCACCCGAGAGTTGCTGGCCACCGTGCTGCAGCCGCTCGGACAGGCGCGGAAACGTGGCGAGCACGCGTTCGTAGTCCCATCCCGCGCGCGCGCCCCGGCCGCGGCGCGCGGCCACCATGAGGTTCTCGCGCACGCTCAGGTTCGGAAAGATGCCGCGGCCCTCGGGCACATAGGCGATGCCGAGCCGCGCGATCGCGTGGGGCTGGGCGCGCGTGCAATCGCGCCCGTCCACATGCACGCTGCCCTGGGTCGGACGCACCAGACCCAACAGCGTGCGGATCAGGGTGGTCTTGCCCATGCCGTTACGTCCGATGAGACCGATGGCCTCGCCGGGCGCGATCTCCAGATCGACGCCGCGCAGCACATGGCTCGCGCCGTAATGCGTATGGAGTTCCCGGGTCTGCACCAGCGCGGCGGTCATGCGTGTTCTCCCAGATAGGCGGTCTGCACGTCGGCGTTGGCGCGGACGGCGGCGGGCGTGCCGCTGGCGAGCGTGCTGCCATTGACCATCACGGTGATCGTGTCGGCCACGCGGAACACCGCGTCCATGTCGTGCTCGACCAGCAGGATCGCGTGATCGCGCCGCAGTTCGTCCAGCAGCGCCAGAATGCGTTCCGTTTCTTCGGGGCCCATGCCGGCGAGGGGCTCGTCGAGCAGCAGCACGGTCGGGCCGCCGGCCAGACACATGGCGATCTCGAGCTGACGCTTGTGGCCGTGGGGCAGCGCGCCCGCCAGGCTGTTCGCCTGACCGGCCAGCCCCGTCCGGTCCAGCGCGACGCGCGCGCGTTCTGCGCTGGACGTGCAGGCCTGCGCGTCGGCCAGCCAATGCCAGAAGCGCTGGTGGCGGGCCTGCGCGGCAAGCCGGCAGTTCTCGTAGACCGACAGGGTCGGGAAGATCGTGGAGCGTTGATAGGTGCGGCCCAGGCCGGCGCGGGCGCGGCGCGGTTGCGGCCAGGCGCTCACATCCACCTCGGACAGCGTGACGCGGCCGCTGGTGGGCGCCAGCTCGCCCGACAGAATATTGATCAGGGTGGACTTGCCCGCGCCGTTGGTGCCGATCACCGCGTGCACGGCGCCGCGCGCGAGCGTGAGCGACACGGCATCCACCGCGAGCAGTCCGCCGAAGCGGCGGGTGATGGCATGGGCCGAGAGCAGGGCGTCAGGCATGGGAGTCTCCGGAAACGGACAGCGGCTGCGCCTTGTCGTCCGCGCTGGTCCGCGCGGCGGCGGCCGGGGGCGGGGCGGCCGGTGGCGTCCGCCGCTGCACCAGGCCGATGAGACCATCGGGCAACCAGGCGACCAGCGCGATGATGGCCAGGCCCAGCGACAGGTGCCAGTGGCGCGCGTAGTCGCCGAAGATCTCCTGCGACTGGAACAGCTCCTGCAGCAGCACCAGGGCCGCGGCGCCCAGCACCGCGCCCTTTCCGGTGCTCGAAGGGCAGTCGATCGGTGTGTTGCCGCCCGGCACCGACGCGCAGGGGCGCGCGCACCATGCGCGCCAGTACTCGCTCGCCAGTCCGCGCAACGGCGAGCGTCCGGGCTACAACAATCTCTCGATCACCGTGAAGCGCGTGACCGAGACCCACGACGGCGCCGCCGTGCAGGGTGTCTGTTCCAACTATCTTTGTGATCTGGCCAAGGGCGACAGCGTCAGCGTGATCGGGCCATTCGGCAACACCTTCCTGATGCCGAACCATCCGCGCGCCAATCTGATGATGATCTGCACCGGCACCGGCGCGGCGCCCATGCGCGCCATGACCGAAAACAGCCGCCGCCGTATCGCAGAGGGCCAGCTGGGCGAATTGATGCTGTTCTTCGGTGCGCGCACCGAACGCGAACTGCCGTATTTCGGGCCGCTCATGAAGCTGCCGCGCGACTTCATCGATATCAATCTGGCGCTCTCGCGCGAACCGGGCCAGCCGCGCCGCTATGTGCAGGACGTGATGCGGGAGCGCGCCGCCGACGTGCTGCGGCTGCTCGTGCAGGGCGATACCTTCGTGTACGTGTGCGGCCTCAAGGGCATGGAGGCGGGCGTGCTGGCGGCGCTGGCCGACATCGCGAGCGAGGCCGGCCACGACTGGGCCGGCCTGTCCGATCGGCTGCGCCGCGAAGGGCGCCTGCACCTCGAGACCTACTGACGCGGCTCAGGCCGTCTTGCGCGGCTGCGCCGCCGGTCGCAGCCGCGCGGCCGCTTCGTCCACGGTGAGCACGTCGCCGAAAAACAGGATCCAGCCCTGCAGGGCGTGCTCGTGCTCCTCTGGCGTGACCGCGGCGAGCCCGTCGTCGATCATGACCGTGCGGAAGTCCCGCATCATTGCATCGCGCGCGGTCGACTCGCAGCACACGTTGGTGACCGTGCCGGTGATGAACAGCGTGTCGATGCCACGGCCGCGCAGGAGCGGTTCGAGCTCGGACGATCCGGGCGCGAGCGCACTGTAAAAGCGCTTGGTCACGCGCAGGTCGCCAGGCCGGGCGTCCATCTCGGGGTGGAGTGCGTAGCCCGGCGCGTCGCGCTTGAGCGTGTCGAGACGCCGGCGGCTGCGCTCGGGCGTCAGCATCACGCCGTGGTGATGCGACCAGAAGGTGTCCGCGTTATCCGATGCCGTCTGCACCCACACGACCGTGCCGCCGGCGTCGCGCAGGCTCGCGCACAGGCGGTTGATCGGCGCGATGATGGCGCGCGCCGGCGCGCACTCGCCCTGGAAGCCGGGCTCGGTGAAGTAGCGCTGCATATCGATCACCACCACCGCCGTGCGGGCGGCGTCGAAGTGATCGTACGGATGCAGACGGCCCTGGCGGGCGATGACGCGGTCCTGGACCCACTGAGGAAATTCCATCTTCGTCTCCTTGTCAGGCGTAGCGCCGCATCACCGCGGCTTCGACGCGATAGATCACCAGATACATCAGGCTCGAGATCACCGCGAGCAGCGTGATCGCCGTCATCACGATGTTGAGCTTGAAGATCTGGCTGCCGTTCATGATGAGAAAGCCCAGGCCAGAGTCGGCCGACTGGAATTCACCGACGATCACGCCGACCAGGGCCAGGCCGATGTTCATCTTCACGGCGGCGATCAGGGTGGGCACGCTGCCCGGCAGGACGACCTTGGTCAGGATCTGCCAGCGCGACGCCCCGAAGGTGTGGGCGAGCTTGATCTTGTTGGCGTCGATCCCGCGAAAGCCCGCATAGACCACCATGATGGTCACGAACACCGCAATCGCCACGGCCATGCCGTACACGGCGTAATCCGAACCCAGCCAGAGATAGAAGATGGGCACGAACGCGATCTTGGGCATGGCGTTGGCCACGACCAGGAACGGGTCCAGCACCTTGTAGGCGAAGTCCGACCACCACAGCAGGGCCGCGCAGGCGATCCCCAGCGCCATCGACAGGCCGAAGCCGACCAGCGTGGCCGACAGCGTGGTCAGGATGTGGTGGAACAGATTGCCGTTGCGCCACAGCTCGATGAAGGTGGGCCAGAGCGCGCTGGGATAGCTCGTCAGCAGCGGGTTGAGTACATGCATGCGCGGCAGGATCTCCCAGAGCGCGAAGAACAGCACCAGCAGCGCCAGCTGGGCGAGCCGGATGTGATGCTTGCGGCGCTGGCTGCTGCGCAGATAGGCCTGGTATTGCGGGCTGGGCGCGGCGACCGGGCGCAGCGCGACGGCGGGAGCATTCATGGTTCAGCCCTCCACGTGAACGTCCAGCTCCTTCCAGAGCTGATCGAAGTAGGCGTTGAATTCCGGCCGCGTGCGCGCCTGGAACGGCGTGGGACGCGGTTGCGCGTAATTGATGCGGTGCTGGCTCTTGATGCGCCCGGGCCGGCGCGACAGCACGATCACCCGATCCGTCATCGCGATGGCTTCGCCGATGTCGTGCGTGACCAGCACCACCGTCTTGCCCTCGCGTCTCAGAATGTCCACCACCTCGTCGGAGATCGCGATGCGGGTCTGCGAATCCAGCGCGGAAAACGGCTCGTCGAGCAGGATCACGTCCGGCTCGGTCACCAGGGTGCGCGCGAGCGCGGCCCGTTGACGCATGCCGCCCGACAGCTGGCGCGGCGTGTGCGCGAGAAACGCGCCGAGCCCGCACTTTTCGAGCAGATGCACCGCCCGCGCCTCGCTGCGGGCATCGCGCCGGCCCTGGATCTCCGCGCCGAGCATCACGTTGTCGAGGATGCTGCGCCACTCGAAGAGATAGTCCTGCTGCAGCATGTAGCCGATGCGCGGCGACGGTTTGGTGACCGGCACCCCGTCCACCAGCACGCTGCCGGACGTGGGCGAGATCAGGCCCGCCATGAGCGAGAGCAGTGTGCTCTTGCCGCATCCGCTCTGACCGATCAGGCTGACGAACTCGCCCGCGGCCAGCTCGAACGAGACGTTGTCCAGCGCCTGCGTCTCGCCCTCGGGGGTGAAGTAGCTCAGGCACACGTCGCGGATCTCGATCTTCGCCGTGGCGGCCGCCGCAGACGGCGCGAGGGTATGCACGACCGCGCTCATGGCTGCGCCTTTTTCGCGAAGTCGGCCACCACCACGTCTTCGTACTTCACGCGGGCGTTTTCCTTCATCACGGCGCTCGCGACCAGCATGTCCTGCAGCTGGTTCATGGCCTGCGCCGTGACGAGCGGCGTGGTCTTCCAGATCTGGTATTTCTTGTAGCGCTCGATCGCGTCGATGATGCCTGCCTGGTCCATGCCCGGAAAGAAACTCGATATCTGCGGTGCGAGCGTGGCGGCCGGCGTGGCCTGTACGTATTTTTCGGCGCGCGCCACCACGTCGGTCCAGGCCTGGATCACCTTGGGGTTGTCGCGGATGTATTTGTCGGTGGCGGTGAAGACCGTGTAGTCGACCTGACCGACTTCATGCCCGATCGAGGCCACGATGTGGCCTTTGCCGTTGCGCACCAGCTCGCCGGCTTCGGGTTCCAGGAAGATGCCGTACTCGCCCTGGCCGGCCATCCAGGCGCCGGCGCGCGCCGGAATGCCGATGTTGTTGAGCAGCTTCACGTCTTTCTGTGGATCGATGCCATGCTTGCGCAAGGCTGTTTCGAGAAACACGATGGGGTTGGAGCCCGGACGAAAGCCGATGATCTCTTTGCCTTTGAGCATGCTCCAGTCGAATTTGTCGACCGGTTTGCGCGCCAGCAGAAAGAAGCCGTCGGTGGCCGTGAGGCCGGCGAAGATCCGCGGTTTGACCGGCGATTCGCTGTTCTGCACATAGATGGAGGCCTCGGGCCCGATAAGCACGATGTCGGCGCTGCCCGACAGCAGGGCGGTCATGCCCTTGTCGGTGCCCTGCGAGGTCTTCATGGACACGTCCAGCCCCGCCTCCTTGAAATAGCCCTGCGACAGCGCGACGTACTTCGGCACATACAGGATCGAGCGCACCACTTCTTCGTAGCGCACCTTGACCGGAGGATTCAGCGCCTCGGCGGCCATCACGGCGGACGCGGAACAGAGCAGGGCGGCGGCGCTCAGCCAGCGGCCAATCGAAGCGGATGGGAAAGTCTTCACGGCGAACTCCGGGCATGCGCGGGCCGGCCGCCTGCCCGGCTGCGCCGGCGGTGAGCGGACCGCGGAATCGAGGGAAAGGAGTGAGGCGTCGTACAGCGGTGCAGCGACAGCAGGACCAGCGGTAAAGCGCAAAGACATGGGCGGCGGCGTGAGCCGGGATGGCCTTGGGGGGCCCCGCCTGCCCGACCGCGTCTGGAGGCGGGCGCGGGGCATGGATTGAATACTATATTCAGCGATCGCGCCGAACAAGACGGGCAGACCTAGCGTTTTCCTGTAGAAAGCGCGTTTTTACTGCCTTGTGGGATACCCGCTTGTATACAAGCGGACGGATGAGCGGTTGATGCCGGGATGCGGCGCTTCGTTGCCGGAGCGGGCGAGGCCGGGCCGCCTCAGGCCGGGCCGCGCCAGACCGGGCAGCGTTTGGCCTGACCGCACCAGGCCCCGGCCGCGCTGCGGGACCACGTAGCGCGGGCCGCGGTGTCGCGCGCCCTCAGCGGGTCTGTTCGCGCAGGAACTCGCCGATGGCGGTGATCTCTTCGAGGCAGACCGAATGCGGCATCGGGTAGGTGTGCCAGCGCACGTCGTAGCCCAGGGCTTCGAGCCGGGCGCGCGAGGCCTCGGCGCGGGCGATGTTGACGACCGGATCGTGCAGGCCATGGGCCATGAAGATCGGCGTGTCACGATTGGCCTCGTGGCGTTCCGCCTCGGCCAGGTCGATCAGGGGCAGATATCCCGACAGGGCGATCATGCCGCCCAGCTTTTCGCCCAGGCGCAGCCCCGTGTGCAGCGTCATGGCGCAGCCTTGCGAAAAGCCTGCCAGAAAGATGCGCGAGGTCGGAATGCCACGGGCGTTCTCGCGTGCGATGAGCGCCCGCACCGCCGCTTCGGAGGCGCGGATGCCATTCGCGTCTTCCTGGCGCACCAGATCGAGCACCAGGATGTCGTACCACGAACGCATCGCCATGCCGCCGTTGATGGTCACGGGCTGCACCGGTGCGTTGGGGAACACGAAGCGCACGGGCGGCGTGGCGCCCAACCGCAGTTCCGGCACGACCGGCACGAAGTCGTTGGCGTCCGCGCCCAGCCCATGCAGCCAGATCACGGCATGGGTGGGGTTGGGTCCGGTTTCGAGTTCGATGCAGTCCAGCAGGTCGGCGGTATCGGTCATGTCGGTGCGGCTTGGATTCAAGGAAGAAGGGTCAGGCGAGCAGGGCCTTGAGCGCCTGGAACAGCGCGCGATACTGCTTGCGCTGGGGTTCCTGGCCCGGGTTGAGCGCGGCGTTCTGCTGCGATTCTTTGCGCGCGGCACGGATCACGGCGCGCAACTGCTGCACGTCGGCGCTCGGGTGCGTCTGCAGCAAGGTGGTGAGCGCTTCGTCGTCGGCCAGCAGGCGGTCGCGCAGGCCTTCGAGCCGGTGCATCGCGGCGGTTTCTTCGCGCGAGCCGTTTTCCCAGACGTCGAGCTGGTGGCGTATTTCGTCGACCGGCGCGATGCGCAGCAGCTTGCCCACGAAGTGGGTCTGGCGGCGCAAGCCTTCGCGGCTGGTGGTGCGCTGGGCCTCGCGAATGGCCTCGTAGAGGCGCTCTTCGAGCGGCAACTGGCGCAGCTGACCCGGCGACAGGTCGATGAGCTGCTTGCCTAGGTCGACCAGGGCGAGCAGGTCACGTTTGACCTGGGATTTACTGGGGCGGTCGTAGCCGTTGTCGTCGAACTCGGCGTCGTCGCCGGAATCCTGGTGTGGAAAACTCATTGGAACACTGCAAAAAGACGGACTTGGCTATGATAACCGTCTCTGCAAATTGGACAGCAATGGTCACTTCCTCTTCTTCCCTGCCCATCGCCGCGAATCACGCGCGATTTTCCGAACTGGTCGAGAGCGCGCTGGCGCATGCGCGCAAGGCGGGCGCAAGCGATGCCGTGGCCGAAGTGTCCGAGAGCCTGGGTCTGTCCGTGTCGGTGCGTAAAAACGACATCGAAACCGTCGAACAGACGCGTGATCGTTCGCTGGACATCACCGTCTACGCCGGCCAGAGCCGCGGTTCGGCCTCCACCTCCGACTTCTCCGACGAGGCCGTGCGTCAGACCGTCGAGGCCGCCTGGCACATCGCGCGCCATACCGCGGCCGACAGCGCCGCCGGTCTGCCCGACGCCGACATGCTGGCCACCGAATTCCCCGACCTGCGTCTGCATCATGGCTGGTCCGTGACCACCGCCGAGGCCGCCGAGCTGGCGCTGCGCGCCGAGCGAGCCGCCCGCGACGTGGATCCGCGCATCACCAACACCGATGGCGCCAGCGTGGGCACCTACGAAGGCCAGTTCGTGATGGGCAACACCCGTGGCTTCATGGGCGGCTATCCCTATTCGCGCCACAGCCTGTCGGTGGCGCCGATCGCGGGCCGCACCAACAACATGCAGCGCGACTACTGGTACACGTCCGAGCGCGATCCGGCCCGCATGGCCTCGCCCGAGGCCGTCGGCCGCTACGCCGCCGAACGCACGCTGGCCCGTCTGTCGGCGCGCCGCATTCCCACCGGCAAGGTGCCGGTGCTGTTCGAGGCGCCGCTGGCGCTCGGCCTGCTCGGTGCCTTCACTCAGGCGACCAGTGGCGGCGCGCTCTATCGCAAGGCCAGCTTCCTGCTCGACTCGCTCGGCAAGCCGATCTTTCCCGACCACATCGATGTGCTCGAAGATCCGCACGTGGCGGGCGCCATGGGCAGCTCGCCGTTCGACGACGAAGGCGTGCGCACCCAGGCGCGCCGCGTGGTCGATGGCGGCACGCTCGAAGGCTACTTCCTGTCCAGCTACACCGCGCGCAAGCTCGGCATGGCCACCACCGGCAACGCCGGCGGCTCGCACAACCTGAGCCTGGTATCGCGCAAAACCCGCCGCGGCGACAACTTCGAAGCCATGCTCAAGAAGATGGGCACTGGGCTGCTCGTCACGGAGCTCATCGGTCAGGGCGTCAATTACGTCACCGGCGGCTACTCGCGCGGCGCGTTCGGCTATTGGGTCGAAAACGGCAAGATCCAGCATGCCGTCGAAGAAGTCACGATCGCGGGCAATCTGGCCGAGATGTTCAGCCAGATCGTCGCCGTGGGCGCCGATACCATTTCGCGCGGCACCAAGACGTCCGGCTCGATCCTCATCGAGCAGATGTCGGTCGCGGGCGCCTGAGCGCGACTGTCGCGAGGCCTGGCGCAGGCGTCCGGTTTCTCGGGCTGAACCCTGCGCCTGGCAACGGCGATGGCCGGCGGCCCCAGCCGCCGCAACCCTCTCCACGGCATGTGGCCTGCCGGGCCGCATGGCAGCTCGATTTTCCGCAGCGCAACACGCCCCGGTGCGGCTCGCCAGCCGGTGCGCTCGCGCGACAGCGTGTAATATCGCCCAGTAATTAAAAGTAAACCCCATACGTAAACCCCTCGAGTTCCACAGGAGGAGCCGTCACATGCAACGTCGTTCGTTCTTGAAGAAGGCCGGTCTCGGCGCAGTCGCCGGGAGCGCGGCCGTCGCCGCACCCGTTTTCGCCCAGGAAATGCCCGCCCTCAACTGGCGCCTGGCTTCCAGTTTCTCGCGCAGCCTGGACACGCTCTATGGCACCGGAGAAATCTTCTGCAAGTACGTCAATGAAGCGACGGGCGGCAAGTTCAACATCCGTCAGTTCCCGGGCGGCGAAATCGTCCCCGCGCTGCAGGTGTTCGACGCCGTGTCGAACAACACCATCGAGTGCGGCCACACGGTCTCGTACTACTACTACGGCAAGGATCCGGCGCTGTGCTTCGACTCCGCCGTGCCGTTCGGTCTGAACGCGCGCCAGATGAACGCCTGGATGTTCGATGGCGATGGCATGAAGCTCACGCGTGAGATGTTCAAGCCGCACAAGATCGTCAACCTGCCGATGGGCAACACCGGCGTGCAGATGGGCGGCTGGTATCGCAAGGAAATCAAGACCGTCGAAGACCTGAAGGGTCTGAAGATGCGCACCGCGGGCTTCGCCGGCGAAGTGCTGTCGCGCATGGGCGTGATTCCCCAGCAGATCGCCGGTGGCGATATCTACCCCTCGCTCGAGAAGGGCACGCTGGACGCCGTCGAGTTCGTGGGTCCGTACGACGACGAGAAGCTCGGCTTCAACAAGGTCGCCAAGTACTACTACTACCCGGGATGGTGGGAAGGCGGTCCGCAGGTCTCGCTGTACCTGAACGAAGGCGCCTGGGGCTCGCTGCCCAAGAATTACCAGGCGATCGTCGAGGCCGCCAGCCGCGTGGCCCACGTGGCCATGACCTCGCGCTACGACGCCCTGAACGCCGCCGCGCTGCGCCGCCTGATCGCCGGTGGCGCCGAGCTGCGTGCGTTCCCGCGCGCCGTGATGGATGCGTCGTTCGCGGCCGCCGAGACCGTCTACGGCGAGTTTTCGGCCAAGGATCCCAAGTTCAAGGCCCTCTACGACAACTACATGGGCTTCCGCGACGAGCTGCTGCCCTGGTTCCGTCTGGCCGAAGGCTCCTACGACCAGTATCTGGGCGTGGCGCTGGCCGCCCGCCGCAAGTAAGGCGGCGTCCCCCGGCGCAGGGCGCGCGTTCCCGGCGGGATTCCCCGGGGCACGCGCCGCCCGCCGGCGCGGCGGTCGGGGTTTTGTGGCCCGCCCGCAACGCCGTGCCCGGTGGATCCTCCCGACGCACTATGCAACCCCGGCCTCGCGCCGGGGTTTGCACATTTTTTGAGCAATCATGCTATGATCGTCGGCTTCCCTTAGTTTGACTTCCTACACGGGCGGGTAATAACGCTTAGGCGGGGGGCAAAAGTACCGCGCAAGACACACCCTTCTTCAGATGGGGCCTTGCCGGATTTGGGAAGACATCCCAGGCAAATCGTTGCCGGGAAAACTTTTAAGGAACCATCATGAAGACCTTTGTGGCCAAGCCGCATGAAGTCAAGCGTGACTGGTTTGTGATCGACGCCAAGGGCAAGGTCCTCGGTCGTGTGGCCAGCGAAGTCGCACACCGTCTGCGTGGCAAGCACAAACCTGAATTCACGCCGCACGTTGATACCGGCGATTACATCGTCATCATCAACGCATCCGATATCGTCGTGACCGGTACGAAGGCGAAGGACAAGAAGTACTTCCGCCACACCACGTACCCGGGCGGTATCCGCGAAACGAACTTCGAGAAAATGCAAGAGCGTTTTCCCGGTCGTGCGATCCAGAAGGCCGTCAAGGGCATGCTGCCCAAGGGTCCGCTGGGCTACGCCATGATCAAGAAACTCAAGGTGTACGCCGGTGCCGAGCATCCGCACACCGCCCAGCAGCCGAAGCCGCTGGATTTCTAAGGAAACGCCATGATCGGTAACTGGAACTACGGAACCGGCCGTCGCAAGACCTCGGTGGCTCGTGTTTTCGTCAAGAAGGGCACTGGCAAGATCATCGTCAACGGCAAGCCCGTCGACGAGTTCTTCGCTCGTGAAACCGGCCGCATGGTCGTGCGTCAACCGCTGGAACTCACCGGCCTGACCGAGTCGTTCGACATCAAAGTCAACGTCCACGGCGGCGGCGAAACCGGCCAGGCTGGCGCGATTCGTCACGGCATCACCCGTGCGCTGATCGACTACGACGCGACGCTCAAGCCCGCGCTGTCGCAAGCCGGCTTCGTGACCCGTGATGCGCGTGAAGTCGAACGTAAGAAGGTCGGCTTCCGCAAGGCACGTCGGCGCAAGCAGTTCAGCAAGCGCTAATGTCCCCCAGAAAGGCCGCGAAAGCGGCCTTTTTGTTTATGGCCCGCGCGCGGCGTGGGGGTATTTTTTCTCGGGAACCTCGCGCTACACGCACGGTCGGATACCGATCGACGACATAAAGGTGGTCACCGCCGCCAGCGTCCGTTTCCTGAGCGATACAATCGTTCTACGTTTTACGGAACCTCACCATGGCCCAAGCTTCGAACTCCCGCATCAAGGTCGGCATCGTCGGCGGCACCGGTTACACCGGCGTCGAGCTGCTGCGCCTCCTGTCGCAACACCCCAATGTGGAATTGACCGCCATCACGTCCCGCAAGGAAGACGGGTTGCCGGTGGCCGACATGTATCCGAACCTGCGCGGCCGCGTGAATCTGGCCTTCTCGGCGCCCGAGAAAGCCACGCTGACCGACTGTGACGTGGTCTTCTTCGCCACGCCGCACGGCGTCGCGATGGCCCAGGCCCAGGAACTCACCGCGGCTGGCACGCGCGTGATCGATCTGGCCGCCGATTTCCGCCTGCAGGACACCGCGGTGTTCGAGCGTTGGTACAAGATGCCGCACAGCTGCCCCGATATCCTGGCGCAGCAGTCCGCCTACGGCCTGGTCGAGCTCAACCGCGAGGCCATCTCGCGCGCCAAGGTCATCGGCAATCCCGGTTGCTACCCCACCACCGTGCTGCTGGGCCTCGCCCCGCTGGTCGAGGGCGGCAAGAAGCTGGTCGACACCCAGACCCTGATCGCAGACTGCAAGTCGGGCGTGTCGGGCGCCGGCCGCAAGGCCGAAGTCGGCTCGCTCTTCTCCGAAGCCAGCGACAATTTCAAGGCCTACGGCGTGGCCGGTCACCGCCATCACCCCGAGATCGTCGAGCAGCTCGAGAAGCTGGCCGGCGGCAAGGTGGGTCTGACCTTCGTGCCGCACCTGGTGCCGATGATCCGTGGCATGTTCTCCACGATCTACGCGCGCATCCTGCCGGAAGCCCGCGACACCGATTTCCAGGCCCTGTTCGAGGCGCGTTACGCCGACGAGCGTTTTGTCGACGTCATGCCCGCGGGCAGCCAGCCCGAGACGCGTTCCGTGCGTGCCTCCAATAACCTGCGCATCGCGGTGCAGCGTCCGGGCAACGGCGACCAGCTGATTGTGCTCGTGGTCCAGGACAACCTGGTCAAGGGCGCGGCCGGCCAGGCCGTCCAGAACATGAACCTGATGTTCGGCCTGTCCGAATCGCTGGGGCTGGACCAGGTTGCCATTCTTCCCTGACCCAGGCCGTCGGGCGGGCCTCAGGGCCCGTCCTGCGCCCGTGCAGCACCATGTCTGATCCCGCAGCTCCCGTGCCTCCCGCGCCCGCCTCTGGTGGGCGCCTGGGGCGCTGGCTGGCGGCCGGCCTGGTCGTTGCCTCGGCGCTCGCGATCGGCGCCATGGTCGGCTATCGCTACGGTGCCGCGCAACCGCTGCCCGAGGGCACGGTCGTGCTCACCCAGACCCAGCTGGCGGCGCACGAGCAGGCACTCACCCAGCGCGAGACCGAGCTGCGCTTTCTGCGGGCGCAGCTCGACACCGCCGATGGCGAAATCGCCGTCGAACGTGCTGCGCGCCTGGAGCTCGAGACCCAGCTGCGGCAGGCCCAGGCCGACGTCGGTCGTGGTCGTGACCAGCTGGCCTTTTATGAACAATTGCTGCCGCCCGGGCCGGCCGGCTCGCTCGATATCCGTGGCGCCGAGTTCGTGCGCGAGGGGGCGGGCCTGCGTTACCGGGTGCTGATGATGCGCAGTGGCCGCAGCGAGACCCCGTTCCAGGGCGAGCTGCGCTTCGAGGCCGCCGGTCTGCTCGACGGCGCGACGGTCAGCGTGTCGCTGGCGCCGCTGCAGGTCGCGGCCAGCGAAAACACCACGGTGCCCTCCGTGCCGGTCAATGGCGGCGCGGCCATCGTATCGCCCGCCGCCACGGCGGCCTCCGGATCGGAAGGGGCGGCCGCGAAGCCGCCCGCCGACAAGGCGGCTGCCGCTGCCGCCGCGGACGCATCCGCGCCGCTGGCGTCCGCCGCGACGGGTGCCGCACCGTCGGCCACCGTGCCGGCGCTGACCGGCAATGGTCTGTCCCCCGAAGCGGCCGCTGCCGTCGCCAAGGCCTCGGACGGTCCGTTCGATCTGCATTTCGACCAGTATCAACGCAGTCAGGGCGTGTTGGCGGTGCCGCCCGGATTTGTCCCCGAAGCCATTACCGTCAGCGTGCTGGAAAACGGCACCGTACGCGCCACCCGCACCGTCAAGCTCGAATTTTGAATCCGCTTGACGGCTGCGCTATAGTGAATCATCTGCGCGGGGATTCCCGCCTTCCGTATATGGCCCCGTTGCGGCCAGGAGTGTAATCATGAACGCTGTCACCGAAACCGTCGACCTGCAAGAAGCACCGCCGACGCCGCTGGTCTTTACCGACTCTGCAGCCGCCAAGGTCAAAGACCTGCTGCTCGAAGAAGGCAACCCCGATCTCAAACTGCGCGTGTTCGTGCAGGGCGGCGGCTGTTCGGGCTTCCAGTACGGCTTCACGTTCGACGAAGTCGTCAACGAAGACGACACCGTCCTCGACAAGGAAGGCGTGCAGCTGCTGGTCGATCCGATGAGCTTCCAATATCTAGTGGGCGCCGAGATCGACTACAAAGAAGACATCGAAGGCGCGCAGTTCGTGATTCGCAACCCGAACGCCACCACCACCTGCGGCTGCGGTTCGTCGTTCTCGGTCTGAGCACGCATCGCCCCAGCAAAAAGGCCTCCCTCGGGAGGCCTTTTTCATGCCCGCATGGAAATACTGCAGTCTGATCGGAGGAGGGCGCGCCGGTTCGTCCTGCGTGCCTGAGTGCCGGCGATTTGGTTGCGTGCGCAACGATTGCGCGTGCGTATACGGCTGCGTGTGCGGCTGCGTGTGCGTATGCGTGTGCTTGTGCGTGTGCGAGTCGTGAGAAGTACGAGAGCAAGTGCGTGGCCGCGTGCCTTGCGCGGCCGTGCGCGCGGCTCAGCGCGGATAGAGCGCGCCCAGCACGCGCGCGGCGCGAGCGCCGGTCACTTCGGGCACGGCGGCGGGCAGCCGGTCCACGTGCATGCGCGCCAGCCAGGCAAACGCCATGGCCTCGACCCACTGTGCCGGCACGCCCGCCGTGTCGGTGGCCGCCACGGGCAGGCGCAGCACCGAGGCCAGCTCCTGCATCAGCCCGCCATTGCGCGCGCCACCACCACACACGAGCACGTCCTGCACCGCCACGCCCTGCACGGCGATGGCGTCGGCGACCGTGCGCGCCGTCAGTCGCTGCAGCGTGGCCTGAACGTCTTCGGGGCGCAGCGGCGTGCCGCGATAACTGGCGAGCCGGGTTTCGATCCAGCGCAGGCCGAACAGATCGCGGCCGGTGGATTTGGGGGCGGGCAACGCGAACCAGGGTTCGCTGTCGATGAGGTGCGCGAGCAGCGGTTCGGACACCCGGCCGAGCGCGGCCCAGCGGCCGTCGGCGTCGTAGGGCAGGCCGGTGTGCTGCAGACACCAGGCGTCGAGCAGCACGTTGGCGGGGCCCGTGTCGAAGCCGCGCGGGGCGCGCCCCGGTTCGAGCAACGTGACGTTGGCAATGCCGCCGAGATTGAGCACCGCGCGCGGCTGCGCGCCACCGAACATCGCCGCATGAAACGGCGGCACCAGCGGCGCGCCCTGGCCGCCCGCGGCCACGTCGCGGCTGCGGAAATCGGCCACCACGTCGATACCGCTGAGCTCCGCGAGCAGGGCGGGGGCGTTGAGCTGGATGGTGTAGCCCAGCTCGGGCCGGTGCCGCACGGTCTGGCCATGCGCGCCGATCGCCGTCACGTCGGCCGGTGCCAGCGCGGCCGACAGCAGCAGATCGTGGCAGACCTGCGCATAGACGCGCGCCAGTTCGTTGGCGGCCAGGCTGGCCTGAGCCAGCTCGTCGGGTCCGCTGGTGTTGAGCGCCATCAGGGCGCTGCGCAATGCATCGCCCAGCGGCGCGCTCGCGGTCGCCAGCATCACCGGCGTACAGAGGCCCGGCGTGGCGACGCCCGGCGTGGCGACACTCGGCGCAGAGACGCCCCGCGTGGCAACGCCCGGCGCCTCACCCGCGCCCGCTGGATCGAGCCGCAGCAGCACGCCGTCGACACCATCCATGCTGGTGCCGGACATCAGGCCGATGAAAAAACGGCCCGGCAGTTTGCTGCGCGGGCCGTTGGTATGTTTGCTCATGAGCGTACGGCTCAGCGGGCGGCCACGCTGGTGGTCGCTTCGGGAAGCGTGGTCTGGAGCTGGGTCAGCAGCTGGATCTGCTGCTTGTAGGGCTCCACGGCCTTGGCGAAGGCGCGGGCCTCGGAAGGCTCCAGCGTGCGCGCCACCGGCAAATCGACCGACAGCGGATCGATCGGCTGGTTGTCGACGCGGAATTCGTAGTGCAGGTGCGGACCGGTGGCCCAGCCCGTCGAGCCCACGTAGCCGACCAGTTCGCCCTGGGCGATCTTGTCGCCCTTCTTCAGGCCCGGCGCGATGCGGCTCTGGTGCGCGTAGAGCGTGGAGAACTTGCCGTGGTGCTTCACGATCACGACGTTGCCGTAGCCGTTCTGCCAGCCGGCGAAATCGACGGTGCCATCGGCCGTGCTGTGGATCGGCGTGCCGGTCGGGGCGGCGTAGTCGACGCCCTTGTGGCCGGTCCAGGTGCGATGGATCGGATGCATGCGCATGCCGAAGGTCGAGCTGATCCGGGTGAACTTGAGGGCGGTGCGCAGGAACGCGCCGCGCAGGCTGGTGCCGTCGAAGTCGTAGTAGGAGCCCGACTTGTTGTCGGCGCTGAACCAGACGGCGCTGTAGGTCTTGCCGCCGTTGATGAACTCGACCGCCAGCAGGCGGCCCGCGCCGGCGTAGCGGCCATCATGCGAACGCGTTTCGTAGACCACGCGGAACTGGTCGCCCTGGCGCAGATCGCGCAGGAAGTCGATCTTGGCGCTCAGGATGTCGGCCATCTGCAGCGTGATCGAATCCGGGATGCCGGCGGCGTCGGTGGCGCCGAACAGCGACGAGCGGATCGTGCCCACGGCCACGCGGGTCTGGAGTTCGGTGTTTTCGGTGAGCTCTTCGGCCTTGAAGCCCGTGCCGGCCGGCTCGACCTGCAGCATCTTGGTGTAGACCTGGCCGCCGGTTTCGTTGCCGGGGGTGTGGATGTAGCGCAGCCACACCAGCTTGCCGTCGGTATCGGTGGCGGCCTGCACGGCACGGCCCGGGTACAGCTTGTAGATGCTGCGCGCGCTGGCGTCGTGCGTGAGGAAGGCCTGCAGACCGTTTTCGCTGATCTCGAGACGCTGCAGCACGGCGGCGAGGGTGTCGCCGGAGCGGATGCGGGTTTCGCTGATGTAGGGGGCGTCGACGGCCGGGGTTTCGCTGATCTGGACCTGGCTCGATTCGAGCGGCAGTTCGCTGTTGATCAGGCGCATCGGCGGCAGGCTGGCGTGATCGGGCTGCTGCACCATGCCGAGCGCGGCGGCGCCAGCAAACAGGCCCAATGCCGAGACGACGAGGGTGCGTCGCACAAGGGCGGCGCCGCGGGAGGAAGGTTCAGCGCGAGAGGCGAACAGGGTGGCAACTTTACGTCGGAAGCTGCTCACCAGGCTGTTGGGGCCACGATTCATCGTGATTCAGACCTTGAGGTGGCGTCGAGTGCAAGTTACGGTTGCACGCGGCCTCCCCCTGACGGCCTGCGGGCCGGAGGCAGGAATACGCCGCGCGGCGCATCTTGGTACAAACGGCAATAGGTGACAGATGATCGACGGGATGGGGGCCACCCTGCCGATCCAGGCGACAACGGCCACGAACATGACAGTTGCGTATGATTAGGGCAGTATCCTAGCCGATTCAGCTAGAATTTTCGACTAATTTCCTCACTTTTTACACCTTTTGTGCCGCGCGCCGACCCGGCACAACCGGCTGGAACCATCATGTCGCACCCCGAAGCCCCCATCACTCCCGAAGTCGAAGCCGATCTGCGCATTGCGCGCCGTGGTTGCGACGAGCTCCTGGTCGAATCCGAGTTTGCCAAGAAGCTCGCCCGCAGCCGCGCGACCGGGGTGCCGCTGCGCATCAAGCTGGGCCTGGACCCGACGGCGCCCGACATCCATCTCGGCCACACCGTCGTGCTCAACAAGATGCGCCAGCTCCAGGATCTCGGTCACGAGGTGATCTTCCTGATCGGCGATTTCACCTCGACCATCGGCGATCCGAGCGGCCGCAACACCACCCGTCCGCCGCTCACGCGCGAGCAGATCGAGCACAATGCCAAGACCTACTACGCGCAGGCCAGCATGGTGCTGGATCCGGCCCGCACCGAGATCCGCTACAACTCCGAATGGTGCGACCCGCTCGGTGCGCGCGGCATGATCCAGCTGGCCTCGCGCTACACCGTGGCGCGCATGATGGAGCGTGAAGACTTCACCAAGCGCTTCAAGGGTGGCGTGTCGATCGCGGTGCACGAGTTCCTGTACCCGCTGCTGCAGGGCTACGACTCGGTGGCGCTCAAGTCCGACCTCGAGCTCGGCGGCACCGACCAGAAGTTCAACCTGCTGGTCGGACGCGAGCTGCAAAAGGAATACGGCCAGGAGCCGCAGTGCATCCTGACCATGCCGCTGCTGGTGGGCACCGACGGCGTCGAGAAGATGTCCAAGTCCAAGGGCAACTACATCGGCATCTCCGAGTCGCCCGATTCGATGTTCGGCAAGCTGATGTCGATCTCCGACACGCTGATGTGGCGCTACTTCGAGCTGCTGTCGTTCCGCTCGCTCGAAGACATCGCCGCGCTCAAGGCCGAGATCGACGGCGGCCGCAATCCGCGCGACGCCAAGGTGGCACTGGCCCAGGAAATCATCACCCGCTTCCATTCCGCCGCGGCGGCCGAGGGCGCGCTGGCGTCGTTCGAAGCGCGCTTCCGTGACGGCGCGATCCCCGACGACATTCCCGAGGTCAACGTGGCCGGCGCGCCGATGGGCATTCTGCGCGTGCTGCGCGAGGCCGGTCTGGTGGCGTCGAGCTCCGAAGCCCAGCGCAATGTCGAGCAGGGCGGCGTGCGCGTGAACGGCGATCGCGTCGAAGACAAATCGTTGCAATTGGCCGCCGGCACCTATGTCGTGCAGGTGGGCAAACGCAAGTTCGCGCGTGTTACCTTGGCAGGGTAGGAATTCTTCGCATTTCTCCAGGAGTACGCCATGAAACTTGCGAGCTTGTCTTTCTCCGATAACGAGTCGATTCCCGAGCGCTACGCCTTCGGCAAGATCGATGCGCAATCGCACGTCGCTCTGGCCGACAACTACAACCCGCAGTTTTCCTGGGACGATGTGCCGCAGGGCACGCAGTCGTTCGCGCTGATCTGCCACGATCCCGATGTGCCGACCAAGCCGGACGACGTGAATCAGGAAGGCCGCACCGTGCCGGCCACCCTGCCGCGCGCCGACTTCTTCCATTGGGTGCTGATCGATCTTTCGCCGGAGATGCGCGAGATCGATGAGGGCGCGTTCTCGAGCGGCATTTCGCCGCGCGGCAAGGGCGGCCCGCTGGCGCCGCTCGACGCCCGCCAGGGCCTGAACGACTACACCGGCTGGTTCGCGGCCGACCACGACATGAGCGGCGAGTATTTCGGCTACGACGGCCCGTGCCCGCCCTGGAACGACGAGATCGTCCATCGCTACGTGTTCACGCTGTACGCGCTGGATGTCCCGTCGCTCAAGCTGCAGGGTTCGTTCACGGGCGCCGACGCGCTCAAGGCGATTCAGGGCCATGTGCTGGCGCAGGCGCATCTCACCGGCACCTACACGCTGAACCCCGAGCTGGCCCCGCGCCAGATCGGCGCCACCACGGCGTCGTGATCGTTTCGGCGGGGCGCCGAGCGCGCCCCGCGCCTCCCGGCCGCCGCACGGCGCGGCTTTTTGGGGGCTCAGCATGAGGCGCTCTCATGCTGTCATGAAAAAACTTCTCTTCGCGCGCAGATGACGGCGCGTTGGTTACATATACCGCGATCTTGACCACACACGGGTGGCGCGGCACGGGTATACCCGGTCGGCGCGGGGTACACTAACGCTCATTGCTTAACCCCCGCATTCTTCACCGTTCCAGGAACCTCCCATGTTTGACCGCAAGCTCACCCTCGACAAGGTGGATCCCGACCTCTGGGCCGCGATTCAGAAAGAAGACGTCCGCCAGGAGCAGCACATCGAGCTGATCGCCTCGGAAAACTACGCCAGCCCGGCCGTGATGCAGGCCCAGGGTACGCAGCTCACCAACAAGTACGCCGAAGGTTATCCGGGCAAGCGCTACTACGGTGGTTGCGAGTACGTGGACGTCGTCGAGCAGCTCGCGATCGATCGCCTGAAGGAACTCTTCGGTGCCGAGGCCGCCAACGTGCAGCCCAACTCCGGCTCGCAGGCCAACCAGGGCGTGTACATGGCCGTCCTGAAGCCGGGCGACACCGTGCTGGGCATGAGCCTGGCCGAGGGGGGCCACCTCACGCATGGCGCATCGGTCAATGCCTCGGGCAAGCTCTACAACTTCCTGCCCTACGGCCTCGACGAAAACGAAGTGCTGAACTACGCGCAGGTCGAGCAGCTGGCCAAGGAACACAAGCCCAAGCTGATCGTGGCGGGTGCCTCGGCCTACGCCCTGCACATCGACTTCGAACGCATGGGCCGCATCGCCCGTGAAAACGGCGCGCTGTTCATGGTCGACATCGCGCACTACGCCGGTCTGGTCGCCGGTGGCCAATATCCCAACCCGGTCCCGCACGCCGACTTCGTCACCTCGACCACGCACAAGTCGCTGCGCGGCCCGCGTGGCGGCGTCATCATGATGAAGGCCGAGTTCGAGAAGGCCGTCAATTCGGCCATCTTCCCGGGTATCCAGGGCGGTCCGCTGATGCACGTCATCGCCGGCAAGGCCGTGGCCTTCAAGGAAGCGCTGTCGCCCGAGTTCAAGGACTACGCCGCTCAGGTCGTGAAGAACGCCAAGGTGCTGGCCGACACGCTGGTCAAGCGGGGTCTGCGCATCGTGTCGGGCAAGACCGAAAGCCACGTGATGCTGGTCGACCTGCGTCCCAAGGGCATCACCGGCAAGGAAGCCGAAGCGGTGCTGGGCGAAGCCCACATCACGGTCAACAAGAACGCCATCCCGAACGATCCGGAAAAGCCTTTCGTGACCAGCGGCATCCGCCTGGGCACGCCGGCCATGACCACCCGTGGCTTCAAGGAAGCCGAGGCGGAAGCCACGGCCAACCTGATCGCCGACGTGCTGGACAACCCGCGCGACGAGGCCAACATCGCCGCCGTGCGCGCGCGCGTCAACGAGCTGACCGCGCGTCTGCCCGTCTACAGCAAGTAAGCACCGGCATGGGCGGGCCTGGCTCCCCATGACAGACAGGCCCCGGCATGCCGGGGCCTGTTCATTTGCCTCATCCATTTTTTTCCGGGTGGCCGGGGCGCTGCTTTATTACAATATGCGGAACACAGGTACGGGGGAGAGCTGATGAAGTGTCCTTTCTGCGGCAACGCCGATACGCAGGTGGTCGACAGCCGCGTATCGGAAGAGGGCGACACCATACGTCGCCGGCGCCGCTGCCTGTCCTGTGACAAGCGCTTCACCACCTACGAACGCGTCGAACTGGCCATGCCTTCCGTGGTCAAGCGCGACGGCAACCGCACCGAATACGATGCGCGCAAGCTGCGCGGCAGCCTCTCGCTGGCGCTGCGCAAGCGTCCGGTCAGCACCGAAGAGCTCGACGGCGCCGTCACCCGCATCGAAGAAACCCTGCTCGCCAGCGGGGTCCGCGAGATCCCGAGCGAGAAGATCGGCGAGCTGGTCATGAACGAGCTCAAGCGGCTCGACAAGGTCGCCTACGTGCGATTCGCGTCGGTCTACAAGAGCTTCGAAGACATCGGCGAATTCGTCGAGGCCATTCGCGAGATGCAGGGCCCGCGGCCGCCGAACAAGCTCCGCAAGGACTGAGCGCGCAGCGCCGCAACAACTGAGCGCTCAGTGCCGCAAGGGCGGCATCGCCGGGTCCGCCGCGTCGGCCAGGGCCTCGGTGCGCAGCGCGCCCGGCGGCGCCGACTCATAGCGGCGCCACACGCGGCGCAGGTGGTGGGCCGAACTGAATCCCGCCTGTTGCGCCACCCGCTCCATGCCGTGCCGCGTCTGGCTCAGCAGCGTGCGCGCCAGCGCCAGCCTGACCCGATAAAGATAGTCCATGGGCGTGCAGCCCGCGTGCTCGGCGAAGAGCCGCGCCAGGTGGCGCGCGCTGGTATGAGCCTGCCGCGCCAGCGTCGTCGCGGTCCAGTCGGCGGCCGGATTGCGCAGCACGGCATCCTGCACGCGATGTACGCCGGGATGCAGGTGATTGCGGTGATCCAGCCACGGCGAGATCGCGGGGTCGTCGCCCGCGCGGCGCAGATAAACCACCATGTCGCGCGCCACAGCGCTCGCCACGCGCGGATCCGTCACGCGCGCGACCAGATGCAGCGCGAGGTCGATGCCGGCGGTGATGCCGGCGCTGGTCCAGATCGGGCCGTCCTGTACGAAGATGCGGTTTTCGAGCACGCGGGCGCTGGGTTCCATCGCGCTCAGGCTCGCCACGCAGCTGTGATGCGTGGTGCAGGCGCGATCGCGCAGCAGTCCGGCGGCCGCGGCGACCAGCGCGCCCGCGCATACGGTGACGAGTTCGAATCCATCCGCCGGCATGCGCACGCGCAGCCAGTCGAGCACGGCCCGCGTGGCCGGCGCCTCCAGATCGTAGGCGCGGTCGACCACGCCGCTCAGGACCACCAGGGCATTGGCGGGCAGGCTTTGCGGCAAGGGCTGCAGCCCCGACAGGTTGAGCCCCGGCAGGCCGGTGCCGAGCTCGGGCGTGGGGGCGCAGTAGTGCACCTCGAAGCTGCCGGGCACGAGCTTGTTGGCGACGCGCAGCGCCTCCGCCGGCCCGGCGAGGTCGAGCAGAACGATGCCCTCGAGCACGATGAAGACCACCGGCACGGAGCTCGGCATCAACGGCTCCCGGCCTCGGCGGCCGACACGACGGCGGCGAAGCGCCCTTCGAGCACGAGCGCCGTGTGGTCGCGCAGCGCCGCGGCCGAATAGACCCGGCCGTCGCGCGCGGTCATGGGAAACGTCAGCGTCGCGTCGAGGGCGTAGCGCACCTTGAGGCCCGAGTCGCTCGCATGGCGCGCCGTGGTCTCGCAGCATTGCTCGGTGCGGATGCCCGTGATGATGACTTCCTGGATGCCGGCTTCGGTCAGCCATTGCGACAGCGCCGTGCCCTGCGCGTCGAGAGCGTACAGCGCCGAGTGCACCGTTTTGTGAAACACCGGGGCGTCGGGTACCCGCAGGCCGTCGAGCGTGCGCACGTGCCCGCTGGCGGGGTCGAACGGGCCCGGCGTGCCGCCGCCTTTCTGCACATGGAAGATCTGCACGATGGCGTGGCCGTGGCGCTCGGCGGCGTCGATGAGCGACTGCGTGGCGGCCAGGAACGCCGGCACTTCGGTGTCGTCCCAATACGGACGCGTGCGGAACGATTCCTGGATGTCGATGAGCAACAGAGCGGTGGTGGGCATGAGTGGTCCGGAGAGAGAGGGTTTGCGGGCAAACCGGGGTGATGTGGACGCCATTATGAGCCGCGGGCGGCCGTCTGGGCAGGCGCCGGGCGGACCGGGGGCGGACCAAAACAGACATGCGGGAAAGCCAGGATCCGGCACCGTCAGCGCGCCGTCAGGGCGGTGTCAGCTTGACGCCGCTTCCGGCTGCGCACCGGCATACAATCCGGGGGACATGATCATCGCAACGAACCCCGACGTGGACGTCTCCCGGCCGCAAGATTCGACCTATATGCGCCACGCGCTCGCGCTGGCGCGCGCCGTGCTCTACACCACGTCGCCCAACCCCCGGGTGGGCTGCGTGATCGTGCGAGACGGGCGGGTGATCGGCGAAGGCGCCACCCAGCCCCCGGGCGGTCCGCATGCCGAGGTGATGGCCTTGCGTGCGGCGGCGGCCGCCGGCGAGACCGTCGCGGGCGCCACCGTCTACGTCACCCTCGAACCCTGCTCGCACCATGGCCGCACGCCGCCCTGCGTCGACGCGCTGGTGGCCGCGGCGCCGGCTCGCGTGGTGGTCGCCATGGGCGATCCGAATCCGCGCGTCAACGGCGCAGGCTACGCGCGGCTGCGCGCCGCCGGCATCGAGGTCTGCACGGGGGTGGGCGAGGCAGAGGCGCTCGAACTCAACGCCGGCTTCGTTGCGCGCATGAGCCGCGGCACGCCGTGGGCCTGGATGAAGATGGCCGCCTCGCTGGACGGCCGCAGCGCGCTGCACAACGGCATTTCGCAATGGATCACGGGCGACGCAGCCCGGGCCGACGGACATCACTGGCGGGCCCGCGCCGATCTGGTCCTGACCGGCATGGGCACCGTCACGAAAGACGATCCGCTGCTCAACGTGCGCGCGGTCGAGACCGCCCGCCCGCCGCGCAAGGCCGTGGTCGACGCCACCCTGTCGATCTCGCCGCAGGCCAGGCTCTTCGACGGCACCGAGGTGCTGATTTTCACGGCGGCCCCCGCGCCCGGCCGCGCGGCGGCGCTCGCCGACCGCAATGCACGCGTGATCGCGCTGCCCGACGCGCGCGGCGAGCGGGTCGACCTGGCCGCGATGATGCGTTGGCTGGGGCAGAACGAATTCAACGAGGTGCACGTCGAGGCGGGCGCCGGCCTGTCGGGCGCACTGCTGACGGCAGGCTGCATCGACGAGCTGCTGGTGTATCTGGCGCCGGTGCTGCTCGGCGACGCGGCCGGCATGGTCCGCCTGCCGCTGCTCGAGCATCTCGAGGCCGCGCGCCGCTATGTATTTACCGACATGACTCGCGTGGGCGCCGACGTGCGCCTGCGCGCCACGAGCGATGCGCACTGGCAGCAACTGCTGGCCAGCGTGCGCGGCGTCGGCCAGGCCGGCGCCCAACCCTGATACGAAGACGAAAGAGCGCGCTTGCGCTCGATGCGACATGGCGCTTCGGCGCCGAAGGAGTAGAGATATGTTTACCGGTCTGGTGGCGGCAGTGGGCCGCATCGTCAAGGTGGAGCCGCTCGCGCAGGGCGATGACGCGGCCGGCGTGCGCCTCGATATCGAGTCGGAGAGCCTGGGCCTGCAGGACGTGAGCATCGGCGATTCGATCGCCGTGGAGGGCGCCTGCATGACCGTGGTCGCGCTGCAGGGCACGCAGTTCCAGGTGGACGTGTCGCGCGAGAGCCTGAACCGCACGGTGGGCCTGGCGGCGGTGGGCGAGGTCAATCTCGAGAAGTCGCTGCGCATCGGCGACCAGATCGGCGGCCATCTGGTGTCGGGCCACGTCGACGGCCTGGGCGAGGTGCTGCGGTTTTCGGATGTGGGCGAGTCGCGTGAACTCGTGATCCGTGTGCCCAAGACGCTGGCCCGCTTCCTTGCCTACAAAGGCTCGATCGTGGTCAACGGCATCAGCCTCACCGTCAACAGCGTGCTCGACGATAGCGATGGCTGCGACATCAGCATCAACATCATCCCGCATACCCAGGAAGTGACCACGCTGCGCAACGTGAAGGCCGGCGACAAGGTCAACCTCGAGGTGGACATGATCGCCCGTTACGTGGAGCGCATGCTGTCGGTCAGCGGCGTGGCCTCGGGCGGCGCCGTGGCCGCCTGGCTCTGAAGATTTCGCTCGACCCCGCGACGGAGTAAGAGTCATGAGAGGCGAAGCCCTGATCTTCGTGGCCGCGAGCCTGGTGCTGCTGACCCTCAGCCGCCTGGCATTGGCGGCATGGCAATGGCCGCGTGTGCGCGATGCCGGCGGGCTCTGGCCCCTGCTGCGAGGTGGCGTGCGCATCGACGCGCACATGATCGGCGTGCTGGCCGCATGGCCGCTCGTGTTGGGCCCCTGGCTCGGTGAGTATCAGTGGGCGGCCGACATTACCGCCGGGTGGTTCATCCTCTGCTGGATCCTGCTGGCCCTGCTGGAGGTCTCGACGCCGCCGTTCATCCAGGAATACGACACGCGTCCCAACCGGCTGTTCGTCGAATACCTCAAGCATCCGCGCGAAGTGTCCAACATGGTGTGGCGCGGCTACAAGACGGCGCTGCTCGGGGGCACGGCCGTGCTCGTGCTGGCCAGCGTCGCGGGCTGCGTGCTGTTCGTCAACCCGACCGCCGACCCCGCGCTGCTGTGGTGGCAACAGATTCTTTACAGCGTGGTGATGCTGGCGCTGGTGATCCTGGCGATCCGCGGCACGCTGGGCCACCGGCCCATCAATCCTTCGTCGGTGGCCTATTGCTCCGACGGCATGGTCAACACGCTGGCGCTCAACTCGCTCTACAACGTGGTGTATGCGATCTACAGCATGAAGAACGAGCGCGGCGGCTCGAGCATGTACGGCAAGATGCCGAGCGCGGCGTTCAACGAGCTGGTGATGCAACAGGCGGGCCTGCCCTGGCCGCCCGCCGACGCCGAACTGCCCAGCCTGCATCGCCAGGCCCCCGTGCAGCGTGCCAGCCGTCCCAAGAAGCTGGTGATCATTCTCGAAGAGAGCCTGGGCGCGCAATACAGCGCGGCGCTCGGCGGTATGGGGCTCACGCCGGAGCTCGACGCGCTGATGGCGCAGGGCTGGGCCTTCACCCGGGCCTACGCCACCGGCACGCGCTCCGTGCGCGGCCTGGAGGCCGTGACGACCGGCTTCCCGCCCACGCCGATGCAGGCGGTGCTGAAGCTGCCGCGCGCGCAACGCGGCTTTTTCACGATCGCCGAGATGCTGGGTCGGCAGGGCTATCACTCGCGATTCATCTACGGCGGTGAATCGCACTTCGACAATATGAAGGCCTTCTTCCTCGGCAACGGTTTCGACCGGATCGTGGATCGGTCCGATTTCACCGATCCCGCGTTCTGCGGCACCTGGGGTGCGAGCGACGAAGACATGTTCGCGCAGCTCGATCGTCTGCTGCGCGAAGATGCCGACGAGCCGACGTTCACGCTGGCCTTTTCGGTGTCCAACCACACCCCCTGGGAATACCCTGCCGGCCGCATCGAGGTCGACGGGAATCCGGCCACCGAACACAACAGCGTGCGATACGCCGACTGGGCGCTCGGCCGCTTTTTCGAGCAGGCGCGCGAGGCGCCTTATTGGAACGACACCGTATTCCTGGTGGTGGCCGATCACGATTCGCGCGTGTTCGGCGCCACGCTCGTGCCGGTGCGGCATTTCCATATTCCCGCGCTCATCCTCGGTGGCGACATCGCGCCGCGCCGCGATGACCGCATCATCAGCCAGATCGATCTGCCGCCCACGCTGCTCTCGCTCATCGGTGTGGAGGGCGAGCATCCCATGATTGGTCACGATCTTGCGAGCAGTTCGCCCGATCGCGCGATCATGCAGTACGACAACACCTATGGGTATCTGCGCGGCGACGATCTGCTGGTCATGACACCCAATCGCCCGCCGGTTCAATTCCGCTATGCGGCGCCGGAGCAATACACGCCGGTGGATCTCGACGCGGCGCTCGCGCGTGTGGCGCTGGCGCATGCGCTGTGGCCGGACTGGTGCTATCGCGAAGGCCGCTATCGGCTCGCGAGCACAGCCCCCTCCGTTTGAGCGAGGGCATTCTCATCAACCTGTACGACATCGAACGCGCCGCCAGGCGCGTTTTGCATGACGGCGCGAGGCAACGCGCGCGGCTGGCGGGCAGGCTTGTGTACAAGGCGGTGCACCGGGAACGCCGCATGCTAGTTGAGAAGCAGCGAGAGCGCCGCTCATGTTTCATGTATCCGCAACACCGTTTGCGCGCATACACGGTGCTGAGAAAGGAGGCTCGCGCGAGTGAAGGACTTATGAATAAAGGGTATGTACTCATGGCTGTCAGCACTCGTGGTGTTGCGCTGCCAACCCCTTTATTCAGGGGTTCCGCCGGTAAATTCGCCGCAGCCCGGAACTTGTGGCGCATGAACGGGGCCTAATCTCTGAAGGGGTCTTTCATCCCTGTCTATTGTGTGTGGCGAAAGTGCTACGACTACATAATGTGGTGGAGGCTCATTCGCAAGAATGACTAGCTTGGCTGGTATAGGAAGCACACAATGGACTCAACCGTATCCGATTATTTGGATACGGCACCCGTAGGAGGGTCGGCCGTGCAAAGCATCCTCGAAGGCTTCAAGTCCCAGTACGCGCGGGAGCAGGAATCAGAACTTTCCCTTGAGGAATATCTGGACCTGGCCAAGCGTGATCCCATGGTCTATGCCAGTCCTGCCGAGCGCATGCTCGCGGCCATAGGCGAACCCGAACTCATCGACACGCGTAACGATCCGAGACTCTCGCGATTGTTCTCGAACCGCGTGATACGCCGCTACCCGGCGTTCAAAGAGTTCTACGGCATGGAAGAGGTGATCGATCAGATCGTCGCCTTCTTCAAGCATGCCGCTCAGGGGCTCGAAGAACGCAAGCAGATTCTTTATCTGTTGGGGCCCGTGGGGGGCGGCAAGTCCTCCATCGCCGAACGTCTCAAGGTCTTGATGGAGCGTTATCCCATCTATGCCCTCAAGGGATCGCCGGTCAACGAATCGCCGCTCGGCCTGTTCCATCCCGAGCGCTTCGGCGACGAACTCGAACGTGACTACGGCATTCCCAAACGCTATCTGAGCGGCATCATGTCGCCGTGGGCGGTCAAGAGGCTCAAGGAATTCGACGGCGATCTTTCGAAATTCCGTGTCGTGCGGCTCAACCCCTCGGTGCTGCGTCAGATCGCGATCGCCAAGACCGAGCCGGGCGACGAAAACAACCAGGACATCTCGTCTCTGGTCGGCAAGGTCGACATCCGCAAGCTCGATCGCTATTCCCAGGACGACCCCGACGCCTACAGCTACTCGGGCGGGCTGTGCCTGGCCAATCAGGGGCTGCTCGAGTTCGTCGAGATGTTCAAGGCGCCGATCAAGATGCTGCATCCGCTGCTGACGGCGACCCAGGAAGGCAACTTCAAGGGCACCGAAGGCTTCTCGGCGATCCCGTTCAACGGCGCGATTCTCGCGCACTCGAACGAATCGGAATGGCAGACCTTCCGCAACAACAAACACAACGAGGCCTTCCTCGATCGGATCTATATCGTCAAGGTGCCGTACTGCCTCCAGACCTCCGAGGAAGTGAAGATCTACGAGAAGCTGCTGCGCCACAGCTCGCTCTCGGCCTCGCCCTGCGCACCGGGCACGCTCGACATGATGTCGCAGTTCTCGGTGCTCACCCGGCTCAAGGATCCCGAGAACTCCAGCGTCTATTCCAAGATGCGGGTCTACGACGGCGAAAGCCTGAAAGACGTCGATCCGAAGGCGAAGGCGCTGCAGGAGTACAAGGATTACGCCGGCACCGATGAAGGCATGAACGGGGTGTCGACGCGCTTCGCGTACAAGATCCTGTCCAGCGTGTTCAACCACGACCAGACCGAGGTCGCGGCCAACCCGGTGCACCTGATGTATGTGCTCGAGCAGCGCATCGCCCGCGAAGACTTCCCCGAAGAAACGCGCCGGCGCTATCTCGACTTCATCAAGGGCTATCTGGCGCCGCGCTACGCGGAGTTCATCGGCAAGGAGATTCAGACGGCGTATCTCGAGTCGTATTCCGAGTACGGCCAGAACATCTTCGACCGCTATGTGACCTTCGCCGACTGCTGGATCCAGGACGAGGAATTCCGCGATCCCGAAACCGGGGAGAGCTTCGACCGCGGCGCGCTCAACGACGAACTCGAGAAGATCGAGAAGCCGGCGGGCATCGCCAATCCGAAGGACTTCCGCAACGAGATCGTGAATTTCGTGCTGCGCGCCCGCGCCAACAACGGCGGCCGCAATCCTAACTGGACCAGCTACGAAAAGCTGCGCGAAGTCATCGAGAAGAAGATGTTCTCGAATACCGAGGACCTGTTGCCGGTGATCTCGTTCAACGCCAAGGCATCGGCGGAGGACAAGAGCAAGCATCAGAGCTTTGTCGATCGCATGGTCGACAAGGGCTACACCGAGAAGCAGGTTCGCCTGTTGTGCGAGTGGTACCTTAGGGTGAGGAAGTCATCCTGAGCGAGGTGAACCATGAATTCGCTCATCGATCGTCGTCTCAATGGCCGCAACAAGAGCGCCGTCAACCGCGAGCGCTTCTTGCGGCGCTACAAGGAACAGATCCGCAAAGCCGTACAGGATCTGGTCCGTGAGCGTTCCATCGCCGACATGGACCAGGGGGGGGAGATCAACCTTCCCGCCCGGGACATCTCGGAACCGCATTTCCGCCACGGGCAGGGCGGTGACCGCGAAATGGTGCACCCGGGCAACCGGGAGTTCGCCAAGGGCGACACCATCGACCGGCCCCAGGGCGGCGAGGGCGGTGGCGGCTCGGAGCCGGGCGAAGGGGAGTCGGTGGATCAGTTCACCTTCAGCCTCTCGCGCGCCGAGTTCCTGCATCTCTTTTTCGAAGACCTCGAACTGCCGCACCTGGTGCGCACGCAGCTGGGCGATGTGTCCCAGAAGCGCTGGCAACGGGCCGGCTACACCACCACGGGCTCGCCCAGCACGCTGAGCGTCAACCGCACCCTGCGCGCCTCGCTGTCACGGCGTGTCGCACTCGGGCTGCACGCGCGCAGCGAGTTGGAGCAGGCCGAGGCCGAGTTGGCCGAGGCGGTGGAGGAGGGCGCCGACGAGGCGCGTCTGCAAGCCCTGCAGCTGCGCGTGGACGAAGCGCGCGGGCGTTCGGCCCGCGTGCCGTTCCTCGACGAGATCGACCTGCGCTACCGCAACCGCGTGCCGGTGGCGGTGCCGGTGGCGCGCGCGGTCATGTTCTGCCTGATGGACGTGTCCGGCTCCATGGACGAAGGCAAGAAAGACCTCGCCAAGCGTTTCTTCACGCTGCTGTACCTCTTTCTCTCGCGCAAGTACGAGCGTGTCGAGGTGGTCTTCATCCGCCACACCGACAACGCCGAAGAGGTCGACGAGCACACGTTCTTCTACGATCCCAAGAGCGGTGGCACGATCGTGTTGTCGGCGCTCGAGTTGATGCATGAGATCGTGCAGGAGCGCTACTCGCCATCTGCCTGGAACGTCTACGCGGCGCAGGCCAGCGACGGCGATTCGTTCGGCGCCGACGCGGGCAAGAGCGCACGCTTTCTGGCTGAAAACCTGCTGCCCGCCACGCGCTACTTCGCCTACATCGAAGTGCCCGACTCGCAGGAGGCGCGCAAGAGCAGCCTGTGGGCCGAGTACGAGCAGGAGACCGCGCCGCACTTCGCGATGCGCCGCATCTGCGAACGCGGGGAGATCTTCCCGGTGTTTCATGACCTGTTCAAGAAGGAGGTCGCATGAACGCCATCGCGGGTTCGCGCGCCGAGCTGGAGGCGGTCCGGCGTGCCCGGCCCATCTCTGAGGGATCCGAATGGACCTTCGAGCTGATCCAGCAATACGACGAGGTCATCGCCGCCACGGCGCGCGAGTACGGTCTCGACACCTACCCCAACCAGATCGAGGTGATCACTTCCGAGCAGATGCTCGACGCCTACGCCTCGGCGGGCCTGCCCATCGGCTATCCGCACTGGTCGTACGGCAAGGAGTTCATCCGCAACGAGCAGTACTACCGCAAGGGCATGCAGGGGCTGGCCTACGAGATCGTGATCAATTCGAACCCGTGCATCTCGTATCTCATGGAAGAAAACTCCATGGCGATGCAGGCGCTGGTGATCGCGCATGCCTGCTACGGGCACAACTCCTTCTTCAAAAACAACTACCTCTTCCGGCAGTGGACCGACGCCGACGGCGTGCTGGACTATCTCGTGTTCGCGCGCCGCTTCGTGATGGAGTGCGAAGAGCGCCACGGCATCGAGGCGGTCGAGGCCATCCTGGACTCCTGCCACGCCTTGCAGATGCATGGGGTCGACCGCTACAAGCGCCCCGCGCCGATCTCGTACCGTGAAGAGGCGCAGCGTCAGGCCGAGCGCGAAGAACATGCACGTCGCCAGTTCAACGACCTGTGGCGCACCGTGCCCAAAATGCCCGCCGCGCCCGAGGCCGAGAAGCGCAGCGTGTTCCCGCCAGAGCCCGAAGAAAACATCCTGTACTTCATCGAGAAGTACTCGCCCACGCTCGAGCCCTGGCAAAAGGAGCTGGTGCGCATCGTGCGCAAGGTGGGGCAGTATTTTTACCCGCAGACGCAGACCAAGGTGATGAACGAGGGCTGGGCCACGTTCTGGCACTACACCCTGCTCAACCGCCTGCATCAGCGCGGCCAGGTCAACGATGGCTTCATGATGGAGGTGCTGGCCAGTCACACCAATGTCGTGAGCCAGCGCGGCTTCGACGAACGCGGCTACGGCGGCATCAACCCGTACGCGCTCGGCTACGCCATGATGACCGACATCCGCCGCATGTGCGAAAACCCCACCGACGAAGACCGCCGCTGGTTCCCCGACATCGTCGGCACCGACTGGGTCAAGACGCTGGACTTCGCCATGCGCAACTTCAAGGACGAGTCCTTCATCTCGCAGTACCTCTCGCCCAAGCTGATCCGCGAGTTCCGCTTCTTCGCCGTGGCCGACCACCAGTCCAATCCCAAGCTCGAGATCGCGGCGATCCACGACGACGAGGGCTATCGCCACGTGCGCCGCCTGCTGGCCGCGCAACACAACCGCGACAACCAGGTGCCCGACATCCAGGTGGTGCGGTACTTCCGCGAGTCCGACCGCTCGCTGGTCCTGCGCCACACCCAAAGCCGCGGCCGTCCGCTCGACAGCGGCGAGGCCGACCAGGTGATGAAGCACCTGGGCCGGCTGTGGGGCTTCCGCGTGCGGCTCGAAGAGGCTGCGACCGACGGCACCGTGCTGTCGTATCGGCAGATCGAGCCCTAGCGCAGCTGGCCGCTGGCACGGCCTAGAGCAGGACGGGGCGCATCCACCGGACTCCCGGGTGGTGCGTCCCTTTTTCATGCGCGGCGTGGCGGTCGCGCCATCGGCCCTCCCCACAGTCGCGGCGATTCTGCTAGAATCGCGGATTCGCGTTTTCGGTAGTTCCTTTGCGCCCGTGGTCTGACCCGGCGCAAGAGCCACGAAAGCCGATTCCAAATCAGGACAGGTGGCCGAGCGGTTGAAGGCGCACGCCTGGAAAGCGTGTATACGTCAAAAGCGTATCGGGGGTTCGAATCCCCCTCTGTCCGCCAGAACAATCAGGGCGCATGCCCTGAACAAAAACCCCGCGGGAGCGATGCTCCTCGCGGGGTTTTTGTTTTCCGTCTGCGGTTGGCGAGCGTGCGAGCGGTTCGCGTGCAGCCCGTCGCACGACACGATCTCCCCCTCGAGGTCCGGCAGCGCGGCGCCCGGCGAGTGCGGCCGCACACCCGCCACTCGCCGCCCGTTGGGGCGGTCACGCTCTCCCCGGAACGCGGCTGTGTCGTCCCCGCTACCGCTGCGCACCCCAATACTCGGACGAGAGATGCGTCCCCGAGGCGGCAACTGCCTTGACGCTCGTATGGCCAGCCTTCTATAACTGCATCGTAACTAAATAATCAACCAGTTGATTATTTATCAACAACGACGCAGGAGACAGAAGTGAAAGCCATCGACCTCAACCATTTCACTTTGCGCACCCCGAAGCTGGAAGAAACCCGCCGCTTTTTCGAGGAGGTGGTAGGCCTGCGGGTCGGTAACCGCCCCGATTTCAAGTTTCCCGGCTACTGGATGTACTCGGCGGCCGGTTTGCCGGTGCTCCATATGATGGCGCGCGATACCGGCGACGCCGAACTGGTGCGCTACCTTGGCGACCGCGGCCAGACTTCCGGCAGCGGCGTGGTCGATCACATTTCGTTCAACTGCGAGGGCCTGCCCGGATTCGAGGAGCGTCTGAAGAAGGCCGGCTACCCGTACCAGCCGCGCACGGTACCGGGCGAGGGGCTGCACCAGGTGTTCGTCGTCGATCCGAACGGCATCACGTTCGAATTCATGTTCAAGCAAAGCGAACAGGCCAGCTGGATCGCCGACGACGCGGGCGTAGCCATCGGGAGTGCCCGGTGAGTCTTTTCTTGACGGTGACCCTGAACGGGCTGACCGTGGCGGCCCTGTATTTCCTGGTGGCAGTCGGCTTCACGCTGATCTTCGGCCTGATGCGCTCGGTCAACCTGGCGCACGGTTCGCTCTACCTGCTGGGGGGCTACCTCGGCTACCAGGTCGGCGAGTGGAGCGGCAGCTGGTACCTGGCGGTGTTGGCCGGGGCCTTGATCGTCGCCGTGCTCGGCATGGCGATGCATCTCTTCTTTCTGGACTGGATGCAGGGCGAGGACCTGCGCCAAGCACTGGTCAGCATCGGCCTGTCGGTCGTCATCGCCGACCTGCTGCTCGCCAGGTTCGGCAGCCTGACCTTGCAGTTCCAGCCGCCCGAGTTCCTGCAGCACAGCGTCGAATTGCCGCTGATCGGCGCTTATCCGCTGCTGCGTCTGAATCTGCTGCTGGTGGCGCTAGCCATCGGCATCTTGCTTTGGCTGGGCCTGCACCGGACGCGCTTCGGGGTGGCCATCCGGGCCGGCGTCGACGACCGCGAGATGCTCTCTGCGCTCGGCATCAACACCTCTCGCCTGTTCGTGCTCGTCTTCGCCGTCGGGGCCGCGCTGGCCGGCCTGTCGGGCGTGCTCGGCGGCACGGTGCTCTCGGTATCGCCCGGCGAGGATGCGCGCTACCTGCTCTCGTCGCTGGTCGTCACCATCGTCGGCGGCATGGGCAGCATCGTCGGTGCGGCGGTCGGTGCGGTGCTGGTCGGGCTGGTCGAGCAGTGGGGTCTGGCCTACCTGCCGACTTACGCCTACATGCTGATCTATGTCTTGATGACCGGGGTGCTCGCCTTGCGGCCGGCCGG
Source organism: Bordetella genomosp. 5 (assembly GCF_002261315.1). Classification (NCBI taxonomy): domain Bacteria; kingdom Pseudomonadati; phylum Pseudomonadota; class Betaproteobacteria; order Burkholderiales; family Alcaligenaceae; genus Bordetella; species Bordetella genomosp. 5. The sequence continues at coordinate 874,196 of NZ_NEVP01000001.1, forward strand.
CCTGTTCGGAAGGAAAGCCTGATGTCCACGCCGCTCGAAACCCGCCTGATCCGCTACGACCTGGCGCTGCTCTGCTGGGCCGTGCTCTATCCGTTTCTCATGCCGGATTTCTGGGTGCTCAACATCGGTGCGCCCAGCCTCTTCTTCGGCCTGGTCGCCCTGTCGCTGAGCTTTCTTGCCGGTTACGGCGGCATGGTCTCGCTCGCCCAGATGACGGTGGCCGGCGTCGCCGGCTACGCGCTGGCGCTGACCAGCGTCAATGCCGAGGCGATGGGAGTGCCGCTGCCCTGGCCGCTGGCCGTCGCCTTCGCCGTACTCGTCGCGGTGCTGTTCTCGATCTTCGTCGGCTTTCTCGCGGCGCGCACCGAAGGCATCTATCTGTTGATGATCACGCTTGCCATCGGCATGGGCTTCTTCTTCCTTGTCCAGCAGAACGACACCGTGTTCAACGCCTTCAATGGCCTGCAAGGGGTGGCGGTGCCGCAGTTGTTCGAGCGGCCGATCCGCAGTGAGGCGCAATTGTTTTACTTCATCTGCCTCGGTGTCGCAGCGACGTTCTATGCCGGTATCCGCTACCTCGTCGCGACACCGGCCGGGCTGGCCTTGCAAGCGGTGCGCGACGATCCGCGCAAGGCGGCGGCGCTCGGCTATTCGGTGCTGGCGATCAAGGTGGCCGCGTTTGCCGCGGCCGGCGTGCCGGCGGCGCTCGGGGGTGTGTTGATGGTTTGGTACAACCAGCGCATTTCGCCGGGCTCGGTCGATCTCGGCGGCATCACCGCCATCCTCATCATGGCCGTGGTCGGCGGCCTGCGCCATCCGGCCGGTGCCTTCATCGGGGCCGTGCTCTACGTCCTGCTTCAGAACTTCGCCGGAACGATCGTTGGCGCCGATCGTTTCAACCTGCTGATCGGCTCGATATTCCTCGCGGTCGTCCTGTTTTCTCCGGACGGTCTGCTCGGCATCGCGCGCCGTCTGCAGGCGGCGATGCAACGCCGTCGCGCCGCTTGACCCGGCTGCGTCGGCCGACCGAGCCACGCAGCCGCTACGGTACCTACAAAAATCATGGAGACCTTGAAATGAAAATACTGCAACCTACCCGGCTGGCCGGCGCCATTGCCGCCGTTGGCCTGGTGCTGGCAGGCGGTGTCGCACAGGCCCAGCAGACGCTGAAAATCGGCACTCTGCTCGTTCTCGAGGGGCCGCTCGCCGCGCTCGGTCAGGATGGGAGTCGCGGCATCGACCTGGCGCTCGAAGAATTCAAGAACGGCATTGCCGGCAAGAAGATCGAGGTCATCCGCGAATCGACCAACGCCAAGGGCGATGTCGCCGTGACCAAGGCGCGCAAGCTGCTCGACCAGGACAAGGTCGACCTGATCGTCGGGCCCTTGTCGGGCGGCGAAGGGTTGGCCATCAAAGAGCTGGCCAAGACCATCCCGGCCAAGACGTTCGTGAACGGCACCGCAGCGGCGCAGGAAACGACGTTGCGCGACCCCGCCCCGAACTTCTTCAGCTTCAGCACGGACGGGGCGCAGCGCGTTGCCGGCCTGGGCAACTATGTCTACGACGAGAAGAAGTATCGCAATGTCGCCGTCGTGGCCGAGGACTACGGCTTCCCTTATGCCCAGGTCGCCGGTTTTGTCACCGAGTTCTGCCGCAAGGGCGGCAAGGTGCCGAGCCGCTTCTGGGTTCCGCTCGGCACCAAGGATTACAGCACGGTGATCGCCCGCATTCCCAAGGATGTCGATGCCGTGTTCGTCGTGCTCGGCGGGGCGGATGCGGTCAATTTCCTCAGCCAGTACTACCAGGCGGGCGGCAAGGCGCCGCTGATCGGCGGCTCGATCACCGTCGACTCGATCGTCCTGAACAGCCGCGGGCCGTTCCAGCAGCGCGTCGTCGGCATTCCGTCGGCCAGTTCCAGCGCCGACGAGAACGAAGATCCAAAGTGGAAGGAATTCGTACGCCGCTATCGCGCCAAGTTTCCCGATGCGCTGTCGGCGCCGTCGAGCATGGCGCACGGCTACTACATCAGCATGAAGGCGGCGCTGCTCGCTCTGGAACAGGCAGGCGGCGACGTCTCCGGCAACCAGGACAAGCTGAAGGCGGCGCTGCGCCAACTCAAGTTCGAAACGCCGACCGGCATCTACAGCCTCGACCAGAACCGTCAGGTGATCGCCGATGCCTTCGTCACCGAGGTCGCCCGGCGTCCTGATGGCAGCCTCTACAACAAGGTGGTCAAGGTCAGTCCGCAGGTGAACCAGACGCTGGGCGTGCCGCGCGAGGAATTCCTCGCCGCCGGTCCGGCTTCGCGCGACAACCCGGTCTGCAAGTGAGCGGCGCGGCATGAGCGTGCTGGCACTGCATGTCGACGCGGTCGAACGCCGCTTTGGCGCCTTGCGCGCCATCGCCGGCGTCGACCTGCGGATCGCCCCAGGGGAGCGTCGCGTTTTGCTCGGTACCAACGGTGCCGGCAAGACCACGCTGTTCAATATCATCGCGGGCGATTTTCCGCCCAGCGCCGGGCGCATCGTGTTCCACGGCAGAGATGTCACCGCGCTGCCCGCGCATCGCCGGGCGCGCCTGGGCATTGCCCGCACCTACCAGACCTCGTCGCTGTTCAAGGGCATCAGCATCGAACAGAACCTGAGCGTCGCCTGGCGCGGCAGCCGGCCCGGCCGTTTCGGCGTGCTGCGGCCAGGTCGTCTCGACGAGGGCGCGCGCAAGGTGCGCGAGGTGCTGGCGGCGGTCGGTCTGGAACACAGTGAGCACCGTCCTGTGGCCGAGCTGTCGCACGGCGAGCAGCGTCAGCTGGAGTTGGGCATGGCGCTGATGCAAACGCCTCGCCTGCTGCTGCTCGACGAGCCGGCGGCCGGGCTGAGTCCGGCCGAACGGCCGCTGCTGCTGGAACTGATCCGCAACCTGTCGCGTGACATCACGCTGATCATGATCGAGCACGACATGAACGTTGCCTTGCAGATCGCCGACGAAGTGACGGTGATGAAGGACGGCGAAATCGTCGCTTCCGGCAAGCCGGACGAAATCCGCGTCAATCCTCTGGTGCGCAAGATTTATCTGGGAGAGGGCTGATGGAGACTCTGCTCAAGCTCCATAACGTCACTGCGTGGCTGGGCGGCATGCCGATTCTGCACGACATCGATTTCAGCATCGGCAACGAGGCGCTTGCCATCGTTGGGCGCAACGGCGTCGGCAAGACCACGCTGTGCAAATCGCTGATGGGCATGGTCGACCGTATCGAAGGGTCGATCCATTTCGAAGGCAGCGAGGTGGCCGGGGTGCAGCCTTTCGAGATGGCGCGCCTGGGCGTGGCGTTGGTGCCCCAGGGGCGGCGGGTTTTTCCGTCGCTCTCGGTGCACGAGCATTTCACGCTGACCGCCGGCATCCGGCCCGGCGCGTGGACGGTGGAGCGGGTGTACGACACCTTTCCCCGCCTCGCCGAGCGCCGGCGCAATCGCGGCAACCAGTTGTCGGGCGGCGAACAGCAGATGCTGGCGATCGGCCGCGCACTGCTGCTCAACCCCAGCCTGCTGGTTCTCGACGAACCGTCGGAAGGCCTGTCGCCGCTGGTCGTGGAGCACTTGCAGGGGGTGCTGCGCCGGCTGGTGGACGAAGAGGGGATGTCGCTGCTCGTCGTCGAACAGAATTTCCGGCTTGCCGTCGCACTGTCGGAACGCATGCTGGTGATGGAGTCGGGCGAGATCGTGCTTGATCTGCCGTCGTGCCAATTCGCAGCCGATGCCGAGTTGCAGGAACGCTACCTCGGGGTCGGTCACTGAGCTCGCCCATGTTGGAAAGAAAGACGATGTCGATGAAACGCATCCGGGCCCATCCGGCCTTGCTGCGCGAACTGTACAAGGCGCTGGCCTGAGGCCGGTGGTCATTTCATTAAGGAACTCACCATGAATCCGAATCGCCGATACTTTCTCGCCGCGTCCGCCGGCATCCTGGCCGCCGGTGCCTCAGGTATCGCTCGCGCGGCACTGGCCGGCCGCAAGCTGGTCGTCGGCCAGATCGCGCTGTCCTTCCATGCCGCCAGCGGCTCCATCGCCCGCCAGTTGCTGGCGTTGCAGGGCATCGAGACCGAGGTCAAGGAAGCGCCGCACGAAAAGATGTTCGAAATGCTCGGCAAGGGCGAGGTCGACATGCTCGCCTCGGCCTGGCTGCCCGGCAGCCACGGCGGCTATCTGGCGCCGATGGTCTCGGAAGTCGAGAAGCTGACCGTGCTGTACGAGCCGTACACGCTGTGGGGGGTGCCGGATTATGTGCCGGCCGGTGAAGTGTCCGCCGTTGCCGATCTGAAAAAGCCGGAAGTCGTCGCCCGGATGACCAAGGTGATCCAAGGCATCGGGCCAGGCGCGGGGATCAGCCGCTTCTCGCGCGAGATCGTCAAGGAGTACGGCCTCGACACCCTCGGCTATGAGTTCCGCAACGGCACGCAGGCCGATATGGAGCGGGCCTTCGAGAGCGCTGTCGCCGAAAAACGCTGGGTGGTCGTGCCGCTCTGGCAGCCCCAGCATTTGCACCATACCTACAAGATCCGCGAACTGGCCGAGCCGAAAGGTCTGTTGCGCGGCAAGGATCAGGCGACGCTGCTCATCCGCAACGATGCCCGCCACCTGCTGCCGGCCGACGCACTGGCCAGCCTGCGCCGGGTGACGCTGGGTAACGCCGCGATGACCGAGCTCGACTACCTGATCAACGTCCGCAAGCTCAGTCCGATGGCTGCGGCAGCCGATTGGATGAAGCGCAATCCAGCCATCGTCGCGCGCTGGAGAGCCTGAAAACAACGAGAACAAGGAGGCAGACGATGTACCCCGAGAATCATCCCGAAACCCGCCTCGCGGCGATGGGCCACCGCTTGCAGCCCGCCCGCGCCGGGGTCGGTGCGTATGTGCCCTGGGTTCGCACCGGCAATCTGGTCCACACCTCGTTTCAGTTTCCCTGGCGCGAGGGCAAGCTGGCCTACACCGGCCGCGTCGGCGCCGAAGTGAGCACGGAGCAGGCGGTCGATGCAGCGCGCCTGGCGGCGCTGGCCGGGCTGGCGCAGCTGAAGGAAGCCGCGGGCGGAGACCTGGCCCGGGTGCGGCTGGTCCGTCTCGACGGCCATGTCGGTTGCACCATGGAGTTCAAGGACATCCCGCATGTCCTCAATGGCGCCTCCGAACTGCTCACTCAGGTGCTGGGCGTGGCGCATTGCCGCACCGCGCTCGGCCATATGGTGATGCCGCTCGATTCGCCGGTAATGCTCGGGTTCCTCGCCGAAATCGACGACGCCCCGACGTAATGACGGCGCCCTGCCTACCCGCATTCGCGGGGGGCAGGACGCCGTGGCATGGCAATGTTGTCAGTTAGAATCAAGTTCTCCGAACGCTCTGACACCGTCGCAACCGATGGTTGATTTGCCCATGTCCGCCCTCATGCCTCACGTCGAGCCCCGTGCCGGCGAAACCGCGCCAGAGAAACCCGGCCCCAACGCCATCATCGGCTCCTTCGACAAGGGGCTGAATATTTTCGAGTTCCTGATCGATTCCGATGAACCGATCCGCATTGTCGACGTGGCGCGTGAGTTCGGTATCGACAAGAGTTCGGCCCTGCGTTTTCTCAATACGCTGGAACGCCATGGCCTCGCGCAGAAGAACCCGCTGGACAAGACCTACACGGTCGGCGCGCGCATTGAGTACTGGGCCAAGAGTCTGCGCCAGCCGAAGGCCCTGGTCGACATCGCCCGGCCCTACCTGCGCAGACTTTCGGAATTGACGGGCCAGACCTCGCACCTGGCGATCATCGAGGGCGACCGGGCCATTCTCCTCGAAGTCATGCCCAGCGACAGCATCGTTTCCGTGCGTCAGGCCGCCGGCGACTGGGAGCCGCTCTACTGCACCGCGGTCGGCAAGGCCATCCTGGCGCATATGTCGCCCGCCGAACAGGAAAGGCTCATCGCCCAGATGCATTTTCGCCGCCTGACGGAGACGACGATCACCTCGGCAAAGCAGTTGCGCCGCGAACTCGATCGAGTGCTCGATGAGGGGGTTGCGTTCGACGACGGGGAAAGTAACCCGCACGTCTCCTGCATTGCGGCGCCCTTGCTCGATCGCCATGGGGTCCCGCTGGCCTCGGTCGGGATTTCCATGGTCACCTCGCTGCATGAAGGCGGACCGCGCCAGCAGGTGCCGATGCTAGCCGCGGTGCGGCGCATCGCCGACGAAATCACCGCTTCCTTGCTCTAGGAAGAGACGCCGCTTCAATCGAGACTGGGTATCGCCCGGCCGCGCGTGGCATCGGCATAGATCCACGACGGAAAAGATGCGCCCGGTCGCGCCACCGCGTGGCGACATGGACAGATGCATCCGTCGCGTCACCGCACGGCGACAGCGAAAGATGCCTCCGTCGCGTCACCGCACGCCGACAGGGCGCGGCGAACTCGCGGGCAGAGACCGATAAGCGGTTTCGGGTGATAAAGTCGTCGGTCGTCCCACCGCCGAGCTGCGTCCCGGTCGTCCCAGCGCCGGGCTGCGCCCCGGTCGTCTCAGTGCCGGGCTGCGCCCGCGTGCCACAGGAGTTTGCCAATGCGCCGTCTTCTCGTTCGCTCTCTGCTTGTTGCCGGCCTCGCTGCCGCATCCCTCGGCACCGCTCAGGCGGTGCAACTGAGCGCCGAATGCAAGAGCCCGCAGGGCACGTTTTTCCACGTGCCCGCGGGCAAGTCAGAGCCTGTGCAGAAGAAGGCGGGCTACAAGAACAGCACCTGGACGCTGGTGTGGGACAGCGCGCGGCCCGAGCAGGGCATCATCCGCCACACGTCCACCGACGCCGGCGAGCCGCCCGGCGAACAGCTCGCGGATGTCATCGATGGCCGTCCTGCCCTGATCACGTTCCTGGTGCCCGATGGGCCCGAGATCATGGTGTATTCGCTCTATCCCACCAAGGGTCTTCTGCTGGCCTCGCTGCACGGGCCGTCCAACGCGACGGCCGACGCGACCGGAGGTACGTTCACCGCGCGCTGCAAGGTGAGCAATAGCCGGTGAGGCCATCTGCCGTGTGAGGGGCTTCAGAACGACTCTGCTACGCGAGTGGCAACTCAATGAATCTGTGTTGCCAGGAGGCTGCTGAAGTCCGCTGGACTAAAACTCACGGTCTTTCCGGTGTAGTAGTTTGCTCGCTCGAACTGCTTGGCGCCGACGGACCGCTGGCTTTCCACCGTGGCCAGAACGAAGCCGGGTAAGCCTTCTTGCTGGTAGCGCATGTGAACAATCTCGGCTTCCAGCAAGCGCTGAATTCCGGTGGCAGCTATGACGATAAGGGGAGGCGAGCTTGATATCACGTGGTCCGCTTTGAAGTCTCCTGCAATCGGCAACATGACGTCATTCTCGTAAGAGAAGCCGAGCGTGGCTGCGGCCGCTTCGACGGCCTCAGCCACTCTTTTTTTGAAGTCACTCTCCTTGCGTGGCTGGCGGGCTGTCGCGAGGGCGTATAGGCTTTGTGCAGCTTCCGCCACTCGGAAGATATAGGCGGGGATCAGGCGCTCGTCGGAAGCGTGCGCGCGAAGGACTTCGTCCTCGTCTATTGAGACCGGGGAGTACGTTGGCAGATCTGCCAGCCAGCGTTGCACCGCTTCGAGTTCGACGTCACCATCCGCCATGGATGCATAGAGAGAGGACTCGCCGTTCTCGTCGACGGTGAAGCCATGCTCATTCGCACGTACTCGAACCACGATGTGATCTCCGCTGCCGGAGTACTGAAGCGGCGTGACGACGCGCTGCACGCCACCTTCATCGGCGTGCACTTCAAATAAGGCGCAAATGGCCTGCTTGATAGTTCGGGTCAATTCCATAGCCGAGCAGACTGTCCGTCGTGCGGGTTATCAATTGTAATGCCGCAGATGCGGCAGAAGATTTCAATCAATGCCAGCCTGTCTGCCGCCCTCGCGGGATCCAGGCGGCGCGTCTTGACCTTGAGCTCTGTGCAGCCATGCAGCATACGGTTGGTGTAGTCGGCGTCGGATCCGCAGGGCGTCACGCAGTGAAAGCCCTTGTGGCTGGGATGCCAGTGGAACTCAAGCAGCGTTCGAAAGTTGCCGCCAGAAAGGAGCTCGATCAGGTAGGCATAGAACGATCGATCCGTCAGAATCGCGCCATCGCGCCAGATAAAAAGCACGCTATGCGATTCGGACACCGTGATCATGTTGGTGCCCTGCGCTCGAGGGCGGCCCAGCCGACGATACTGGCCGGGTAATGTGTGCTTTCTTAGCGGCGAGAACGAGGGAAGGTCGGAAAGGACTTTCGGCGTCTTTTTGTGCTGCTGAAGTGTTCTTCGATCCATATGGAGCTTTGCCTTGATGAATGTTGAAGCTTCGCTGCACTCAGTGGACGTGCGTGGCTAAAGGCCAAGCCTTTTCACCTGATTGCTTGGGGCAGTAAGGGCGGCGCGCGGAACGCCTCGCACATAAGTATCATGCGATTTTTAGAGGGGCAAGGACGTGGCGAGCGAGCTGGCGTCCGGTTTCTACACTTCAGCGATTCCGGCCGCTCGTTCCCGGTTTTCACATCAGATCTCAACGAACGCGTCACGCCAGCTACCCGCGTTGCTTGAGGTTCGCTCCAGTACTTATTGCCGCGGGCCGATGGCCCGCAGCAAGCTCACTTCAAACTTAGAAACTGCCGAACATCGTTCCGAGCGTGATCACCAGCGCCAGTGCGGGCAGCGGGATCATGATGGTGACGGCCGCGATGTCGAGGTACGACTGGCGATGATTCAGTTTGCAGATCGCCAGCAGCGTGATGATGGCGCCGCAGTGGGGCAGGGTGTCCATGCCGCCCGCCGCCATGACGGCCACGCGGTGCAGCAGCTCGGGGCTGATGCCGGCGGCTTCGGCCATGCGGAGGTAGTCGGCGCCGAGTGTCTGCAGCGCGATGCTCAGGCCGCCGGAGGACGAGCCCGTGATGCCTGCCAGCACGTTCATCGCGACCGCTTCGGAAATCAGCGGGTTGGTCGGCGAGATGTTCAGCACGGCGTCGCGGATGATGGCGAAGCCCGCGAGGCTGGCGATGACGGCGCCGTAGCCGACTTCGGAGGCGGTGTTGAAGAGCGGCAGCATGAAGCCGAACACGCCCTTGTTCACGGTGCCCTTGAGATCTTCCCATTTGCCCAGGCGCATCAGCACGAGCGTGAGGCAGGCGACGGCCAGCGCGATGATCAGCGACCAGAGGCCGGTGGTCTTTTGTGGATCGACATTCTGGAAGCGCTCGCCCAGGAAAGCGAAGTCCATGCCGGGGAAAATCACGTAGGTGAAGAGTGCGTTCACGCCGACCACGAGTAGCAGCGGCAGCAGCGCCAGCGGCACCGGCATGACCGACCAGCGGCCCTGTTCGGCGGGCTGATCGGGATTGGTCTGCTCGTCGGCCTCGCCGTGTTCGCCGAAGCCTTCGCCCGCCGCGTGGGCTTTGGCCGCGCGGCTTTGCAGCCACCACAGGCCGCCGCCGAACATGACGAGTGCGCCGATCAGGCCCAGGCCCGGGGCAGCGAAGACGTTGGTGTTGAAGTAGGGGATGGGGATGGCGTTCTGGATCGACGGGGTGCCGGGCAGCGCGGTCATGGTGAACGTGAAGGCGCCCAGCGCGATGGTGCCGGGAATCAGGCGCTTGGGCAGGTCGGCGGCCTTGAACAGGCTGACGGCCACCGGATAAAGCGCGAAGGCCACGACGAACAGCGACACGCCGCCGTAGGTGAGCAGGCCGCAGGCCACCACCACCGAGAGGATCGCGCGGCGCGGGCCGAGGCTGTTGACGATCCACCTTGCGAGCGTGTTGGCCGCGCCGGAGTCCGCCATCAGCTGGCCGAACAGCGCGCCGAGCAGGAAGATCGGCAGGAACTGCAGCACATAACCGCTCAGCGCGGTCATGAAGGTGGAGGTGTAGATGGGAAGCAGGAAACTGCTATCGCCCGAGAGCACCACCGCTATCGCGCCCATGATCGGTGCGAGCAGCAGCACCGTGACACCGCGATAAGCGAAATACATCAATAGCGCCAATGAAATGACGATGGCCAACATACCCATCCCGCGATCCTCCGGTTGACGTTAAAACGGACATCATCGCAGGAAGAGGCGGCTGTGCGCTACCTTGTTGGCGCCGGGTTGAGACGGATCAGTGAATTCGCGCGGCGGCCAGGGCGGCGAACTGCGTTATCGTGATGGGCTCTCTCCCTCAACGCGAGCCGCTCATGTCCGCACAACCGTTGCCTCCGCCTCTCGAAGTCCTGCCCCGCGACATCTCCGCCTATCGCCAGGGCAACACCGGGATCGATTACGTGCATCGTTTCGAGTCCGGCAAGCCGGGCCCGCACGTGCTGATCAATGCCCTCACGCATGGCAACGAGATCTGCGGCATGGTGGCGGCAACGCATCTGCTCGATACCGGGGTGCGCCCGAAGATCGGGACACTGACCGTGAGCTTTGCGCATGTGGAAGCGTACGAGGCGTTCGACGCCGAGCGCCCCTACGAGAATCGGCAGCTGGTGCACAACCTGAACCGCATCTGGACCACCGAGATGCTCGACGGGTCGGAAGACAGCCCCGAGCTGCGCCGTGCGCGCGAGCTGCGTCCGGTGATCGATGCGGCCGACTGTGTGCTCGATATTCATTCCACGAGCGCGCCGGTGCGGCCGTTCTGGGTGTATTACGACTCGCCGCGCAATGCCGCGCTGGCGACCGCGGTGGGCGCGCCCGACGTGCATCTGCTGATGCCGAATGGCAAGGGCCCGGGCTCGCCCCTGATCGGCTACGGCCGTCATGGCGGCGATGCGGTGAACAGCCTGGGGTCGCTGGTGGTGGAGTGCGGTCAGCACTTCGCGCGCTCGGCGGCCGAGTTGGCCACCGACACGACGCTGCGCTTCCTGGCGCATTTCGGCCTGATCGATGCGCAGCAGGCCGCGCCCATCACGCCGAAGCGATTCCAGCTGCTGCAGGTGCATGTGGTGAAGTCGGATGACTTCCGCTTCGCGCGACCGGTGATCGGCTTCGAGACGTTCGCCAAGGACGAGCTCATCGCCGTGAACGGCGACGAAGATATCCGGGCGCTGTGCGACGACTGCACGATCTTCATGCCGGCGCGCGTGCCGATCGTTGGACGCGAAGCGGTCTACCTGACCGTGCCGGTGTGAGGCGGCCGGCGAGGTGTGGCCGACTAGGTGTGGCCGGCTAGGTGCGGCCGGCGAGGCGCGACCAACCAGGCGCGGCCGGCTAGGCGCGGCCGGCGAAATCCGGCCGGCCTGACCTGTCATCCTTGCCCGGCCACTCCCGCTTTCAGTCGACCCGCACGCCCGGCGGCAGATTGGCGCGCACCAGCCTGCCCGCGATGGATTCGCGCATCGGGATGTCGGGAAACGGCTCACCGGGCCCGAACCACTGCGCGTCCGCGATCTCGTCTTCCTGGACGCGGATGTCGCCGCCCGCATACTCGGCCGTGAACGCAATCATGAGCGAGTGCGGGAAAGGCCAGGACTGGCTGCCGAAGTAGCGCAGGTCGCGCACCTTCAGGCCGACTTCTTCCTCGACCTCGCGGTGCACGGCGTCTTCGATGCTCTCGCCGGGCTCGACGAAGCCGGCGAGCGCGGTGTAGCGCGCCTGCGCATAGCGGGCGTGGCGGGCCAGCAGCAGCGCATCGCCGCGCTTGATCAGCACCATCATCGCTGGCGAAATGCGCGGGTAGGCATGCAGGCCGCAAGACGGGCACGTCAGGCACAGCTCGTGGCCCGCCTGTTGCATGGGCGTGGCGCAGACGCCGCAGAATCGATGCGTGCGTACCCACTCCGCGATCTGAAAGGCGCGGCCGGCGAGCGGACCGTGCTCGCCCAGCTCGGAGAGCAGCGCGCGCAGCTTGCGAAACGCGTAGCCGGCGGGCGCTTCGGCGTCACGGGCGATGTGGGTGGTGCGCTGGTGCGGGTCGCGGCCGAACCAGATCGTTTGCATGCTCTCGACGCGCACGCCGAGCCCTTCACAGACGGTGGCGTCGGGCAGTTCGATGCCGTCCTCGCGCACCAGCAGCTCGTCGCCGCGGAAAATGAAATTCACGACAGGATCCTCGTGGTTGCGCCCGCCTTGAACGCGGGCGCTCAGCTTGTGCGAGCTAGTGTATTCCTCGATGCTGACTCCTGCTCGAACGCGGCGGCTCCCCACAACGCAAAACGGCCCGCTTCCGCGGGCCGCAGCACTTCCCGGCACGAGGCCGCGACGTGTTTACTGGATCTTGATGTTGCGCTCTTTCACCAGCACCGCCCACTGCGCGGTTTCCTTGGCGAGGTGATCACGCAGCTCGACGGGGCTGCCGCCGATGGGCTCCGCGCCGATCGAGGCCATCGCGTCCTTCACCTTGGGGTCGGACAGCGCCTTGCGCATCGAGCTGTTCAGGCGCTCCACGATCTCCGGCGGGGTGCCGGCGGGCGCGAAGGCGGCGAACCAGGGCATCAGCTCGTAGCCGGGCACGCCGGCTTCGGCCATGGTGGGCACGTCGGGCAGGGCGGACGAGCGCTTGGCGGTGGTCACGGCCAGCGCGCGCAGCTTGCCCGCCTGAATGTGCGGCTTGGCCGAGGTGATGCTGTCGAACATGTAGTCGACCTGACCGCCGAGCAGGTCGGCGACGGCGGGACCGCTGCCCTTGTACGGCACATGCAGCAGGTCGACCTGGGCCAGCGAGACGAAGAGTTCGCCCGCCAGGTGGATCGAGGTGCCCACGCCGGCCGAGGCGTAGGTGTAGTGGCCCGGCTTGGCCTTGGCTTGCGCGATCACGTCCTGCACGCTCTTGGCGGTGCTGCGCTCGGCGTTGGCGACCAGTACGTTGGGCACGACGGCCAGCAGCGAGATCGGCGCGAAGTCCTTCTGCGGGTCGTAATTCATGTCGCGATAGAGCGCGGGGTTCACGGCCATGCCGTTGGCCGCGATCATGATCGTGTAGCCATCGGGGGCCGAGCGCGCGACCGTGGCCGCGCCGATGTTGCCGCCCGCGCCCGCGCGGTTTTCCACGACGAACGAGGTGCCGAGTTCACGGCCCATGGCTTCGCCCAGCGTGCGGGCAATGCTGTCCATGGCGCCGCCCGGCGGGAACGGCACGACCCATTTGATGGGACGATCCGGGTAGCCGGCGGCCTGCGCGGCCAGCGGCGCGGCGAGCGCGGCGCCGCACAGCGCGAGGCCGGTGGCCAGGCGCGCGAGGGATTGTTTGATCTGCATGGTTTGTCTCCTGTGTTTATTGTGGCCCGCGCCGCGGCGTGCGCGCTGCCACCGTGACCGCTGCGTGGGCGTTCAGTCTTTGCGGCGATAGAACGCCAGTTTGTCTTCGTCCAGCACGATGCCCAGGCCCGGGCCCGGCGGCAGGTGCATTTCGAAATCGGTGAAGGTCGGCGGCGTCGCGACGATGTCGTCTTTCAGCAGCAGCGGACCGAACAATTCGGTGCCCCAGGCCATCGTCGGCAGGGCGCAAAAGGCGTGAGCCGAGGCGATGGATCCCACCGACCCCTCCAGCATGGTGCCGCCGTAGAGCGCCATGCCGGCGGCATCGCCCACCGCGGCCACGCGCATGACGCCGGTCAGGCCGCCGGACTTGGCGATCTTCAGCGCCAGCACGTCGGCCGCGCCCAGACGGGCGAGCTCGAGCGCGTCTTCGGGCGTGCACACGGCTTCGTCGGCCATGATGGGCACCACGAAGCGGGCCGCCAGGCGCGCCATGCCGGCGCGGTTGTCGCGGGCGATGGGTTGTTCGATCAGGTCGACGCCGGCCTCTTCGAGCTTTGCGATCGCGCCGGCGGCGTCGGCCTCGTTCCAGGCCTGATTCACGTCCACGGTCACGCGGGCCCGATCGCCCAGCGCGCGCTTGATTTCGGCCACGTGCCGCACATCGTCGGCGACCGAGCGGCGGCCGACCTTGAGTTTGAAGGTGTTGTGCCGGCGCGCCTCGAGCAGGGCGTGCGCCTCGTCGATGTCGCGCGCGGTGTCGCCGCTGGCGAGCGTCCACAGCACCGGCAGCGAACGGCGTACGGCGCCACCCAGCAGCGTGCTCACCGGCACGCCGAGACGCTTGCCCTGCGCGTCGAGCAGGGCCGTTTCGAGGGCGGACTTGGCGCAGCGATTGCCGCGCGCGATCTTGTCGAGCCGGCGCATCGCGCCGTTCACGTTGGTGGCATCCTCGCCGATCAGCGCCGGCGCCAGATAAGTGTCGATCGCCAGCTTCATGCCTTCGGGGCTTTCTTCGCCGTAGGCCAGGCCGCCGATGGTGGTGGCTTCGCCGATGCCTTCGATGCCGTCGCTGGTGCGCACCCGCACGATCACCATCGTCTGGCGCTGCATCACGGCCATGGCGAGCTGGTGCGCGCGGATGGTGGGCAGGTCGACCAGCAGGGTCTCGACGGAATCTAGGGTGATGGCAGTCATACCTGAAACGATGAAAAGTGGACGAAAACCAGTATCCCCATGCCCGGCGTGGCCGTCCAAGACTATATTGGTCTCCATCCATACCTTTAGGGTATCCATCCATGGAACTTCGTCATCTGCGTTATTTCCAGGCCGTGGCGCGCGAGGGCAGCTTCACGCGCGCGGCCGCCACGCTGCACATCGCGCAGCCGCCCCTGTCGCGCCAGATCCGCCAGCTCGAAGAAGAACTCGGCGTCGTGCTCTTCGAACGCGCGCCGCGCGCGCTGCGCCTCACGGAGGCGGGCCGCTATTTCTATGAACAATCGCTGCAGCTGACCGCGCGCCTGGACGACGTGGTGGCCGGCACGCGCCGGCTGGGGGCGCAGGCCACGCGCTGGTTCGGGATCGGTTTCGTGCCGTCGTCGCTGTACGGCTTCGTGCCCGAGCTGATCCGGCAGGTGCGTCAGGCCGATTCGCGGGTCGAGGTCGGCCTCACCGAAATGACCTCGTTGCCGCAGATCGAAGCCCTCAAGCGCGGGCACATCGACCTCGGCATCGGCCGCATTGCGTTCGACGACCCCGCCATCGAGCGGCGGGTGCTGATGAACGAGCCGCTGGTGGCGGCGCTGCCGATGTCGCACCGGCTGGCAAGCCGCCAGCGCGTGACGGTGGCCGCCTTGGCGGCCGAGCCCTTCGTGCTCTATCCGGCCCGGCCGCGGCCCAACTATGCCGATCATGTGCTGGGCCTGTTCCGCGAGGCGGGGCACGCGCCGCAGGTGGTGCAGGAGGCCAACGAATTGCAGACCGCGTTGGGGCTGGTGGCGGCGGCGATCGGCGTGACCGTCGTGCCGGCCTCGGTGCAGCGCGCGCATCGCGCCGACGTGCGCTATGTGCCCATCGCGGCGGCGGATTTCACCTCGCCGGTGATCGTGAGCTACCGCAAGGACGACAGCTCGGCCTTCCTGATGCGCGTGGTGGCCACGGCCGAACGGCTGGCGCGAGGCGAATGACGCTCTGCTAGCATACGTGGCACCCGGCAGGGCGGGCCGATCGGCCCGCCGCTGTCGCTTCACACAGACGCGCCGGGCATCCAGAGGTGGCAAGACCGTACGCGGCCAGCGCAGCCGCGCGGGACAACGAAGCGCCGGAACGCCGGAACGCCGGAACGCCGGCCAGGCCTTGGGGAGTGTGGCATGTCTGCGGTCGACGATGAGTCGGGTAGAAATGTAGTGGCAGTGGGGCTGTGCGTTGTGCTCGCAACGAGCGGCGTGCTGCTGGGCCTGGGAGGCCTCAAGCTGCTCATGCAGGGCGGCTCCGTCTATTTCCTCTGTACCGGCGTGGCCTGTGTGGCCGCGGCCCTGATGCTCTGGTTCGGTCATGCGGGATGCCTCGGCGTCTATGCCGCGATGCTGGCCTGGACGCTCGGCTGGTCGCTCTGGCAGGTCGGTCTGGATTTCTGGGCGCTCGCCGGCCGCCTCGGCCTGCTGTTCGCGCTCGGCATGGCGTTCTGGCTGCCGCCCGTCATGCGCTGGCTGGCGCCCGCGCCCCGCGTCGATCGTGCGGCGCGGCTGGTCACGATGGGGTTTGCCGTGTCGCTCGCGGGCATCGTGGTGGCCGGGGTGCTGCGCGGCAAGCCGGCCTACGAGTCGGGCCCGCAAGCCGTGCCGGCCCTGCGCGCCGACCTGCGCGACGAAGCGGGCGCGCCGCCGACCTCGCCCGACTGGCCGTACTACGGCAACGACGCCGGCGGCACGCACTACAGCTCGTTGGCGCAGATCCGCCCCGACAACGTGGCCGGGCTGCGCGTTGCCTGGACCTACCGCACCGGCGAATGGCCCGCCGCCGACAACGAGCCGCGCCGGCTCGAGGTCACGCCGCTCAAGGTCGGCGACTCCCTCTATCTCTGTTCGGCGCGCGGTGCGCTGATCGCGCTCGATATCCGGACCGGACGCGAACGCTGGCGTCATGATCCGCACGCGGACGTGGCCGCGGCGAACGCCGCGCCGGCCGCTGATGTGTCGGGCGCCGTGGCCTGTCGTGGCGTGGCGCATCACGTCTTGCCCCGGATGGCGCCCGACGCGGTGTGCGCCGCGCGCATCTATGGCGTCACGCCCGATGCACGTCTGCTGGCTGTCGATGCGCGCACCGGCGCACCCTGTCCGGACTTCGGCCGCGCGGGCCAGGTGGACATGCGCGACGGCGCGTCTTCGCATCGCAGCTATCACGCGACCTCGGTGCCGCAGGTGGTGCGCGGCCGCGTCGTGCTGGGCGGCTGGCTGAGCGACGGTCAGTCGGTGGGCGAGCCGGGCGGGCGCATGCGGGCCTACGACGCGCGCACGGGCGCGCTGGTCTGGTCGGTGGATCCGGACGAGGCCGGTCCGGGCCCGCGGCCTTCCGAGCCGAACGCCTGGGCTCCCATCAGCGCCGACGAAGCGCTCGGCATGATTTATGTGCCCACCGGCAACGTGCCCGCCGATGCGGGCCTGCCGCAGGGGGCGCAGCCCCGGCGCTACGGCACGGTGCTGGCGCTCGACGCCGACACCGGGCAGCCGCGCTGGACCTTCCAGGCCCGGCGTCACGCGCTGTGGGATTACGACGTCGCCTCGCAACCCGTGCTCACCGACTGGCCCGGCGCGCCGGGGCAGGGCCGTATTCCGGCGCTGGTGCAGGTCAGCAAGCGCGGCCAGGTGTTCGTGCTCGACCGGCGCACGGGCGAGCCGTTGCCCGTGCCGGCGCTGGACATGGGCGCACAGACGGAGGGGCCGCTGCGAGAATCCGACATGTGGGGGCTCACGCCGTTCGACCACCTCTGGTGCCGGCTGCGCCTGCGTCAGGCCGCCGCCCTGCAGACCGCGCGCGTCAGCGACGCGCCGCATCTGGATCTGCCGGCCGCGATCGGCGGCGTCAACTGGGGTGGCGTCGCGCTCGATCCGCATCGCGGCGTGCTGGTGCTGAACTGGGCCCGCCTGCCGCTCTACGATCCGCCCGCCGAAGCGAGTTCGGCGTCCAGCGCCACCACGCAGGCGGCGGGTCCGTTTCTGTCGCCGCTCGGGGCGCCCTGTGCCGCCCCGCCGTATGGGCATCTGACGGCGGTGGACCTCAGGCAGGGCCGGGTGCTGTGGCAGGCCCGGCTCGGATCGGCATACGACAGCGTTCCGCTGGGTCTGCGTTCGTTTCTGCCGATACCGCTTGCCACCCGCACCGCCGGGGGCGCGTTGATCACCGGCACCGGATTGGTGTTCACCGTGGCCGCGCAGGAGCAGGCGTTGCGGGCGGTGGATGTGCGCACGGGCGATGTGCTGTGGCAGGACCGTCTTCCGGCGGGCGGACAGGCCGCGCCGATGGCCTACCAGGACGCCGATGGCCGCGCCTACGTCGTCATCGCCGCGGGCGGCCATCCGGCTGCCAGGACGCGGCCGGGCGACTATCTCATCGCGTACGCGCTGCCCTGACTCACCCAGCGGACGCCGATACATTGATTTCCACCCCTGGCCGGCGTTCTGAAATATTATTTAACTTATCTGTTTCAGTATTTAACACTGACGCTGGCGGCGGGGGCTCGCCTCGACTCGCCGGTGAGATGCGCGCAACACAGCGCGCGGTATGACCCAGGGGAGGGCATCATGCAGAACGAACATCCCGGCGCCCAGGAGCAATCGGATCGGATTGCGCAACAGCCGCAAGAGACGGCAGGGCGGGGCGAAGCCGGCGCGGATCGGCTGGTGCAGGCACTGCAGGCGTCTCGATCCGTCGCGATCGGCTTGCGCAGCCTGCTGAGCATTCTTCAAGAGGATCTGTCGCGGAGCTTTTATGCGCCGGAGCCCGGCAGGCCGCTCGATGTGGCGAGAGCCGATGCGCTGTTCGAGCTGGCCGGCGTCTCGCTCGACCTGCTCAACGACAAACTCGAACACGTGGCCGATTCGCTGGCCGCCAGCGCGGGACGGCTGTCCGCCGACCCTCAGCAACCACAGGAATCGATATAGGCCGCCAGCAGAATTTCGATCTGACGCTTTTGCTGGGGTTTGAGGCGCGAATATCGAGCGAAATCAATATTGCGGAAGGGCCAGCGCGAATCGGCGGCGGTCGATTGCGGATATTGCGGCACGGGGGCGGGATGGGGCGCGGACGCGTCTCCCTCGCCCAGCCAGACGGGCGACACGTTCAGCACCTGCGCCAGTTTGAGCAAAGCCGTGCCCGACGGATGCATCCGCTGGCCGCTTTCGTAATTGCCGATGGCGCTGGGCGTGAGGCCACTGATTTCGGCCAGTTCTTTTTGAGTCCAGCCGCGATGTGCCCTGGCGTCGCGGAGACGATCGCTAAACGTACTCACCCTGATTATTAAACTGTCCGGCCATGTTCGGTTAGTGATTAAAACATATGAAATCTGCGCGATCCATATCGGAAAAGGTGCGAGCGAAAAGGGTTTACCCGCAGCCTGTGATCGCGGGTTTTACTTGATGCTTGAATTAAGTCGGGAAAATCCTAGGCCGTCTGCATACACGACTGTGTTTAACTCATGAAACACGATCGTGTTCAGGGCGGTATGTCGTTCGACCGCCTGTTGGGCCGCGAATGTTCTGCAGGCGGAGTCGCCATGAGTACGCTTACGCCGTCCGTTTTGTTGTGCGCCGAAGGGGCGGGCCCGCACCGCCTCGGTATCTGGCTGTCCCGCTCTGGCTTCGAGGTGCGGGAGTGCAATGACGTCGCCGCGCTGTTTGCGGTGCATGCGGCCCATCGCTGCGCCTTCGTCGTGCTCGCCGCGCCTCATGCCGACGTGCTGATCGCTGCTGCCCGCCTGCGCACCTTGCATCCCGGCCTGGGCATCGTCGCCATGACGCGCGCCGTGCCGCCCGAGATGCGGGTGCAGTTGCTGCTGTGCGGGGTGGACGCCTGCGTCGATCGGGAGACCAGCGAACGCGAAGTCGCGGCGGTCCTGCACGCGCTGGCGCGGCGCTGGACCAGCCCGCTGGCCGACGCCTTCGGCCGGGCGGTGGGCAATGTCGTCGACGAGCAGAGCACGACGCCGAGGCCCGGCGTCCCGCCCGTGGGCAACACCTGGCGCTTGCAGGACGACGGTTGGGTGCTGGTGAGTCCGAGCAACTGCCGTCTCGCCCTGAGCGGAAGCGAACGCGCGCTGGTCGGCGCCTTGATGCAGGCGCCCACGCAGCGCCTGAGCCGCCACGAGCTGATGGATGCCGTCGACGTGCGGCCGGGCCGCAGCGGTGCAACGCGTTTGCGCTACGTCGACGTACTGGTGTGCCGCCTGCGGCGCAAGGCGGCGGGGCACGACCTGCGTCTGCCCATCCGCGCCGTGCACGGCTGGGGCTATATGTTCAGTGCGGCGGCCTAGGCGCCGCCGCGCAGCGAGCCTCCTAGAAACTTAAGGCCGATGCTTCGCCGGGCCGCTGTCCGGCTCGAAATCCTCGCCGGGCTCGGGGGCGCGCGAGGTGTCCAGCATGTCGTCTTCGCCCGCCGGCACGCCCGGGTCGCCGGGCTCGTTCATCACCCGGCCTTCGCGCGGCATGCCGGCCACCGTGGGCGGCGACTCCGGCATCGGCATCTTGCCGGTCCCTTTCACCGGATCGGCGGCGCGGGGCGCGGCGGGGGCCGCGGCGTCGGGCGGCACAGTGGCATGAATCGTTTTCGTCATGATGCGGCTCCTGGAATTGCGGCGTGGCGCAGGGGCGCCAAGCCCGTCACCTTCATCCTAGGAGCCCGCGCGGCCCGTCGCAGTGACCAGGTGTGAAAAGCTGCAAGCCCACGCGTACAGGCCCTGCCCCCCACATATAATGGGGACGCCGCCCGGACCCCATTCATCGTGACCGACACCTTCGAACGCAACGTTACCGCCGAGCTCGTCGCCGTGCTGATCGCCGTGACGGCGGGCGAGCCGCGCGTGCTCACGACCGACGGCGGACAGGCGCTGCCGGCGGGGCCCTTCGAGTTGAGCCACCGTTCGTTGCAGGCCGGCATGCGCGATTGGGTCGAGACGCAGACCCATCATCCGCTCGGCTATGTCGAGCAGCTCTACACGTTCGCCGACCGCGACCGTTCCGATGCGGTCGGTGCGCGCGTCATCTCGGTCAGCTATCTCGGCCTCACGCGCGAAGCGGGCGAAACCGGCGTCGCGCAGGTGGGCTGGCAGGACTGGTACCGCTACTTTCCCTGGGAAGATCATCGGGCCGGCGCGCCCGCGATGCTCGCGGAGCATATCGAGCCCGCGCTCAACGCCTGGATCGCGCAGGCCGGTGACGCCACCGCGGCCGCGCAGCGGCGTCAGCGCGTGAACCTGACCTTCGGACTGGACGGTGCGTCCTGGAACGAAGACATGCTGCTGCAGCGCTACGAGCTGCTGTTCGAGGCCGGGCTCGTGCCCGAGGCGCAGCGCCGCGGCCAAACCGCGCCCACGCTGCCGGGGCAGGCCATGCATCACGACCACCGGCGCATCCTCGCCACCGGCATGGCCCGGCTGCGTGCCAAGATCAAATATCGGCCGGTGGTGTTCGAACTCATGCCGCCCGAGTTCACGCTGCTGCAGCTCCAGCTCGCCGTCGAGGCGCTGGCGGGGCGGGGCCTGCACAAGCAGAATTTCCGCCGGCTTATCGAACAGCAGGATCTGGTCGAAGAGACCGGCGGCATGGCCACCGGCACGGCCGGGCGGCCGGCCAAGCTGTTCCGCTTTCGCCGGGATGTGCTGGCCGAGCGCGCGATCGCCGGCAGCAAGCTGCCGCTCGCCCGGCAGGTCTAGCCCGGGGGCGGGTCCGCCGGGGCAATGCCCGACATGCTGCACCGCGGCTTGACAACGCTTTATGCTCAGGAATAGCATAATTTATCGATTCGGCCAGACGCCTTTTTTTTACGCGCACAAATACTCAAAATGAGCATAAAAACCGAAGTGCCCGCCTCCTCCTCCCGCATCACGCAGGTGCCGCCCTTGCCGAGCGTAATGCTCGAGCCCCTGGTCCGTGCCACCCTGCTCGAAGACCTCGGACGCGCGGGAGACATCACCACCGATGCCATCGTGCCGGCCGAGTCGCGCGGCCGGACCCGTCTGGTGGCGCGGCAGGCGGGAGTGCTCGCCGGGCTCGACCTGGCGCGCCTGGCGTTCCGCCTGGTCGATCCCGAGATCGGCTTTCGGGCGCTGCTGGCGGACGGGGCGCGTCTCGAGGCGGGCAGCGAGATTGCCGTGATCGAAGGGCCCGCCCGCGGCATGCTCACGGCCGAGCGCACCGCGCTCAACTTCCTCGGGCATCTGAGCGGCGTGGCGACCGCGACGGCGTCGATCGCCGACGCGATTGCGCAGTACCGGTGCAAAGTCACCTGCACGCGCAAGACGCTGCCGGGTCTGCGCGCGGTGCAGAAGTACGCCGTGCGCGTGGGCGGCGGCAGCAATCACCGCTATGGGCTCGACGACGCGGTGCTGATCAAGGACAACCACGTGGCCCTGGCCGGCGGCGTACGCGAGGCCGTCGAACGTGCCCGCGCCGCGGTCGGCCACATGGTCAAGATCGAGCTCGAGGTCGACACGCTGGCGCAGCTCGAAGAGGCGCTGGCGCTGGGCGTCGACGTCGTCCTGCTCGACAACATGGATCCGCCGACCCTGCGTGATGCCGTCGCCATGGTCGACGGCCGCGCCATCACCGAGGCCTCCGGGCGCATCACGCCCGAGACGGCGCCGGCCATCGCGGCCACGGGCGTCGACCTGATGGCCGTGGGCTGGCTCACGCACAGCGCGCGCGTGCTGGACATCGGTCTGGACAGCTGAGGCGCCGCACCTACGCGGACAGCTCGTAGCCAGCAAGCCTGCCGGCCCGCGAGTGTCCGCCCTGAACGATCATGAAAACGAAATCGATCCTCGCCATGGCCATGCTGGGCCTCGCGCTGGGCGTGGCGGTCTGGAGCGCGCGCGGCGCGGCGACCTCCGCGGCGCGCGCCGCGGTCTATCCCGACCATCCGATCACCATCGTCGTCACCTTTCCGCCGGGAGGGGGCACGGATCTGCTTGCCCGCAAGATCGGCGCCGCGCTGGCCGAAGACATCGGCCAGCCCGTGGTCGTGGAAAACCGGCCGGGCGCCAGCGGCAATATCGGCGCGCGCGCCGTGGCCCAGGCCGCGCCGGATGGCTACACGCTATTGATGGTGAACAGCTCGTTCGCCATCACGCCGGGCGTGTTCAGCAAGCTGGATTTTTCGCCCGAGCAGGACTTCGCCGCCGTGATCAACGTGGCCTTCGTGCCCTCGGTAATCGTGACGCGTGGCGACGCCGGTTTTACCGACCTGCCCGCCGTGCTGGCGCGCGATCCGGCCGGCACGACCGTGCCTTACGCATCGTGCGGCAATGGCACGCCCCAGCATCTGGCGGGCGAAATGCTGCGTCTGCGCAGCGGCGCGCCGTTGCAACAGGTGCCGTACAAGGGCTGCGGCCCCGCGCTGACCGACGTGCTGTCGGGCCATGTGCCGCTGGGTATCGTCACGGCGTCGAGCGCGGTGCCTTTCATCGAGAGCGGCCGCCTGCGCGCACTGGCGGTGAGCTCCGCCGAGCGCTCGCTGCTGCTGCCCGAGGTCCCGGCGGTAGCCGAGTTCGACATGGCGGGCTACGAGCTCAACCAGTGGCACGGCCTGCTCGCGCCGGCCGGCACACCGCCCGAGGTGATCGACAGACTGAACGCCGCGGTGGCCGCGATCATGGCCCGGCCGGGCCTGCGCAACCACCTGCTGGATCTGGGCTTTGCGCCCACCGCGTCGAGCGCGGCCGAGTTCGATC
Organism: Bordetella genomosp. 5; assembly: GCF_002261315.1. Lineage (NCBI taxonomy): Bacteria > Pseudomonadati > Pseudomonadota > Betaproteobacteria > Burkholderiales > Alcaligenaceae > Bordetella > Bordetella genomosp. 5. The sequence continues at coordinate 897,370 of NZ_NEVP01000001.1, forward strand.
GGCTGGTGCGCGCCGACATCGCGCGCTTCACCGCGCTCACGCAATCGCTCGGCCTGCGTGTCGACTGACAATGCAACGGGCCGCCCGAAGGCGGCCCGCGCGATGCGATGTAGCCCGGCTCGGCGGTACGTCGAATCGGTCGGCAGCGCCTCAGACGGCCGCGGCCTGCGCCTCGAGCGTGGCCTTCAGCTCCGGCGCCAGCTTGAGTTGGCGCGCCAGCTCGTCGAGGTAGGCGCGTTCCATGAAGCTCTCTTCGTCGACCACGAGCACGCTGGCGAGATACATCTCGGCCGCCATCTCCGGGGTCTGCGCGGCACGCGCGACGACGGACGGGTCGACCGGGCGGGCCAGCTCGGCCTCGAGCCAACCGCGGTCGGCGTCGTTGCCCGACAGCCGGGTGAGCTCCTGTTCGAGCAACTGGCGCTCGTCGGGGCCGATGTGGCCGTCGGCCTTGGCCGCGCCGATCATGGCGGTGAGGATGGCGCTGGCATGCTGTTCGACCTGCGCCGGCGGAAGGCGATCGATCGTTTGCGGCTGCGGCAGGGCGGCCGGCGCGGCGGCCGTGCCTTGCGGCGGCGTGCCGCCGGCCTGATTGCGCTGCCATTGGTCGTAAGCGCGATAGGCGAGCACACCGACGGCGGCCACGCCGCCGTACATCGCGAGCTTGCCGCCGACCTTGCGGGCCTTTTTGCTGCCCATCAACAGGCCGAGCGCACCGGCGCCCAACGCGCCGCCGCCCAGTCCCTTGAGGAAAGACGACGAGTCGCCGCCCTTTGTGGCGGCATTGGCGCGGCCAGCGGCGCCTTGCACCAGGCTCTGGCCGGACTGCAGTAGTTGATCGAGCAATTGACGAGCGCTCAAGATGCGACTCCAGTAACAATGACAAGCTATGAGACCCGGCGGTGGAGCGGAAGTTCAGTGGGGCGTCAGCTTCGGCAAATGGGGGACGCCGTGATACAAGACGGTATTCCGGCGCGGCCGGCCCACAGCATAGGAGCTTTTCATGACGATCACCCTGCACGCCAATGCCCCGGGCACGCTGCGCTACACGGCGACGGCCGAAGGTCATGCGCTGCCGGTGGGCATGCCCGCCCCGCAGGGCGAGGGTCCGGACCCGCACGATTACTTCGACACGGCGCTGGGCGGCTGCAAGGCGCTCACGCTGATGGTCTACGCGCAGCGCAAGCAGATTCCGCTGGAATCCGTGGACGTGGAAGTGGTGCGGGATGCCAGCGACGAACGGCGTGGCATCTATCGCCTGACGACGCAGCTGCGCCTGAACGGTAATCTGACCGAGGCGCAGCGCGACGAGCTGCTGGCGGTGTCGGAGAAGTGCCCGATCCACAAGCTCATGACGGCCGTGGACGTGCAACTGTCGACGATTCTGAAACCCTGATCAGATCCGGGCGGCCGCGCCGGGACGGGGCGGCGGCGCGAGGCGATGAACGGCGTCGAGCACGTCGTTGAGTTCGGCGGGCTTGCGCAGATGCGCGGCATGGCCGCGGCAGGCGGCCTCGACCTCGTGTTCGGGGCGGCCGCTGAGCACCAGCACCGGCGTCTCGTTGAGATAGGCGTTGTCGCGCATGGCGGTGATCAGCGCGCCACCGTCCATCCCCGGCATGTTGAAGTCGGTGATCACCAGGTCGGGCCGCAATTCCAGCATCTGCTGCAGGGCGGTCAGGCCATCGGTATGGGTATGAACGTCGTAGCCCTCTTCGGCCAGGAATTCGCTCAACATGTCGACGATCACGTGCTGGTCGTCGACGACAAGGATTTTCGTCATGATTCGGTCTGCCACGCGCCGCGCGGCATCAGGAGGTTCGAGTCGTCGCGCAGGATGCGCCGGCGGAATCGGGCGGGGAAGGTGCGGTAGCAAGCGCAATGCCTGATGGACGAGGTGCGGTCGGGGTCGCCGCAGCGGTTTGCGCGGCTCACGGACCAACACGGCAGCGGCATGCTAGGCGATGCCGGCAACCTGAGTATGAAGGAATTGTATCGCTTTGATACTCCGGTCGCTTTGCATCCACGCCATTTCCGGTGACGTAAGGGTATGAACGCTGCGGGCCGCGTAAGTTCGATGGGATGAAAAAATGGGCCCACGAGGGCCCATCGGACGAGCAGTGCAGGGGCAGGCGCCGGGGCACCCGACCCTGCCGGGGCGGGCGATCAGCCGCGGGTGCCCGTGCCCGGCACGCGCAGTTGCGAGCCCAGCTTCAGGTTGTTGCCTTTGAGGTTGTTCAGCGCGCGCAGCGCGTCGACCGTCGTGCCGTAACGCTTGGCCAGCGCGAACAGCGTGTCGCCGCTGCCGACCTTGTGCGTGCGCACATTCGCGCGGGCGTTGTTCGGACGCGCGGGCGGCGCGGCTTTGGCGCGGCTGGCCGGCGTGCGCGAGGCGGGCGCGGTATCTTTGGCGCCCACGCCGTCGAGCGAACCCACCGGCGTGCCCAGCGAAGCCAGCTGCACGCCACCGCCGGGGTTGCCCGCGGCGCCCGCCGGCACCAGCAGCGTCTGGCCGCTGGCGACCTTCTGGCGCGACGGCACGTCGTTGATGTCGCGCAGGCGCGCCTCGGACACGTTGTAGCGCTTGGCGATCGCGGCGTAGCTTTCGCCGCGGCGCGAGGCGTAGGTGGTCCAGGTGCTCAGATCGCCCTTGTAGTTGCGCAGATTGGCGTTGAAGGTTTCGACCCGGTTGGCCGGCAGCAGCAGGGTGGGTTGGTGCTCGCCGCGGATCAGGGGGCGGTTGAACGAGGGGTTGAGCGCCTTGAATTCGTCGAGCGGCATCTCGGCCAGCTTGGCCGCGACCTCCACGTCGATGTCGCTCTTCTTTTGCACCGTGACGAAGTACGGCGCGTTGTCGACCTTCGGCAGCACGACGGCGTAGCGCTTGGGGTCGGCGATGATGTTCTTGATGGCCTGCAGCTTGGGCACGTAGTTGCGGGTCTCGTCGGGCATCGACAGGCTGAGATAGTCGGTCGGGATGCCGGCGGCCTCGTTCTTGGCCATCGCGCGTTGCACCGAGCCTTCGCCCCAGTTGTACGAGGCCAGTGCCAGGTACCAGTCGCCCTGCATTTCGAACAGCTTCTCGAGGTAGTCGAGCGCCGCATAGGTGGAGGCGATCGGATCGCGGCGTTCGTCGCGCCACCAGTCCTGCTTCAGGTTGAAGTAGGTGCCGGTGGTCGGCACGAACTGCCACAGGCCCGAGGCTTGCGAGCGCGACAGCGCGGTGGGGTTGTAGGCGCTCTCGACGAACGGCAGCAGCGCCAGCTCGGTCGGCAGGCCGCGACGATTGACCTCGTCGACGATGAAATACAGATACTTGCCCGAGCGCTCGGCCATGCGCTGCACGGCTTCAGGGTGCGACGCGTAGTAGTCGGTCCATTGCTGCGACAGCTCGGTATTCAGATTGGGCACCGCGAAGCCGCGGCGGATGCGGTCCCAGGCGTCGCTGGGCGGACTGGTCAGGTCGACGGTGCGGGAAGTGTCTTTGGCGATATACCGACTCGAGGATCCTTGGGCCTGGGGCTTGCTCTGGGGAGTACCGGCACAACCGGCCAGGGCCACGACGAGGATGGGAAGCAGGAATCGGATAAAGCTCATTGTCGGATCACTTGAAGTTGTTTTTCCATTCACGCAGCGAGGCGAAAACGTCCACGGGGCTGGACAAAACACGTCCGGCCCAGGCGGCAGCGGCCTTGGCGACATCCACTTCTTGGATGCGCAGAAACGGATTGGTGGCCCGCTCCTGGCCTATCCAGGAAGGCAGGGTAGGGACACCTTCTGCGCGTAATTGCTGGGCCCGCTCGTACCACTGTTGCAGGGTGCGGTTGGCCGGTTCAACGGCGAGCGCCCAGCGCAAGTTGGCTAGAGTGTACTCGTGTGCACAGAAAACCGATGTATCTTCCGGTAAAGTCCCCAATTTTCGCAGAGAATCGGTCATCTGTGCCGGCGTGCCCTCGAAGAGCCGCCCGCAGCCGCCCGCGAACAGCGTGTCGCCACAGAAAAGCACCGGCCGCCCCGCGGCCTTGCCGGCGTAGGCGATGTGGCCGGCGGTGTGTCCCGGCACGTCGAGCACGCTGAGCGACAGCCCGACGTCGGGCAGCTCGACCGAGTCGCCTTCGCCGAGCAGCACGTCGCAGTGCGGCAGCACCTCGAGCGCGGGTCCGTACACGCGCGCGCCCGTGGCCGCGACCAGTTCGGTCACGCCGCCCACATGGTCGGCATGGTGATGCGTGAGTAGAATGGCGCGCAAAGTCAGGCCTTGCTCGTGCAGAAGACGTTGCACCGGTTCGGCCTGGCCCGGATCGACGACCACCACGGACGTGTCGCGCACGACAGCCCATATATAGTTGTCATTGAAGGCCGGCAAGGGCAGGATGCGGACACCGCCGTCGGCGGCGCCCGTGAAGTCGGGCTGAGCGTTCATAGCGTGAGGATGTGGAATGTGGCTGAGGTAACGTCGCCGATTGTAGAACTCGCTGAATGGTTCGATACCGCCCCGGGGCAATATGCCCTTGCCTGGGAGCGCGAGCGATACGACGAACTGGTGGCGGACGTGTTCGGCTACCACGCCTGGCAGGTCGGCCTGCCGGGGCTGGATCTGCTGCGCGCCAACCGGATGCCCTTCAAAGGCTGGGTCGGCACCGAAACGGTCGAAGGCGAATGGCAGCAGGCCAGCGTCATTGCCGCGCCGGATGCGCTGCCGTTCGAGTCGCAGAGCGTCGATCTGCTGCTGCTGCCGCACACCTTCGAATGCACCGACGCGCCGCACCTGGTGCTGCGCGAAGTCGAGCGCGTGCTGGTGCCCGAAGGCCGGGTCATCGTGTCGGGCTTCAATCCCTGGAGCCTGTGGGGTGCCCGCAATGCCATCCCCGGCATGGAAGACTGGCTGCCGTCCTCGCGCCAGGCCCAGATGTCCGTGCCGCGTCTCAAGGATTGGCTCAAGCTGCTTTCGTTCGACATCGACAGCAGCCATTACGGCTGCTTCGTGCCCGCCTGCCGCACCGACCAGTGGCTCAAGCGCTGGCATTTCCTGGAGCGCCAGGGGGCGCGCTGGTGGAAGATGGGCGGCGCCGTCTACGTCGTGTCGGCGGTCAAGCGCGTGGCCGGCATGCGCGTCATCGGCCCGGCCTGGAAGAAAAAAGGCAAGGCCGCAGCCGCGGCCACGGTGGCCGTAAACCGCAGCGCCCACGCCGACGAATAACCCGTGCCGCCCGCTGGCGGCACTTTTCTAGAAGTGACATGCAAGAACAAACGACCTCTCTCGACACCGTGGAAATGTGGACCGATGGCGCCTGCAAGGGCAATCCGGGTCCGGGCGGATGGGGAGTGCTGATGAAAGCGGGCGGCCACCAGAAGACCATGCATGGCGGGATGGCCAACACCACCAACAACCGCATGGAGCTGCTGGCCGTCATCGAGGGCCTGCGCGCGCTCAAGCGCGCCTGCACCGTGGTGATCCACACCGATTCGCAGTACGTCATGAAGGGCATGACCGAGTGGCTGCCCAACTGGAAGCGGCGCGGCTGGATTACGGCCGACAAAAAGCCCGTGAAGAACGCCGAGCTCTGGCAGCAGCTCGACGAGCAGGTGGCTCGCCACCGGGTGTCCTGGCGCTGGGTGCGCGGCCATAACGGCGACCCCGGCAACGAGGCCGCCGATGCGCTGGCCAACCAGGGCGTGGCGAGCGTGGGGCGCGTGTAGCACGCGCTGCCCGCGCTGCCCGCGCGGGCGCCCTGCGGGATATCCCCAGGCGGCCCTGCGAGCGGGATTGTTCCTGGATGTAAATTCAGGTGCTAAAGTCCAAGGTTCCCTGATCATTCAGCTCGCCTTTTCGGACGCGGGCGCTCGTCGTTCGCGCATGAAAAAAGCTGCATTGTTCGCCGTGCTGGCCGTTGGCGTGGCCGTTGGCGCGGGACTCGGTTGGGCCGTGCCGCGCTGGCTGGCGGCGGGCGCCGGAACGCCGGCCGCCACCTCGGCGCCTGCCGACCCCGCCGTGGTCAAGATCGCCCCGGTCCGGGTACAGACCACCCAGGTCCAGGAAGTGCCGTTCGCGCGGGGCATCGCCGCCGTGGGCAGCCTGCGCTCCGACGAATCCGTGATCCTGCGGCCCGAGGTCGCCGGCCGCATCCAGCACATCGATTTCGGCGAAGGCCAGTCCGTGAAGGCGGGGCAGGTGCTGATCCGCCTCGACGACTCGATTCCGCGCGCCGAGCTGCAGCAGGCTCAGGCCAATCTCGCGCTGGCGCAAAGCCAATACAAACGTTCGGTCGACCTGCAGGGGCGCGGCTTCGTGAGCCAGCAGGCGCGCGACGAGGCGAGCAGCACGCTCAAGGTGCAGCAGGCGGCCACCGTGCTGGCACAGGCCCGGCTCGACAAGATGACCATCCGGGCCCCGTTCGCGGGCATGGTCGGCCTGCGCGACGTGTCGGTCGGCGATTACGTGAACCAGGGGCAGGACCTCGCGCCGCTCGAGGCGATCGATCCGCTCAAGGTGGATTTCCGGGTGCCCGAGATGTACCTGAGCAAGGTCGGCACAGGCCAGACCCTGGCCGTGCGGCTCGACGCGATGCCGGGCCAGGAGCGCGAAGGCAAAGTCTATGCGGTGAGCCCGCTGGTCGACGCGGGCGGGCGCTCGATCCTGCTGCGGGCCACCGTCGCCAATCCCGATCACACGCTGCGCCCCGGCATGTTTGCCCGCGTGCAGCTGCAGTTCGCGCAGGATCGCGCCCTGGTGGTGCCCGAGGCCGCGCTGTCGCCCTCGGGTCAGACGCAGTATGTGTTTCGCGTGCGGGAGGGCAAGGCGCAACGCGTGCAGGTCACGGTGGGCGAGCGGCGCGAGGGCCGCGCCGAGCTGCTCACCGGCGTGGCGCCCGGCGATGAGGTCGTGGTGGCGGGCTTTCAGCGCCTGACCGACGGCGCGCCCGTCACCATCGTGGCCGACGCCCGCTGAGCGCCCGATCATGAGGATCTCCGAAATCTGCATCCGCCGGCCGGTGTTCGCGTCGGTCCTCTCGCTGATCATCGTGCTCATCGGCCTGATCTCGTATTCCCGCCTGACGGTGCGCGAGTATCCGCGGATCGACGAGCCCATCGTGTCGGTCGATACGACCTACAAGGGGGCGTCACCGGAGGTGATCGAGTCGCAGGTCACCAAGCCCCTCGAAGACCAGCTCGCCGGCATCGAGGGCGTGGACGTGATGACCTCGCGCAGCCGCTCCGAGCGCAGTCTCATCAATATCAAGTTCAACCTGTCGCGCGATCCCGACGCCGCGGCCGCCGAGGTGCGCGACAAGGTGTCGCGCGCGCGGCGGTTTTTGCCGGACGAGATCGACGAGCCCATCATCGGCAAGGTGGAGGCGGATTCTCAGCCCATCATCTTCATCGCGGTGGAGTCGGGCAATTACTCGGCGATCCAGACCTCCGATTACATCAATCGCTACATCAAGACCCGGCTATCGGTGTTGCCGGGCGCGGCGGAGGTGCGCGTGTTCGGCGAACGCTTGCCGTCGATGCGGATCTACGTCGACCGCGACAAGCTGGCCGCCTACAACCTGACGGTGCAGGACGTCGAGGCGGCCGTGCGCAGTCAGAACGTCGAGATTCCGGCGGGGCGGATCGAGTCGCGCGCACGCGAATTCTCCGTGGTCTCGTCCACCGACCTGCAGACGCCGCGCCAGTTCGAAAACGTGATCGTGTCCAACGTAAAGGGCTACCCGGTGCGCATCAGCGACGTGGCCACGGTGCAGATCGACGCCGCCACCGACCGGGTGCTGTCGCGCTTCAACGGCAAGCCCGCGATCAACATCGGCATCACGCGCCAGGCCACGGCCAACCCGCTGGAGCTGTCCGCGGCGGCGCGGGTCGAGGTCGAACATCTGAACGAAAGCCTGCCCGCCGGCATGAGGCTGTCGATCGCCTACGACTCGTCGGTGTTCATCGAGCGCTCGATCGACTCGGTGTTCAAGACGATTCTCGAAGCCATCGTGCTCGTCGTGCTGGTGATTTTCTTTTTCCTGCGCAGCGTGCGCGCCAGCCTGATTCCGATCGTGACCATCCCGGTGTCGCTGATCGGGGCCTGCGGCCTGATGTATCTGTTCGGCTTCTCGATCAACACGCTCACGCTGCTCGCGATGGTGCTGGCCATCGGCCTGGTGGTCGACGATGCGATCGTGGTACTCGAGAATATTTTCCGCCACATCGAAGACGGCATGCCGCGCATGCAGGCGGCGATCCAGGGCACCCGCGAAATCGGCTTCGCCGTGGTGGCGATGACGCTGACGCTGGTCACCGTCTATGCGCCGCTCGCCTTCGCCACCGGCCGCACCGGACGCCTCTTCATCGAATTCGCGCTGGCGCTCGCCGGCGCCGTGCTGGTGTCCGGCTTCGTGGCCCTCACGCTCACGCCCATGATGTGCGCGGTGCTGCTCAAACACGAAACCCGTCATGGCCGGCTCTACAACCTGATCGAATCGTGGCTCGAGGGCCTGGGCCGGGCCTACCGCCGCGGCCTGGGCGCCGCGCTGCGCCACCGGATCGTGGTGATCGTGCTGGGCCTGATCGTGGCGGGCGCGAGCGGCGTGCTGTTCAAGGTCGTGAAAAGCGAACTCGCGCCGATCGAGGATCGCGGCGTGATCTTCGGCATCGTGAGCGCGCCCGAGGGCGCCACGCTCAATTACACGCTCGAGAGCATGCTCGGCATCGAAGGCTTCTACGCGGATATCCCCGAAGCCCTGGCGCGGCAGACGACCGTGGGCTTTCCCACCGTGACGGATGGCACCGCCATTCTGCGCCTCAAGCCCTGGGAGGAGCGCGAGCGCCGCCAGCAGGACATCGCGCGCGAGCTGCAACCCAAGTTCAACTCGCTGCCGGGCGTGCGCGCCTTCCCGACCAACCCGCCTTCGCTGGGCCAGTCGGCGCGCTCCAAGCCGGTGGAATTCATCATCATGAGCCAGGCCTCGTATCCCGAGCTGGCCAAGCTGGTCGCCACCTTCACGGATGCCCTGCGCAACTATCCCGGCCTGCAGAATATCGACACCGACCTGCGTCTGAACACGCCCGAGCTGCGCGTGCAGGTGGATCGGGACAAGATGGCGGACGTGGGCGCCAACGTCGACGTGGTGGGCCGCACGCTCGAGACCATGCTGGGCGGCCGGCAGGTCACCCGCTACAAGGATCAGGGCGAGCAGTACGACGTGATCGTGCAGGTGCTGCCGCGCGACCGGGCCACGCCCACCGATATTTCGGGCATCTATGTCCGGGCCCGCGACGGCAGCATGGTGCAGCTGGACAACCTGCTGCAGGTCAAGGAAAGCGTGTCGCCGCAGTCGCTCAACCACTTCAACCGCCTGCGTGCGGTGAAGGTGGACGCCGCGGTGGCGCCCGGCTACGCGCTGGGCGAGGTCCTCGAGCACATGAATCAGGTCGCGCGCGAGGTGCTGCCGCGCACGATCGTGACCGACCTCGACGGCCAGTCGCGCGAGTTCCGCGACTCGTCGGGCAGCATTTACCTGATCTTCGCCATGGCGCTGGCCTTCATTTATCTGGTTCTGGCCGCGCAGTTCGAGAGCTGGCGCAACCCGTTCATCATCATGCTGTCGGTGCCGCTCTCCATGACCGGCGCGCTGCTGGCGTTGTGGGGTACCGGGGGCACGCTGTCGATTTACAGCCAGATCGGGCTCATCACGCTCGTCGGCCTGATCACCAAGCACGGCATCCTGATCGTCGAATTCGCCAACCAGCTGCGCGAGCAGGGCATGGGCATCGTCGAGGCGGTGACCGAGGCCAGCGTGCTGCGCCTGCGGCCCATCCTGATGACGACCGGCGCCATGGTGCTGGGGACCGTGCCGCTGGCGCTGGCCACCGGCGCGGGCGCCGAATCGCGCCAGCAGATCGGCTGGGTTCTGGTGGGCGGGCTGAGCCTGGGTACACTACTCACTTTGTTCGTGGTGCCGGTCGCCTATTCGATGATCGCCACCCGCTCGCCGCACAGGCAGGGCGCGCCGGCGTCCGGCACGGGCGCCGAGGCCGATCCGGCCCGGCCCGCGCACGGAGACGACTGAGCGGCGCCGGCCCCTTCACCGAGTTAGTCATCGTCATGCGCCAGATCATTTTCGACACTGAAACCACCGGACTGGACCCCGCCCAGGGTCACCGCATCATCGAGATCGGTTGCGTCGAGATCGTCAATCGCACGACGACCGGCAACACGCTGCATCTCTACCTCAATCCGGATCGCGACAGCGACCCCGAGGCGCTCGCGGTGCACGGCCTGACCACCGAGTTCCTGGCCGACAAGCCGCGCTTCGCCGAAGTGGTCGATCAGTTCCTGGCCTTCATCGACGGCGCCGAGCTGATCGCGCACAACGCCTCGTTCGACGTGAAGTTCTTCAATGCCGAGCTCGATCGGGTCGGCCGCGGACCGCTGAGCGCCCATTGCGGCACGATCACCGATTCGCTGCTGCACGCCCGTTCGCTGTTCCCGGGCAAGCGCAACTCGCTCGATGCCCTGTGCGACCGCTTCGGCATTTCGAACGCCCACCGCACGCTGCACGGCGCCTTGCTCGACTCGCAGCTGCTGGGCGAGGTGTGGCTCGCCATGACGCGCGGCCAGGATGCGCTGCTGATTGATGTCGAAGAAGACGCCGGCGGCCTGTCCACCGGCCAGGCGCTGGGCCGCTTCGACGCGTCCGGGCTGCCGGTGATCGTCGCCACCGCCGAAGAGCTGGCCGAACACGAAAGCTATCTGCTGGCCCTCGACAAATCGGTGGGCGGGGCGTGCAACTGGCGCAAGCTCGAGCCGCTGCCCGAGGCGCAGCAGAGCCAGGCGGCCTGAGATCGGCCGGAGATCGCGGGCCGGGTGGCAAGCCGTCCCGATCCTGAGCTGGCGCGGCTGGCGAGGTGCGGCCGGCTAGGTGCGGCCGGCGAGCTGCGGCCACCTCCGATAGAAATTTCAGACCGTCGCACCGCTTGCCCTTGCACACCGCCAAAAATTCGTGCTATAGTCTTGCTTCTTTACCGGGTGGTTAGCTCAGTGGTAGAGCACTGCCTTCACACGGCAGGGGTCACAAGTTCGAAACTTGTACCACCCACCAGATTCCGTTTGTGCTCCCGGTAGCGCAAACCGTAAAAAGCCCCAAGCCTGCGCTTGGGGCTTTTTGCTTTCCGGCTTCCGCTTTCCGGCTTCCGCTTTCCGGCTTCCGCTTTCCGGCTGCCACTTTTCGCCTTCCACTTTTCGCCTTCCACCTTTCGCCTTCCACTTTCCGGCTGCCACTTTCCGGCTGCCACTCTCCGGCTGCCATTTTCCGGCTGTCACTCAGGCGCCGCCGGGACCGGCGCGCCGCACAGCGCCGCGACCCGTCATGGGCCTCGCGCCCGCCGCCGCCAGCACCGCGCGCGCCCGTCCACCTGTTGCATGGTGCTTCCACGCCGCCCGGCCCGCGCCCGAGTGCCGGCCCGGGGACGCGGGCGCCGGCGCTTGGCAAAACCACGTCACATCCTGCCAGCAAGTCGTAGCCCTTGGTTGCGGGCTTCTCGTGTATGGTCGTTCTGGCCCCGGATTCGGCCGGTTTTTGCCCGAGATGGGCGCCTGGTTTCCGTCTCGTTCGCCGTCGCCTCGGCGTGCCCGGGCCGCGCACCGCAAGACCTTGACCCTGCGCAACGCGCTGGCTGCCCCACGGGCGGCGGGATGTGCTCGCGCAGATAAGATGAATCAACCGGCCCCTGGCGCCCCGCGCCGGACGCGGCCTGCCCGGGAGCGGAATCGCGCGAGGCGCCAGGGGAAGGCGCCCGTCGCGTACGGGGTCGTGCTCTCGCACGTGGAGATCGAAGTGAAGAAGTCGCTGGTAGGGGGAGGGGCCGTCATCCTGGTGGCGGCGGCCGTGGCACTGGCGTTCTGGGTCAATCGGGATCGGGGTGACGACCTTCCTTCGTGGATTGCCGGGGCCAATGGACGCCTCGAGGCGACCCGCATCGACATCGCCACGAAGTACGCCGGCCGGCTCGAGGCCCTGGATGCGCGCGAAGGCGACGTCGTCGCCGCCGGCGACGTGATCGGCCGCATGGACAGCACCGAAGTGCGCACGCAGCTGGCCGCGGCCCAGGCCGCGCGGGCCCGTGCCGAGTCGGCGGTGGCCCGGGCCGCCGCGGAAACGGAAGCACGCGGTGTACGCGCCAGTCTGGCCCAGATCGAACTCAAACATACCCAGGGCCTGCGCGGCGACGATCTCGTGTCGCCCGTCGAGCTCTCGCGCCGGCGCCTGCAGGCGCAAGGCGAGGCGGCGGCGGTGAGCGCCGCCGAGGCCGCCACCGGCGAGGCGCGCGCCGCGCAGGCAGAGGCCCAGGCCCAGATCGCGCGTGTCGAATCCGTGCTGGCCGACATGACGCTGCGCGCGCCGGTCGCGGGTCGGGTCGAATATCGCATCGTCGAGACCGGCGCCGTGCTGCCCGCGGGCGGCCGCGTGCTCACCCTGCTCGATACCTCCGATGTATCGATGACCGTCTTCCTGCCTTCCCGGGTCTCGGGCCGGCTGAAGCTGGGGCAGGAAGCCCGCATCGTGATGGATGGCATGGACGATGTGGTGTTCCCGGCCACCGTCACCTTCGTCGCCGGCGAGGCGCAGTTCACGCCCAAATACGTCGAGACGCGCAGCGAGCGCGACAAGCTGATGTATCGCGTGAAGCTGCGGATTCCCGAGGACGTGGCGCGCAGACACGCGCCGTTGCTCAAGGCGGGCATGACCGGCAACGGCTACGTCAATGTGGATCACGAAGGCGACTGGCCGCGCCGGCTCGAAGCGCGCCTGCCGCGGGAGTAAGGGATGCGCGCCGACGGCACGGCCGCCATCAAGATCGCGGGGGTATCGCACCGCTACGGCAAGACCGTCGCGCTCGACGACGTCTCGCTGACGCTGCCCGCCGGACGCACGATCGGCCTGATCGGCCCCGATGGCGTGGGCAAGTCCACGCTCCTGTCGCTCATCGCGGGCGTGAAGCGTTTGCAGACCGGCCGCGTCGAGGTGCTCGGCGGCGATGTGGCGCGGCGCACGTTCCGGCGCGACCTGTCCGCGCGGCTGGCCTTCATGCCACAGGGCTTGGGCCGCAATCTCTATCCCACGCTCTCCGTACAGGAAAACGTCGACTTCTTTGCCCGGCTCTATGGCCTGTCGCAGCAGCAGCGCGACGCGCGCATCGAGCGGCTGTTCCGCGCCACGGGCCTCGCGCCGTTCACGGACCGTCCCGCCGGAAAGCTCTCGGGCGGCATGAAGCAAAAGCTCAGCCTCTGCTGCGCGCTGGTGCACAACCCCGAGCTGCTGGTGCTGGACGAACCCACCACCGGCGTGGATCCGCTATCGCGCCGGCAGTTCTGGGCACTGGTCGACGCGCTGCGCGCCGAAATGCCCGGCATGACCGTCGTCGTGGCAACGGCCTACATGGAAGAAGCGCAGCGCTTCGATCACCTCGTTGCGCTCGACGCGGGCCGCGTGCTGGTGAGCGATGCCACCCACGAGGTGATGACACGGGCCGGCACCGGCACGCTGGAAGAGGCCTATATCGCGCTGCTGCCGTCCGGTCGTCGGGGGGAGGGGGGCGAACTCGTGATTCCGCCCCGGCCGGCGGCGGACGGACCGCCCGCCATCGAGGCGCACGACCTCACCCGGCGCTTCGGCGATTTCGTGGCCGTGGACAGCGTGAGCTTTCGCATCGAGCGCGGCGAGATCTTCGGCTTCCTCGGCTCGAACGGTTGCGGCAAGACCACGACCATGAAGATGCTCACGGGGCTGCTGGACGCATCGTCGGGCACGGCCGAACTGCTGGGGCACCCGATCGACGCGAGCGACATGGCGACCCGCATGCGGGTGGGCTATATGTCCCAATCGTTTTCGCTCTACGAAGAACTCACCGTTCGCAAGAACCTGGATCTGCACGCGCGGCTCTATCGCATGGAGGGCAGGCGCGCGCGCGAGGCCGTGGCCGATGCGCTCACGCGCTTCGAGCTGGCCGACGTGGCCGATGCGCGGCCCGCGAGCCTCTCGCTGGGCATGCGCCAACGCCTGCAGCTCGCGGCGGCCTGCCTGCACGCGCCCGAAGTGCTGATTCTCGACGAGCCCACCTCGGGCGTGGACCCCGCGGCGCGCGATATGTTCTGGCGCCACCTGGTCCGGCTCTCGCGTGAGCAGCGCGTGACCATCTTCGTGTCCACGCACTTCATGAACGAAGCGCAGCGCTGCGACCGGATCTCGTTCATGCATCGCGGCCGCGTGCTCGCGGTCGGGACGCCGGACGAGCTGCGGCAGCATCAACGCAGCGATACGCTCGAGGATGCCTTCATCAGCTACCTCGAGCAGGAAGATCCCGAACAAAAGACCAATACCGCCACGCCGCGCGACGCCGGCGAACTGGCGCAGCAGGACGTCGACATCGCGGCGCGCGGCGCGCGCGCCTGGTTGCGTCGCACCTGGGCCTTCGCGCTGCGCGAGGCCATCGAGCTGCTGCGCGATCGGATGCGGCTCGCTTTCGCCATCTTCGGCCCGGTGGTCTTGCTGTGCATCGCGGCGTGGAGCGTGTCGTTCGATGTCGAGAACATCCGCTATGCCGCGCTCGACCGCGACCAGACACGCGAAAGCCGGGATCTGCTGGCGCATTTTTCAGGCTCGCGCTATTTCCGCGAGCAGCCCGCCGTGCACAGCACGGCCGACATGGAACAGCGCCTGCGCGGGGCCGAGGCCAAGCTGGTGATCGATATCCCGCCCGGCTACGGCCGCGATCTGCTGGCCGGCAGGCAGCCCGAGGTCGGGTTCTATATCGACGGGGCGCAGCCCTTCACCGCGGAGAACATTCGCGGCTACGTCACCGGCATCATGCTGGCCTATGCGCGCGACCGCGTGGCCGAAGACCCGCGCGCGAACGCGGGGCTGCAGATACCGGCACAGGTGGCGCAGCGCTTCACCTTCAATCAGGAGTTCCGCAGCATCTACGCCGTCACGCCGGGCATGCTGATGCTGGCGATGATCCTGATCCCCACGATGCTGACGGCATTGGGCGTCGTGCGCGAGAAGGAGATGGGCTCCATCACCAACCTGTACGCGTCGCCGGCCAGCGTGGGACAGTATCTGCTCGGCAAGCAGCTGCCCTATGTGGCGCTGGCGATGCTGAGCTACCTGACGCTGGTGTTCCTGAGCATCGTATTGCTCGGCGTGCCGTTGCGCGGCTCCTTTCTCAGCCTGTCGTTCGGCGCCTTGCTGTTCGTGCTGGCGGCCACCGCGCTGGGCCTGCTGATGTCCACGTTCGTGCGCTCGCAGGTCGCGGCCATTTTCGGCACGGCCATTCTGTGCCTGATTCCTTCGGTGAACTTCTCGGGCCTGCTGTACCCGGTGTCCACCTTGGCCGGCAGCAGCTACTGGGTGGGCGTGGGGTTTCCGTCGTCGTGGTTCCAGCTGATCAGTCTGGGCGCATTCACCAAGGGGCTGGACTGGCGCAGCTTCGGCCCGATGTATGCCGCGCTCGCCGCCTTCGCCCTGGTGTACCTCGGCATCGCGCGCCTGCTGCTGCGCAAGCAGGAGGCCTGAGATGGGGCGCTGGCTGCTCAATGTGATCCGGCTTTGCGGCAAGGAGCTCTACAGCCTGGGCCGCGACGTGACGCTGCTGGTGCTGATCGCCTACGCCTTCTCGGCCGCCATCTACTCGGTGGCCGAAGGGGTCAAGGCCGAGGTCTCCAACGCCTCGGTCGCGATTCTCGACAGCGATCATTCCGAGCTGTCGCTGCGGCTGCGCGATGCGATCCAGCCGCCCTATTTCAAGACGCCGGAGGACATCGAGCGCGCGGACATCGACGCCG
Source organism: Bordetella genomosp. 5 (assembly GCF_002261315.1). Taxonomy (NCBI): domain Bacteria; kingdom Pseudomonadati; phylum Pseudomonadota; class Betaproteobacteria; order Burkholderiales; family Alcaligenaceae; genus Bordetella; species Bordetella genomosp. 5. The sequence goes on from NZ_NEVP01000001.1 coordinate 913,202, forward strand.
CGCTCGAACGCGGCCGCTATATCTTCGTGATCGAGTTTCCGCCCAATTTCGAGCGGGACGTGCTGGCCGGCCGCGCGCCGACCGTTCAGGTCCTGATCGACGCCACCGCGATGACGCAGGCGGGCCTGGGTGCGGTCTACCTCGACGAAATCTTCGCGCGCGAGGTGCTGGACTTCCTGCGGGTGCGGGGCCTGTCGGCGCAGCTGCCGGTGGTGCCGGTGAGCCGCACGCTGTTCAATCCCAACGGCCAATCGGCCTGGTTCACGTCGGTCATGCAGATCGTGACCAACGTGACGGTGCTGGCCATCATTCTGGTGGGGGCGGCCGTGATCCGCGAGCGCGAGCATGGCACGATCGAGCATCTGCTCGTGATGCCGGTGCGTGCCAGCGAGATCGCCATGGCCAAGATCCTGGCCAACGGCGCGGTGATCCTGCTGGCCGGCATGCTGTCGCTGCGCTGGGTGGTGCATCTGGGCCTCGACATCCCGCTGGCCGGGTCGCCCTGGCTGTTCATGGCCGGCCTGGCCCTGTATCTGTTTGCCGTGACGGCGCTGGGCATGTTGCTCGCGACGATGGCGCCCACCATGCCGCAGTTCGGCCTGCTGTCGGTGCCGGTCTATGTCGTGGCCTACCTGCTGTCCGGCGCGGCCACGCCCGTTGAAAGCATGCCGGCCCTGATGCAGCAGATCGTGCCCATCCTGCCCACCACGCAGTTCGTCCAGATGGCCCAGGCCATTCTTTATCGCGGCGCCGGCTTCGACGTCGTCTGGCCGCAGTTTGCCGCCATTGCCGTGTGTGGCGCGCTGTTCCTCGCGCTGGCGCTGGGGCGCTTTCGCTCCATGCTGGCCCGCCAAGGTTGACGCTGATGACTGACTTTCCGCTTGCCGATTCCCGTTCCCGCTGCTGGCGCCGCCTGCCCTCGATACTGGCCCTCGCCGGGGCACTGTCGGCCTGCGCCACCATCGAGGTCGACGTGCCCGCGGCGCGCACGGCGCCTGCCGCCTTCGACCAAATGCCCACCGGGCAGACGGACGCGGCGCAACTGGACCAATGGTGGCTGACGTGGCGCGATCCCGTGCTGACGCGGCTGATCGAGGAAGGTCTGGCCGAGAACGCCGACATCCGCATCGCGCAGGCCCGGGTGCGGGAGGCGCGCGGCATGGCCGGGGTGGTCGACTCGGCGCTGTATCCGACCCTGGCGGCGAGCGGCATGGCACAACGCGGCAAGGTCGAGGTCCGTGATCCCGCGCCGCTGCCGCAGGACACCAGCATGGTCAAATCCTATCTGGGCGGCTTCACGGCCAGCTGGGAGGTCGATGTGTTCGGCGGGCGCCGCAGCGATTCCGCGGCCGCCCAGGCGGCGGCCCAGGCGCGGCAGCAGGCCCTGTACGGGGCGCGCATGACCGTGGCCGGCGACATCGCCCGCAACTATCACGAGGCCCGCGGTCTGGCGCGGCGGCTGGCCGTGCTCGACCGCAGCGTCGCGGCCACCGAGCGCCTGCAGCGTTACGCGCGGGGCCGCTACGACGCCGGCCAGGCCACGCGCTACGAGCTCGACCGCGCCGTGGCGCAGGCCGACGCGTTGCGCGCGCAACGACCCCTGCTCACGAGCGAATACGACATCCGGTTGCGCCGCCTCGCGGTGCTGACGGGTCAGCCGCCGCAGGCGCGCGCGCCGTTGCCGCCCGAGCCGGCGGGCGCCGCACTGCCCACGCCGCCCGCCGGCATGGTGCCCTCCGACGTGCTGGCGCGCCGCCCGGATGTGCGGGGGCAGGCCGATATGGTCAATGTGTACGCCGCGCGGCTGGGCAGCGCCAAGGCCGATCTGTTGCCGCGCTTCTTCCTCAATTTCATGCTGCAGGACGGTCGGGTCGATTTCAGCAGCACCGGCGCCCTGCAGGGCACCGCCGGCCTGCTCGGCGTGGGCGTGAGCCTGCCGATCTTTACGGCCGGGCGGATCCGGTCCAATATCGCAGCATCCGACGCGCGCCTGCAGGAAGCGCTGGCGCGCTACGATCGCAGCATTCTCGACGCGCTCGAAGACGTCGATAATGCCTACGGCATGCGTCATGGGCTGGACCAGCGGGAGCAGCTGCTCCTCACCGCCAGCGAGTCGGCCGCGCACAATGCCCGTCAGGCGGGGCGTCTGTACGATGCCGGCCGCCAGACGCTGCAGGATGTGCTCGATGCGCAGCTCGATGCGCTCAGGCGCGAAGACGAACTGGCCCAGGTGCGCATGGCGCGGGCCAATGTGACGGTACGGTTGTTCCAGGCGTTGGGAGGCGGCTGGACGGCCGATGCCGCTGATGCGGCGCCGGCTCGGGCACGGGACGCGGCGGCGCCGGTTACTACGGGAGAATAACGAGATGCATCCGAACACCAATACCATGCTGATCATCGTGTGCGTTGCCGTCGCCATGATGCTGGCGGGCTTCGGCCTGCGCGACCGCAACCTCGGTCTGCTGCTCATGGGAATCGGCCTGATCGTCGCCGTGGGCACGGTGGCCTACAAGGCGTACATCACCTTCAGCTCGTTCTACTGAATCCCCGGCTCGCGTCCGCGAGCCCGCGCAGCGCCTCAGTCGAGCGCGCGCGACATATACACCGCGCCATCGCCATACTGCGCCAGCTTCGCGCGCAGCGCGCTCGACTGCGCTTCGGGCGCGTACCCCCGGCGCTGCCAGTACGTCACGGCGGGGGCCAGCGAGACCAGCGCCGCGCGGCGCAGTCCCGCCCGGCGCGCGCCGTGCGCGCTGTCATCCAGCAGGGCGGCCGCCACGCCCAGGCCCTGGGCGGCGGGGGCGACGGCGCAATCATGGACGAACCACGTGGTGGCGGGCGAGGGCAGGGCGTCGAGCGGCTGATTGAGCGCCGCCGGCAGACCCGCATCCCAGGGATACGCGATCAGATAGCCGAGCAGCGCGCCGCCCCGTTCGGCCACGCGGCATGTGTGCGGGGCGAGCGCCAGCCGGTTGGCGAAGAAGCTCGCCTCTTCGAGCAGGTCGGTCGGGTAGACGGCGGCCTGAACGTCCAGGATGGCGTGGATATCGCCGGCCTGCATGGCACGGACAAGGTAGGGGGCGGGCATTCGAGGTAAGGCTTGCGGCGGACCCCCGATTTTAGCTGGCCGTCAGCTGGCGCGCGGGAAAGGCGGGATTGCGGGTGGCGGGCGCGGTTTGATGAAAATTCAACGGGGCGCCTTTCATACTTCGCCACACTTCCTCACCTGGCATGCCCATCATGCAGCACGACCCGCAAATTGCCCCCCCGATTTCCCTGGCCCGCGCCCCGCGCCTGGCCGCCGTCGAACGCACGCATCCCGCCGGCCCGCGTCTGGACGCCCGGCTCAGCGTGGTCGTGCCGTGCCTGAATGAATGCGCCAACCTGCGCGTGCTGCTGCCGGCCTTGCGCGCGCGCCTCGATGGTCTGTCGCAGGAGTGGGAAGTCATCGTGGTCGATGACGGCAGCACCGACGACACGCCGTTGCTCATGCAGGAATGGGTTCAGGTCGACGGCTATCGTTATCTGCAACTCTCGCGCAACTTCGGCAAGGAAGCCGCGCTGAGCGCCGGCCTCGAGGCCGCGGATGGAGACGCCGTGATCTGCCTCGACGCCGACATGCAGCATCCCGTCGCGCTGGTCGACGAGATGTTGCGGCGCTGGCGCGCGGGCGCCGATATGGTCTACGCGGTGCGCAAGAATCGCGAAGACGAGGGCTGGTTCAAGCGGGTCGGGACGCGGCTGTTCTACCGCATGCTCAGTGGCGCCGGGCATCCCGAGGTGCCCGCGGGCGCGGGGGATTTCCGCCTGATGGATCGCCGGGTGGTCGAGGCGCTGGTTGCCCTGCCGGAGCGCACCCGCTTCATGAAGGGCCTGTACGCCTGGGTCGGTTTCCGATCCGAAGCCTTGCCGTACACGCCCGCGCCGCGCGCGCACGGCACGAGCCATTACCGTCCGCTGCGCCTGATCGGTCTCGCGTTCGACGGGCTCACGGCATTCACCACCTGGCCGTTGCGGGCGGTGAGCATGGTGGGCCTCGCCTTCGCCGCGCTGGCGCTCGCCTACGCCGCCTGGCTGGTTCTGGACTATGTGCACAGCGGCAACGCCGTCTCGGGCTGGACCACCATCGTCACCGCCCTGTTCTTCTTTGCCGGGGTCAACCTGATCTCGCTGGGCGTGGTCGGTGAGTACGTGTCCCGCATCTTCGACGAGGTGAAGGGGCGGCCCCTGTATGTCACGCGGCAGCGCCGCGGCCGCGCCAAGCGCGCCAGCCGGATGTCCGCGCGATGAGCACGCTCGCCTTGCATGCCGCGCGCGCCCGGCCACGCGAACTGCCGGGCTGGGCGGTGCTGGGCCTGGCCTGGCTCTGGCTGGTTCTGCTGAGCGGTGCGCGCCTGCTCACGCTGCCGGACGAAGGGCGTTATGTCGGCGTGGCGTGGGAAATGCTGCGCAGCCATTCGTGGCTGGTGCCGCGCCTGGACGGCATGCCGTACTTTCACAAGCCGCCGCTGTTCTACTGGCTCACGCAGGGCAGCCTGGCCATGTTCGGGCTGCACGAATGGGCCGCGCGGCTGCCGTCCCTCATCGCCGCGTGGGGTTTGAGCGCGGGCGTATATGGTTTCGTGCGCAACTATCGGGGCAGGCGCGACGCGGCCACCGCCGTGCTCGTGCTGGTGAGCCTGCCGCTGTTCTACGGCGGCGCTCAGTTCGCCAACCTGGACATGCTGGTGGCGAGCCTGATCGGCCTGACGGTGCTGGCCGGCGCGCATGCCGTGCTGCGCGCGGCGCAGGGCGCGGATTCGAGGCGGGGCGCGTTGGCGGCGGCGGGATTCGCCGCGCTCGCGGTATTGGCCAAGGGCCTGATCGGCTTGGTGCTGCCGGGCATGATCCTGGCGCTGTGGCTGCTGCTGCGGCGCGATGTGCGCGGCCTGCGCGCACTGCTCTGGTGGCCCGCGGTCGGGCTGTTCCTGGCAGTGGCGTTGCCGTGGTTCGTGGTCATGCAGCTGCGCTACCCCGACTTCTTTCACTACTTTTTCATCTATCAGCAGTTCGAGCGCTTTGCCGCAGCGGGTTTCAACAACGTTCAACCGGTGTGGTTCTACCTGCCGGTGCTGGCCGGCCTGGCGCTGCCGTGGTCGCTGTGGGCGGGCGGCATGTTGCGCCGTGCCTTCTGGCGCGAGACCGACGGCCTGCGCCTGCGCGCGCTCTACCTCGCGTGGCTGGGCGTGGTGCTGGTGTTCTTCTCCATTCCGCAGTCCAAGCTGGTGGGCTATGTGCTGCCCGCGCTGGCGCCCCTCGCGCTGCTGCTGACGGAGGTGATACAGGCCGCGGGCGGATCCGCCGTGCCGCGGGTGCGGCGCCTCGTTCTGGCCTCGGCGCTGGGCGCCGCCGCGATCTGCGCGATCGCGGTGGGCGTGGCCGCGTCCAATCCCCGGGACAGTCTCGCCGACATGGCGCGCGAGGTGCGCGCCCAGGCCAGCCCGGGCGACACGCATGTGGTGTTGCACAGCTTCCCATTCGATCTGGGCTTTTACACCGGCGCGACGCAGCCGCCCTGGGTCGTCGAAGACTGGACGAGCCCCGAGATCGTGCGGCGCGACAACTGGCGCAAGGAGCTGTACGACGCGGCGCGCTTCGAGCCCGAGGCCGGCGAGCGCACGCTGATCGATGCCGCGGCGCTCACGCGCCGCCTGTGCGCCGCGCCGGCGGGCCAGCGATTCTGGCTCTGGGGCCGCGATACCGACCAGACCGCCTATCCGGTGCTGCAAGGCCTGGCACCCGCCGCGGTGCAGGAGCGGCGCCAGGTCTGGCGCATCGATACGGGGCCGGCGTTCAGCGCGGCGGTGTGTGGGCAAACGCCCACAGGCGGCTCGCCACGAACGTGAGGAAAGCCAGCACGATCAGGATCAGGGCCAGCAGCAGGTCGTAGCGCAACGGGGTGGCATGCAGCAGCCAGGCATATGACAGTTCGTTGACGACGAAGCCCGTGGCTGAAATGAGAAAGAAACGACGCGCTGCTATGGTCCAGCCGCGGGCCTGGTGGCGGAAAGTGAGACGGTAATGCCCGGTGAACGACACCACGAACGCGATCAGCCAGCCGATGAAATTGGCGAGCAGGGGCGGGGCGCCCGCGCCTTCGACGCAAGCCACGGCGATGAGCCAGTGGGTGGCGGCGGCGGCACAGCCCACGAACACGAACCAACCAATCTGGCGCAGCAAGACACGCATGGTGATGTGATGGATATCCAGTCGGACACGGAATTCTACGGACGGCGCGTCGCCGTCTGCGGCGATGATTTTGGCATGGATGCCGCGATCGATGACGCATTGTTTGCGCTGATCGATCAGCGCCGCATGAGCGCCGTCAGTTGCCTGACGCAGGGCCGCTCGTTCGCCGCCAGCGCGGGCGCGCTGGCGCATCGCGATGCCGACATCGGCCTGCATCTGAACCTGACCGAATCGTTGAACGGTGAGCCCATGCCCGCCTTGTCCGCGCTGATCGTGCAGACCTGGCGCGGCCGTCTCGACGCACGCTGGATCGAAGACCAGATCACGCGCCAGCTCGACGCTTTCGAGGATCGCTTCGGGCGCGGGCCGGATCATGTCGATGGCCATCAGCACGTGCACCAGTTGCCGGGCGTGCTGCAACCGCTGCTCGTGCAGCTGCGTCAGCGCTACGGCGCGCGCCGGCCCTGGCTGCGCAATACCGCGCCCGGCCTGCTCGCGGGACTGCCGTTCGCGGCGGGCCTGAAGGCGCGCTTCATCGCTCGCCTGGGCGCACGCGAGCTGCGTGCCGCCGCGCAGGCCGAGGGCTGGCGCACCAACCGGCATTTTCTGGGCGTGTACGACTTCGGCGCCGGCGCGCGCGGCTACGCGGCGCTGGTGCACCAGTGGCTCTTCAATGCGACCGACGGCGACCTGCTGATGTGTCATCCCGCGCTGCCGGGTCTGCGGCACACGGCGCATGCGGCCCAGCGTGCGGCGGAATTCCAGGTGCTGGGCGACGCCGCGCTCGGCGAATGGATGGCGGCCAACGGGATCTCGGTCGAGCGCTATTCCAGGATGGGTGCGCTGCGGCCGGTGGCGGAATCGGTTACCGTTGCGGCTGTCGCGCCCGCCGGTCGGTTCCGGCACCTCGTCAGCCGTACATGATTCACCCCTCCGAACCGTCTATCCCTTCCGCCAGCCCGCCTGTCCGCAAATCCCTCAAAGAGCGCTTTCTGCACGCGTTTTTCTTCGAGGTGATCGCCATCGGCCTGAGTGCGCCCGTGGCCGCGTGGGCCATGGACAAGCCGGTCTTCGACATGGGCGTGCTCACCGCCGTGATCGCGCTGATCGCGCTCTTCTGGAACATGCTTTACAACGCCGGCTTCGAGCGGATCGAACGCCGCTTCGGCCTCGCGCGCACGCTCGCCGTGCGGGTGCTGCACGCGTGCGGCTTCGAAGTGGGGCTGGTGCTGATCGTGGTGCCGCTCGCGGCGTGGTGGCTCGCCATCGGCTGGTGGGCCGCCTTCATGCTGGACCTGGGCTTTCTGATGTTCTATCTGCCCTACGCCTTCTTCTACAACCTCGCGTACGACAAGCTGCGTGCGCGCTGGTGGGGCCGCGCCCCGGCCTTGCAGCAGGCCTGAGTCCGCTCAGCCCCGGCCCGCGGCGCTGGCCGCCGGGGCCGCGCGCCACGCGCGGCTGGCGTCTTCCACGAAACCCCGCACCGCATCCTCATACTGCGCGCCGCTGCGCACCGCGCCCGAATGCGACACGCCGTCGATCTTCACCAGCCTGCGCAGGCCCGGTTCGACCATGACGGCGGCGGCATAGAGCTCGTCGCTCATGGTGTGCGGGACGACGCGGTCGGCCGTGCCATGCACCAGGAGCAGCGGCGTGGTCAGCGTGGCGAGTTTGCCGAGCGAATCGAACGGCTGCGTGACCAGCAGGCTCGCGCCCGGGATGCCGCCGTACTTCATGGTGGCCATCATGGCGGCCACGCTGGTAAAGCTCGATTCCACGATCAGACCCGCGAAATCGGGCAGATCGGGGCGGTGCGCCAGATCGATGGCGATGGCGCCGCCCAGGCTGTGGCCGTAGACGAACCGCCGTGCGGGATCGGGCTGGCGCCGCGCCAGCTCGCGCAGGGCCACGGCTGAATCCTGAAACGCCGATTCTTCGGAAGGCAGGCGGGGGCTCGAATCGCCGAAGCCGCGATAGTCGATGGCCAGCACCGAGTAGCCCATGCGCGTCCAGCCTTCCATGCGGAAGGCGCTGCCGTTCAGATTCCAGCGTGCGCCGTGCAGGTACAGCACCGTGGGCGCGTCGGGCAGCGGACTCTGCCAGTACCAGGCGCGAATCGCTTCGCCGTCGGCCACGGGCAGGTCGAAGACCTCCGTGCCGCTCGGTGGCTCGCGCCACCAGCGTTGCTGGTCATGCTCGGGGGCGAAGATCGCGCTGCGCTGCCAGGCGTCGAGCTCGGAGCAGCCCACCACGCCGGCGGCGATCATCAGGCCGGCGCCGGCGAGGCGACGGGTGGTTCGGTTAAAAAATGCCATGCTGCGTCAGACCGGATCGGGGTGTGTTGGGTTCCCCAAGGCTAACCCAGTCATCCGGCCGGTCGGAATGCCGCTTTTGGGGGGCAGAACGCCGCGGATGACATCGCTCTGGCGCCGGCGCGGCGCCTGGCCGCCGCCCGGACCGGCGCGCTCACGCGCCGAGCAGTTCGTGCGCCACGGGATACAGCGACGCGACCAGCAGCAGCGCCATCACCCAGTTGAAGGCGCGCACGGCGCCGGGCCGGTGCAGCAGGCGGCGCAGCGCCACGCCGAAGACGACCCACACCCCGATGCTCGGCAGGTTGACGATCCCGCACACCACGGCCGCGATCATCAGGTTCGTGAAGAAGCCCTGTTGCGGCGTGTAGGTCGCGATCACGCCGATCGCCATCACCCAGGCCTTGGGGTTGATCCATTGAAACAGCGCCGCCTGCATGAACGTGAACGGCTTGCCGCGCTGAGCCCCGTCTTCCATCGGGCCCGAGCGCGCGATCCGCCAGGCCAGATACAGCAGGTAGGCCGCGCCGCCGTACTTGAGCGCGGTGTAGAGCCATGGCGCGCGCGTGAACAGGGCACCCAGGCCCAGCCCCACCACCACCATGAGCAGGACGAAGCCCAGCGACACGCCGAGCATGTGCGGAATGCTGCGGCGAAAGCCGAAGGTCAGCCCGGACGAGGCCAGCATGACGTTGTTGGGCCCCGGGGTGATCGAGGCCACCAGCGCGAAGGCGGCAAGCGGGCCCAGCAGCGGGAGCGAAAGCATCGGGATCGAATCGAACATGATGACCTCAGCGACGCGCCACCAGAGCCCGGCGGCCACCCGCGATCACGGCGATGACCGCCACCGCGAACACGAAGGTCTCCGCGGGCACGGCCTCGCCGAAAAACAGGGCGGCGGCGAGCACGGTCAGGAACGGCTGCAGCAGCTGCACCTGGCCGACGCGGGCGATGCCGCCGATGGCCAGGCCGCGATACCAAGCGAAAAAGCCCAGGAACATCGAGCCCAGCGCCAGGTAGGCGAAGGCGCCCAGCGTGGCCGCGCCGGGAACAGGCGTGTGCGCGGCCATCCACAAGACCGGGCCGGCGAGCACCGGCGCGCTGACCGCCAGCGCCCAGCAGATCGTGCGCCAGCCGCCGAGCGTGCGCGCGGCGCGGGCGCCTTCGGCGTAGCCCATGCCGCCCAGCACCACGGCCAGCAACAGCCAGCCGTCACCCAGCTGGAACGCACCGCCGCCCTGGCGCAGGGCGTACACCACCACCAGCGCCGCGCCGAGCAGTGCCCACACCCAAAATCCGCGCGACGGCCGCTCGCCGCTGCGCCAGGCGGCGAACGCCGCGGTCGACAGCGGCAGCAGTCCGTTGAACACGGCGCCGTGCGAGGACGAGACGCTGGTCATGGCCAGCGTCGATGCCAGCGGCCAGCCGACCACGATGCCGGCCGCGGCCAATATCACGCCCGACCACTCGGCGCCGCGTGGCGCGCGGCTGCGGGTGAGCACCAGCAGCAAGACGGCGGGGAGGGCGGCGGCCAGCGCCCGGCCCAGTCCGACCAGCAGCGGCGACATCTCCGTGACGGCCACGCGCGTCATGGGCAGGGTGAGCGAAAAGACGAGCACCCCGAGAAGGCCATAGGCATAGCCCTCCCAACGGGGCGGGTCGGCGGGGGAGATCGTGGACGAGGCGTAGGTAGCGGATCGCATGAAAGCACCGGAGAAAGTCGGGCGGCCCTTGCCAGCCTCGACACTGCCTGTCACTCTACGCACAGTTGGCGGTACAGTACCGATACACTTCATCGGTTCACTTTAAGACTGGCCCGGTCCGTTTACCAATACAGTTGTCATGCTCAGCCCATCCGAAACCCTGTCCCCGCAAGCCTGGCAGCCCGTGCGCGAGGCCGACCAGACCCTCGTCGCGCAACTCGCCGACGATCTGGCGCGCCGCATCGACGAGCAGGGGCTGCGCCCCGGCACGCGGCTCCCGTCGATCCGCCGCATGGCGGAGCAGGCGCAGGTCAGCCGCTTCACCGTGGTCGAGGCCTACGACCGGCTCGTGGCGCGCGGTCTGGTGCAGTCCCGCCGCGGCGCAGGCTTTTTCGTCAGGGCGCGGGGCGGCCAGCTGACGGCCGCCCCTGCGCCTGCCGCCGCCGACATGGCGCCGCCGGCCCGGGTCGACGTCATCTGGCTGTTGCGCAACATGTTCCGCGACAGCGCGCCGGGGGCGCCGGGCGGCGCGGGCCTTCTGCCTTCCGAATGGCTGGATCCGGAGCTGGTGGCGGGCGCCATCCGCGCGGTCGGGCGTTCGGCACGCGGCAATCTGCTGTCGTACGGCCGGCCGCAGGGCTACGCGCCGCTGCGCCAGCAGTTGGCCGCAATGCTGCAAGGCGAGGGGGTGCCGGCGCATCCCGAACACAATCTTCTGACCGTCAACGGCGTGACGCACGGCCTGGATCTGATCGCGCGTCATCTGGTGCGCCCGGGCGACACCGTGCTGGTCGAAGACCCGGCCTGGTTCGTGATCTTCGGCCGGCTGTCGGCGTTCGGCGCGCGCGTGATCGGCGTGCCGCGCGGCCCCGATGGCCCCGATCTGGCGCTGCTCGACCGCATGGCTGCCGAACACAAGCCGCGGCTCTTCATCATCAACGCCGCCGTCCACAACCCCACCGGCCATACGTTGTCGGCCGGTGCCGCCTACGACATTCTGAGGCTGGCCGAGCGGCACGATTTCATGGTCGTCGAAGACGACACCTATGCCGAGCTGCATCCGGGCGGCGCCATGAAACTCGCGGCACTAGACCGGCTGCGCCGCGTGATCCTGGTGGGCGGATTTTCCAAGACGCTGGCGGCGAGCCTGCGCGTGGGTTATGTGGCCGCGCACGCCGACATCCTCGAGCAACTCACGCATCTCAAGATGCTGGCCGGGCTCACCTCGCCGGAGCTGGGCGAACGCGTGGTGCATCGCGTCTTGGTCGAAGGCCAGTACCGGCGTCATGTCGAGCGGGTGCGGGCGCGGGTGGACGATGCGCGGCGGCGCTGCAGCCGGGCGCTGGCCGATCTCGGCATGACCGTGCCGTTCGAGGCGCAGGCCGGCATGTTCGTGTGGGCCGATTGCGGCCGGGACTCGGAGGCGGTCGCGCGTGCGGCGGCCGATCGCGGCATGCTGCTCGCGCCGGGCACGCTGTTTTCGCCGAGTCAGGCGCCCTCGACCATGCTGCGGTTCTCGGTCCCGATGATCGAGAATCCCAAGTCGTTCGAGATGCTGGCCGAGCTGATGCGCGGCGATGGCGGGACGGGGGTGTCGGCACGCGGCACGAACTGAATATACTTCGAGGGTTGCGCGCCACTCCGGCGCCCGCTCGAAGGAAAAGCCATGTCCGCTCCCATCCGACCCCTCACCGAAAATTTCGCCGTCGCGCCGCAGCTCGGTCCTGACGATATGGCCGATGTGGCCGCGGCCGGCTACAAGAGCGTCATCATCAACCGTCCGGATTTCGAAGGCGGTCCCGATCAGCCCACCGCCGCCGACGTCACGCGCGCCGCGCAGGCCGCCGGCCTGCAGATCGAGTATCAACCCGTGATCGGCAGCGCCATGACCGCCGCCGACGTGGCCCGCTTCGCCGAGTTGCTCAAGACGCTGCCGGGTCCCGTCCTGGCGTACTGCCGCACCGGCACGCGTTGCACCAACCTGTTCGTCGCCGCGCAACAGCAGGGTTGATACCCATCAACACACCTACCTTGGTACAGGTTGCCGGGCCCGCTTTTTCCGGTAGCATGTAACTTCCAACAAGACAGGAGCTGGCAGCATCATGTTCAAGAAGATCCTGATTCCGACCGACGGTTCCCCGCTCTCCGCGCAGGCCGCCAATGCAGGCATCACGTTCGCGCGCTCCGTAGGCGCCGAGGTGGTGGCGCTGTATGTCACCCAACCCTTCGCCGCCACGATCGGCTTCGACGGCATGGCCGCCGCCTACGCCATCACCGACGAAGACTACGAGAAGGCCTCTTCCGAGCAGGCCGACAAATATCTCAAGCAGATCGTCGATCGCGCCGCCACCGCGGGCGTGAATTGCGAATCGCGCGCCGTCTCCAATTTCAACGTCGCCGATGGCATCGTCCAGGCCGCCTCCGAGGCAGGCTGCGACCTCGTCTTCATCGGCAGCCACGGTCGCAGCGGCCTGTCGCGTCTGCTGCTGGGCAGCGTCACGGCCAAGGTGCTGTCGCTGGCCACCACGGCCGTGCTGGTCTACCGCGTCAAGGAAGACAAGAAGTAAGTCCCGGTCCTGCCGGAACCGCGCCGGGTCATGCCGCGCGCAGGTCGCCTTGCAGCCCCCGCCGCGCTCACGCGCCGCGGGGGTTTGTTTTTTCGTGGCCATCCCCATCTGGAGAGTCTGCGCTGCAAGACCACCGTCTAAACCAAGGTTTTATGGCGCCCGTCAGGGCTCCGTACTATGCTTGATCAGCAGGCGCAACGGCGGTAGCGGCGGCCAAAAGCCGACGTCACCTCCCTCAATGCCACGACAACCCAGAGGCCACCATGACTCGCAGGACGCCCATCGAGCTCTATCGCAACATCGGTATCAGTGCCCACATCGATGCGGGCAAGACGACCACCACCGAACGCATCCTCTTCTACACCGGCATCACCCACAAGCTGGGTGAGGTGCACGAAGGCGCGGCCACGATGGACTGGATGGAGCAGGAGCAGGAACGCGGCATCACCATCACGTCGGCCGCGACCACGGCGTTCTGGCGCGGCATGGCCGGCAACTATCCCGAACACCGCATCAACATCATCGACACCCCGGGCCACGTCGACTTCACGATCGAAGTCGAACGCTCGATGCGCGTGCTCGACGGCGCCGTCATGGTCTACGACTCGGTCGGCGGCGTGCAGCCGCAATCCGAAACCGTCTGGCGCCAGGCCAATAAATACGGCGTGCCGCGCATTGCGTTCGTCAACAAGATGGACCGCATCGGCGCCGACTTCCTGCGCGTGCAGCGCCAGATCGTCGAGCGCCTCAAGGGCGACGCCGTGCCGGTGCAACTGCCCGTGGGCGCCGAAGACCACTTCGAAGGCGTGATCGACCTCATCAAGATGAAAGCCATCATCTGGGACGAGGCCAGCCAGGGCACGCGCTTCGAGTACCGCGACATTCCGGCCGAGCTGCTGCCGCAGGCGGAGCAATGGCGCGAAAAAATGGTCGAGAAGGCCGCCGAGGCCAACGAAACGCTGCTCGAAAAATACCTGTCGGGCGAGGCACTCACCGAAGACGAGATCAAGGCCGGCCTGCGCGCGCGCACGGTCGCCAACGAGATCGTTCCGATGCTGTGCGGCAGTGCCTTCAAGAACAAGGGCGTGCAGGCCATGCTCGATGCCGTGATCGATTTTCTGCCGTCGCCGATCGACGTGCCCGCCATCAAGGGGCACGACGACCACGACAAGGAGATCGAGCGTCACCCGGCCGACAACGAGCCGTTCTCCGCGCTCGCCTTCAAGATCATGACCGACCCGTTCGTGGGTCAGCTCGTCTTCTTCCGCGTGTATTCGGGCGTGGTGAAGTCCGGCGACTCCGTGCTCAATCCGCTCAAGGGCAAGAAAGAGCGGCTGGGCCGCATCCTGCAGATGCACGCCAATGAGCGGCGCGAGATCAGCGAGGTCTACGCGGGCGATATCGCCGCGGCCGTGGGCCTCAAGGACATCACGACCGGCGATACGCTCTCCGATCCGCAGAAGCTCATCATCCTCGAACGCATGACCTTCCCCGAGCCCGTGATCTCGCAGGCCGTCGAGCCCAAGACCAAGGTCGACCAGGAGAAGATGAGCACCGCGCTCAATCGTCTCGCGCAAGAGGATCCGTCGTTCCGCGTCCGCACCGACGAAGAATCCGGCCAGACCATCATCTCGGGCATGGGCGAGCTCCACCTCGAGATTCTGGTCGACCGCATGAAGCGCGAGTTCGGCGTCGAGGCCACGGTCGGCAAACCGCAGGTGGCTTACCGCGAGACCATCCGCAAGAAGGTCGACGACGTCGAAGGCAAGTTCGTCAAGCAGTCGGGCGGCCGGGGCCAGTACGGTCACGTCGTGCTCACGCTCGAGCCCAACGAAGCGGGCGCCGGCTATCAGTTCGTCGACTCGATCAAGGGCGGCGTGGTGCCGCGCGAGTTCATTCCGGCCGTCGACAAAGGCATCCAGGAAACGCTCAACTCCGGCGTGCTGGCGGGCTATCCGGTGGTCGACGTGAAGGCCACGCTCACCTTCGGCTCGTATCACGACGTCGACTCCAACGAAAACGCCTTCCGCATGGCGGGCTCGATGGCGTTCAAGGAGGGGATGCGTCGCGCCAGCCCGGTGCTGCTCGAGCCCATGATGAAGGTCGAGGTCGAAACGCCCGAAGACTTCACCGGCAACGTGATGGGCGATCTGTCGTCGCGCCGGGGCATCGTGCAGGGCATGGACGACATCGCGGGGGGCGGCGGCAAGCTCGTGCGCGCCGAGGTGCCGTTGGCCGAAATGTTCGGCTACTCCACCTCGTTGCGCTCGCTCACGCAGGGCCGGGCGACCTACTCGATGGAGTTCAAGCACTACGCCGAGGCACCGCGTCAGGTGGCCGAGCAGGTGATGGCGGCGCGCGGCACCAAGAGCTGAGCTGACGCCTCTCAGGCAGCCGCGGCTGCCTCGACCTGGCCGCGTGGGCGCTTGCGCCCCGCGGCCAGTTTCACGCCGGCCAGGATCAAACCGAAGCCGAGCGCGTGATAGCCCTGCAATTGCTCGCCCAGCACGGGCCAGGCCAGCATGGCCGCGTAGGCCGGCACCAGAAACATCGACAGACCGGCGGTGGCCGGGCCGGCGCGTCGCACCAGTTTGCCGTACACCACATACGCGCCCAGGCTGGGCACCAGGGCCAGGAACAGCAGCGTGCCATACAGGCGGGGATCGCCGAAAGGCACCCCCGCGCCCGTGCCCACGACCGCCTCCACCAATGCAAACGGCGCGAGCGCCACGACGCCGCCGGCCATCATCGCGGCCAGCCGCAGGCTGTCGGGCATGGCGGGCACGCGCGCGCGCTTGAGCAGCACCGTGTAGCAGGCCCAGCCCGTGGCGGCGAACAGCACCCAGAGGTCGCCGGCGCCGAAGGCCAGCGCTTGCAGCACGGCGGCGTCGCCGCGCGTCAGGACGGCCAGCACGCCGCCCAGGGCCAGCAACAGGCCCGCCGCCCGCGAGGGCGCGAGCGGCTGGCGCCACAGCAGCGTTTCGAGCAGCACCACCAGCAGCGGGCTGCACGAGAAGATCAGGGCGATGTTGGTGGCGCTGGTCGACTGCGCGCCGATGTATTGCGGCGCGACCGCCACGCCCATGCCCAGCAGGGCCAGCGGCAGCAGCGCGGGCCATGCCTCGCGCAACAGATGGCCATGACGCCGCAGTGCCGGCCAGACGAACGGCGCCAGCAACAGCAACGCGGTGAGCCAGCGCCCGCAGGCCAGAAACACCGGCGGCAGGCCGATATCGTGGGCCCAGCGTGCGGCCACCATGTTCGAGGCGAACAGGGCCGGGGCGGAGACGAGCATCAGCAGGGTGACCAGCGGCGCGCCGGCGCGACTGCCGGGCGAAGAAGACGGATGGGATGCAGCGTGGGACATGAAACAGCCGCGCGGATCACGCGCGTCGAATGCCGGAAACGCCGGCGCCACGGGCTCGCGGGGTGGTGCGGGCAGGGGGCCGGGCAGTGCGGACCGGATACGGGCCGCATCAGGACAGTTTACGGACCGTGCCCCGAAATGTGCTTCCGATTTGTCCGGGAATTCCCCGGAAGCGGAGAATTTTCCGCTGTATATTCCGTGTTCAGGAAAAGATAATTTTCGGGTGATCCATGGGTGCTCGTCTCGACGATACCGACCGCAAGATTCTGCGCGCCCTGCGCGCCGACGGCCGGCTGACCAACATCAAATTGGCGGAACAGGTGGGCCTGTCGCCCACGCCGTGCTGGAACCGGGTGCGCGCCCTGGAAGAGGCGGGGGTGATCGAGGGCTACACGGCCTTGCTCAATCAGAAAGCCCTGGGCCTGCCCGACACGGTGATGATCGAAGTCACGCTCGAGCACCACGACGACGACACGCTGGAACGCTTCGGCGCGCAGATCGCCGAGCTGCCCGAAGTGGTGGAGGCCTTTCTGGTGACCGGCGACTACGACTACCTGATCAAGGTGGCGGTCGCCGGCACCGAGGGCTATGAGCAATTTCTGCGCAAGCGGCTCTACAAGCTGCCCGGGGTGCGGCACAGCCGTTCGACCTTCGTATTGCGGCGCCTGAAGCAGACGGCGTCGGTCGCGCCCTGATCACTGGCGCGGCGGCCGCGCCTCGGCGATCACGCTTTTTTCGTTGTTGGCCGCGATGTGTTTTTCCCAGCGATGGATCACCGCCAGCACGAACAGCGCGATGAGCGTGCTCACCACCGCAGTGGCCTCGCGGCCCATGCCGGCCGCCACACCGACCGCGGCCGTGAGCCAGATGCTGGCCGAGGTGGTCAGCCCGTGAATCTCGCGTTCGCCCGAGAGCTTGATGATGGCGCCCGCGCCCAGGAAGCCGATGCCGGCGATCACGCCCTGCAGCACCCGGCTCAAGTCGGCCACTTCCATGCCATTCTGGACCGGCACCAGCACGAACAGCGCGGCGCCGAGCGCCACCAGCATGTGGGTCCGCAGGCCGGCCGGCTTGCCGCTGCGTTCGCGTTCATAACCGATCATGCCGCCCAGAATCGTGGCCACCAGCAAGCGCAGAATCACGCGTGTCGCCTCGCCCACGTCGGGGATATCCGCAAACTCGCCACGCACGGTAAACCAGATTTCCTGCCACACGGATTCCATCGAGTACTCCAGCCGATCCGCGCCTTGCGCGGACACTTCGTTTCAGGTTGATTCGAGCATAACCGTAGTCATGCGGCGCGGCTATCATAGGCCGACAGCGCAGACCGCCCATGCGGGCATCGTACGGACCCACGGAGTTCCAAGAGATGATGGATTACCTGCTTTCGCTCGCTCAATCCCCCGCCGCCTGGGCCGCTCTGGCCACCCTGATCGCCATGGAAGTCGTGCTCGGCATCGACAACCTGATCTTCATTTCCATCCTCACCAACAAGCTTCCGCCCGAGCAGCGCAGCCGTGGCCGCCGCATCGGCATCGGCGCGGCACTGATCCTGCGCCTCGCACTGCTGGGCACCGTGGCGTTCATCGTGCGCCTGAACACGCCGGTGTTCGAGCTGTTCGGCCAGGGCTTTTCGTGGCGCGACATCATTCTGATCGCGGGCGGCCTGTTCCTGGTCTGGAAGGCCACCCGCGAAATCCATCATCACGTCGACCCCACGCCCAGTGGCGACGTGTACGACAGCTCGCGCCAGACCATCGGCTTCGGCGCCGCGATCGGGCAGATTCTGATGCTGGACCTGGTGTTCTCCGTCGACAGCATCATCACGGCGGTCGGCATGACGCCGCACATTCCGATCATGGTGATCGCCGTGGTCGTGGCCGTGGCGGTGATGCTGCTGGCGGCCGATCCGCTCGCGAAGTTCATCGAGCGCAACCCCACCATCGTGATGTTGGCGCTCGCCTTCCTGCTGATGATCGGCATGGTGCTGGTGGCCGAGGGCTGCGGCGCGCACGTGCCCAAGGGCTACATCTACGCGGCGATGGCGTTCTCGGCGTTGGTCGAGGGCCTCAACATGCTGGCGCGCCGCGCGCGCCAGCGCCGCGGCGGTGCCGCGCATTGAGTGCAGCCGCGGGTCAGGCGCCCAGAAAATCCAGGATCGCCTGATTGAAGGCGCGGGGGTTGCCGAGGTTCATGCCATGCGATGAACCGGTGATCGCCACGCGCTGCGCCTGCGGCATCAGCGTCTGCAGGCGTTCGATGAAGGCGGGATAGGGCGGCGGGCTCAGCGCGCCGCCGATCAGCAGCGTGGGCAGCCCGAGCGCCGCGAGCGCGTCGAGGTCCAGCGGGGCGGGCGGTTCCACCGCCTGGCCCAGCAGCGTCGCTGCGTTGTCGCGCACCATGTCCTTGAACCACGGCACCATGCGGCGCCAGGTGTCGGGCCCCGTCACGGTATCGATGAAGAGCGCCAGGCCGGTGTCCGCGTCGCCGGCGCGTATGTGCTCGAGCGCGCGCTGACGGAAATCGCCCCGCTCATCTTCGCCGGGCAGCGACAGCCCGGGGTCGGCCAGGATCAGGCTGCGCACCAGGTCCGGGCGGGCAAGCGCCACATCGATGGCGATGCGGCCGCCACGGGAATGCCCCACGAGATGGGCGGGCTCGCCGGCCACCGTTTCGATCAGGGCGCTCACGTCGGCCGTGTGCTGGGCGATCGAGAAGTCCGCGCCCTCGCCATCCCACGCTTCCGGCCAATAGTGCCGCAGCGAGGGCGCCAACACGCGGAACTGCCGTCCGAGCGGCCCCAGCTGCGGCTTCCAGTAGCGGCAGTCGCACAAGGATCCGTGGATCAGCACCATCGGCGCGCCCTGGGCGTTGCCCGTGGACTCGGTGTAGGTGAGCGGATAACCGTCGAGCGCGACGGTCTGGAGGTCGAGTTGAGGTTCGGAACGCATGGGTCGGTCTTGCCAGCAAGCCTGGGATTCTAGCGCCGCGATACACTTTGCGCAGTCAACAGGTCCCGAGGAGACGATTGCGATGGATGTGCCCGATCTGGAATCCCTGCCCGAGTCGGCCCGCCGTGTGGCGCGCTTGCTGCAAGAGCTTGGACACGACCGGCCCGTGGTGATGCTGCCCCAGACGGGCAAAACCTCCGCGGAGGCCGCCGCCGGCCTGGGCTGCGAAGTGGCGCAGATCGCCAAATCGATCATCTTCCGCCGCCTCTCCGACAACGCGCCGGTGCTTGTCGTGGCCAGCGGCATCAACCGGGTCGACGAGGCCAAGGTCGCCGCGCTGGTGGGCGCGCTGGGCAAGGCCGATGCGCGCTTCGTGCGCGAGGCCACCGGCTATGCCATCGGCGGCGTATGCCCGATCGGCCATGCCACCAAGCCCGTGATGCTGCTCGACACCGATCTGTTCCGTTACGACAGCCTGTGGGCCGCGGCCGGCCATCCGAACGCGGTGTTCAACCTCACGCCGGATCAGCTGGCCCGCATGACCGGCGCGTCGCAAGCCGATGTGGCGCAACGCGCCTGAGCCTGCCGCAGCGCCAGCTCGCCTCGCACCCGCCGCGCGTCGGCAGAGCCCCCGCTCAGTGCAGCCCGGTGCTCAGCCCATCGACCAGCACGTGCGGCCGTCCCGACGAGCAGCGCTCCACGCGCGCGGCGATGCCGTACACGTCGGCCAGCCCCGGCGCGGTGATCACCGCCTCGGGCGCGCCGCTCGCATGCAGGGCGCCCGCCCGGATCATCCACACATGATCCGCGTGCTGCAGGGCCGCGTTCAGGTCATGCAGCGCCGCCACGGTGATGAGGCCGTGTTCGCGCGTTTCCTGGCGCAGCAGCGTCATCACGTGAAACTGGTAGTTCGGGTCGAGCGCCGAGAGCGGCTCGTCGAGCAGCAGCACGCGCGGCCGGCGGATCAACGCCTGTGCCAGACCCACCAACTGCTTCTGTCCGCCCGACAGTTCATCGAGAAAGCGCAGCGCGAGATGCGCGATGCCCAGCCGTTCCAGCAAGGCCGTGATGGCCGTGAGGGCAGGCGGGCCCTCGGCCGGCGGATGCGCGCGGGCGGCGGCCAGCACCGACTCGATCACGCGCAGGTGCACGTCGGCCGGCAGGCCCTGCGGCAGATACACCAACCGTTGTGAGCGCGCGCCCGCGTCCAGCACCGTCAGGTCCTGATCTCCCAGCAGCACCGCGCCGCCGCGCGGCGGCACCAGTCCCGCCATGGCCCTCAGCAGCGTGGATTTGCCGCTGCCGTTCGGGCCGAGCAGCGCGGTCAGCGAACCCGGCGCGAGCGGGCCGGCATCCAGGCCCGCGATGATGTCGGGCGCGCGGCCGTAGCCGGCCCGAAGCGCGCGCAACTGCAGCGTGGCGTTCATAGCGAGGCCTGCCGGCGCAGCAACACCGCCATGAAGAACGGCACGCCGACCAGCGCGGTCAGGATGCCGACGGGCACGATCACGCCGTCGAGCAGGTTCTTCGACAACAGGGATGCGGCGGACAGGATCAGCGCGCCGGTCAGCGCGCTGCCCGGCAGGAAATATCGGTGGTCTTCGCCGAACAGGCGTCGCGCGATGTGCGGCGCGACCAGCCCGATGAAGCCGATGGTGCCGACAAACGCCACGGCCAGGCCGGACAGCACGCTCACCCGCGCGATGGCGCCGAGCCGCACGCGGCGCACGTCCACGCCGAAGCTGGCGGCGCGCTCTTCACCGAGGCGCAAGGCCGTCAGTCGCCAGGCCTGCGACAGGGCGAACGGCAGGGCCGCCGCCAGCGCCACGGCCATCAGCGCCACGGTGCCCCAGTTGGCGCGCGTCATGCTGCCCAGCGTCCAGAACACCAGATTCTGCAAGGCCTGCGCGCTCGCCACGAACTGGATCAGCGAGGTCAGGGCATTGAAGCTGAAGACGAGCGCGACACCGAACAGCACGATGGCGGCGGTACCAATGCCGCGCCGCCGGGCCACGGCGTCGAGCAGCAGGCCGCAAAGCGCGGCGAACAGGAAAGCATTGACCGGCACCAGCCAGTCCAGCGGCAGCCCCGGCACGCCGGTCTGCAGCACGATGGCGAGCGAGGCGCCCAGCGCGGCCGCCGACGACACGCCGAGCGTGTAGGGGCTGGCGAGCGGATTGTTCAGGATGGTCTGCATCTCGGCGCCGGCCAGGCCGAGCGCTGCACCGACCAGCGCGGCCATGGCGGCTTGCGGCAGGCGGATGTCCCAGACGATCACCCGCGTGCTGGCGTCGGCCGCATCGGGGGATAGCAGGGCGGTGAACAGATCGGAGAGGGTGAGGCCGGACGGCCCGAGAAGAATGTCGGCGGCCAGACAGGCCAGCGCGACGGCCAGCAGCACGAGGGCGTGCAGCCGGCGCCGGCCGGCGAGGCCGCGATAGGCGGCGGCCGTTGGATCGGCCGCCGTCGGCTCGTCGGCGCGCGCCGGCGGACCTGGCATTACTGCAGCAGTTGCAGGCGGCTCTTGGCCGTGTTGGCGGCCGGCGCGGTGGGGTAGTCACGCACGATGCGTTGCAACGTGGTCTTGGCGCCCGCGCGGTTGTTCATCTCGATCTGGCTGCCGGCGATCACGAGCAGCGCATCGGGCGCGCGCGGATTGTCGGGCGAGTTCTGGATCAGGGTGTTGAGCTGCTCGATCGCGCCCTTGAAGTCTTTCATGGCGTAGCGGCTGCTACCCAGATAGAACTGCGCGGTCGGGGCGAGCGGGCTCTTGGGATAGAGCGCGACGAACGCGGCGAGCGATTCGGCGGCGTCCTTGTATTGCGCCTTGCGGAACAGGTCGATGGCGCCGTCGTAGGCGGCCTGTTCCTGCGGGTCGGCGGCATTCACGCCGGGCGGATTGCCCGCGTGTTGCTGCTGGCCTTGCGCGCCGCCCGAGTTGGGCTGCTGGCGCGAGACGAGTTCGAGTTGGTCGCGCAGTTGCGCGATTTCCTGCTGCAGCGATTGGATCTGGTCGGCCAGTTGCAGGCGCGCACGCTGGTTTTGTTCGTTCTGTTGCTGCACCTGTTGGCGCAGTTCGAGGATGGCCCGGCGGGCTTCATCGTCGGCGAAGGCATGGGCGGGGGCCGCCAGGCCGGCACAAGCGAGGCTTGCGCTCAGGACCAGGGATCGCATGGACAGGACTCGATCTCGCATAAAAATTCCAGGTCTTGAAAAGCAGAACGTCGGGACGGCCGGTTGACCGTCCCGACGCAGGGTGGGGCACTTACAGTCGCGAGGACTTAGCGCTGATACGAGATATCAGCGCGGCGGTTTTCCGCGAAGTCAGCTTCAGACGAGCCGCTCGCCTTGGGCTTTTCTTTGCCGAAGGAGATCGTTTCGATCTGATTGTCGGTTACGCCGAGCAGCGTCATCATGCGACGGACAGCATCGGCACGACGCTGGCCCAGGGCCAGGTTGTATTCCGCGCCACCGCGTTCGTCGGTGTTGCCTTCGATCTTGATGCGCTGTTGCGGATGCGAAGCCAGGTAACGGGCGTGGGTTTCGACCAGGCCGCGGTATTGGTCCGACACCGTGTAGCTGTCGAAGTCAAAGTACACCGAGCGCTGTTGCGCCAGGATGCTTTGGGGGTTGAAGGGATCCAGGATCTGGCCGGAGGCCGACGAGCCCTGGCCGGAGCCGCTGCCCTGACCAGCTTTGTCGTCGAGAGGGACGGAGCTGCAAGCGGCCAGCGTGGCAGCAAGAGCAGCGATGGTCAGGCTTTTGGCAATGCGCGACTTCATGATAGTTCCTTTCTAAAGAGAGTCACACGTGTTATCGGGTAAATGGGCCCCACGTTGGTTCACGTATTTCCCCATTCAGGACTGACAGAGTCTGCCGCACGCGGCCATCGCTCGAGACTCCTGCAAGAACGCTACGTCCATTTTGGATGGTGGCGTAGAGGACCTGCATTCCATTCGGGGCGAAACTCGGCGACTGATCGTCACGACCATCGGTCAGCAGGTTTTCGGTCCCGGAGGACAGGTTCAGCGAGGCGATCCGAAACGCGCCGTCTCGTCTTGCAACGTACAGCAGCGTCGATCCATCGGGGGAAATTCGGGGTGAAATGTTGTAACCACCGTTAAATGTGAGGCGGCGTGCGTCGCCACCATCCAGGCCGGTTTGATAGATTTGCGGCCCGCCACTGCGGTCACTGGTAAAGATAATGGAACGGCCGTCAGGCGTAAAGTTCGGCTCGGTGTCAATCCCGGGAGAACGTGTAATACGGCGCATATTTGAGCCACCTGCCGCATTGACGATGTAAATTTGCGACAGCCCGTCACGCGTCAGGGCCACGGCGAGCTGGCTGCCGTCGGGCGACCACGCGGGTGCGCTGTTGTTGCCCTTGAAGTTGGCGACCGGCACGCGCGCGCTGGTGGCGAGCGTGTGCGAGTACACCACCGGCTTGCCCGACTCGAAGCTCACGTAGGCGAGCTTGCTGCCATCGGGCGACCAGGACGGCGAAATGATGGGTTCGCGCGAGCGCAGCGCGACTTGCGGATTCTGACCGTCGGCGTCGGCAACCTGCAGCTCGTACGTGCTGCCTTGCTTGAGCACGTAGGCGATGCGGGTCGAGAACACGCCGCGCACACCGGTGATCTTTTCGTAGATGCGGTCGGCGATCTGGTGCGCCACGCGGCGCAGCTCTTGTTCGGTGCCGGAGAACGCGACGCCGTCGAGCTGGCCCTTCTTGACCGTATCGCCGAGGCGATAGCGGACGTCGTAACGGCCGTCGGCCGTGCGGGTGATCGTGCCATAGGCGATGAAGTCAGCGCCACGGCCACGCCAGTCGTCGTAGGCGAGCTGCGAATCGACATTCAGGTTGGCGCCGGCGGCGTTGATCAGGCGGAACTGGCCCGTGCGGGTCAGATCGGCGCGAATCACTTCGGCCAGCGCGCGGCCTCGCGTGTCATCGCCGGCGAAGTCGGCGATGGCTACGGGGTACTGAGTGGCTCCGGTGCCGGAAATGTCCACGCGCAATTGTGCGTGGGCCGGATGCCAGGCCAGCATGGCGGCGACAAGCAGCACCAATGCGAGGCCATACGATCGCAAGATCCCCGGCAGGGTGCGTCGGGATGCGGGTGTCATGGTCGGCGATCTCCTGTCAATCATACATACGGTATACAACGTCGATGATGGGCTCGTAGCGGCCCGTCGAAGGCTTGGGGAACGGATTGCATCGGCGGATGCCGGTCTCGACCGCGCGGTCGAAGCCGGTATTGCCCGATGAGGACGTGAGCGTCACGCCCTTGACCGATCCATCATTACTCAACTGTACCCGGTATTGGGCGGTCGGATTGGACGATCCGGCACGCGGCGGGGTCGGATATGCCACGCCCGGCTGCACGCAGGCACGCACCTTGGCGCCGTAGCCGTCGTCGCGACCACCACCCGCCTGGTTGCGATCCGCCGTGCCACCCGGGATGCCGGCGGCGCCCAGGGCATCGTTGCGGAACGCGTCGCGCAGTGCCTTGTCGGCGGCAGCCTTCTTGGCGGCTTCTTCCTTGGCCTTTTTCTCGGCGGCGGCCTTTTCGGCGGCCGCCTTCTCAGCGGCGGCCTTCTTGGCAGCCTCTTCCTTGACCTTCTTCTCGGCAGCCGCCTTCTCGGCAGCGGCCTTTTCGGCGGCTTCCTTCTTCTCGGCGGCTTCCTTCTTGGCGGCCTCTTCCTTCGCCTTCTGTTCGGCGGCGGCCTTTTCGGCAGCGTCCTTCTTGGCCTGCTCTTCCTTGGCCTTCTTCTCGGCGGCCGCTTTCTCGGCGGCAGCCTTCTCGGCCGCGGCCTTTTCGGCAGCCTTGCGCTCCTGCTCGATGCGCTGCTTTTCCTTCAGCTCGGCGGCCTTGCGCTCTTCTTCGAGACGCTGCTTTTCCTTGGCGGCCTCGGCGGCTTCACGCGCCTTTTCCTCTTCCTCGCGCTTCTTGCGTTGGGCTTCGAGCGCGATTTCGGGATCCGGCGTCTCCTTGGGCTGCTGCGTCTGTTGCGGCGGCGGGGGAGGCGGAGGCGGAGGGGGCGGAGGCGGCGGCGCGGGATCCGGCTCGGGCGGAGGCGTGGGCGTCGGGTCCGGCTTGGGCTCGGGCGTGGGGTCTTCCTTGGGCGGCGGGGGCGACACCGGCGAATTGCCGTCCGCCCACAGCTCGACCTGCACCGGGCCCGGATTCTCCGAACGCCAGTTCACGCCGAAAATCAGCGCGATCAGGAGCAGGACGTGCACCCCCACCGCGAGGCCGAGGGCCTTGCGGTTGTCCTGCTTTTCGGGCGTGGCAGGGGCGGTGTCGTCGTGCTTGAAAAGAGGTGGCGTCATGAGCGTCGCAAAGGCTGGCGCGGCGGCCGATTAACGTTTCTGGGCGGGTTTCGCCTGGCTTTGAGCTGCGCCGCCCTGGTCGACCAGCAGGCCCAGCTTGGTGATGCCGCTGGAACGCAGTTCGTCCATGACCTTGACCACCTGTTCGTAGGGCACCTTGCCGTCGGCGGCGATCACCACCGGCGTATCGGCCGTGATGCGCGACTGCACTTCGGAGACCAGCGCCGTGGACGCGATCTCGGTCGGCGTGGCGCCCGGCTCGCGCATGCGCACCGAGATCTTGCCGGCCTCGTCGATCTGCACCTCGAGCGGCGTGGCAGGCACGTCGGACGCCTGCCCCACCGAGGGCAGCTGAATCAGACCCGGGGTGATCAGTGGCGCGGTCACCATGAAGATCACGAGCAGAACCAGCATCACGTCGATATAGGGAACGACGTTGATGTCGGCCTTCATGCGGCGGCTCGAACGGCCGCCCGAGCGTACCGAGGGCATCAGCGCACCTGCCGTTGCAGAATATTCAGGAATTCGTCGACGAAGCTATCGAAGCGGATCGACAGACGGTCGATGTCGTTGGTGAAGCGGTTGTAGGCCACCACCGCGGGGATGGCGGCGAACAGGCCGATGGCGGTCGCGATCAGCGCTTCGGCAATGCCGGGCGCGACGGAAGCCAGCGTGGCCTGCTGCATGTTCGACAGGCCGATGAAGGCGTGCATGATGCCCCAGACCGTGCCGAGCAGACCGATGTACGGGCTGACCGAGCCGGCCGAGGCCAGGAAGTTCAGGTGCGATTCCAGGGAATCCATCTCGCGCTGGTAGGCGGCGCGCATGGCACGGCGCGGGCCGTCCAGCATGTCGCCAGCGCCACCGCCGCGGCGGGCCTTCAGGAATTCGGTCATGCCGGCATCGAAGATGCGGGCGAGGGCGCCCTGTTCGTCGCGGCGCGAGGCGACCGCCTGTTGCAGCATGGCCAGATCGCCACCCGACCAGAAATCGTCTTCGAAGCGGCGGGTCTGCTGATGCGCACGCTTGATGGCCATGCGCTTCGCAAAGATGTAGGTCCAGGACAGGATGGAAATGCCCAGAAGCATCAACATGATGAGCTGTACCGGCACGCTAGCGTGCGAGATCAGCGAAAGCAACGACATGTCGTTGGTGACTTGCATGGTTATCCCTGAAGAAATTCCAGTTTTGCACGTAGCGCGGGCGGCAACTCGGCCGGGCGCATGCGAGCCGAGTCGACGCAACACACTTGGATTTGCCCTTCGGCCAGCAGTTCCCCGTCTCGCGAGGCGCGCTGCGCGAAGTTTATCGAAGCTCCGCCCAAACGTGTAACACGACTGGTGATTGTCAGTAAGTCATCAAGACGGGCGGGCTTGCGGTACGCCATGTCCAGGTTGGTCACGACGAACAGCCGCCCCTCGTCGCGCGCCAGGTTGGATTGCTCCACGCCGAGCTCGCGCAGCCATTCGGTGCGCGCGCGTTCGAAGAACTTCAGGTAGTTGGCGTAGAAAACCACCCCGCCGGCGTCGGTGTCTTCGTAGTAGACACGGATGCGCAGGGTGGATTCGGCGGGCGTCGAAGAACTCACGATGGATGAAGACGGCGTAGTAACCCGGGCCAGAGTGGCCCGGGGGCGCAGTCTACAGCGTTTCGAGCTTGTCCAGTACAGTTTGCAGCGCGCTTTCTGCAGGAATCTTCGCGGCCTCGCTTTCGCGGCGTGCCTGCACCTCGATCACGCCATCGTTCAGGCCGCGTTCGCCCACGGTGACCCGCAGCGGCACGCCGATCAATTCCCATTCGGCGAACATCACGCCCGGGCGCGCATCGCGGTCATCGAGAATGACGTCCACGCCCCGTGCCTTGAGCGACTCGTAGAGCTCGGTGGCCTTGTTACGAACGGTTTCGCTTTTGCCCCAGCCCACCGGGCAGATCACGACCTCGAAGGGGGCGATCGCGCGCGGCCAGATGATGCCGCGGGCGTCGTGGTTCTGCTCGATGGCGGCGCCCACGATGCGGGTCACGCCGATGCCGTAGCAGCCCATCTGCATGATCGCCGGCTTGCCGGTCTCATCCAGGAAGGTGGCCTTGAGCGCCTGGGAGTACTTGGTGCCCAGGAAGAACACATGACCCACTTCGATGCCGCGCTGGATGGCGAGGTGGCCCTTGCCGTCGGGCGAGGGGTCGCCTTCCACGACGTTGCGCAGATCCGTCACCAATTCGGCCTCGGGCAGGTCACGGCCCCAGTTGACGCCACGGATGTGGAAGTCTTCGCGGTTGGCGCCGCAGACGAAGTCGGCCATGTTGGCAACGGTGCGGTCGACCACCAGGCGCACCGGGCGCACGGTGTTCAGCGGGCCGAGATAGCCCGGCTTGCAACCGAAATGCTCGACGATCTCGGCTTCGGTGGCGAAGCGGTAACCCGCCAGACCGGGCACCTTGGACGCCTTGATCTCGTTGAGTTCGTGGTCGCCGCGCAGCAGCAGCAGCCACACCTGGACCGGCTTGCCTTCCTCTTCGGTGGCCAGCACGATCGATTTGACCGTCTGGGCCAGCGGCATGCCCAGCAGCTTGGCCACGTCTTCGCACTTGGCCGCGCCCGGGGTGGGCACGTCGGCCAGCGGCTCGCCGGGGGCGGCGCGTTGCGGCAGCAGGTTGGGCGCTTCGGCCAGCTCGATGTTGGCGGCGTAGTCGGACTCGGGGTTGTAGACGATCAGGTCTTCGCCGGTGTCGGCGATCACCTGGAATTCATGGCTGCGCGTGCCGCCGATCGAACCGGTATCCGCCGCCACGGCGCGGAATTCCAGGCCCAGGCGGTTGAAGATACGCATGTACGCGTCGTACATGATGTCGTAGCTGCGCTGGGCGCCGGCCTCGTCGCGATCGAACGAGTAGGCGTCTTTCATGGTGAATTCACGGCCGCGCATCAGGCCGAAGCGCGGACGGCGCTCGTCGCGGAATTTGGTCTGGATGTGATAGAAGTTGATCGGGAGCTGGCGGTAGCTCTGGATCTCGTTGCGCGCGATGTCGGTGATCACCTCTTCGGAGGTCGGCTGCAGCACGAAGTCGCGCTGGTGGCGATCCTTGATGCGCAGCAGCTCGGCGCCGTACTGCTCCCAGCGGCCCGACTCCATCCAGAGCTCGGCCGGCTGCACCACCGGCATCAGCAATTCGATGGCGCCGGCGTCGTTCATCTCGGAACGGACGATGTGCTCGATCTTGCGGATCACCTTCAGGCCCAGGGGCATGTAGGAGTAGATCCCGCCCGCGAGTTTGCGGATCATGCCCGCCCGGGTCATCAACTGATGACTGGCGACTTCCGCCTCGGCGGGGGCTTCTTTGAGGGTGTTGAGATGGTAGTTGGATGCGCGCATGTTTAAAGGTGGCAGCAGATACGTATAATCAACTGTAATTGTATTGAATTCGGTGGGGGTGGCCCATGCTTGACCGCGAAGGCTACCGCCCCAATGTCGGCATCATTCTCGTCAATGGCAAAAACGAGGTCTTTTGGGGGAAGCGAATCCGGGAACATGCCTGGCAATTCCCGCAGGGCGGCATCAAGTACGGCGAAAGCCCGGTGCAAGCCATGTATCGCGAACTCCATGAAGAGGTGGGCCTGAAGCCCGAGCATGTCCGCATTTTGGGGCGTACACGTGATTGGCTACGTTACAACGTGCCAGATCACTTCGTCCGGCGTGAGTGGCGCGGCCACTATAAAGGACAAAAACAGATTTGGTTCCTGTTGCGGCTCGTGGGCCGTGACAGCGATGTGTGCCTGCGCTCGACGCAGCATCCGGAGTTCGATGCCTGGCGCTGGAGCCAGTATTGGGTGCCGCTCGATGCCGTGATCGAGTTCAAGCGCGAGGTTTATACCCAGGCTTTGAACGAGTTGGCGGCCATTCTTTTCCGCCGCCATCACGAGACCCGGTACCTGCGCCAGCGTGTGCATGGTCCGCGGACCTCGACGGACAATCAGCCAGCTGAAACAGACGGTCATGCGCATATTGCTGGTTGAAGACGAACGCGACATGGCGTCGTGGTTGATGCGTGCGCTCGCGCAAAGCGGGTTCCTGCCCGACCACGCGCCCGACGCGCGCACGGCCGAAGGCCTGATGGCGGGCAACGAATACGACGCGATCGTCATGGATCTTCGCCTGCCCGACAAACACGGGCTGGTGTTGCTGCGCGAGATGCGCAACCGCGACGACCGCACCCCGGTGCTGCTCCTGACGGCGCAGGGCGCCTTGCAGGATCGCGTTCGCGGGCTCAATCTGGGCGCCGACGATTTCCTGACCAAGCCCTTCGCGCTCGAAGAACTCGAGGCACGCCTGACCGCCCTGGTGCGGCGCAGCCGGGGCCGTCAGCATCCCCGCTTGCAGTGCGGATCGCTGTCCTACGACGGCGAGAGCCGCGCGTTCACGCTCGACGGCTCGCTGCTGTTCCTGACGCCGCGTGAACACGCGGCGCTGGCCGCATTGCTCACGCGCAGCGGCTACCCGGTCGACAAGACCCAGCTCTTCGGCAAGGTCTTTACGCACGATAGCGAAGCCAATCCCGATGCGATCGAGGTCGTTCTGCACCGCCTGCGCAAGAAGCTCGCGGGCAGCGACGTGCGGATCGTGACGGTGCGCGGGCTGGGCTACATGCTGGAAAGCGCGGTCAGTGAGCCCGCCAAGGAAGAGTAGCCCCGACAGCGGGGACGACGCCGCCGACGCTGGCCCGGGCACCCTCCGGACGGCGTTCGCGCAGCGCTGGCGCATGCCGCTGGTGGGGATTCGCGCGCTGCTGATTTCGCTGCTGTTGCCGGGCGTCGTCATGCTGCTCGTCATCGACAGCTGGAACGACTACCGCACGCTCTCCACCATCACCAACGAAGCGTACGACTCCGCGTTGCTCGAGCCCGCCCGCGTGCTCGAAAGCAGCCTGGAGTTCCTGCCCGATGGCGAGCTGCAGGTCGCCACGCCGCTCTACGCCCAGGTGATGCTCGAGTCGCGTGCCGGGCTGCGCAAGTACTACCGCATCGAAGAAATCGATCCGCCCTGGCCTGAAGGCAGCAAGACCGGGCCGGCCGCGGAGGGCCGCTCGCTGGCCGGCATGCCCGAGATGCCGCGGCCGCCGGTCTGGCCGGTCGGCAACGGCAACCCGATCTTCTACGACGCCGTCTATCGCAACGATCCCGTGCGGGCCGTCGCCGTGTTGCGCGATCTCTATTACCGCGGCACGCATCGTCAGGTGCTGGTGGTGGTGGCCGAAAGCATCGGCAAGCGGGTGGCCGCCGAAGCCAGCGCACAGCGCCAGGAAGTGCTGCGCGACGCCCGCATGCTCGCCCTCGTGGCGTTGCTGGTCTGGTGGGGCGTGAACTGGGCATTGCGTCCGCTGGTGCGACTGCGCAACGACATCCGCTCGCGCTCGCCCGACGATCTCACGCCTCTCGATGCCGCGCGCGTACCGAGCGAGGTCGCGCCCCTCGTCGAAGCGGTCAACCACCACATCGCCCGTCATCGCCGCGTGATCGACGAGCAATCGCAGTTTCTCGCCGATGCCTCGCATCAGTTGCGCACGCCGCTGGCCATCATGCTGACCCAGGCGCAATATGCGCTGCGCGAACGCGATCCCACGCGCGCTCAGGAGGGTCTGCGCGCCATCGTCGATCAGCTCGGCCGCACGCGCCGGCTCACCGAACAGTTGCTCTCGCTCGCGCACGCCAGCCAGGCCGACCCCACGCCACGCCAGCAGCTCGATTTCAATGAGCTTGCACGCAACGTGGTGCTGCAGTATCTGCCGCTGGCCCATGAAAAGCGGCAGGATCTCGGCTGGGTCGATGTACGCGGTGACGATGCCGGTCCCGACACCGATGGCGATGCCATCGTGCCGGTCCTGGGCAGCGAGGCGGAGCTGCACGAGGTGATGTCCAACCTCGTGCACAACGCCATCAATTACGCGCCCGTGGGCGCGCGCATCACCGTGTCGGTGGTGCGCGTCGAAGGCCGCGCCGAGTTCGTCGTGTCCGATGACGGCCCCGGCATCGCGCCGGTATTGCGCAGCCGCGCCTTTGCGCGTTTCGACCGCATCGACGCCGAGCGCGGCAGCAGCACGTCGGGTTCGGGACTGGGCCTCGCCATCGCCCGCGCCTTCGCGCGCCGCAACGATGGCGACATCGAATTGCGTGACGGCGAGCCCAACAATCAGGGCGGCACCGGCCTCGCCGCCGTCTTCTGGATCCCCTTGCTCAGTGATAACCCTGGGATTCAGGAGGCCGACAGCGCAAAGAAAGCTGTTTAGCAGCTTCGCTTCGTATTCTCCTCGCGTGTCCCCGCAACGGGACGACGGCATCCGCATTCCAGGGTGCCGTGTTACGAGCCGCGCATCCGCGCGCGAGGAGCAAGTGTGGAGCTTTCAAACTACAAGAAGGACTACTACGGGGGCGCGCTGATGGTGTTGATCGGCGCATCGGCCGTATACGCCGGTACCGACTATCACCTGGGCACGTTGTCGCACATGGGGCCGGGATTCTTTCCCGCGGCCATCGGCACACTGCTGGCATTGGTCGGCCTGATGATCGCCGCGTCGGCGCGTTCGCGCGGCAATGCCGATGCCGTCAGCGAAAAGGGTCTGCCTGTCGAGGGCGGCCACGGTCATGCGTTTCCCGATCTGCGCGGCGGCGCCTGCATTCTGCTGGGCATCCTGGCGTTTCTGCTGCTGGGCGAGTGGGGCGGTCTGCTGCCCGCGACCTTCGCCATCGTCTTCATCTCCGCCCTGGGCGACCGCACCAACACGATCAAGCAGGCCCTGCTGCTGGCCTCGTCCATGTGCGTGATCGCGATCGTCGTGTTCTGGTGGGCGCTGCAACTGCAGCTGCCGCTCTTTCGTTGGGGTTGATGCATCATGATCGCTCAATCATTGCAAGACCTCTGGTACGGCTTCGGTGTTGCCTTTCAGTGGCACAACCTGATGTGGTCGTTCTTCGGCGTGCTGGTGGGTAACCTCATCGGCGTGCTGCCCGGCATGGGGGCGCTGTCCGCCATCTCGATCCTGCTGCCGCTCACCTACGTGATGCAGCCGGTGCCGGCGATCCTGATGCTGGCCGGCATCTTCTACGGTTCGCAATACGGCGGCGCCATCGGCGCGATTCTGCTGAATCTGCCGTCGCATCCGCCGCATGCCGTGACCTGCCTGGATGGTTATCCCCTCACCAAACAGGGCAGGGGAGGAACGGCGCTCGGCATCACGATGATCTGCTCGTTCTTCGCCGCATCGGTGGGCATCATCGTCATGATCTTCGCCTCGCCCCTGCTGGTGGAGATCGCCTTCAAGTTCGGCCCCACCGAAATCTTCTCGATCATGCTGCTCGGTCTGCTGGCCGGCGCGACCATGTCGCGCGGCTCGCCGCTCAAGGGCGTCGCCATGACGCTGTTCGGCCTGATGTGCGGCGTGGTGGGTACCGACGTGAACACGGGCACGATCCGCTTCTCGTTCGGCTTGATCGACTTGTCCGATGGACTCGAACTCGTTGCGATCTCGATGGGCCTGTTCGGCGTCGCCGACTTCCTGATGAGCGTCAATCGCATGGCCACCATCAGCACGGGCGCCAAGCTGCGCGTGCGCGACATGCGTCCGAGCCGTCAGGAGATGAAGGAGGCCTTCATGCCGATGGTGCGTGGCACCCTGGTCGGCACGGTCTTCGGCGCCATGCCGGGCACGGGCCCGACCATCACCACGTTCATCGCCTACGCGCTCGAACGCAAGGTGTCGCGGACGCCCGAGAAGTTCGGTACCGGCATGATCGCGGGCGTCGCCTCGCCCGAAGCGTCGTCGCACTCCAAGACGCAGGTCGACTTCATCCCGACGATGAGCCTGGGCATCCCGGGCGATGCGGTGATGGCGCTGATCCTCGGCGCGCTGCTGATTCAGGGCATCCAGCCGGGTCCGCAGCTCATCACCGAGCATCCGGACATCTTCTGGGGTTTGATCGCGAGCTTCTGGGTCGGCAACGTGCTGCTCATGGTGCTCAACGTGCCGCTCATCGGCGTGTGGGTCAAGCTGCTGCAGGTGCCTTACCGCTTCCTGTTCCCGTCCGCGCTGTTCTTCATCGCGGTGGGCGTGTTCAGTACGCAAAACAGCCTGTTCCAGATCTGGGAAGTGCTCGCGTTCGGCGTGATCGGCGCGCTGCTCATGTTCCTCGACTTCTCGGTCGCCCCGATCCTGCTCGGCTTCGTGCTCGGACCGATGGTCGAAGAAAACTTTCGCCGGGCCTTGCTGCTCTCGCGCGGCAACCTGAGCGTGTTCGTCGAGCGTCCCATCAGCGCCTGGTTCATCGCGGCGAGTGCGCTGCTGATCCTCGCGCAGATCTGGGCGTTCATGCGGCGTAATCGCGATAAGGCGCCGGTGGCCGCGAACGCGGGCACCTGAGCCGCAAGCGCATCTCACGCTGCGGCACCACAAGGCCAGCTCGATCGAGCTGGCCTTTTTTCATCAACGCGAGATGGTTTTCATGCCCAGCTGCTGATAGCGCGGCGGCAGGCGCTCGAACAGGAAGTCCACGAAGGTGCGCACCGCCGGGATCATGCCGCGCCGCGACGGATAGATGCAATGCACGATGCCTTCCGGCGACTGCCAATCGGGCAGCACCGTGACGAGTTCGCCGCGGCGAATCTCGGCCTGCGTTGCGATCGACGGCAGCAGCGCGATGCCGCGCCCGCGCACCGCGGCTTCGGTAAGCACGATGAAGTCGTTGCAGCAGAGTTGCGGCTGCAGCGCCACGTCGATCGATTCGCCCCGGCCGTTGCGCAGTGCCCAGTGCACTTCGCTCTGCGGATCATCGAAGCTCAGCGTGGCATGTGAGCTCAGATCCTGCGGCGTGTCGGGCGTGCCGTGGCGCTGCAGATACGCGGGGCTCGCCACCAGGGTGCCGCTCGCGATGCCGAGCTGACGCACGACCAGTTCGGCGTCGGTGTCCAGCCGCGTGCGCACGCGCAACGCGAGATCCACCCCTTCGTTGATGAGATCGACGCGCCGGTTCGTGACCATCAGCTGCACCGACACCGCGGGCCAGGCATCCATGAACTCGGGCAGCAGCGGCGCGAGCAGTTGCTGCGCAATCGACACCGGGCAGCTCACCAGCACCGGCCCGGCGGGTTCGGTCTGCAACTGGCGCATCGCCTCTTCGGCCGCACGCGCGGACACCGCCATCTCGCGGCAATAGTGCAGGTAGCGTTCGCCCGCGGTCGTGAGGCGCAGCCGCCGGGTCGTGCGTTGCAGCAGCCGCACGCCCAGGCGTTCTTCCAGTTGCGAGATGCGGCGCGAGAGGCGCGACTTCGGAATGTCGAGCGCGCGCGCGGCGGCGCTGAAACCACCCTGGTCCACCACCTGGGCAAAGTAGAAGAGATCGTTGAGATCGTGCATCTCTATTGTTCTACCTATAGAACTTTTAGTTCATCTTAACCGGGTTTATGGATCTAATGAAGCGATCTACAGTGTGGCCATGGTTAGCGCGGCAAGAGGCCGCCACTACGGAGATTCCACATGAAAACCCTTGTCGTCCTGTGCTCGATCCTTGGCGATCGTTCCAATTCCCGCCACCTGGCCGATCATCTGATCGCGCGCACCAAGGCGAATGACCCCACCGGTACGATCACCGTCCGGGATCTGGCCATCAACCCGGTGCCGTACTTCGATGGCGATACCGTCGGTGCCCTGTTCTCGCCGGCCGAATCGCGCACGCCCGCCCAGCAGGACATCGTGGCGCTGAGCGATGCGCTGATCGCCGAGCTGCAGGCCGCCGATCGCGTCGTGTTCGCCCTGCCGGTCTACAACTTCAATATGCCGGCCCAGTTCAAGAGCTATCTCGACCACCTGGCGCGCGCTGGCGTCACGTTCCGTTATACGCCGGAAGGAGTGCCCGAGGGGCTGGTCAAGGGTAAGCAGGTCGTCGTGCTGATCGCCCGGGGCGGCAAGGCCGAGGGCACGCCCGGCGACACGATGACGCCGTATCTCACGCAGATGTTCGCCTTCCTCGGAATGACGGACGTGACCTACGTGGCCGCCGAAGGCCTGGCGATGGGCGAACTCGCGGCGGCGGAAGGCATGGCGCTCGCGCGTGGCCGCATCGACGAGCTGGTTGCGCCGGTCGAGGCCGCGCTCGCGGCTTGATTTCGCCCCGCCCGCAGAAGTGAAAAGCCCGGTCGGGATGGCTCCCGGCCGGGCTTTGCGCTCTGGCAGACCCGCGCTCAGTCGCGCAGGCGCTTGATCAGGCTGGACGTGTCCCAGCGGCCGCCGCCCAGCTTCTGCACGTCGCCATAGAACTGATCGACGAGCGCGGTCAACGGCACGCGGGCGCCATTGTTTCGGGCCTCGGCCAGCACCAGGCCCAGGTCCTTGCGCATCCAGTCGACGGCAAAACCGAAGTCGAATTTGTCGTCGACCATCGTGCCGCCGCGGTTTTCCATCTGCCAGCTCTGTGCCGCGCCCTTGCTGATGACGTCGAGCACGAGTTTCATGTCGAGGCCGGCCTGCTGGCCGAAGGCCACGGCTTCCGAGAGGCCCTGGACGATGCCGGCGATGCAGATCTGATTGACCATCTTGGCCAGCTGGCCCGCGCCCGGGG
This sequence comes from Bordetella genomosp. 5, assembly GCF_002261315.1. Classification (NCBI taxonomy): domain Bacteria; kingdom Pseudomonadati; phylum Pseudomonadota; class Betaproteobacteria; order Burkholderiales; family Alcaligenaceae; genus Bordetella; species Bordetella genomosp. 5. The sequence goes on from NZ_NEVP01000001.1 coordinate 949,264, forward strand.
CGCCCACGAGCGTCACGGCACGGCCGAATGCCTGTGCCACGGGCTTGATGGTGTCGAAGACCTCGGCCTCGCCACCGCACATCACGGTGAGCACGCCGTTCACGGCGCCGGCCTGGCCGCCGGAGACGGGGGCGTCGATGAATTGCAGACCGAGTTCGCGGGCCTTTGCGTAAAGCTCGCGGGCCACGTCGGCGGAGGCGGTCGTGTGATCGACGAAGATGGCGCCTTGCTTCATGCCGGCGAAAGCGCCGTCCTCGCCCAGCACCACGCTGCGCAGGTCATCGTCGTTGCCCACGCAGGCGAACACGATATCGGCATCGGCCGCGGCTTCGCGCGGCGTGGCGGCGCTGTGGCCGCCGAACTCGGCAACCCAGGCCTGGGCCTTGGCCGCCGAACGGTTGTAGACCGTCACGGTGTGGCCGGCGCGTGCCAGATGGCCCGCCATGGGCAGACCCATGACGCCCATGCCCAGGAAAGCGACGCGGCGGGGCGTCACGTTGTCGTAGCTCTTGGTACCGATGCTTGCCATGCGGAGGACTCCGGTAAGGGGTGCGAAACAGGCGACTACCTTACCGCAATCGATAGCGCGCCGCGAGTCCGTTGCGCCGGTTTTTGCGGGCTCATGAGGTGCGCTTTTTCCATGTCGTGCGTCGCGGCGGCGCAATAAAAAACCGGCCCCGCGTAGGGGGCCGGTTTTCGAGGGGCGCGAGGCCGGCGCGAGCCGGCTTCAGGCTTACTCTTCTTCGACGAAGGTTTCCTGGCGCTTCTTGCGGATCGCGGGGAGAGCGACCAGCACGATCAGGAACAGGGCCACGGCCAGCAGCGATGCCGACAGCGGACGCGTCACGAAGGTACCGAAGTCGCCACGCGACAGCAGCAGGGCGCGACGGAAGTTTTCTTCCATCATGGGACCCAGAACCAGACCCAGCAGCAGCGGTGCGCCTTCGCACTTCAGCTTCGACCACACATAACCCACCACACCGAAGGCGGCAGTCATGAATACGTCGAAGGTGTTGTAGTTCAGCGAATACACACCGATCGTGCAGAACACCAGAATGGCCGGGAACAGGATGCGGTAGGGCACCTTGAGCAGCTTGACCCACAGGCCGATCAGCGGCAGGTTCAGCACCACCAGCATCAGGTTACCGATCCACATGGAGGCGATCAGACCCCAGAACAGCTCCGGGTGGCTGGTCATGACCTGCGGGCCGGGCTGAATGTTGTGGATGGTCATTGCACCCACCATCAGCGCCATCACGGCGTTGCCCGGGATACCCAGGGTCAGCAGCGGGATGAACGAGGTCTGGGCTGCGGCGTTGTTCGCCGATTCCGGACCCGCCAGGCCGGCCGGGTGGCCCTTGCCGAAGCGCTCGGGGTTCTTCGAGATCTTCTTCTCGAGGGTGTACGAGGCGAACGACGACAGCACGGCGCCACCGCCCGGCAGGATGCCCAGGGCCGAACCCAGGGCCGTACCACGCAGCACGGCGGGGGCGGCTTCCTTGAATTCCTGCTTGTTGGGATACAGCGAGCCGATCTTGTCGGTGATGTCGACGCGGTTTTCCTTCTGCTCGAGGTTGGTCATGATTTCGGCGAAGCCGAACACGCCCATGGCCACGATGGCGAAGTCGATGCCGTCCTGCAGTTCGGGGATGCCGAAGTCGAAGCGGGCGACGCCCGAGTTCACGTCGGTACCGACCATGCCGAGCAGCAGCCCCAGGATGATCATGGCGATTGCCTTGGGCAGCGAGCCCGAGGCCAGCACCACGGCACCCACCAGACCCAGCACCATCAGCGAGAAGTATTCGGCGGGGCCGAACTTGAACGCCAATTGAGCCAGTTCCGGGGCCACCCAGGCCAGCAGCAGCGTGGCCACGCAACCTGCGAAGAACGAACCCAGAGCCGCGATGGCCAGGGCCGCGCCGGCGCGGCCGTTGCGGGCCATCTGGTGACCATCGAGCACGGTCACCACCGCGGATGTCTCACCGGGTAGCGCCACCAGAATGGCCGTGGTGGAACCGCCGTATTGCGCGCCGTAGTAAATACCGGCAAGCATGATCAGGCCGGCCACCGGAGGCAGCACGTACGTGATCGGCAGCAGCATGGCGATGGTCGGCACGGGGCCGATGCCAGGCAGCACGCCGATCAGGGTGCCCAGGACGCAGCCCAGCAGGGCGTATGCGAGGTTCTCCGGCGTGAATGCCACGCCGAAGCCCATCATGAGGTTGTCAAACAATTCCATGTGGCTCTCCTTAATTGCCCAAGAACGACGGCCACAGCGGGAAGATCAGGCCCAGACCCTTGATGAAGGCCAGGTACGAGAACACCACCAGGAAAATGCCGTTGGCAACGGCCACTTTGAGGCTGAACTCATGGCTGGCCAGGCTGCTGACCACCACGAGCACGAACACCGAGATGTAGATGCCGAGGGGTTTGAGGATTACGGCGTACAGGACGACCGAACCCACCACGAGAAAGACGATGCGCCAGTCGAAACGATCCACATGCGTTTCAGTGGCTCGCTTGGCCAGGGAGCCGATCAGAACGATCGCGCCCAGCAATGCCAGGACGAGTCCCAGCCAGAAGGGAAAGTATCCCGGGCCCATGCGGGCGGCAGTACCCATTTGGTAGCTGCTTGCCTGCCAGGCGAATCCCAGTCCAAGGGCGATGAACATCACCCCCGACCAGAAGTCCTGCCGATTGCGTAGCTGCATGATTGGTTGGCTCCTGTTTTACAGCATGTAGATAAGGCTCAAGCCCGGGCGAGTGTGTTGGTCTCGGACGACGGGCGCAAAAAAGGCACTTAAGGGTGCCATTTGTTGTTTTTGAAAGCTCTGAACGCCTCTTTTGAAAGCGGAAAAGGCTTTTTTGAAGGCCGAATACTAATTGAGGGCAAGCGCAAAACAAACCCTGGAGCCAGCGCCTGAGCTCGGGGTTTTCCCTAGAAATTCGCCTGTATAGGGGATCATCCTGCCCTCAGATGTAACGCCGGGCGCGGAATGAAGGTGTTTTGAAAGCAGAATGAAAGCTTTAAGAAAGGATGGTGAAAGTGGGCCGTTGCAGCCCGGGGGCATCCTGCTTTCACCGTGGGGGTGAAAGCCATCTGGCAATTCGCTTTCAGGTTCTACCGAATATTGCCGTGTTTCTCAGCTTGCGTGAAGAGGCCCGGACACGTTCCGGATGGTTTACGATAGCGCCCATGTTGCATGACCTCGACCAACTCGCCGCCCGTATCGGGCAAATGGTGCAGCGCACCCGGCAGCTTCATGCCGAACGCGATGCGTTGCGTATCCGCTTGAATGAGAGCGAAGCCGAGCATCGCGCGCTACAAGCCCGCTATGCCGAACGCGAAGCCGAACTTCTCGCTTTGTCGTCGCGTGCGCGCGAACACGACTCCGCCGCCGATCTGCTGCGTGCCGAAGCGCAGCGCGCCGAAGCGGCGCTGCGTGAAGAGCTGGCGCGCGAATCCGCCGACCGGCATGCGCTCGAAGCGCGCGCTTCGGCGCGCGAAGCCGAGCTGCAGGGCAACCTGTTCGCGCGTGACAACGATCTTCAGCGCCTGCGTCTGGCCGCTTCGTCGGCGCGTGAGCGCATCGACGCCGTGCTCGCCCGCCTGCCGGGCGCCGCCGCCGAGGAGCAGCACTGATGGAACGTCTCGATATCAGCCTGCTGGGCCGTGATTATTCGCTCGCCTGCTCCGCCGAAGAAAAGCCCGTCCTGCTGGCCGCCGTGCGTCACGTCGACCAACTCATGCAGCGCATCCAGGGCACCGGCAAGGTTTCCAGCAACGAACGCATCGCCGTGATGACTGCGCTGCAGATCGCCGGCGAGTTGCTTGCCATGAAGGCGCCGGATGGTCCGCTGGGCGGTTTGGCGGTCGGCGACTTCAAGCGTAGAATTGAGGAAATGAACACGATGCTCGACGATGCGTTGTCGGGCCAGGAAAAGCTGATCTGACCGATCGTTTTTCCTTCGGGTTCAGGGCGCGGTGCGCAGCCTGGCTTGCAGGCTAGGCGGCAAGCGGCGCCCAGGTTGCCTGAGGCTGGTTTTCAGGCACCACCCGCAGACTTCCTGGCAGGGAAGCTCTCTGGCGCTACCGCTACGGCGGCCCAGGCTTTCCTGCCTTCCCGGTTGTCCCTGCGGTGCTCGTGACTTGGCCATACATTCTCTGAACCTATGTCTTATGGCATATTGGTTGCGGGAGTGTAGAGCTGGCGTGATTGTCTCTCGCAGACGAACCCAAGGCTCTACGGAACGCGACCACCTTGAACCTCAGGGTTCGAGATGCCGGCCTAGACGGCACCCGCGGGGCATCTTCTCCCGCAGGCCTGCTTCCACGCAGGTCTGCGGTCCCCACGCAGCACGTACGCCGCTTCATCCCTCCTGCGGCCGTGCCCGCGCCCGCCCACATCCCTTTCAGTCCCTTTCTGAATCCGGCGTTTTTGTCGCCTGGGTCGTGCGTACACACGCGTGCTTACACCTCATTTCACTGTTGCGCGCGCGTGCGCGCGAGACCTGATAGCGTTCTGCTTGCGTGTGGGTGCCGGTTGCCCGCCGCCGCGTTCCGGGCCAGGCCCACGCGCATCGTCCGGCGGTTTATCAGAAAAGGTTGTTGCGATGACCCATTACTCGCGTTCCGCTCATTCCTCCGCTCCCGTGCTGAAGCGCCTTGCAGCCGCTTGCGGCGCCGCGCTCGCCCTGGCTTGCGTGTCCGCCGTTCAGGCCCAGACCGCCGCGCCGGCCCCGGCCGAGGCGCAGACGTCCACGTCGACCAGCCGTTCGCCCGAGCTCAATCTGCAGGCCGGCGCCTCCACCGAGGTGGCGCAGGATACGGTGCGCATCACCCTCGCGGTCGAACTCGAGGCGGCCGACCAGTCCACCGCCGGCAAGCGCCTGTCCGCCGCGCTCGACGAAGTCGTCAAGCGCGCCAAGGACACCAAGGGTGTCGAAGTCCGTTCGGGTGGCTACAACGTCTGGCCCAACTCGAGCAGCAAGGGCAAGATCACCAACTGGCGTGGCCAGGGTCAGGTGATTCTCGAGTCCAAGGATTTCGATGCGGCATCGGATCTGGCAGCCAAACTCGGCGACAAGACCGCGATCGCGAATATCCAGTTCCTGTTGTCGCGCGAAGCGCGTGAAGCCGAAGAGCGCAAGCTTCTTACCCAGGCTGCCAATGCGTTCCGCGAACGCGCGCTGGCCGCGGCCAATGCCTTCGGTTTTTCGGGCTATCGCATTGCCAAGCTCGATCTGAGCGGCGGCGGCGAAGTGTCGATGCCGCGCCAGATGGGTGCGCAGATGATGATGAAAGACAGCGCGGCTGCCGCCGGCGTTCCGCTGGAAGCCGGCGAGGTCACGGTCAGTGTGACGGTGAGCGGGACGATCGCTTTGCAGTAATCGCAAAAAGCACGGCGCCGGCGATGAACATGGGCAGGGACAGCCACTGTCCCATGCTCATGCCGCCGGCGAGCAGGCCCAGGAAGTTATCCGGCTCGCGCGTGAATTCCACCAGGAAGCGGAAGCCGCCATATCCCATCAGGAACAGCGCGCTCACCTGGCCGGTGGGTCGGGGCTTGCTCGAGAACCACCACAGGATCGCGAACAGCACTAGGCCTTCGAGGCCGAGCTCGTACAGCTGCGAAGGATGGCGCGGGAGCCCGTCGCCCGATCCCGGGAACACCATGGCCCAAGGCACATCGGTGGGGCGTCCCCACAGTTCACCGTTGATGAAATTGCCCAGCCGGCCCGCGCCCAGGCCCAGCGGGATCAGCGGCGCAATGAAGTCGGCCACCGTGAAAAACGAGGTTTTGTGCTTGCGCGCGAACAGCAGCATCACGACGATCACGCCGATCAGGCCGCCATGAAACGCCATGCCGCCCTGCCAGAGATAGAAGATCTCGATCGGGTTGCTCAGGTAGTAACCCGGCTTGTAGAACAGCACGTAGCCCAGACGGCCGCCCACCACCACGCCCAGCACGCTATAGAAGATCAGGTCTTCGAGGCCGCGCGCGGTCATCATGCCGCCCTTGCCCTGCGCGATGCGATAGCGGCCCAGGCCATACACCAACGCGAACGCCAGCAGATACATCAGGCCATACCAGTGGATCGCAAGCGGTCCGATCTGTATGGCGACGGGGTCGAATTGGGGGTACTGAAGCATGTTGCGCCCGGCAGAGGAAGATGGTCGATAATAACCGGCGAATGATTCGATTGCGCGCGGACTCGCCGTGCGCAGCGCCGGTCCAGGAGACAAGACCATGCCGAACAACGAACGTTCCCGCCACATCACGGAAGGCGTCGCCCGTGCGCCCAATCGCGCCATGTATTACGGCCTGGGCTACCGGGAGGCCGATTTCGCCAATCCGATGATCGGCGTGGCCAACGGCCATTCCACCATCACGCCCTGTAATAGCGGTTTGCAGCGTCTCGCCGACGCCGCGATCGACGCGGTGCGCGCCGCGCAGGCCAATCCCCAGGTTTTCGGCACACCCACCATCTCGGACGGCATGTCGATGGGCACCGAGGGCATGAAGTATTCGCTCGTGTCGCGCGAGGTCATCGCCGACTGCATCGAAACCGCGGTGCAGGGGCAGTGGATGGATGGCGTGGTCGTCATCGGCGGATGCGACAAGAACATGCCCGGCGGCATGATCGCGCTCGCCCGCAGCAACGTGCCAGGAATCTACGTCTACGGCGGCACGATCAAACCCGGCCGGCACAAGGGGCAGGACCTGACCATCGTGTCCGTGTTCGAGGCCGTGGGCGAGTACACCATGGGCCGCATGGACGAAGCCGAGTTCAGGCAGATCGAGCAGTGCGCGATCCCCGGGTCGGGTTCCTGCGGGGGCATGTACACGGCCAACACCATGAGTTCGGCGTTCGAGGCGATGGGCATGAGCCTGCCGTACTCGAGCACCATGGCCAACGTGGACGACGAAAAAGTCGTGTCGGCAGCCGAGTCGGCCCGCGTCCTGGTCGATGCGGTACGCGCGGGCCGCAAGCCACGCGACATCATCACCCGCGAATCCATCGAAAACGCCGTCGCCGTGATCATGGCCACCGGGGGCTCCACCAATGCGGTGCTGCACTTCCTGGCGATCGCGCATGCGGCCGAGGTGCCCTGGACCATCGACGATTTCGAGCGCATGCGCCGCAGGGTCCCGGTGATCTGCGACCTCAAGCCTTCCGGCCGCTATGTCGCCACGGATCTGCATCGCGCCGGCGGCATCCCGCAAGTCATGAAGCTCCTGCTGAATGCAGGCCTGCTGCACGGTGAGTGCCTGACGATCTCCGGCCAGACCATCGCCGAGGTGCTCGCCGATGTCCCCGACCAGCCCGACGCCGCGCAGGACGTGATTCACCCCATCGACAAGGCGCTGTACCCGCAAGGGCATCTGGCCATTCTCAAGGGCAATCTGTCGCCCGAAGGCTGCGTTGCCAAGATCACGGGCCTGAAGAATCCGGTCATCACCGGCCCGGCGCGTGTCTTCGATTCCGAAGATGCGGCGATGGCCGCCATCATGGCCCGGGAGATCCGGCACGGCGACGTGGTGGTGATCCGCTACGAAGGTCCCAAGGGCGGGCCCGGTATGCGCGAAATGCTGGCGCCCACCTCGGCGCTGATCGGTCAGGGGCTCGGCGAGACGGTCGGGCTCATCACCGACGGCAGGTTCTCCGGCGGCACGTGGGGCATGGTGGTCGGGCACGTCGCGCCCGAGGCCTACGTGGGCGGTCCGATCGCCCTGATACGCGAAGGCGATTCGGTTACCATCGATGCCCATCAGCTGCTGCTGCAGCTGAACATCAGCGACGAGGAAATGGCGGCTCGTCGCCGCGACTGGACGCAACCCAGTCCGCGATATACCCGAGGTGTGCTGGCCAAGTTCGGTCATCTCGCCAGCTCCGCCAGTCGTGGGGCAGTTACCGATGCATTTGAATCGTAGTTTGTGGGTGCTGGGCGCGAGCGTCGTGTTCGCGGTCAGCGCTCAGGCGCAGACCACCGGCCTCGATCTGGCCAAGAGCAAGGCCTGTATGGCCTGTCACCAGGTCGAGAGCAAGCGGGTAGGCCCGCCGCTCAAGAGCGTGGCCGAGCGCTATGCCGGTCAGGCCGAATCCGTGGATTATCTGGCCAACAAAATTCGTCATGGCGGACGCGGTGCCTGGGGTGCCGTGCCGATGCCGGCGCAATCGCAAGTCAGCGCCGATGAGGCGCATCAACTGGCGGAGTGGATTCTCACGCTGTCGCCCGCCAAGCCTTGATCTGGAGAGGAATCATCATGTCGCAATCGACGGAAGTCGCAGTACTGGGCGGTGGCTGCTTCTGGTGTGTGGAAGCCGTATTCAAGGATCTGCGTGGCGTCGTCAGCGTGCTGCCCGGTTATGCCGGTGGTCATGTCGACAATCCCACATACGAGCAGGTCTGCAACAAAGACACCGGTCATATCGAAGTCGCGCGTGTCGAGTTCGATCCGGCCGAGCTGAGTTTCAGCGACCTGCTGCGCGTGTTCTTCGCCACGCACGATCCCACCACGCCGGGCCGCCAGGGCAACGACGTCGGTCCGCAATACGAATCGGCCATTTTCTGGCAGGACGAAACGCAACGCGATCAGGCGCAGGCCATCATCGACGAGGTCAACGCGGCCCGGATCTACGATGCGCCGATCGTCACCAAGTTGCTGCCGCCGGCGCATTTCTGGCAGGCCGAGGATTACCACCGCGATTACTTCGCGCTGCATCCCGACCAGGGCTATTGCCAATTCGTCATCGCGCCCAAGGTCGCCAAGTTCCGCAAGCAGTTCCACGATCGGCTGTCGCGCTGAGGGGGGCACGCCGCGCATCGGGCGCGGTGCAGGCCGCGCGCGCTCGGGTCGGCATCGCCGGTCCAAAAAAAATAGCCCGTGGCGTGAGCCGCGGGCTATTTTCATTTCGGGCCGGTAGCGATCACTCGACCGTTTTCACGACGCCGCGGCGCATCTGATCGAGTTCGATCGACTCGAACAGCGCCTTGAAGTTGCCTTCGCCGAAGCCGTCGTTACCCTTGCGCTGGATGATCTCGAAAAAGATCGGGCCGATCTGATTCTCGGTGAAGATCTGCAGCAGCAGTCCGCCGCCGGGGGCGCCGTCGAGCAGAATGCGATTCTTCTGCAGGCGGGCGACGTCCTCGCCGTGTTGCGGCAGACGGCGATCGAGCAGTTCGTAGTAGGTTTCGGGCGTGTCCAGGAAGACCACGCCGGTCTTGCGCAGCGCTTCGATCGTGGCGTAGATGTCGTCCGTGGCCATGGCGATGTGCTGAATGCCTTCGCCGCGGTACAGGTCCAGATACTCCTGAATCTGACCTTTCTCTTCGGTGCCTTCCTCGTTGATCGGAATGCGGATGTTGCCGCAAGGCGAGGTCATGGCCTTGGATTTGACGCCCGTCACCTTGCCTTCGATGTCGAAGTAACGCACTTCGCGGAAGTTGAACAGGCGCTCGTAGAATTCCGCCCACTCGGCCATGCGGCCCTTGTGAACGTTATGGGTCAGGTGATCCACCAGCGTGAGGCCGGCGCCCACGTGGTTCAGGTCTTCCTGCGCGTGTTCGGGATCCAGCGGTTCGAAGTCCACGTCATAGATGCTGATATCGCCGATGCCACCGTGGCCGGTCTTGCCGCGCCAGCGGTCCACCAGATAGATCAACGAATCGCCGATGCCCTTGATGGCCGGGATGTTCAGCTCCATCGGACCGCTGTGCGAGTCGAAGCCCCAGGCGCCCAGTTCGAGCGCGCGCTTGTAGGCGGCAGCGGCGTCGTCGACGCGAAAGCCGATTGCACAGATCGACGGGCCATGCAGACGCGCAAAGCGTTGCGCGAACGAGTCCGGCTCGGCATTGATCAGAAAGTTGACGCCGCCCTGGCGGTACAGAGTCACGTCCTTGTGGCGATGCTTGGCGATCGCCTTGAATCCGAGCAGTTCGAAAACCTTGCGCAGCGCGGCGGGATCGGGGGCGGTGTATTCGATGAATTCGAAACCCGAGGTGCCCATGGGATTGTCCCAGGGCTGGAATTGGCTGCTCATGCTGCCTCCCTTGTTGTGTTGTGTGGTGCTCGAAATGTCAGAGCGAACGCAAATTGTAGGCAGTCACCCCGGGCAGATGATTGCAAAGATGCCCCTGTGCGGCGGGTTGTCGGCAATATAATTGCCGGAATAACCGAAAGTGGAGACACTAATGCTCGAAATCGACCTTGACCGGACAGATCGGCGCATTCTGGCCGAATTGCAGCGCGACGGCAGGCTCAGCAATCAGGAGCTCGCCGAGCGCGTATCGCTGTCGCCCAGCCCCTGCCTGCGCCGGGTGCGACGTCTGGAAGAGCAGGGCTTCATCAAGCGCTATGTGGCGTTGGTGGATGCGGAGCGCGTCGGTCTGGGGCTGCTGGCTTACGTCACCATCAAGCTGAATAAGCACGTGGGCGGCAGCCACGCGCCCATGAGCGATTTCGCCCGCGACGTGCAGCTGTGGCCGGAAGTCGTGGAGTGCTACGCCATGTCCGGCGACATGGACTACCTGCTGCGCATCCAGGTGCGCGACCTGGCGCATTTCTCGCGCTTCGCCATGGACACGCTCATGCAGCACCCCGCCGTCGTGGACATGAAATCCTTCTTCGCCCTGCAACAGATCAAAGAGACGACCGAGCTCCGGGTCTGAGCGGCCTCGCCGCGGCCGGGCGGGGCGAGCCGGCGGCTGCTTTACTGGGGGCGCACGACAAGCGGCGGGATCACGGCGGCACCGGGCTCCGCTCCGGCGCTCTCCGTCTACAGGTTGCGCAGTTCTTCTCTGCACGGGCCTGCCTATATATAGGGCGCACGGTGTGGTGCGCGGTGCCGCCCTTGCGTCCTCCCTATATATAGATGCTGCACTTTCGATGTGGCACGCGCTGACCCGCTGTCGTACTCGGACCCGCGGCCACACTTGAGCCTGCGGCCGCACTGACCTGCTGCTGCGCCCTGACCTGCTGCTCCACCCGAACCCGCTGCTCACTCGGACCCGCTGCTCACTCGGACCCGCTGCTCACTCGGACCTGCTGCTCACCCAAGCCTGCTGCTCACCCAAACCTGCTGCCCGCCCGAACCTGCTGTTGCACCCGGACCCCTCGGCTCGCTGATCTTCAGCTTCCGTCCGCGCAGCCCTTCGGCTTTCTCTGTAAACCCTTGGCTTCCTCTATATAGAGTAGAGACAGCTGCCGCCATTGCTCCAGGCGGCCCCGAGGGAAGGGGTGGGGGTGCCGAAAATATTTTTGCGAAGCTAAATCGGCTTGTCCGGACGAGGATCATGGCAAATTTACCGGGCGGATGGCCCGCTTTCTCAGGCCAAGTCATTGATCGCAAAAGGTATTGTCCCCAGTTGCCCATCCGACGGCAGCGGGAGAGGGCAGTACGACCCACCTGGCGGGGGCCAAAACTTTACGGGTTTCCCATGACTTCGTTTTGACAAGCCAAAAAACCATGCTATAGTTCGCCCCCTTCGCTGCTCACACAACAGTGTGAACAACGAAGCCGAAGCGGCAAGTGCTGTTTCGCCGGCCTCAAAGCGGTTGCCACCTGAGTGGGACGCGAGGCGCGAAACGGGGCTTTCAGCGCAGGAAAGGAAGCTTGCTTCCGAGGTTGTCCGAAAGGGCTTACCGAATTCCAGCGTTGCACGGTGAGCTGCAAATTGTGCGCACTGAGTTGCACGATCTGCAAAAACTGTGTTATAGTTTCGGGCTTGGCAGTTGTCAAAACGTTAGGGTTAACCCTGATGTTCTGAGAAAGGCCGAAGCAGAAGGCAAGCGATGCCGGCAACGACGAAGCGAGCCGGAAGCGAGCGAAGCAGTTGTTAGTCAGCGATGTGATGAATAAATAAATTCAAAACTGAGTTGACAAACGAAAAAAACTTCTTCATAATCTCGTTTCTCTGCTGCTGACACAGCAAACGACGCGAAGCGAAAGCGACGCAGCGAAGCGAGTCAGTAAGTAGGCAAGAATTTAGCAGTACCGCTCTTTAACAACTAAACAACCGATAAGTGTGGGCACTTGATGCGAGTGCGCAGTCGGTCAGATTTCGGTCTGGCAGACAAAGCAAAAGTATCAAAGTGCTCACAATATGAAGTAAGGTTTTTTAAACCTCACTTCCTTTGAGAGCAAGCGAAGTCGCTGTCTTAGGATAGCGGCGCAAAACAGAGATTAAACTGAAGAGTTTGATCCTGGCTCAGATTGAACGCTGGCGGGATGCTTTACACATGCAAGTCGAACGGCAGCACGGACTTCGGTCTGGTGGCGAGTGGCGAACGGGTGAGTAATGTATCGGAACGTGCCTAGTAGCGGGGGATAACTACGCGAAAGCGTAGCTAATACCGCATACGCCCTTCGGGGGAAAGCGGGGGACCTTCGGGCCTCGCACTATTAGAGCGGCCGATATCGGATTAGCTAGTTGGTGGGGTAACGGCTCACCAAGGCGACGATCCGTAGCTGGTTTGAGAGGACGACCAGCCACACTGGGACTGAGACACGGCCCAGACTCCTACGGGAGGCAGCAGTGGGGAATTTTGGACAATGGGGGAAACCCTGATCCAGCCATCCCGCGTGTGCGATGAAGGCCTTCGGGTTGTAAAGCACTTTTGGCAGGAAAGAAACGGCACGGGATAATACCCCGTGCAACTGACGGTACCTGCAGAATAAGCACCGGCTAACTACGTGCCAGCAGCCGCGGTAATACGTAGGGTGCAAGCGTTAATCGGAATTACTGGGCGTAAAGCGTGCGCAGGCGGTTCGGAAAGAAAGATGTGAAATCCCAGAGCTTAACTTTGGAACTGCATTTTTAACTACCGAGCTAGAGTGTGTCAGAGGGAGGTGGAATTCCGCGTGTAGCAGTGAAATGCGTAGATATGCGGAGGAACACCGATGGCGAAGGCAGCCTCCTGGGATAACACTGACGCTCATGCACGAAAGCGTGGGGAGCAAACAGGATTAGATACCCTGGTAGTCCACGCCCTAAACGATGTCAACTAGCTGTTGGGGCCTTCGGGCCTTGGTAGCGCAGCTAACGCGTGAAGTTGACCGCCTGGGGAGTACGGTCGCAAGATTAAAACTCAAAGGAATTGACGGGGACCCGCACAAGCGGTGGATGATGTGGATTAATTCGATGCAACGCGAAAAACCTTACCTACCCTTGACATGTCTGGAATCCCGAAGAGATTTGGGAGTGCTCGCAAGAGAACCGGAACACAGGTGCTGCATGGCTGTCGTCAGCTCGTGTCGTGAGATGTTGGGTTAAGTCCCGCAACGAGCGCAACCCTTGTCATTAGTTGCTACGAAAGGGCACTCTAATGAGACTGCCGGTGACAAACCGGAGGAAGGTGGGGATGACGTCAAGTCCTCATGGCCCTTATGGGTAGGGCTTCACACGTCATACAATGGTCGGGACAGAGGGTCGCCAACCCGCGAGGGGGAGCCAATCCCAGAAACCCGATCGTAGTCCGGATCGCAGTCTGCAACTCGACTGCGTGAAGTCGGAATCGCTAGTAATCGCGGATCAGCATGTCGCGGTGAATACGTTCCCGGGTCTTGTACACACCGCCCGTCACACCATGGGAGTGGGTTTTACCAGAAGTAGTTAGCCTAACCGTAAGGAGGGCGATTACCACGGTAGGATTCATGACTGGGGTGAAGTCGTAACAAGGTAGCCGTATCGGAAGGTGCGGCTGGATCACCTCCTTTAAGAGCTTAGTGCTCGTAGCAAGTGTCCACGCTTATCGGTTGTTGAAATATAGCTGCTGTGGATCGTACAGATCCGAGAGAAAGAGTCTGGGGTCTGTAGCTCAGTCGGTTAGAGCACCGTCTTGATAAGGCGGGGGTCGTTGGTTCGAATCCAACCAGACCCACCAAGTTATTCCGAGTGATCGGGGTATGGGGGTGTAGCTCAGCTGGGAGAGCGCCTGCTTTGCAAGCAGGATGTCATCGGTTCGATCCCGTTCACCTCCACCATTGCCTGGCTTAGCCTGGCGCTGGTAGAAATCTAGACAGCAAGAGTTCAACGATTAGCGCTGCGAGCCAGTGTTAATCGTTGGGTTTAGGCCTGACAGCTATATTTGTTCTTTAACAATTTGGAAGAAGCACAACGTAAAGTGTTCATCAAGTAATCGGCGCAAGCCTGATGAAGATGGATACGGGTTGTGATTGCATGATTTTGTTCCAAAGTCTCAAGCTCGATGCGCACGCAAGTGTGTATTGAGAAAAGCTTTGATAGAACGGCACAAACGCGAAATGTCAACAAGCGTCCTATAAGACTTCAGTGTTATAGGATCAAGCGACTAAGTGCACATGGTGGATGCCTTGGCGATCACAGGCGATGAAGGACGTGGTAGCCTGCGAAAAGCTACGGGGAGCTGGCAAACAAGCTTTGATCCGTAGATATCCGAATGGGGAAACCCACCGCGCAAGCGGTATCCCTGACTGAATACATAGGTCAGTGGAAGCGAACCGGGTGAACTGAAACATCTCAGTAGCTCGAGGAAAAGAAATCAACCGAGATTCCGAAAGTAGTGGCGAGCGAAATCGGAAGAGCCTTCACGTTTTAGCTAACAGCATAGTCGAACAGTCTGGAAAGTCTGGCCGTAGCAGGTGATAGCCCTGTAGACGAAATGTTGATAGTGGAACTAAGCGTGAGATAAGTAGGGCGGGACACGTGAAATCCTGTTTGAAGATGGGGGGACCATCCTCCAAGGCTAAATACTCGTGATCGACCGATAGTGAACCAGTACCGTGAGGGAAAGGCGAAAAGAACCCCGGAAGGGGAGTGAAATAGATCCTGAAACCGTGTGCATACAAACAGTCGGAGCCTCCTTGTGGGGTGACGGCGTACCTTTTGTATAATGGGTCAGCGACTTACATTCAGTGGCAAGCTTAACCGGATAGGGAAGGCGTAGCGAAAGCGAGTCCGAATAGGGCGTTCAGTCGCTGGGTGTAGACCCGAAACCAGATGATCTACCCATGGCCAGGTTGAAGGCACGGTAACACGTGCTGGAGGACCGAACCCACTAGTGTTGAAAAACTAGGGGATGAGCTGTGGATAGGGGTGAAAGGCTAAACAAATCTGGAAATAGCTGGTTCTCTCCGAAAACTATTTAGGTAGTGCCTCAAGTATTACTGCAGGGGGTAGAGCACTGTTATGGCTAGGGGGTCATGGCGACTTACCAAACCATGGCAAACTCCGAATACCTGCAAGTACAGCTTGGGAGACAGAGCACCGGGTGCTAACGTCCGGACTCAAGAGGGAAACAACCCAGACCGCCAGCTAAGGTCCCAAATTATCGCTAAGTGGGAAACGAAGTGGGAAGGCATAGACAGTCAGGAGGTTGGCTTAGAAGCAGCCACCCTTTAAAGAAAGCGTAATAGCTCACTGATCGAGTCGTCCTGCGCGGAAGATGTAACGGGGCTAAGCGATAAACCGAAGCTGCGGGTGTATATCTTTAGATATACGCGGTAGGAGAGCGTTCTGTAAGCCTGCGAAGGTGGCTTGTGAAGGCTGCTGGAGGTATCAGAAGTGCGAATGCTGACATGAGTAGCGATAAAGGGGGTGAAAAGCCCCCTCGCCGTAAGTCCAAGGTTTCCTGCGCAACGTTCATCGGCGCAGGGTGAGTCGGCCCCTAAGGCGAGGCAGAGATGCGTAGCTGATGGGAAGCTGGTTAATATTCCAGCACCGTCGTATAGTGCGATGGGGGGACGGATCGCGGAAGATCATCAGGGTGTTGGATGTCCCTGTTGCTGCATTGAAGATGGCGCTTAGGCAAATCCGGGCGCGTAAATCAAGGGTGTGGCTCGAGCGAGCATGTCTCGCGAAGTGATTAGAAGTGGTTCCAAGAAAAGCCTCTAAGCTTCAGCTATACGAGACCGTACCGCAAACCGACACAGGTGGACGGGATGAATATTCCAAGGCGCTTGAGAGAACTCGGGAGAAGGAACTCGGCAAATTGATACCGTAACTTCGGGAGAAGGTATACCCCGGTAGTGTGATGCGCCTGCGCGCTGAGCATGATGGGGTCGCAGAGAATCGGTGGCTGCGACTGTTTATTAAAAACACAGCACTCTGCAAAGACGAAAGTCGACGTATAGGGTGTGACGCCTGCCCGGTGCCGGAAGGTTAAGTGATGGGGTGCAAGCTCTTGATCGAAGCCCCGGTAAACGGCGGCCGTAACTATAACGGTCCTAAGGTAGCGAAATTCCTTGTCGGGTAAGTTCCGACCTGCACGAATGGCGTAACGATGGCCACACTGTCTCCTCCCGAGACTCAGCGAAGTTGAAGTGTTTGTGATGATGCAATCTACCCGCGGCTAGACGGAAAGACCCCATGAACCTTTACTGTAGCTTTGCATTGGACTGTGAACCGGTCTGTGTAGGATAGGTGGGAGGCTTTGAAGCGAGGTCGCTAGATCTCGTGGAGCCAACCTTGAAATACCACCCTGGTTTGTTTGCGGTTCTAACCTTGGTCCGTTATCCGGATCGGGGACAGTGCATGGTGGGCAGTTTGACTGGGGCGGTCTCCTCCCAAAGCGTAACGGAGGAGTTCGAAGGTACGCTAGGTACGGTCGGAAATCGTGCTGATAGTGCAATGGCATAAGCGTGCTTGACTGTGAGACTGACAAGTCGAACAGGTGCGAAAGCAGGACATAGTGATCCGGTGGTTCTGAATGGAAGGGCCATCGCTCAACGGATAAAAGGTACTCTGGGGATAACAGGCTGATACCGCCCAAGAGTTCATATCGACGGCGGTGTTTGGCACCTCGATGTCGGCTCATCTCATCCTGGGGCTGTAGCCGGTCCCAAGGGTATGGCTGTTCGCCATTTAAAGAGGTACGTGAGCTGGGTTTAAAACGTCGTGAGACAGTTTGGTCCCTATCTGCCGTGGGCGTTGGATACTTGACGGAGCCTGCTCCTAGTACGAGAGGACCGGAGTGGACGTACCTCTGGTGTACCGGTTGTCATGCCAATGGCATTGCCGGGTAGCTAAGTACGGAAGAGATAACCGCTGAAGGCATCTAAGCGGGAAACTCGTCTGAAGATAAGGTATCCCTGGGGGCTTGACCCCCCTGAAGAGTCGTTCAAGACCAGGACGTTGATAGGTCGGGTGTGGAAGCGCAGTAATGCGTTAAGCTAACCGATACTAATTGCTCGTGAGGCTTGATCCTATAACTCTCAAGTCTTAATTAACCGTGTAGAGCGCAACTAACCCTTGCCCCTCGCACGTGACGCTGGCCGACATCGCGCCAGTGCCGTTCAAACACAATCAACGCAACCCATACAACACAATACGTGCTCTCGATGACCAGTCCCCGCCCGGCGCATACCGCCCGGCCCGACTGCGACACGAGCGCGGTGCTTCTTCCAGATTCAAGTGCTTGACCCTCGCGTCAACCGCTTACCGGTTACGCCTGACGACCATAGCAAGGTGGCCCCACTCCTTCCCATCCCGAACAGGACCGTGAAACGCCTTCGCGCCGATGATAGTGAACATTCGTTTGTGAAAGTAGGTCATCGTCAGGCTTTTATTGCTCAAAACCCCACTGGCTCACGCCAGTGGGGTTTTGTCTTT